>CALUGT010000008.1 GCA_944320265.1 uncultured Bacteroidales bacterium | reverse complement strand
AGCAAGCTTTGATTCCCCGCTCGACTTTCGCTATCGTTTGCCTTTTTCACGTCAGATAGCTTGGCTATCCTCCTTTGGAAAACGCGGCGCCATCCCTCCAAATCCCCTCCCGATGGCCTGAACAAATAAATTTAACCCAAATCGGTCATTAGACACGCCGTGACCGTTTCTGATTGGGAAAACGAGGCTTTCGGGCAGATTGCCCGCTTCTGTCCGCATCCTGTTCCTCGCTACGCCTCGATGTAGCCCGCTACGCCTTCGGCTAGGCGAGAAGCATGCTGCATGACACAAGCGAGCAATCTGCCCGAAGCCTAATGACCGATTTGGGTTTAAACAGCTTCTAAATCATGGCAGGCAACAGAGACTCCGAAAGCAAGCGTCCGCATTCGGCCGAGCCCAAGGCCAAGGATCCCAGGCCGGACACACCTTCCAATTCGGCCTCATCCGCTACCACCGCAGCCAGACGGCGAGTACCGGCATCATCCAAGAAAGATTCCGGAGTCATAAAGATGCAGCCCCATCCGAGCCGAAGCCCGGATTCCAATCAAGAACAAAGAAGCAAAAAGGCCAGCCTCCGCATCGATTCCCTCATACGGCATGAACGATAAGCCTTACAACCGTTGCATCACTTTCCCTACCATCGAGGTTTTCCAGGCTGGAAAATCCCCTTGCAGTATATGCTTGCGAGCTTCGCCCACCAGCCACAGATAAAAGGCCAGATTATGCAGGCTGGCCACCATGGCCGCCAAGTATTCCTGGGAATGGAACAGATGCCGCAGGTACGCCTTGGTATAAAGCTTGTCCACATAACTGGCCCCGTCTTCTTCAATCGGGGAAAAATCCTCCGCCCATTTCTTGTTCTTCATGTTCATGATACCGTTCTTGGTGAACAGCATCGCGTTGCGCCCGTTGCGGGTCGGCATCACGCAGTCGAACATGTCCACGCCTTGGGAAATCCCCTCCAGGATGTTCTCCGGAGTGCCTACTCCCATCAGGTAACGAGGCTTGTCCTTGGGCAAAATATCGCAGACCAGTTCAGTCAGCTCGTACATGTCCTCCTTGGGTTCGCCCACCGAAAGCCCACCGATGGCGCAGCCCCCGGCCACTTCCACCGAAGCTACTTTTTCAGCCGAAATCCGCCTCAAATCACGATAGGTGCTGCCTTGGACAATCGGGAACAAAGCCTGCTCGTAGCCATAGACCGGTTCGGTCTCCACAAAACGCTTCACGCAACGATCCAGCCAAGCATGGGTCATTTCCATCGAAGCCTTGGCATACTTGTACTCGCACGGATACGGGGTGCATTCGTCAAAAGCCATCATGATATCCGCCCCGATCACCCGCTCTATATCCATCACTTTCTCCGGAGTGAACAGATGCTTTGCCCCGTCGATATGCGAACGGAACTCCACTCCGTGTTCGGCATGGATTTTCCGGGTTCTCGACAAGGAATATACTTGGAATCCCCCGCTATCGGTCAGCATCGGCCGGTTCCAGGCGTTGAACTTCTGGATGCCGCCCGCCGCCTTGATCACATCCAGCCCCGGCCTGAGATACAAATGATAGGTATTTCCCAGGATAATCTGTGCCTTCACATCCTGAACCAAATCCGTCACCTGCACAGCCTTGACCGACCCCACCGTGCCTACCGGCATGAAAACAGGGGTCTGGATTTCACCATGCGCTGTCCGGATCAGACCGACGCGGGCCTTGCTGCCGGAATCCTTTGCTTGGAGTATGAACTGCATTATGCTAATATTACATTGAAACACAAAAATCCCCCGCCTTTCCCGCAGGGTTACCGGACTGCGAAGATAACATATACGCCCGGCTTATGGAAAATTCCCGGCACTTTCTTACCTTTGCGCCCATGCCGGAGCAAGACCGGCCGCCCCATGCCATCCCCCGCACTCTTTCCGGACAGGTTTCAGACCAGGCAAAAGCTCCCGGTTTCTTGCCGGATAGAGGCATGCCTTGGCAGAGCCATCTTTCAGGACACCTACCGCTCATGGAAATCAGACTTCTTCTATCGTTTTGGGAGTATTGCTTGATCGTTCTCTGGCTTCTTTCAGCCATAACCACCGTCCATTTCTACCTGAAATGCTACAGACCCGTCCCCAAACACGTTTTCCCCGCCCCGGACGGCAACCCTCAAGGAGTCTCCGTCATCTTATCCGGGAAGAACCACTCCGAATCCCTCAAGCAGAATCTTGTATTCTGGCTTCAGCAAGACCACCCCTGCTATGAGGTCGTGGTGGTTCATGAAAAAAACGATGAAGAGACCCTGTTCCTGATCGAAGACCTGCGCCGGAAATTTCCCAGACTGCGAGGTGTCAACGCGAACCAAAGCATAAATTTCTTCAACGAGCAGCTGTTCTCCCTCTCCATAGGAGTCCGTGCGGCAAGATACGACCATGTCATTCTGACATCGCCGCTTTGCCGCCCAGCTTCCGAAAAATGCATCAGCCTGATGCAGGCGGCGTTCCGAAACGATACCCAAGCGGTCGTCGGCCTGGTGGAACCGTTCCCTCTCGACAAGGCTGGGAAGTCTTTCCGCTGCTACCGCGAAATAGAACGCAGGATGGAATACATCGGCGCTGCCTTGAACGGCCAGGCTTTCACTGGGGAGCGGAGCCTGATAGCCTACCGCAAGGACATCTTCCTGGAACACCAAGGCTACACGGGATGCTACGCGCTGGACATAGGGAACTTCGACCTTCTGGCCATGCATATCGAAAACCCGAAGCGCGCAGGAGTGCAGGCTCTCCCGGAAGCAGCCGTGATTTCCCAGATTCCATCCCCGCCTTCCCTTTTCAGAACGGAAAGAGAATACCGGAACATCCTGGCAAGGAAAACCACAAAAGCCGCGATGCGAATCCGGACATACCACATAGCAGAATCCGTTTTCTGGATCCTGGCCGTAGCAGGCTGCGCCCTGGCCGGATACCAGCTCCGTCAAGACGGCATCAGCCGTTTTCCATCATGGATTCCCGTTTTCCTTTCGATAGGCATCGCCAAATACTGCATACAGGCTTATTACATGCAGAAAGCAGGCAGCAAGCTGAAATACGGCTTGTTCTGGTTCGCGTTGCCCATATATGGATTTTTATATATACCTTTGTTGTTTGCGCCTGTAACGAGAAAAAAGAAGAACAAGCCGAAATGACAGACAAGGAAGAGGACTTGCAGCTAGTGCGGCGGATTCTGGAAGATAACAGCCAGAATGCCTGCACCCGCCTGGTGAACAAATACCGGACCCCCCTTTTCCAATTCATGCTGGAACGCATACGCATAGAAACGGAAACGGAAGATCTCCTGCAAGAAACCTTTGCCAAGATGTTCAACAACCTGTCCTCGTTCAACCCTCGTTATGCCTTCAGCACATGGCTGTACAACATTGCCAGGCACAGCTGCATCGATTACCTGCGCAAGAAAGGCAACAGCAGCAATGCGGACTTGCAATCCCTGAACGCGGACATGCCGCACGAGTACCCGCCGCAGGAAAAGGCCGGAACAACCGAAGACGATGCCTCCGGGTCCGACGCGCCCTGGATGCATCCCGGCGAGATGATGGCTTGCCTTCCTGAAAGATACAGGACAGTTTTCAGCCTTCGTTACATAGAAAGGCTCAAATACCGGCAAATCTCCGAAAGGACCGGGATGCCGATGGGCACAATCAAAACGTATTTGTTCAGAGCGAAGGCATTCCTGAATGCTGAAGCCCAAAAAGCCAAGAAAGAAGATGCATAAATTGGATTGGTATATCATCAAAAAGTTCCTGGGATCGTTTTTTCTTTCTATTGCATTGATTATCATCATTGTAGTAGTTTTCGACATTTCCGAGAAGCTGGGACATTTCCTGGAGAGGGACGCGCCTCTGAAAGCTATCATCTTTGATTATTACGTGAACTTCATCCCGTATTTCATCAACATGTTCAGCTCGCTGTTCATCTTCATCTCTGTCATTTTCTTCACGTCCAGAATGGCGCAGAACACGGAGATCGTTCCCATGCTCAGCTCCGGCATCAGTTTCTACCGGCTGATGGTCCCTTATGTCCTCTGCGCCGTATTCATCGGGCTGCTCAACCTGCTCCTGGCCAACTTTGTCATTCCGGATGTCAACAAGGAACGCATAGCCTTTGAACGGGTCTACGTCAAGAAGCCTTACCAGAATGCCAACTCCAACATTCACATCCAATTCGACAGCAACACTTACTACTATGTGGAAAGCTTCGACAACCGCTCCAACGTAGGATACCGTTTCACCAGGGAAAAGATAGAGGGAAACCGCCTGCAAGAGAAGCTCAGCGCCCAGAATATCCGCTACGATTCCGCCAAGGACGTATGGAAGCTGGTGAATTATGTCGACCGCAAGCTGGAACCCGACAGCGAGATTGTAGCCAAAGGGAATTACATAGAAATGGATCTTCCCGTCCGCCCGTTGGATTTTGCCTCAGACTACATCAAAGTGGACGAGCAGAACTTCAAGGAACTCAACGAATTGATAGAAAAGGAGAAATTACGGGGCAGCAGCATGGTGGTCTATTACCAGTACGAGCGGCTTCAGCGTTTCCTCCACCCCTTGACGGCCGTCATCCTGACCTTGATAGGACTGGCATTGTCCTCCCACAAGACCCGGCAAGGCATCGGCAAGAATCTGGCCATCGGCATCGCCTTGGCTTTCACGTTCATACTGTTCCTGCAAATGGCCAAGGTCTTTGCCACTTCGGGTACCATGCCCGTATGGCTCTCCGCGCTGACACCGATTATCCTTTACGGCATCATTGCCGCTTTCCTGATCAAGATAGCACCTAAATAAAGTCAGGCATGTCGTACATCAATTCGGCTTATGTATGGTTGATGAGGAAGCGGCTCAAAGAGATTGATTCCTATGCTCATGCTGCAGGCGACATCCAGCGGCAGCAATGGGAATACCTGATCAGGAAAGCTGAATCCACGGAATACGGCTTGAAATTCCGGTTCAAAGGCATCCGGACACTGCAAGCATTCCGAAGCCAAGTGCCAGTCATTTCCTACACCGAGCTCCAACCTTACGTGGAAAGGATGATGCAGGGAGAAACAGGCCTGCTCTGGCCTGAAAGGATCCGATGGTTTTCCAAGTCGTCGGGAACCACGCATTCCAAGAGCAAGTACATCCCTGTAAGCCGGGAGGCCCTTGCCGATTGCCATTACAAAGGCGGAAAAGACATGTATGCCTTGTATATGCGGCAGCATCCTGAAAGCGGAGTATTCAAAGGGAAGACCGTCTCCATGGGAGGCAGCCTGAAATCCTGGCCATCGAACCCGGGTATCCGCTGCGGGGACGTCTCGGCCATCCTGACCCGGAAACTGCCGTCATGGGCCGAATCCAGACGGGTTCCCGGCAAGGACATCGCCTTGATGGAAGACTGGGAACAGAAACTGCCGCTGATGGCGCAAGCCACCGTTTCCCAAGATGTGCGAAGCCTGATGGGCGTCCCTTCCTGGATACTGGTGTACTTGGAAAAAGTCATGGAACTTTCCGGCAAAAAGAGCCTGAAAGAAATCTGGCCGCATCTGGAATTGCTGATCCACGGAGGAGTGAGCTTCACGCCCTACCGCAGGCAATATGCCGAATTGCTGGGGCCTTCCATGCACTATATCGAGACATACAACGCGTCTGAAGGATTCTTCGGCATGCAGGACGAAGAGGATAAAGACATGCTCCTGATGCTGGATTACGGAATCTACTACGAATTCATCCCTGCGGAAGAATGGGACAAGGAATACCCTCAGGCGATAGGCATCGAAGAAGTAGAGCTTGGCAAGAACTACGCGCTTGCCATCAGCACCAATGCAGGCTTATGGCGATACTTGATCGGAGACACCGTGGTATTCACAGCTCTCCGACCCTACCGATTCCGCATCAGCGGACGTACACGGCATTTCATCAACACCTTCGGCGAAGAACTGATGGTGGACAATGCCGACAAAGCCTTGGCGATGGCCTGCATGGAAACCGGGGCTGAAATCGCCGATTACACGGCAGCCCCAGTCTTCCTTGACGCATCGAGCCAAGCAAGACACCAATGGCTCATAGAATTCAGGAAATCTCCAGCCGACATTGGCAATTTCACCTGCTTGCTCGACAGGAACCTGATGACCCTCAACAGCGATTACGAAGCCAAACGCTCCAAAGACCTGCTGCTGAAACAACCGCAAGTAATCCCCTTGCCAGAAGGGACTTTCTACTTGTGGCTGAAAGAGAAAGGGAAACTGGGCGGGCAGAACAAGGTACCCCGCCTGAGCAACAGCCGGGAATATGTGGACGAAATATTGAAAATCAGCAGAAAGGAGGCCTGAGATGGAAAACCGCCGTTTTTTCACGCAACTCAAGAAAAGCGCACATTGGTTCTGGGGATGGAAATACCGGAACCATGCGTTTGTCACGGTATTCTTCATTGTATGGAGCTGCATCTTGTCTCCGAACACCATCGGATCGCAAATCAAGGCGTACAAGGAATTGCAGGAACTCCGCAGGACAAAGGACTTCTATCTTCACGACATCCAGCATAATGAACAGCTAATCAACCGTTTCTTGTCCGACCCGGATTTTGTGGAAACCTACGGCCGGGAAAACTACCTGATGAAACGGGAGAATGAAGACATCTTCCTCTTTGAATAGCCCTCGACCATGGGAGGCTCTATGCAGCCATCGCCATTTCTTGGCGCAAAACCATCCTCGCCCCGGCGCGCAGAAGTCCCCATCGCCCCCTGTTTCCCAGCTTCTTCCCGCTTGTTGATATGGTGGAGCCGGATACCCGCGTAAATACAGGCGATAACCCCGGCCAGACAAAGCACGGCAAAAACGATGGTCAATTCCATGGCATCTATTTCTTGCCACTTTGTTACCTGAAAAAAATAAAGCCAACCCGAATACAACGATTCAAGCTGGCTTTTTCGTACCTGAGATCGGAATCGAACCGATACGGGTTTTACCCCATTGGTGTTTGAGACCAACGCGTCTACCTATTCCGCCACTCAGGCATCCTTTTTCCTTCCGGAAAGGGCTGCAAAGGTATGCATTTTTTTTTAATCGCCAAATTTTTTCACCTCGAAGTTCACTCGAAGTTGCGCTCCGCCGATTTTCCCCTCAGCTCTTTCCGCTACGATCCAAGGGCGGAGGGGAAAAACCGCACTCTATCTTGCCTGCATCTCCATCGAAATCCACCCGCGCAATCCAGCCAATGTCGCCAAGATGCCTCGCAAATGCATTCACTCCTTGAATTTGCCCGTCCGCGCCGAGTCTCTATTTCCAGAATACAGGATTTACAGGCTCGTCCGTATCTTCCGGAGGCACTTCCTTGTCAGAAAGAACATTCTTCAAGACATCCATGCCATTAGCATCCACATAAACAGGAAAAGGAGGCTTGATCTTCAAAGGCAACTCGATTGGACGCACCGAAGCCGTCCGCCCCAGCTGCTGCATAGGATCCTTCTGCCCATCATACAAATCATCGCCAGACGATTCCGGCAGCTGCTCCAAAAATCCGGGCAGACAATCCGTATCCAACACCTGGAAAGATACCAGAGTATTCTTATTGGCATAGAAAAAATCCTCCATGTCCAGAATCCCGCAGACCGAAGAAAAATCATCGTCGCAAACAAGACGCATCCCGCCATCGGTCAGCAACTCGGCTTTACCGCCTCGAGGGGAAAGCATCACCATGGCAAGCGTATCCGTGCATACAGGTTGAAGCCGTCCCTGAAACGACAGGTACAATATCCGGCGCACCACTCGGTTGTCCTGAAAGAAATCCTCTTTGTATAACCGTCCGCTGGGGAAAAAGAAACTCCATTTGCCCTGTTTCAGACCCTCCTCGTACTGTCCCGCCGTTGCCAATGTACTGTCTGGGTAGAAAGCCGAATACCGCCCATGCGTCAAGTTCAGCTTATAAGTATATTCCTGCATGCCGTTGGCAGAACGTTCAAACCAGCTACCGTTACGGAATCCACGAAACCATTCCTGATGCACCAGGACTGTCCCGCTATCTCCGTACAATTCCATGACCCCGTGCTTCAATCCCCTTTCATATCCTTCTCTCTTGACCAGACGGCCGTCCCGACCATAGAAATTCCATATGCTGTCTTTCCTCTTCTCCAGATAATACCCCTCTGCCATCAACTGGGAATCAGGATAGAAAAAAAGATTATGGCTGGCATACCCTCCCCTGAAATAAAAAGCTTTAGCTACCAAGGTGTCCCGTCGAGCATAGACGAACCATCCCTCCGGCATATCATCCTTGAAACAGCCCCTGTAATCCAGTCCTTCCCCCTCGGAATCATGTATCCACAAACCCTGCCGACGACCCTCGGCATCCCGGTAATTAGTATCGCCGGACATGGAAACCGCCAAATCCATGCATCCATTGCCCGATCGAAGAACGACCTCGCTCCCGGGAAGTTTCCCCATCGGCATCGCCACCACATAAGCCTGCCCGGCCACGCCCCATGACAGCAAGCACAAGCCGGCCAGAACTCTCCGGAATAAACTACTGCTCTTGTTCACCATGGCAATCCGTCCCTAACAATTCGGCAATCAGGTAAGTGTTCCTTGTAGGAGAATTCCTGCCTATCAGCTCCGCCAGATAACCCGCCAAAAACAGCTGCAAGCCCATAATCATGAATACCAAAAAGATATAGAAATAAGGAGAAGACGTCACCAATGGAGCCGGTATTCCATGACGCAGGCAATACAGCTTCTGCGCCCCCAACCAGATTGCCGCCAGGAATCCTAAAACGAACAACAACAACCCGATGCTCCCGAAAAAGTGCATGGGTTTCTTGGAAAAACGACCCACGAAGCTCAAAGAAAGCAAATCCAGGAAGCCATTGACAAAACGATTCATCCCGAACTTGGTCTTGCCATACTTGCGCGCCCTATGCTGCACTGCTTTTTCTCCAATCCGCCCGAAACCGGCCCATTTTGCTATCACCGGGATAAACCGGTGCATCTCCCCATAGACTTCGATACTCTTTACCACTTCACGCCGGTAAGCTTTCAATCCGCAATTGAAATCATGCAAGCGGATATGGGACACACGCCTTACCGCCCAGTTGAACAACTTGGTCGGCAATGTCTTGGACAGAGGGTCGTAACGCTTCTTTTTCCAACCCGACACCACATCGAACCCCTCCTCGGTTATCATCCGGTACAAAGAAGGAATCTCGTCCGGGCTGTCCTGCAGATCAGCATCCATAGTGATTACCACATTCCCCTCAGCAGCCTCGAACCCTTTCTGCAAGGCTGCCGATTTGCCGTAATTCCGACGGAAACGAATTCCCTTGAACGCCTTGTTCCCTTGATGCAAAGCCTGGACTACGGACCAGGATTTGTCCTTGCTGCCATCATCCACAAATAAAACCTCGTAACTGAAGCCATTGGCTTCCATTACTTTCCGAATCCATGCCGCCAATTCGGGCAACGACTCATCCTCGTTGAACAAGGGTACCACCACCGATATATCCATCTTACTTCATTTTTTCTGCACAGGGAATCCTCAAGGACTTCCCATCTTCCAAGAAACTCATGCACATGGAACCACCGAAAATACATGGCTGCGAATCAGGATGCAATCTCACCGATTTCCTGAATCAGACACGCAAAGCCGTCATTGACCCGATGCAAGCTCTGGTAAATATCCATAGCCTCCCGCGTGTAATCCATAGCCCTACGCCGGGCATACTCCACTCCTCCCGAAGCCAGGATCCGCTCTGTCATAGACTCCAGCAGGCCGGGACACTCTTTTCCTTCTTCATGGCAGGCCGAAAGCCGGTCCAGGTCTTCGAAAAAGCTCTTTTTCTCCAAAGTGCCAGCCTGTTGCAGGTAATACAAGGCCGGAAGCGTCAGCTTGCCTTCTTTCAAATCGTTCCCGTATGCCTTCCCTGCAGCCGCATTCTTATCCAAATCCAGCAAATCGTCTTTTATCTGGAACGCGAACCCCACTTTCCGCCCTATCTCCTTGAGCTTCCGGGTTTCCTCTGCCGAGGCTCGAGCCGTATAAGCCCCGCACTGGCAGCAGCAACCGAACAAGGCGGCTGTCTTCCCGCTGACTATCTGCGTATATGCCTGTTCAGTGGCATGACTGTTATTGGCATACTGCAACTGCAGCAATTCACCCTCGCTCATCTGCCGGATCACATCCACCAGCATCACCAGCAACTGGCTGTCACTTTCGTCATAGGCTTTAAGAAATGCGTTGGTCAGCATATAATCACCTGCCAGAACCGCCGCCTTGTTACCGAACATGGCACGAACGGAAGCATTTCCCCGGCGCCAATCCGCCATGTCCACTACATCGTCGTGAACCAACGATGCCGCATGGACAATCTCCACCAAAGACGCCGCCAGATACGATTGTTCAAGAATCTCCTCCCTGAACAGCTTGTGCGAGTAAAAGACCAGCATAGGACGCAACTGCTTCCCCTTGGATCGAAAAACCTGGTCCCGGATATGGTTGATGTATTCAAAATCACCTTCTATCAATGATTTGAACTTCTCCTCGAAAAAGGCCATCTCTGTGGCCAGATGTTTATGGAAATCGTAGGCCATGATTCTTATCAATAACAGGCAGCAAGCTTCCTGCGGAAACAGGAGAGGCAACGCCACTTGAGAATGGCAAAGATAGCGAAAGGTGAGTGCAATGGCAACAAACTTGTTTGATTGACATTGCCGAACCGCATCCTATCTTCGGCGACAGCCAAAGATAGCGAAAGGTGAGTGCAATGGCAACAAACTTGTTTGATTGACATTGCCGAACCGCATCCAAAGCCCCGTTTGAGCCGGATACCGTCCCGGACTTGTTCGAGGACGGTCGAGGCGCAGGGGCTTCGGCGCAGCCAATCTTCGAGGGCGAAGCCCTCACAGATAGCGAAAGTCGAGCGCAGATGCCGATGAAATCGATCTTCAACGAAGCCGGCCTTCGACGGAACCAGCCAAGCCTTCTATTTCCTCATGCCCAAAGCCAACGCATAAAGCTTTATCTGCTTCAGCATGGCCACAAGCCCGTTCGAACGCGTAGGGGAAAGATGCTCCTTCAACCCTATCTGGTCCAGAAAATCCACCGGCGCATCCACTATGTCCTTAGGCTTCTCTCCCGAAAACACATACAAAAGCATGGCCGCGATCCCTTTGGTTATCACTGCATCCGAATCCGCACGGAAATAGACATTCCCATCCTCCCCAAGCTCCGCCTTGATCCACACCCGGGACTGGCATCCCTTAATCAGAAAAGCGTCTGTCTTTTCCGCATCCGGCAATACCGGACATTCTTTCCCCTTCTCAATCAACAAGCTGTACCTGTCCATCCACTCAGACAGACCGGAAAACTCCCCAATCAACTGATTTTCCTTCTCTAATATGCTCATTGCCTTCATTTTTTCTTCTTCATTCCAGCCCCTCCCTGTGCCAGGATACAGACCGGCGAAGCCCCCAGGCCTGCAACGGCATCCCTCCGTTCCGTTCAATATCCGTATTTGCCTTTCCACCAAAGATTAAGACGCTTCCGCATCTCTTCCTCCCTGAGGTTCGCCCCCGGCTGGTAAAAGACAGTACCTTCAAGCCCTTCGGGCAAAAATTCCTGCTCCGCGAAGTTCCCGTCGTAATCATGAGCGTACTTGTAGCCGTCATGATACCCCAGATCCTTCATCAGCTGGGTAGGCGCATTGCGCAAGTACAAAGGAACCGGAAGATCCCCGCTTTTCCTGACCGCCGCCAAAGCCGCATCGATAGCCATGTATGAAGCATTGCTCTTAGGAGAACACGCCAGATAGACCGCCGTCTGGCTCAATGTAATCCGGCATTCAGGATAACCTATCTTATGAACCGTGTCAAAGCAAGCGTTGGCCAGCAACAAAGCATTCGGATTGGCGTTTCCTATATCTTCCGATGCCAATATCACCATACGCCGAGCGATGAACTTCACATCCTCCCCTGCCGCAAGCATCCTCGCCAGCCAGTAAACAGCCGCATTCGGGTCGCCTCCCCGGAGAGACTTGATAAAGGCCGAAATGATATCATAATGATTCTCGCCATTCTTGTCATACATTGCCAGATTCTGCTGAATCAGAGATGACACATAAGCGTTATCGACCTTGATTTCCAGCCGTTCCCCAGCGCGGGCCGGGCTCTCCGGCGAGACCGGCGGCAAAGATTCCCCCACCACCAGCTCAATGGCATTGAGCAATTTGCGTCCGTCCCCTCCGGAAATCCGTTTCAAAGCATCCCGCTCCTCCATGCAGATACGGACTGGATAATGCTTCTCCAGGAAAGCAATGGCTCGATCAATCATCGTATCCATCTCGTCCGATGACAAGGAATGAAGCACATATACCTGGCAACGGGACAGCAATGGGGAAATCACCTCAAAGGAAGGATTCTCGGTGGTGGCTCCGATAAAGGTAACCGTGCCTCTCTCTACTGCACCCAGCAAAGAATCCTGCTGAGACTTGCTGAACCGATGGATTTCATCGATGAACAATACAGGGCTTCCAGACTCCGCCGCGACCGGTGCCGGATCCAGTCCGGACGGACCTTGCCCGCTCCCATCAAACAAAGAAGCTCCTTCCCGCCGTCTCCTCTCCTGCACTTTCCGCACAGCCTCAGCCTTGTCCAAAACCTCCCTCACATCCTTGACCCCGGCCAGCACCGCGCTCAAGGTGAAAAAAGGCCGATGAAGGTATGACGAAATAAGGCAGGCCAGAGTCGTCTTCCCCACCCCCGGAGGCCCCCATAGAATCATCGAAGGCAGACGACCAGACACGATAGCCTTGCGCAAGACAGCATCCGGCCCCATCAGATGAGACTGCCCGATATATTCCTCAAGAGAATGAGGACGAAGCTGTTCTGCCAACGGAGGATTCATGCCAACAACAAAAATACGGTATTCTTTTTCTGAATCGATGCCGGATGCTTCCGCCAACGGGATATCGGCCAGGTATGGATGGATTCGTCCGGCAAGGTAATGCTCGAAGCCACGCAAAGCCGCGTCTCATCCCTGCAGCACTCCAGCAAACTGTCGAACATGGCCTGGCTCCGGTACGGAGTCTCGATGAAAATCTGCGTCTGGCACTTCCTGAAGGAAACCGATTCGATTTCCCGTATCCGGGCCATGCGTTCCCTGGACGCCGCAGGCAGGTATCCATGGAAACAGAAAGACTGCCCGTTCAGCCCGGAAGCCATCAAGGCCATGAACAAAGAAGAAGGGCCGCTGAACGGAACCACCTGGACACCTTTCCGGTGCGCCCAGTCCACCGCCAAGGAACCCGGATCGGCCACACATGGCAAACCTGCCTCCGACAGCACCCCGGCATCCTGAGCAAGCAGCAACGCCTCGTCCACCCCCTGATCCCGCAACACCTCTTCCAGAGAGGATGCCCGAACATGCTCGTTCAGCTCCACAAACAAGACCTCCTCGAAAGCAACCTTATAGCCTATTCTACGGAGGAACCTCCTCGCCGAGCGGACATCTTCCACAAAAAAGGCGCGAAGATGCTGCATCCTGGGCAGGTAAGAAGCCGGCAACACCAATTCCGGTTCCGAATCCCCCAGACAAGCAGGCAACAGCAAAAGTCTGGCCATAGGCTGCTAATTCTTTATCTTCTTATCCAGCTCGTCCACCATGGCACGGAAAGACTTGTCGGTATCCAGCATGTTACGGACAGTCTTGCAGGCATGAAGCACCGTGGAATGATCCCTTTTCCCGCATTGAGACCCGATAGCCGCCAAAGAAGCCTTGGTGTACTTGCGGGCGAAGTACATGGCCAGCTGGCGAGCAGTCACGATAGGCCGGAACTTGCGGTTGGAATTCAACTTGTCCACCGGAAGGTCGAAATAGTCGCATACGATCTTCTGGATATAATCGATGGATATCTCCTTGACCGAATTATGGACTATCTGGTCTATCATCTTCTTCGCCAGATCCATCGTGATGGTCTTCTTGTTCAAGATGGACTGCGCCAGCAAGGAATTGAGAACGCCTTCCATTTCACGGACATTGGTGGATATGCTGTAAGCGATGTATTCAATGACATCCTTGGGCATTTCGACACCGCTCGCCTGCAATTTCCGCTTCAATATGGCTATCCTGGTTTCCACATCGGGTACCTGCAAGTCTGCCGCCAATCCCCATTTGAAGCGGGAAAGCAGCCTCTGTTCTATGCCTTGAAGCTCTACAGGCGGCTTGTCCGATGCAATGACCAGCTGCTTGCCGCTTTGATGCAGCTGATTAAAAATCTGGAAGAAGGCATCCTGAGTCGCCGGTTTCCCCGCCAGCTTGTGTATGTCATCGATCAGCAAGACATCAATCACCTGGTAAAAATGAGTGAAATCATTAGTGGTCTTATTCCGGCATGCATCCATGAACTGCTGGGTGAACAGCTCGGCAGAGACATACAAGACAGTCAGATCAGGGTTGTTCAGCTTTGATTGCAGGCCTATGGCATTCAGCAGATGCGTCTTGCCCAAACCGGTAGCACCATGCAAGAACAATGGGTTGAACGCCGTCTTGCCAGGCTTTTCCGCAATGGCATAACCGGCTGCCCGAGCCAGACGGTTGCAATCCCCTTCCACAAAATTGTCGAAGGAATAATTCTCGTTCAACTGGGAGTTGATCTTGATTTTCTCCAATCCCGGAATCACAAACGGATTGGGCAA
Organism: uncultured Bacteroidales bacterium; assembly: GCA_944320265.1. Taxonomy (GTDB): domain Bacteria; phylum Bacteroidota; class Bacteroidia; order Bacteroidales; family P3; genus Pullibacteroides. The sequence continues at coordinate 101,564 of CALUGT010000008.1, read as the reverse complement.
ATGGTCTTTTGGCGGTACAGGCATAGCGGTTGGCTGGTTTCGGGTTTCCCTCTTATAACTACTTTCGGCCGTAATGGCAAAGGAATCGGCATTATCCATGACTACCGAATATTTGAGACGGCCTTCCGGCCCCAAAACCCTATGTATCGTGGAACGCAGCAAACCCACATAATTCTCTTCCAGCCATTCGAAAAAGAACGGACTCGGCACTTGTATGGTCAAGGTATTATCCCGCAGGCTGACAGGCTTGATCGGCGCGAACCACGTACGGTAATTGGCCGACTCTCCCAAATTGTCCCTGAATATCCGGAGACACTCCTCCCATACGCTGATGTAATTTTGTTCCATCTCTCTCATCGAAAGTTTTAAGACTGCCAAGACACTCCCGCATGCACGGCAGGCCTGAGCATGGCAGTTCAAGGCTTGCGGCACTGTTGACAAGTAGGTTTTTGAACCTCCCGGATGCCGTTTTTCTATAGTGCAAAGATGAGTTAAAAAAAGATAAGAAAAAAATGCCCGCAAACTTGCTTTTTTAAGAAAAACGTATAGGCAGGAACACGCTCCCTGCCGCCTCTGGCAAACTTTTCACTACAAAATCTTGCACTTGCAAAAAGCAGCCCAAGCAATCCCAATCCCGGCCAGATTCATCTTCGAGAAGCGGGATTTTGCATTCATGCTGTTGATACACAAAAAGGCAGCCGGCAATTCAAAAAACTTTCAAAAAAAATTCACATGTTGATAAAAAAAATGCAACGTGCTTCCTGAAAGCAAGACGGAACCTCCGGCACCAATCTTCAGGCAAATTTCCGGGAGACCTTGCAGCCAAAATAAGCCTGGCTATTGCAAACCAACGTGGCGCATCATGCCCGGTTGCCTCTACCGCCGATTGCCGCCGAAGGATGATTCCGCCGATGCTCCTGCGCCTCAAGCGCCCTCGAGACAGTCAGAACGCATCTGGCTCTACCAGGGACATTGCCTGCGCTCGACTTTCTCTATCTGTGAGGGCTCCGCCCTCGAAAATCGGCTGCGCCGAAGCCCCTGCGCCTCAAGCGTCCTCGAACAAGTCCGGGACGGTATTCGGCTCAAACGGGCTTTGGATGCGGTTCGGCAATGTCAATCAAACAAGTTTGTTGCCATTGCTCTCGACTTTCACTATCTTTGATTGCATCGAAGACAGGATGCGTCTCGGCCATGCAAAATCGAGCAAGCTCCTTTTGCATGGCTCTCGACTTTCACTATCTTTGGCTCGCCGAAGATTGGCTGCGCCGAACCACTTGCGCCTCAGCCATGCCCGAGACGGCAGCTTGGCATGGACTTCGGCCCGAACGGGCTTCGGACGCGTCCCGGACAGCAAGCCACTTTTGCCCTGCACCCGGATTCCGCCACCTTCATCGCGAACCCAGCCCCGCTTCGCGGCCCCTCGCAAACAGGGAAAGGACTGCAAAACCTAAAATCAAACACCATGTACCATCATGTAACACAAATCAGGATCTGCTACGCCGATGTCGACCAAATGGGCTTTGTCTATTATGGGAACTATCCAAGGTTCTACGAAATAGCCCGGAACGAAACCATCCGTTCATTAGGCCTCTCCTACAAGGGAATCGAGGACCGAGGCATCATGATGCCGGTCATCGAAATCGGCATCCGGTACAAACGCCCGGCCCATTACGACGAAATCATCTCCATCCACACTTTCGTCAGGGAAATCCCGAAATATGTCAAAATGACCTTCTACCATGAAATCTACAACGAGAACGGGGAACTCCTGAACGAAGGATTCGCCACCTTGGCATTCATGCAAGCCGCGAACCACCATCCATGCCGTATCCCGGAATTCCTTAAAGAACTCTTATCCCCGCACTTCCCCGAACAGACGGAACAAGAGGCATCCAAAAACCTTTAAGAAGCCGTATTAACCCAAACCGGGCATCAGACTTCGGGGCGATTGCCCGTAAGCCTCATTTTCCCAATCGGGAACAGACTCGGCGGGTCTGATGACCGGTTCGGGTTGGATTCATTTGTCCAGCCTGACCCCGCAATCCCGCTGCCCGCCAAGCATCGAAAAAAAATCCCGCCAGAAACCCGGACTGCCCTCGAAAGCCGGCAAGCCGCTTTCAGAGGGCAGTCCGATCCGGCAGGATCTATCGCTGTCTACCAGCCGCGAAACAGGATGCCGATCCGGAAAGGTTCGCTTTCGCGTTCCTTTCTCCGCCTCGGCATAGCTCAAACTCCGTCCGGCTCTGCGCTCGGCTTAACCGAAAGGTTCGCTTTATTTTGCATAGTTGACAGCCCGGGTCTCCCGTATCACCGTGATTTTAATCTGCCCCGGATAAGTCATCTCTTCCTGGATCTTCTTAGACAAGTCCAGAGAAAGCTGGCATGCCTGGTCATCGGAAACCTTGTCAGCCCCTACGATGACCCTCAATTCGCGCCCGGCCTGGATCGCATAAGTCTTCACCACCCCGGGATAAGACAAAGCCAAGGATTCCAAATTATTCAATCGGTTGATATAAGCCTCCACCACTTCCCTGCGGGCGCCGGGACGAGCCCCGGAAATGGCATCGCAGACCTGGACAATCGGAGAAATCAAGTTAGTCATCTCAATCTCGTCATGATGCGCACCGATAGCATTGCAGACTTCCGGACTTTCCTTGTACTTTTCCGCCAGCTTCATACCCAAGATAGCATGCGGCAGTTCCGGCTCGTTGTCGGGGACTTTGCCTATATCGTGCAACAGCCCGGCACGCTTGGCAATCTTCGGGTTCAATCCCAGCTCGGATGCCATCGTGGCGCAAAGGTTGGCCGTCTCCCGCGCATGCTGCAACAGGTTCTGCCCATAGGAAGAACGATACTTCATCTTCCCGATCATCCGGGTCAGCTCATTGCTCATATTCAAAATCCCCAGGTCTATGCAAGTCCGCTTGCCGGTTTCCATGATTTCCTGCTCGATCTGCTTCTGCGTCTTGGCCACCACCTCTTCAATCCGAGCCGGATGGATACGGCCATCCGTCACCAGCTTATGCAAAGAGAGGCGGGCAATCTCGCGGCGGACCGGATCGAAGCCCGACAAGATAATCGCGTCAGGAGAATCATCAATGATGATCTCCACTCCGGTCAAAGACTCCAAAGCCCGGATATTACGGCCTTCCCTCCCGATAATCCTGCCTTTGATTTCCTCATTTTCAAGATTGAAGACGGAAACCGTATTCTCAATGGCATGTTCGGTTGCCGTCCGCTGGATTGTCTCGATGACGATTTTCTGAGCTTCCTTGTTGGCAGTCAGCTTGGCCTCGTTGATTACATCCTTGATCTGGCTCAAGGCTTCCGACTTGGCCTCGTCCCTCAATGAGGCAATCAACTGAGCCTTGGCATCTTCAGCAGAAAGCCCGGCCACGGTTTCCAGCCTCTTTATCTGCTGGGCCTGAAGCTTGTCCATTTCCGACTGCTTGCGGCTGACCACTTGAAGCTGATTGTTCAGGTTTTCTTTCAGGATGCCAAGCTCGTTGTTCTTGCGCTGCAACTCTTCCATCTTGCGGTTCAGCTCGGATTCCTTCTGCTTGACCCGGTTCTCGTTCCTGCTCAGATTGCTGTTCCGCTCGGCCACGTTCTTATCGTATTCAGCCTTCATCTGCAAGAATTTCTCCTTGGCCTGAAGCAGCTTCTCCTTCTTCAGGATTTCACCCTTTTCTTCCGCTTCAGCAAGAATCCGTTTCTGCTTGCGTTTCAGCATGAACGAATTCACAACTGCCCATAGTCCGGCTCCGACCACAAAGGCAATGATAATAAACAGGACATTAACTCCTTCCATTAGTGTTTAGGTTTTTATGTTAATAAAAGCCTATCAAAAGCAAGCAAGCATCCTGAACCCTGCAAAACAGAAAAACCGCATGCCCTATAGAGTTATAGAAAACTCCTATCCATTATATATGGGGCGGCCGGTCAGTTCTGGCTTCTTACGTCCCCAAAGGGGATTCCCGAAGGAATTCAAAGCCTGCCATCCGGGACCTGAGTCCTTCCCCAAAGTTTAAACTGTTGAGTTTTCAAACTGATGGTGAGCAATGCGGTTTTCCTGCTTGCAGTCTTATGTCAAAGAACAACGACTAAACCATTTCGCCTAAAAACGGCCTTAGGACACTTCTCCGCCGAAAAGGAGGGAACATGCCCGGCCTCCCGTTCCCTATACCGAAAGAGTCCGGTCTATCTGCCTGAGCCTTTCCGCCAAGTCCCTGTCCCTATAGGCCAACCCTCTTTCATTCTTGAGCGAATTGAGCGTGTATTGCAACGCTACCATCGACAAGAGGTCTTGATTGTCTTTAAAAGCGTAATTCTGCGCATAGGCGCGCAAGCCTTCGTTTATCTTCCTCGCAGACTCCCTTATCAAAGGTTCATCCGAGGGATCGACCATCAGCTTGTAAGGCCTTTCACAGATATTCACGGTAATAGGTATCTCGTTCATTCTTGCTGATCCAGAAGCGCCAGGCACTGGTCTATCTCTTTCACCAATCCGTCTATGTATGCCCTTGCTTTCTGCGAGTCTTGCTTGCCGGTGTTCCGGTTCAAGCTACCGCTTACTTTCAATATGCTGTTTTTGTTCTCCAATTCTCTTACTTTCTGCTTGTATACATCGAGCGAGACCTGCAATTCCTGCAACCTTGCTTTCAACAGCCGGTTTTCCATCTCGGCAGCATGCAGGCGCTCGCGCAAGAACACTGCTTTCTGCTCGATTCCGGAAACTAAAAGCTCTATATTGTCCACTCTTTTGCCAAGCATCTTCAAGGCCGGCCCCGGAAGGGAGACCTTGCCAGAGGTGAGACCTTGAACGAACCGAGTGCAAAGGTACAGCAAAAAGGACGATTTCGCAAAGTTTCAGGCAAGTTTTGCAAGCGGTTTTGCCGGCCGGCTGGCAAAACCCTCTCCTGATTTTGCTTTTTACAAGATTTGACGTACTTTTGCGCCGGGTAAGTCTTACACGACCAGCTCCCTTCTACTCCCCCAGGGCCGGAAGGCAGCAAGGGTACGATGGTTGTAGCGGTGCGATGTAAGGAGCTTACCCTTTTTCATGTCCCGGCGTACCGGGTATCTGCCATGTTTACTTGTTTCGGGAATGATACTTAAAACCTACGGGCAAGGGCTTCAAGCCAAGCAAATCGACCATATTGTGGAATGCCTCAGGCACGGAGGCATCATCATCTACCCTACCGATACGGTGTACGGCATGGGGACGGGATTATCGAACATAAGAAGCATCAACCGGCTGGCACAAATCAAATACAAAAGGAAAGAAGACCTCAATTACACCATCATCTGCCACGACCTGAGCAAGCTTTCCCGTTACACATCCCCCATCCCCAATCCGTTGTTCCGGTTCATCAAAGCCCACACCCCCGGGCCTTACACCTTCATCCTGAACGCCAACAATGCGATTCCCAAGATTTTCCAAAGCAAGAAGAAGACCATCGGCATCCGGGTTCCCGACAACCTGATTGCCTGCCAGATCGTAGAAGCCTTGGGCGAGCCTCTCCTCAATACCTCCATCGATGCTCCGGAAGATGAAAGCGAATACATCACCGACCCGGAAGCGATCCATCAACGTTACGGCAAAGCCGTAGACCTGGTGATCGACGGAGGCATAGGTGAAATACAATACTCGACGGTACTGGACTGCACCCAGGACGAAATCACCGTCATCCGCCAAGGCATAGGGCCCCTATAGCTTCCCGCCCTTGCCCACGCTCGGCAGTTTCCGCATCTTTTCCGAGGCCATGCCCCGCCTTTCGGAGTTTAGCCGTATCTTCGCAGCAAAATCCGATGCCATATGCCCATACCCGACATCACGCCCATAGAAAACCAGGTCAAAAGCGGGAAACTCGCTCCCGTGTACCTGCTCTGGGGGGAAGAGGATTATTTCATCGACAAGCTGACCGAATTCTTCGAGAAGAACGTCCTGGACGAGATGCAGAAAGAATTCGATTTCAGCATCTGTTTCGCCCCCGACCTCAAAAGCAAGGAATCCGGGCTGAAAGGTGTCATGGCTGATTGCAAGCGGTTCCCTGTCATGGCTCCGTTCCAAGTGGTCATCATCAAGGAAGCCCAAAGCATAGACCGCTGGGAACCCGTCGAAGACTACCTCCAGAACCCTGTCCCCACTACTGTCTTGGTATTGGTACACAAACACAAGAAGATAGACAAAAGGAAGTCTGTTTTCAAACTGATCTCGAAAATAGGGGTCAGTTTCGAGTCCTCGCCCTTGAAAGACTCGGAATACAGCGGGTGGACAGCCCAATACCTCAAAAGCCACGGCTATGGAATCACGCCCCCCGCACTGAACCTGCTCACCGAATCGCTGGGACAGAACCTGAATCTGATAGCCAACGAAATGGAAAAGTTCTTCATCAACCTTGCCAAAGGCTCGCTGATCACGGAAGAAGAGGTGGAGAAATACATCGGCATCAACAAAGAATACAACATCTTCAAGCTCGGGGACGCCCTTTTCGCCCGGGACCCTTCCCGGACCCGCAAACTGTGCATCTACGCCCGAAGCCATCCCAAAGATTTTCCGGCCCAATCGGTAATCCCCTACTTGTACAAGCAATTTGCCAAGGTACTGATAATCCATCATGCCAGAGACAAGCATCTCCCGGTAGACGAAGTTGCCAGGAACACAGGCATCATGCCCTATTTCCTCAAACAATACGAGAACGCCGCCAATGCCTATGCCTACAAGGACACTTCCAGGATACTCAGAATCCTGCTCGAATACGATGCCAAGTCGAAAGGCGTGGATGCGGACATGGAAACACCTGACTTGATCGACGAACTCTGCTTCCGCATCCTGCATGCCTTATAGGCGCAGGGCCCCCGGAACACAAACAACTCCTGAGATGAACCCGAAACTGAATTTCCTGCTCCGAACCCTGCTGGCAGTAGCCGTCCAAGACAGGGAAGCCTTTGTTGAAAAATTCGGCAGGATCTGGGAAGACTATACCGGCGGCGATGCCGAGACCGGGAAACAAAAAGGCGAGCATCTGGCCGAAAGCATGGACAATCTCCGGGCAGAGCTTCAATTGGAAGCTGCCGCCCGGAAAATGCCGGAAAGAGACAAAAGGGAGATTCTGAATGCAATCCAGAGGCTTGAAAGTCAAATCGAAGAACTTGGCCGGAAAATGGAAACCGTCCGGAAAACCGAAAGGGAAAAGCCATGAACATCCTCAATCTGTACTCGAACTTCTTGCAGACAAGACGTTTCCTGCAAATCGCGAGAATCCTGGCCAAGCACGGGTACCAGAACTGGTACCTCGGCACCAGACTGGGGAAACGGTACCTGCGCCGGAATCCGGATATCAAGCACCTCAGCACTCCTGAACGCATCCGCGTGCTGATTGAGGACTTGGGCCCGACTTTCGTCAAATTCGGCCAGATTCTTGCCGACCGTCCCGATGTGATTGCCGACCGTTTCCGGACGGAACTCAAGCAGCTCCAGTCGCACGTGGAACCCATCGACGACCAGACAGCCCGGCATCTGATCGAAAACGAATTGTGCAAACCAATCAAGCACGTTTTCAAATCTTTCAATAAAACCTGCCTGGCATCGGCATCCATCGGGCAGGTGTACGAAGCCACCCTCAAGAACGGAGAAGATGTCATCATCAAAATCCAGCGCCCGCACATAGAAAAGACCATCAAATTGGATATCAAGCTAATGCGTTGGATGGTAAACCGTTTCACCAAAGAATACCCGCAATACTCCTACATGGACCTGGACGGATTCGTGGACGAATTCTCCAAACAGATGGCCAACGAGCTGGACTACTTCAACGAAGCGGACAACATGCTCCGCTTCTCGGCCATGTTCGAAAGCAACCCTCAGGTCTACATTCCCAAAGTATATGGCGAATACACCACCAAGAGGCTGCTTGTCATGGAGAAAATCAAAGGGGTGCCTCCAGACCGCATCCAAGAGCTGAAAGAAGCCGGGTACGATTTGCACGGAATCGCCGTCACCGGAGCCAACGCCTTGCTGAAGATGATCCTGGAAGAAGGATTTTTCCATGCCGACCCTCATCCGGGCAATATCTTCATCATGCCAGGCAACGTGGTCTGCTTCATCGATTTCGGGATGGTAGGCACTCTTCGGCCCCGGGAAATGAATTTCATCGCCAACTTCCTGATAAGCTTCGTCCGGAAGAACCCGAAAGCCATGGGCACGGCACTGCTGAGCCTGAGCGGGAAGAAGTTCTACCAAGACATGGACGAATTGGAATTCGAACTGGACTCTTTGCTCAAACGGGTCGGCAACGTGCCGGTGGAAGAAATCAATTTCGCCAGCCTGATGCAGTCCTGCATCAACATCCTGGTCAAACATCAGCTCCGAGTGCCATCAGGAATGTTCATGCTGGGGAAATCACTGCTGACCCTGCAACGTTTTGCCGGACAGCTGGATCCCGACCTTCCCATCACGCCATTGGTCCTCCCCTATGCCAAAAGATTGGTTTCAAACCAATACAACGTCTCCAAATTAGCCGGTTCGGTCTTTGACACCTTATGGGATTATCTCAATATGGCCAGAAGCCTGCCTGTGCAAGTCAACGAAATACTCTACAAGCTCAAGGAAGGAAAAATCAGCCATGAAATCAAGGTGGACGATGCCAGCTCGATGAACCGGGCTTTCCGCAATGCAGCCAACCGGATAGTGCTTGCCATCCTGCTGACAGCGCTCTTCATAGGTTCTGCCCTGCTGACAGCGCTAGCCCCCGGGATCATCTATGGCAAGATACTTCTCGTGGCCTCTTCGGCAATCATCCTGATCATGCTCTTGGGAAGGATTTTCCGGAAACGGTACTGATGCCGGCTCCATGAACCGGGTCATGCGTTTTTGCATTGGCTGCACCGATGCCCCTGCGCTTCAACCCTCTTCGGACAATTCACAGGACCTGCCCGGAATAATTTGGTTTATATTATAAACTTATTTATATTTGCATCGTCAAACAGGGAGAATGCCGCACGCATTGCCCTGCTAGGCATCGCCCTCTAAGCAAGTCTCCGGCCAAGATTTGCGACCCGGGATGGGGCGGCAAAACGGATTCTAAAACTCGTAAAAAGAAAGAAAATGGAAAGCAACGAATTATCTCCCGAAAAAAGCCTGCAACTGATCAGCGACATGATTAGCAAAAGCCGGACAGAACTTTCAAAGACCACCGGAAAACCATTCCTCATCTGGGGATTCTGCGTCCTGGCCACCTCCTTGTTGGTCTGGATTACCTGGTCGCAAACCGGAAACCCGAAATGGAACCTCCTCTGGTATGCCATGATCGTGGCCGGCGGAGGCCTCAGCCTCCTGCTCCAGCGCAAAAGGAGCAAACGAGGGGAAAAAAGAACGGCACGGACTTTCATCGGCTCGGCAATCGACACTACCTGGATTCTCTTCGGCTGCATCAGCTGCAGCGTAGCGGTCATCAACATTTTCGTGGCGATACCCGTCCTGCTCTATATCCTGCTGCTGATGGGGTTCGCTACCGCCTTGACCGGATCGCTGCTCAAAAGGCCGGCCATCATCGCCTGCGGGGTGGCCAGCATCCTAGTCTGCATCCCCTTGGGTGCCGGTTTCTGGAACATGGGGCCCGACAGCACCCTAGCCATGAGCCTTTCGGCCTTGATCAGCCTAGTCATTCCGGGCTTTATCCTCAACGGCAAATCTTCAAAAACACCACAAAATGTTTAAGAAACTCGACCCTCTGCTGCATTCGGAACTGCGCCTGGCCGTCATGTCCGTGCTCCTCGGGTTGAAGGATGCCGATTTCAACTATATAAAGGAGCAGACCCGGGCCACGGCGGGCAACCTGAGCGTGCAGCTCGACAAACTGGCCCGAGCCGGGTACATTTCGGTGGAAAAAGGTTTTGCGGGAAAAAGGCCCAAGACCACTTGCCGGATCACGCCTGCAGGCATCCAAGCCTTTGAAAACTACGTGGAAAGCCTGAAGGAATACATAAAACGCTAAGCAGGAAGCGTTCTCTACAGGATTTCTCTATAACCCTTGCCGGGCGCAAGCTCCGGCAAGGGCTTTCTTTTCAGTACGACCCGTAGTGCAGCAGACTGCTTCACATTAATTTCACCAGCCAAGGGGTATCTTTGCCACATTTTCTTCTACTTTTGCGGAGTTTCCGGATAGCCGCTCCTCTCCTGCCAGAAGGACGTATCCCGGTCATGCATGTTCCTGTGCCAGCAGGTGAAGAAGCTCGGTTGCAGAATGAAAAATGCGACTGAGGGAATCAACGGATCCGGGGTCTTCCCCGCTTGCAAAAAAGTTTCACCTTCACCTTGCCAAGGAACGCGCCCCAAAGAAGAATACACCATATTCTATAATAAGAAATGAAAAGACTTCGTATTTGGCTTCTCCTGGCCGGGACATTCCTGGCCTCAATTTGCCTTAAATCACAGGAAATCAAGAATGTGATTGTGATGATACCCGACGGGTGCAGCACCGAATGGCTGGCCTTCGGCCGATGGATGAACCAAGGGCTGCCCCTGCATCTGGACGCGCAAATCCGAGGGCTGGTGCGTACATACTGTTCCGACAGCCCTATCGGGGATTCGGCTCCGACCGGCAGCACCTACGCCACCGGGCACCGTTCCCGCGATGGGTACGTAGCCACCTACCCCGACCGCAGCATGGACAAGCTGGGGAACCGCGTCGCCACCGATCCGCAAATGGCCTTCCGCCCGATGTTCACTATCATGGAAGCGGCCAAGAAAAAAGGCATGAAAATCGGCGAAGTCTTCACCTGCTATTTCACCCACGCCACACCAGCCGACTTCTTGGCCCATACGCCCGACCGGGACCAATACGCCCGCATCTGCCGGCAGATGGTCTGCCAAGCGCCCGACCTGATGCTGGGAGGTGGCAGTTTCTACATCGACTCGGCACTCAATCTGGCCGGTTTCGATGCCTTATCGGAAATGGATGAAAAAGGAATCGCTTATGCCAAGGACTTTTCTGGCGTGAAAAAGGCCGACTGCCAAGGGGCCAGCAAAATCTGGGGCCTGTTCGCGCCTCAGGACATGGCTTTTGAAATAGACCGTCCGGAAGACCAGCCGTCGATAGCCGAGATGACCCGCTTCGCGCTTGAGTTCCTGTCCCGTTCCGACAGCGGATTCCTACTGATGGTGGAAGGCAGCAAAATCGACTGGGGTGCGCACGATAATGATGTCCCGGCCGCCCTGCACGACTTCCTGGCTTTCGACGAGGCGGTAGGGGCAGCCATGGATTTCGCCCGGCAGGACGGGCGGACGCTGGTGATGGTGATGCCCGACCACCAGACCGGAGGGCCGACCATCGGCAACTACCGCAGCAGCGACATTTATGCCGAAATCAGCGTGGAAGACATTTTCGGCAAGCTGAGCCGTTATCAAAAAAGCGTGGAACAAGCTTGCCGGGAAATCCTGGACGACAGCCGATGGACGGAAGGCAGTTCAGAAGCCCGCAAAGAATTAATCCGCGAGACTCTGGAATCGGACTTCCTCCTTGCCGGCATCCCGGAAGAGACCTTGGGAAACATGGCGATTTGCTTGGAAAAGGAAGGCTTCAGCGATGAAAGCACCCGAGTTTTGAGCGCGGAAATCAACCGCCAGTCTTATATCGGATGGACGACCCACGGCCATCATGGCGGGGATGTGTTCTTTGCCACCTACCATCCCGATGAAAGCCGCTGCCTCCGAGGCGTGATAGACAACGAGGAAATCGCGCCGTACATCTGCCGGGAAGCCAACCTGGGCAACCTGGATTCCTTATCGATGGAATACTACTGCCCTGTGGACGAAGTTTTCCCCGATGCCGACATCAAAATGGCAGGAAGTGGCGCCAATAACCCTGGCGAAGACCCGGAATATGCCGACATCAGACTCAAAGGCAAGAAGTTGCGAATACGACTCTTTCCCAATCAGGATTACTGCGAAGTGAACGGCAAACGGCAGCCTCTGCCGGGATTGTGCATTTACAACGGGGCGGGCTTCTACCTGCCGGACGCAAGACTCTGGCTCGAATAAGCCATGCCTGGCAAAGAGGCTACCGACAAAGGCAAATCCGCAGCCTCACGGAAAAGCGGGGCTTCTCTCCGCCAAAACAAGGAGCCTTTCACGCTCATCCTGGAAAATCACGCCTGCTGGTTGACTCTGCCCGCCGAAGAAAATTCCTTCAAAATTTTTTTTTTCAAAAAAAGCATGTACCTTTGCACCCCTGTTAAGCCCAGGTGGCGGAATTGGTAGACGCGCCACTTTGAGGGGGTGGTGTCGGTTTCGACGTGCAAGTTCGAGTCTTGTTCTGGGCACAACAGCAAGCCTCGCCCAAATGGCGGAATTGGTAGACGCGCTAGTTTCAGGGACTAGTCTCAGCAATGAGGTGCAGGTTCGAGTCCTGTTTTGGGCACTGCAAACCCACTTAAACAATTATGTTTGAGTGGGTTTTGTTTTTTTCAGGCATAAACTATCAACACATCTCCTGCTTACGGGTCGGTCTTGCTTGGATGTTCCGCCCCCGATTCATCCGGATACAAGAAACCCCGGCGGCGTGAAGCCTACCGGGGCGCTTGCATATAAAAAAGTGGTAATCATGTGGGATTATTGGGGAAAATCCGTTGTTCAAGCGATTGCTTGGATATATCAACACGGAATTGTCAAAGCAAGTGAAAGGAAGTGCGGGCGAGTTAAAGTGATTTCTGCCTGTCACGGAAAAAAGAGACCCAATAGGGATTTTCCTTGTCGAAGATACATTTTTCTCCCTTGGATAAATTGTGTGGGTAATCTGCAAAAAGGTTATATATCTTCTTTTTATCGAAACTGAACAAGAATTCGCCTATACTATCCGGATTGTCAACCCAGAATACCTTGTCGTTTGGATTCTCTTTATAAAAGAAAAATTTGGATTCCATTGTTTGAACGATAAAAACCGGGGATTCGTGATGAATCCCAGCAACCCTTATTATAGTGCAAGGATAGCAGCCTGTGCATCCGGCACTTTGACGGAACTAATATACAAATTTTCCCGGAACCCGGTCCTTCACCTCTTGCAGGTAACGAAGAGGGCGATAGCGGCTACCAGAGCCGAGATGGAGGCCGCGACCGCCCCGATTCTTGCCCAATCCAAGGGATTGCGCAGTTCCGGGTTCGTTTCGGGTAAGTTTTCCCATGCCGTGTCAGCCGGGCATCGACCACCAAACCGCCCCCGAGAACGCCGCCTCGACTAGTCCGGAGCATTCCAGTTCCGCCACGGCGGCGGAAAACGCGGCCTCATCCATGCCGGAAGGAAAGGATTGGGACGAATGGATGGAGGGTTACGAGCGGAAGCATACCCGTTTGCCCGGTACGCCAAGCAGATAGAGGACATCTTTGCCGAGGCGGGCGGCTTCCGCCGCCGCCTCGGGCATTCCGTGTCCGGGCTGTCCGACAAGCCCTTTTCCTTCGACGACTATCCTATGGCCAAGGCCCGGATGGATGCGCTGGTGGAATCCATGCACGACGACCTGCTTGCCGGGGTGGAGAACGGAATTGATGCCGAATGGGCGCTGGCCAACGGGCAAGCGGACGAGCTGGTGGCCGGGATGCTCACCGCCGCGAAGCTCGGGAAGGCCGTCACCCCGGACCGGTGGCTGAACAACCATGCCGAGGCCTTGGAGGCGTTCAAGCGCCGGAAGATTGCCGGGCTTGGGCTTTCGGACCGCGTGTGGAACTACACGGGGCAGTTCCGGGAGGAAATCGAAATGGCGTTGGACTTGGGTATCCGTTCCGGGAGGTCGGCGGCGGAGATGAGCCGGGACGTGCGACAGTACCTGCGTTACCCGGACAAGCTCTTCCGGAGGGTGCGGGACGAACACGGGAACCTGCGGCTGTCCAAGGCGGCCAAGGCGTTCCACCCCGGCCAAGGGGTCTACCGGAGCAGCTACAAGAATGCGCTCAGGCTCACGGCCACCGAGACGAACATCGCCTACCGGACGGCGGATTTCCTGCGCGTCCAGGACCTTGATTTCGTGGTGGGAATCGAGGTGCGGTTGTCCAACAACCACACGCTCAACGGGAGGCCGTTCTTCGACATCTGCGACGAGCTGGCGGGGAGGTACCCCAAGGATTTCAAGTTCACGGGCTGGCACCCCCTTTGCCGGTGCCATTCCATCAAGATTCTCAAGACCGAGGAGAAGTTCTTCGCGGACGAGCAGCGGTTGCTTGCCGGGGAGGAATTGGGCGGGGAGAGCGTGAACCGGGTGGGTGACGTGCCGCCCCGGTTCAAGGAGTGGGTACGGGACAACCGGGAGAGAATAGGGAAAGCCCGTGCCAAGGGGACGGAGGCGTACTTCCTTCGGGACAACAAGGGGTACGTGGACGGGATTCTCGACCCGAAGCCGAACGCCCTGCAAATCGATGCAAAACGGCATGCGGCAAGGACGGAGGAACAAATTCGGGACATCCGGCGGCGGTGGACACTGCGTAACGCCGAGATGCGTCATGCGGCGAGGACACCGGAACAAATTAAAGAGATAAGGAAGCGATGGGAAGAGAGGCGATTGGTTGTTATCCCAAAAGAATTAGAGGCTAAAGGAGCGTATCTTAACGGGGAAAACTACAATTTTGATAAAAGATTTTTTGCCCTCTTGGATAAAAGCAGGCCTGTAAGGCTCGAAATTTTGGATTCTGATAGCGGCTCTTATTCTTCTTTCATCGGAGATTTGGTGCATATAGCCGGAACGAAGAGAGGAAAAGCAAGTCCATGGGAGTGCAAGGCCGTAATTTATCATGAATATGGGCATTGCATCGATGCGCAACGAGACCTGTGGAAAGATGCAGATTTGATAAAAATGCGTAATAATCAAATAAAGAGACTGAAAAAGAAGCAGGAATATGCCATTACGGAACGTAAATGGAATCAGGATAATGGAGGCTGGTATTATGAGCGTGTCAAAAAAGAAATGTCGATGGTTGAGTATGTTGATACCCGTTTAAAGCATTTAATGGAAAAAATCTTCAGCATGAAAGATGAGACCTTTAAGAAACGAGGAATCACAAAAATGGATGTAATAGAGCAAATCGGAAGTACAAGCGACACGATAAAATCGCTTGTTGTGAAATATGGTTTTGGACATTCAAATTCATATTTCAAGATGAAAAGGGCGAAGGAAACTGAATATTTGGCACACGCGTTTGAAAATGCTTTCTTGGGAAATCTTGTGTTTCAAAAAGTCATGCCAGATATATATGACGAAATGATAAGATATATAAAAAGTCTAAAAGTGTTATAAGGTTTTCAATCTATTGCAAATACAAAGCTCCATCCGGGATGCTTCCTATGAGTTGCATCTCTGATGATGGCGTTTCTCCAAACATCGGATATACTGCAATAAATTTTCTTCCTTCTTTTACGGATTTTTCAAGGATTGCGTACATCTTGGCAGAATCTGGTACGGCGTATGGAAGTAATTCTACAACCGATGAATATTCTTTGTCTTCAATACGGGTAGTTAGGAATAAGAATAAATCTTCGCCTTTTAGTTTCGTTATATCCATTTTTGAAAAATTAGATAATTCGGGAATTCGTGATGAATCCCCGCGACCCTTATTATAGTGCAGGGATAGCAGCCTGTGCATCCGGCACTTTACGGGGCAAATATACAAATTTTTCCGGAAACCGGGATTACCGGGTGCAGGCCACGAAGAGGGCGATAGCGGCTACCAGAGCCGAGATGGAGCCGCGACCGCCCCGATTCTTGCCCAATCCAATGGGTTGCGCAGTTCCGGGTTCGTTTCGAGGTAAGTTTTCCCATGCTGTGTCAGCCGGGCATCGACCACCGAGCCGCCCTCCGAGAACGCCGCCTTGACCAGCCCGGAGCGTTCCAGTTCCGCCACGGCGGCGGAAAACGCGGCCTCATCCATGCCGGAAGGGAGGTAATCCCTTTCCAGCGCGATGTTCCTCAAGGCTTTCTTCTCATTAATTGACATTCTTATCCTTTCCATGTGGCAAAGTTCGTAAAATCCGGGGATTTCCCGGAGCCGCATACGAAATATCCGGGACAAAAAGGGGATGACTCAAAAGATGATTTTCCGACAAAGAATCCTCGATAGGACATATTCTAACGCGGATTCTCTTTTGAAAAACTGACTTTTGGGCCGCCCTATTATACCCTCCTATAATCCACATTACTGGCAGCATTATTCCAATTCGTGTTTTCGCCGGCCATAGAGCCGGTTTGATCAAGCAAGGCGCGTTCTTCCCGTAGCATGTTTTTATCTGTTTTGTTATATGTCGTACAACCTTCTGGTGTTTTTCTATAGGCTTGTACGTTATAATAAAACACCTCGTAATTTCGTTTAATTGTCGTTTCAAGTTAATTTCTTGGTGCAAATTTACATTAAATTAAGATTTCGGACAACATTTTCGGGATAAAAAAAAATTATCAAGAAATGTTAATAAATTATGCAATATTGTATTTATACTACAATATTGCATTATGTTTGCATTGTTACAAAGTCAACGCGTAGCCACAATGAAACTAAGAATCAAGGAAGTATGCAAATTGCGTAACACTACGCAAAAGGAATTGGCTGAAAAGTTGGGCGTTACGGAAACAACATTGAGCCGGGCCGCAAATGGCAATACATCATTGCCCCTTTTAGAAGAAATAGCCGTTGCGTTGGGGGTTGAGGTCGCGGAACTGTTCGCCCCTCAATCCTATTCCATCCGCTGCCCCAAGTGCGGGGCGGTTTTGGAACTGCGGGAAAAGGAATGAATCCTCGCCCGTTTAACGCTTGTTTTCCGGACAGGTGGAAAGCCCCTTTTTTATAGCTTCGGAAAATTCGGAAAATCCAGGAAGCCGGGGTTGCCCGTATCGGCAATATTCCTGCCCTTCCTTTTCATTAATGCTATTTTGTTTACTTTTGCCTCCCAAACCTCATCTGATGGATAACGAGACAAAACGTGAGAGCTACAAGGAAGCGGGCAAGTACTGCCTCGACCTTTCAAAACTCGTGTTAGGGGGTGTGATAATCGCCGGGATTATGCGCCTTGACGTGGACAATACGCCCTTGTTCCTTTTCGGGGGCTTGGCCGTATTCCTGTCCGCCTTTGTCGGGTTCCTTTTCATACGTTTGTCAAACCTCAAAAAATAGATGCCATGGAATTGACCATCGTTTTTGCCGTGCTTTGTCTGGCCGGGGTTATCGCCTGTATTTACGCGGGTGTCCAGCTCCACCATATCAACAAGAGGGAAGAAGCCGGGAAACAGGATTAGGAAACAGCTGAAACGCCCCTGTGCTGAGGTCCCCTTAGCAGGCCCTTTGAATCCGACCCCTTTTTATAGGGGCGCCAAACTCGGAAAACCCTTTTCACGGTCCGGAAAACCGTCCTTTTTTACGGCTTCGGAAAATCCAGGAAACCGGTTTTTCCCGCAGCACGAGCATGGCTCGCGCCAAAGCCGGCAGCTGCACAAGGCAGCCTTTGAAAACGGCCGATGCCTATCCGGGTCCGATGTCCCAAGGGAATCCAATGGCAACAAAACTTTCCATATAATCCATTTTTTTATTACTTTCGCGCCTCGGAACGGCGCTGCGCCCGCAAGGGGCAACGTCCGCAAGGAAAGCCAAGGCACATCGCAGTAAAAACAAAAGATTAGCATTCAATATCATGGCAGTAAAAGAGGAAAAGGGCGAGCAAGTCGTTGAGAACGTAGAAGTGGCTCTTGGGAAAACAGGAGATTTCTTTGAAAACCACAAGTCTCTGATTATCACAATTACAGCTATCATTGTCATTTTAGTTCTGGGCTATTTCGGATACCAGTACCTGTATCTGGCGCCCAAGGAAAAGACAGCGGCCAAGGAAATGTTCTATTCGCAGCGTTACTTCGAAATGGACTCCATGGAGAACGCCTTGAACGGGGACGGGCAGCATCCGGGATTCCTCGAAATCGCCGACAGCTACGGGTCTACCAAAAGCGGGAAACTGGCGCACTACTACAGCGGGCTCATATACCTGCATCAAGGCAATTTCCAGGAAGCGGTGGCGCATTTGGAGAAATTCAAATCCAAAGATGCCGTGCTGCACATCCTTTCGCGCCAAGCCTTGGGCGATGCCTATTGGGAACTGGAACAGACAGACAAAGCCTTGGCCGCATACAAAGAAGGAGCGGGAAAATACAGCAATGAAATCCTGACTCCGGGAATCATGGCTCGCATGGCCGCTGTTTATGAAAGCTTGCAACAATACGGCGATGCCGTCAAGGTATACGAAGACCTGCGGAACCTCTATCCTCGTTCGGTAGAGGCCCGCAACGCAGACATGATGATCGCGCGCCTGCAAGCCAAGGCAGGAAAATAATCGCGTCCATCCGCCATTCAGGGGATAATCCGGACTGCCTTGCAGCTGGGTTCTCCCCGTTTTTTTTATAAAAAACCTCCGCATAACAACACAGCCAATGGCAGTCTTAGCCTCGGCATGCGGACTATCGAATGGCAATCGTATCCGCCGATTGCCCGAATTCAAAAAAGAATAAAAATATGTCAACAAAAGACCGAGCCTCAGACCCCCAGCCCCATCTTCCCGTGGATGACGGCTATCCTGATTACGGGCATCGCTTTGCCGTCATCTACGCCGAATGGAACCAGGAAATCACCCATGCGCTCCGGGACGGCTGCGTAACGACCCTGACACGTCAAAAGGTTCACTCGGACCGCATCAAACTCGTCCCCGTCCCCGGCAGTTTCGAACTCTCTTGCGCAGCAGCCGAATTCGCGTCCCGAAAAGAAATCGATGCCGTAATCTGCTTAGGATGTGTAATCCAAGGTGAAACCCGGCATTTCGACTTCATCTGCCAAGCGGTAGCCAACGGCTTGACCGAAGTGGGCATCCGTTACAGAAAACCCGTCATTTTCGGCGTGCTGACCACCAATACCAAGGAGCAGGCACTGGCCCGAGCCGGCGGGGAATTGGGCAACAAGGGAAGCGAGGCCGCCGAAGCCGCCTTGCTGATGCTGGAAGCGCTGCGCAAATAGAAAGCGCGGACCAGACCCCGGCATCTGCCAGCATGGAATTGCACGAAAAGCCGGATTCCTGAAGCAGAAACCATGCATTCCATGCGACCGATCCTGTACTGTAATACCGCAACAGTTCCTAAAACGCCATCCGCATGTCTGAAAGAATCGTATTCATGGGTACGCCGGAGTTCGCCTCCGGCTGCCTGAAAGCCTTGGTTGAAGCCAAAATGAACGTAGTGGCGGTTGTCACCATGCCAGACAAGCCCATCGGCCGCGGCCACAAGATGGGCATGTCCGAAGTCAAAAAGACGGCGATGGACCTGGGATTACCGCTGATGCAACCCTTGAACCTCAAAGATTCCGCTTTCTTGCAGGAACTCCGGTCTTTCAAAGCCGACTTGCAGATAGTGGTCGCTTTCCGTATGCTGCCGGAAGCCGTCTGGGCGATGCCTCGCCTCGGGACTTTCAACCTCCATGCATCCCTCCTTCCCAAATACAAGGGGGCTGCCCCTATCCAACGAGCCATCTGGAACGGAGAAAGCGAAAGCGGAGTCACGACATTCCTTCTTGACAAGGGCATGGACACCGGCTCCATCCTGTTCCAGGAAAGAATCCGGCTGGCCCCGGAAGAGACCGCTGGCAGCCTGCACGACCGGCTGCTGGCCATCGGCGCACCCTTGGTTGTCAAAACGGCCAAGGCTTTGTTCGACGGGTCGGCCCAGGCCATCCCGCAACCCGTATTGGAATCTCCGGTGCCCGACGCCCCTAAGATCTTCAAAAAAGACTGCATACTGGATTTTGCCAAACCTGCATCCGAACTTCACCGCCAAGTCAAAGCCCTGAGCCCTCACCCGGCAGCGATCACCTATTTACACAACGCCGAAACCGGCGAAACAACCCCAATCAAGGTACTTGCAAGCCGGATTTCGACAGATTTTCCAAAAAGTTATGAACAGGGAAGCCTGGTTTCCGACGGGAAACATTTCCTGGGCATGGCTTGCGCCGAGGGAGGAATCCTCCTCCTGGAAAAAATACAACTCCCTGGGAAAAAACCACTTACGACAGAAGACTGCTTGAGAGGCCTTCGGTGGGAGAATCGTAACATGCTCTCTTTTAGCAAGGTTATGAACAATTAGGCCTCGAACTTCCACAGTATAAAGGTTTTTCAATCTTGGGCATTTTGCACAACTGTCTTACTTTTGCGGTGTTAGTCATATGATTGTTTAACACCTAAAAACAAAAGACATGAACAAGACGGAATTAATCGATGCCGTTGCCCAGAAAGCCGGTCTTTCCAAAGCTGACACGAAGAAAGCCATTGAATCGTACATGGCAGTTACCGGAGATGCCTTGAAGAAAGGAGACAAGATCGCCATCGTCGGATTCGGCACATTCAGCGTCCAGAAACGCGCTGCCCGCAACGGACACAACCCTCGCACGGGCAAAAGCATCAAAATCGCGGCCAAGAAGGTTGTCAAATTCAAAGCAGGCGCCACTTTAGCCAAGAAAGTGAAGTAATCGTTCCGGCTTCGTATCAGGAGGGTGTATCAAAACAACAGTTGAAATCATCCTCAGGCGATGTGTCAGAGCGAGCAAACCGCGGGCTTCGCCGAAGCCCGCCTTGATTGAGTTCCGCCAAGTTGCAGCAGTCATGGGCAAAGCCGGATTGCCCGCCATGACACACCGCCTTTGCTTGCCCCACAGTCAGTCGTCCATGGAGGCCGGCGGATTCTTCCCTATGGACATGCGAGGACAAACGTCGCCCTATAGGTTCACGACTAGCCGGGTCTGAAGCGTTTTCCGTTTACAATCGTATATCCGTCAATCGTGCCTGGCCCGCATTGCTGCCAGCATCCAGAATATTCCTGCACAAGACTTCGTGCAATTCCCGTCCGGTCTCATGCCGCCATGCTCCATCCCCTGACGGCAATTCATTCTTTCCATAGAAAAATCTCCGGCCTGATCGCAGAAACCCTCCTTTATTGTAACTTTGCAGACGTTTTCATGCAATTCGCTTATGCCCGAACGTATCACACACGATGGAATCGTGACCAAAGTCGAACCAGGCGTGGTCACTGTCAGGATACAATCCACCTCGGCCTGTGGTTCCTGCCACGCCAAAGGCTTATGCCAGATGTCTGAAAAGACAGACAAGGACGTGGTGGTCAAGACCCGTAAAAGCCAGGAATACACGGTGGGGGAGGCAGTCGATGTATTCCTCACCTCCGGCATGGGACTCAAAGCTGTCCTCTATGCTTATGTGCTGTCCTTGGCCGCGGGCGCGCTGTTCTTCTTCCTCGGCTCGCTCTTTACCAGCAACCAAGGCGTATGGGGGCTTTGCGCCATCCTCGGCATCGCTCTCTATTTCGGAATCCTCAAGCTAGTCTCCAAAAGAATCAATGCCAAATTCAGTTTCGGCATCGCCCATAGGATTCCTTCTGAAAGAGGAACGGACGCCTGAAAAGCGGTCTTATCGCCATAGCCGGGAAACAAGCCGGAAAATGCAACGAAGGCGAAAAGTTGAAAATCACCAAATATCAAAAGACATGAAGCTTTTACAAGACAAGGTGGCTCTCATTACCGGAGCCTCGCGCGGCATTGGCAAGGCCATTGCCCTCAAATTCGCTTCGGAAGGGGCCAATATCGCGTTTACAGACCTCAAGGACGATGAAAACATGGCCGCTCTGGTCAAGGAACTGGAAGGCATGGGCGTGAAAGCCAAAGGTTATGCTTCCAACGCGGCCAATACCGAAGAAACGGCCAAGACGGTAGCTGCCGTAGCCGCCGACTTTGGCCGCATCGATATCTTGGTAAACAACGCCGGCATCACCAAAGACGGGCTGCTGCTCCGGATGAGCGAAGACCAATGGGATGCCGTCATCAACGTGAACCTCAAATCGGTCTTCAACTTCACCAAGGCCGTAGCCCCCATCATGAGCAGCCAGCGTTCGGGCAGCATCATCAGCATGAGCTCGGTGGTAGGGGTTTCGGGCAATGCCGGACAGACCAACTACTCGGCTTCCAAGGCAGGCATCATCGGATTCACCAAGTCGGTGGCCAAGGAATTCGGCAAGCGGGGCATCCGGGCCAATGCAGTGGCTCCCGGTTTCATCATCACCGACATGACGGCCCAGCTGCCGGAAGAAGTCCGCAAGGATTGGGCTTCCAAGATTCCTTTGCACCGTGGCGGAACGCCGGAAGACGTGGCCAATGTCTGCCTGTTCCTCGGTTCTGATTTGTCGTCGTATGTAAGCGGCCAGGTATTACACGTTTGTGGCGGCATGAACATGTAGGCAGGCGTGTCAGAATGGGCAATCTACATCGTTGCGCGAGCCGTTCAGGCTCGGTCACGTACTTTAGTACGCTTCCTCGCCTTCAAGCTCGCGCGCCTCGTATCTTGTCCATTCTGACACGCCTGCGTGCAAGAAAACGGACAAAACGCTGCACGTTGCCCCGTATCTCGCTCTACGAACAGACGGAAGCATGACACGCCTCTGCGTCTCGTATCTTGCCCATTCTGGCACGCCTGCCTGCAAGGAAACAGACAAAACTCTGCGCGTATTTTGCCTGTCATACCATACCTTCCATAGGGTAAAAGCACGGATAAACACCCCTCTTGACGGACGGTGGACACAACCGGTCTTGACATAAACTTCCCCAAGACCTCTTCCTCATCACGAACACTCTAAATTCCAATTTTTTTAACCAAAATCGGCCATTAGACACGCCGTGACCGTTTCTGATGGGGAAAATGAGGCTTACGGGCATCTTGCCCGCTTCTGTCCGCATCCTGTTTCTCGCTACGCCTCGACGTAGCCCGCTACGCCTTCGGCTAGGCCAGAAGCATGCTGCATGACACAAGCGGGCAATCTCCCCGAAGTCTGATGACCGATTTGGGTCAGACTCTCCGTAGGCAAATAACAGGCATTCGGCAACAATCCTTTCGGCCTTTTCAGAACTTGAACTTGATGCCGAGGTTCAGGCCGTGGCTGCCAAAAGGAATCCAATCACTGCCTGTGTAACGGAATTTCCGGATACTGGACTCAGGGGCCTCCGTCTTGCCGGTGACCCGGCTCAGACCCAAGCCGCCCCAATCCACTTCCTCCATACGATACACGCTGAATTGCCATTCCACCATCAGGCTTACCAACGGACTCAGACGGATGTCCATCCCCAACGCTCCCACAAAGCCTAATTTGAAGAATCTGTCTCTGCCAACGTAATACTCTTCATATTCATGGGCAATCCCAGAACCATGGTCGCTTATATAGTCGTTATTCTCATGATATTCCCTGTTAACCACCTTTATTGATTGCTCGAATTGCAAACTTCCTGCCACGAAACCCAGACCCGCTTTGACATAAGGGTTCACCCGTTTAAAACCAGGATTCACCACCAACTGCACCGATCCATAACCTGCTTTCCCATTAATCGTCCGAGCTTCATCGTAGGCATACGTTTCTTGAAAGCAGATTTCCCCTGTGGCCAAAGTATCAAACCGCCCATCCTCATTCCAAAAAGACCCGCCGCTCCTCGTATTAATATACGCCACGTATCCGCCACCTATTTCCAAACCTAAATACCGATTGAAATCATAGCCGAAATCCAAGCCAACCCGCAAACCCTCGCCCATCGAATACCTCCGGTTATGATAAAACTCCGGATATAAATCTTTAGCCATCCGCACCGCACCCAACCGCCAAGCGTAACCCACATAGGCATCCACGTAGAAACGCCTGAACGGGAATTCCGGCACGGGCCTCTCCGCCGCCTCCGAACCGAAGCACATGCCGCAGAACAGCAAGATTGCTACAAAATACCGTATCGTTTTCATAAGTTTTCCATTTTCAAGTGGGAAAAAGCCTATGGAGGACATCTATCCTGTCTTCCATAGGCTTATTACCCTATTTCACAATCAGTTTCTTGGTCACGCTATAACCTTTCCATCCCACACACCAAGTACATGCCCGATGGCAAATTACTTAACGTCACAATCCCGCAGTTATAGGAGAGAATCCTTGTCTTTTTCATTTTCCTGTAGTTTTTCTCGTTAATGATTGTTTTTATTGCTGTTTCATGAAACTCTCTTAATCCGCAAGTGCCTGTACCCTCTGTCATCCCCCCTTGAACTTTGTTGCAAAATCACCTCACTGCAAAAATGCCCGCAATACCTATTCACAGGTATTTTGCCATGCCCTCCTGCACAAAGGTTGTCTTCCCGATTACGGCTTCATGAAGCCCATTTCAAGCTTCCATGAAGTTCCATGCATCTTTATCAACGAACAGGGTAATTTTATCGACAAACCGCCCGAAGGCGAATTTATGAAAAAAAACAATCCCTGACGGAGCCGGACATACCTCTCATCCACGATTCACCCAGAGACATCCGCGTAATATATTAATAACAAACAGTTTAGCAAGCATGTTTTTCCAATGGGAAAACTAAAGCCGACATGTCAGGACAATCCATCCACCCTCTCTGGCTTGCATGATTCCAGCTGCATGAAAATACCCCCTTACCTGCTTGACAAAAACATTTACCGGACTCCTTCAAGCAAAAAAGACATTCCCGAAGCCGTCCGGTTGCTTTTTCCTCAAGACAACGTACTTTTGCAAGTCGAAACCGGCAGCATGGCAGACTAAAGGCGGGTTCCATGGTAGGACCAGCCTCCAAAAGCCCGTAAACGAACATGATGATTCAAACAGCACTTCCGGTATGGTTCTGGTTGGTAGCGGTCGCGGTAGCGGCAGGCTACGCAGGTGCCATGTATTACCGCAACCGCAAAGACGGACTTAGCAAAGGATGGAAGGCAGGGCTGGCGGCCGTCCGCTTCCTGTCCGTTTTCCTGATCTGCATCCTTTTGATGTCACCGGTAGCCAGGATGCAGCAGGAACAGGTGCAGAAGCCTCTTTGCTTCGTGGCAGTGGACGACTCCCGTTCAATGCGGGCAGCGCTCGACCCGGAATACCGGAATCGGCAAGAAACGGACACGGCAGCTTTTGCAGCTGCCGGCTTCGCCCATGACGCTGAGCAACAGATAAACCAGCTCTGCGGAGAATTATCGGGACGGTTCCAAGTGCAACGGCTGGCCTTCGGAAGGGAAGTCCGGCAAGAAAGCCACCTTGGACGGCAATCATCCGCGTACCCTGCTTATGCCCAAGAAGCCACCGACTACGCCCGACTGTTCCAGGACATGGCGCAGCGGTTCTCCGCCTCTTCCGCTCCCGATGCCGTCGCAATCCTGATTTCTGACGGACAGGCCAACCTGGGGCAGGAACCAGCGGCGGCCTACCGCACCTGCCCGTTCCCGCTCTATTGCATCGGCATCGGCGATACCCTCTCCTATCCGGACATATTCATCGATGAATGCCGATTCAATCCTTACACTTTCTTAGGAAACCGATTCCCTCTGCAAATCCGGATCGGCCAGCAACAGGCTGCTGATGCCAAATCGGTTCTCCGCCTCTCGGAAGACGGAAAGGTACTATTGGAACAGGAAATCGATTTGTCGAAGCATGACGGGAGGACAATCAACTGGACATTAGAAGCGGCCCAAAGCGGAATCCATCGCTATGTCCTATCCCTCGATCCAGTAGCGCAAGAGAAGAACCGCCAGAACAACCGGCAAGAAATCCTGATCCAGGTCTTGGACAATCGGCAGAAGATCCTGATTGCGGGCAACGCCCCGCATCCGGATCTTTCCTGCCTGCACCAAAGCCTGAGCCGTCAAGAAAAATACTTGAGCGAAGTAATCTTAGCCAAAGACATCGCAAAGAAATCCCCCGAAGAACTGCAAGACTACGATTTGTTCATCCTCCACGGACTGCCTTCCCGGCAACATCCCCTGAAGGAACACCAAGATTTGCTAAGCCGGAAGCCCTGCTGGTTCATAATAGGATCCGAAACAATCCCGGAAAAGCTGAACCAAGCCGGAACCGGACTTGGAATCCAAGTGAAGAATAACGGCTGGGAAGAAGCCCAAGCTGCCTTGAACCCGGATTTCGGCCTCTTTGAAATAAGCCCCGACGAGACGGAAGCCATCCAGGAATGGCCTCCTCTTTGGACACCTTTCGCCCGCTACGATCCGCAAGCCGCCGGACGGACTGTCCTCTACCAATCCATCTTAGGCGTAAAGACGGAAAATCCCTTGCTATGGGTCTCGCCGCCTTCGGCATCGCGTTCGATGGTACTATGCGGATACGGACTCTGGCGGTGGCGTCTGGCCGATTACCAAGAAGAGAACAGCACCGAGGTTTTCGACCGCTTGATAGACCGCTGCGTTTCGCTGCTGTCGGAACTAAAACCGGAAGAAAACCTGATTGTTCATTGCCCGAACCTGGTAGACAATACGCAAAGCTTGCAAATCCGGGCGGAACTCTACAACCAGAACTTCGAGAAAGTCAGCACGGCTTCTGTCGGCATCGAGTTTCAAGACAGAGGAAACGGGCAGAAATACGAGTATTCTTTCCTGCCGCAGCCGCCGGACTATTTCTTAGACGCAGGAATCCTCCCTGCCGGGGATTACGATTACACGGCCCATGCCAAGAACGGCGCAGAAGAATACACCGCGCAGGGACGCTTTGCCGTGGCGGAAATCCAGTTGGAGAACCTCCAGTTGCCTGCCCATCTGGAACTTCTGCGGAACCTGGCCCTTGCCTACGATGGCCGGTTCTACTATGCCGGATCCGCCTATGCACCGCAGGATGCCGTCTGGAAGCAAATCCTACACGACATAGAAAACCGTCCCGACCTCAAGCCGGTCGTCTCCTACCGCCATGCATACGTTTCTTTTCTGGAGCAAATCTGGCTGCTGATCATCTTGTTAGGGCTTTTTTCGCTGGAATACTCCGCCCGGAAGATTTTCGGGAACCTGTAAGTCGGGG
Source organism: uncultured Bacteroidales bacterium (assembly GCA_944320265.1). GTDB lineage: Bacteria > Bacteroidota > Bacteroidia > Bacteroidales > P3 > Pullibacteroides. Next base: position 74,674 of record CALUGT010000008.1, on the reverse strand, counting down.
AAAATTTCCCGGTTGCATACCATCAACCGCCCCGCCCGCAGAAAAAGCCATCGCACTGCGCCGGATCGGCTCTCCGGTAATCCGGCACAAGGCAGAAATGGAACAGGCAGGGCGATACGAGGCATCGCTCCGCAACGCGGCGCGTGCTGAAGTACGTGGCAAGGCTCGCACCAAAGCAGATGCCCCGCTGTTCCATTTCTACAACAGGCGGCCGGCAGCTTCAGCCAAGGCGCTCCGCTCCCCTTTCACCAGATTCACCGTCGCGAACAGTTCTTCCCCGAACATACGGTCGCAGAGATAACTGAGACCGTTTGAACGAGAGTCCAGGTATGGCGAGTCTATCTGATGCAAATCCCCGGTAAAGACCATCTTTGTCCCTTCCCCGGCCCTGGTGATAATCGTCTTGACTTCGTGCGGAGTCAGGTTCTGGGCCTCGTCCACGATAAAGAAAGTGTCCGACAGGCTGCGTCCGCGGATATAGGCCAGAGGGGTAATCTGGAAAGCCCCGCTCTTCTGCATTTCCTCTATCTGGGCGTATTCCTTGGACGAAATGCGGGTCTTGTTCTTGATAACCGCCAGATTGTCGTAAAGCGGCAGCATGTAAGGGGCCAATTTCTCGTTGGCATCGCCAGGCAGGAATCCCATATCCTGGTTCTGCAACGGAATCACAGGCCGGCTCAGCAGGATCGACTTGTACGAATCCATCTGCGCCAAAGCCGCCGCCAAGGCCAGCAAGGTCTTCCCCGTCCCGGCCACGCCCGTGAGCGCTACCAACTGGATATCCGGACGCATCAAGGCATCCAGGGCGCAAGCCTGCTCCATGTTGCGGGGCGAAATGCCCGACACATTGCGTGATTCCACCTTGACCACGTTCCGTGTACGCCCGTCATAGAATACAGGGATATGGGCATCAGAACTGCCAATCTCAAAATACTCGTTCGATACCGGCTTTACTTTCAACTCTTTGGGATTGACGCCTTCCGGTTTCTCGTACAATTCGGCAATGACCGGATCCGACACCCTCACGAAACCCACCCGACGCCTGTTCAGCTCTTCCTCGTCGGGTGCCTTGTCGTTCAGGTAATCCTGCGCCGGCAGGCCGAACGCCTGCGCCTTCATCCGCAGATTGATATCCTTGGAAACCAAGCAGACATAACGCCCCGGATTCTCATCCTGCAAATCCAGAGCCACCGCCAGGATACGATGGTCGGGGATATCCTCCATCGCCGCATCCTTCATCGCCTTGGTCAATCCCTTGCCAATCACCACGCTCAGCCTGCCCATGTTCCTGCCCAGCCGGATTCCTTCTTCAAACAAGCCCTGGCCGGCCAGCTTGTCGAGCGAACGCATGATTTCCCGCGCGTTGAAATTAATCTGATCGTTCCCTTTCTTGAAATGGTCTATTTCTTCCAAGTCCACCAACGGAATCACGATGTCGTTATCCTGGAATTTGTACAAAGACTTGTAGTCATGCAGGAGGACATTGGTGTCCAATACGAAAATCTTCGGCTGTTTCTTGCCTTGCTTCTTTTTAGACGATGCCGGGACAGCCGATGATGCCGCGACCGGACGGTTCCCCTTCGTGTTTTTCCTGTCTGTTTTCATAGATCCGTATTTTTCCCTGCCAGCTGCGAGCCAATGATTCCCAACACGAAAGCCTCGCCTTGCCACAGCAGGAGTTTGCAACTGTCTTGAACTTGCCCGCCTATGACGACGGGAGAACAACAAATTCCGGACAAGCCATCCGAGGACTACGCGCAACCGTGTTTCCCCCGAAGACATGCTCGGCGGCATCCAGGAAGACCGGCCGGGACACACTGGCCGATGAAGAACGCGCCCCGGTTCATAAGACCTGACGCCAGCTAATCCAGAAGATCCAAAGCCTCGTAAAACTCAGGCACTTCGCCTAAATATTTGGCTTGGAAACGAAGCCCTGGCGACAAAAGCACCTTGGTGGGGAAGCCGCTCACTCCATACGCCAACGCCACATCTTTGTCTCCCGTGCCATTCATCACATTGATCCAATCCATATTCTCTGCCTTGACCATGGCCCTGACCTTCTCCACTTTATCACGACAGGCAATACTGATAAACACTACCTTGTCTTTGTATTTTTCCTGGTACGCCTTCATTTCCGGCAAGCCTTTGATGCACCACGGGCACCAAGTGCCCCAGAAATCCAGCACGACATACTTGTCCGCATAGTCCGAGAGTTCGACGACCTTGCCATCGATGGTGGAAAGCGTGAAGACCGGAACCATGGAACCAGGGACCAGCTTGGCATCGTTCTCCCGGATCAGCAGACGATGCTCGGCCGAAGCACGCGCCTTTTCCAAACGCTCTTTCAAAAGCCCGTCCCTCACTGAATTGTCCAACTGGGCATAATAAGCCAGGAAAGTGTCGGGATCCGTATTCTGCAAAAGGAAAAAAGCCGACAGCAATGCCGATGGATTCTCCCGGACATAACCCAAAGAAGCATCCCGGATTCCTTGCGCGGCTTCCGAATACATGGCCGACAGACTGTCCACATACTGCTCGTCTGCATTTTCCACTCCTTCAGCCAAGGCCTCCGATATCTGATCGGAAAGTTGCTGGCTGCGCACATACGCGCTTTTCAAAGAATTCCGCAAACGGGATTGCACCTGCAAAGAAGCTGAGCCGTCCAGCGTGTAAGAGAGGAAACCCTCCTCGTAGCGGGCATCCAAGCGTATCTTTTCCCCGGGCACAGCCAGGAACGACACCTTGTACACCATCGGGGTGACTTCACGCCCCCGCTGGAGCCGACGATCCTTGTCCATCGCAATGACGACTTCCGTCGGGCTTGTCAGTTCCGGATTCCAGCTGAAGGTACCTCCTGTCATCTGCAAAGTATCCGTGACCACGGAATCCGGCATGTTCACCGGCATGGCCTCGATATAGACCGTAGCTGAATCCAAGCCCGAAAAGCGAGCCTCCAGCAAAGAATCCTGCCGGCATCCGCAGGACGAGAACAAAACCGCCGGCAAAACCAGTGTCAAAGCTTTGCCTGCAAAACATAACTTATCCATCTTTCCACGTTTTTATTCAGAAGCTGTTTAAAATCTCTTACAATCCTGAAAAGGCTGAATTTTCAGGTCCGTTTCCGGATTGCGCTTGCCCATCGGGAGCTATTCCGGGTCTTGCTTGCGCTTTTCACGTCGGATAGCTCGGCTACCTGGAAAAAGAGAAGCCATCCACCACTCGTTCCCCTTTCAATACCCTGACCGCCTCCACGAAATCGTCATCCCTTTGCAAATACGTGGGATAAAACCCGGCATCATCATACAAATCCCTACCGATCAACGCTTTCAATGTAAGACGTATCTCGTTCCCGTATTTAGCCAGGCTTGCCGTGTCCCTCGGCAAGCCTTCTTCCTCCGTATAACGGATAAAATCTTCAAACAAATCATCTTCCAGCACATAATCCCGGGTAAACGATTCGGCCGACGGGTAAGCGCGTTTCAATTCCTTCCTGTTTTCTGTCGTATAACGGAACGAATAGTCATAATTATAACCCCGGTTCGACAATTGGTTCATATAGACAAAAAGGCTGTCGGTCTTGTATGGCAGCAACACATCCGGCATAATGCCGCCGCCGCCGTAAACGACCCGTCCTCGGGATGTATAATACCTGGCCGTATCGGCATGCAGGCTGGAATCCTGCCCTGTCATCTCCCCGCTCAGGTAACGCCGCATCACATCTTCCTCGTACTCCTCGTAACTGCCATCATACGGCTTCTGTATGCAACGTCCGCTAGGGGTATAGTAGCGGGCTACTGTCAGACGCAAAGCGCTGCCATCGCCCAGATCCATCTGCTCCTGCACCAAGCCCTTGCCGAACGAACGCCGTCCTATGATAACGCCACGGTCGTTATCCTGAATCGCCCCAGCCAGGATTTCAGAAGCCGATGCCGACCATTCGTCGATCAAGACAGCCAGTTGCAGGTTCTGGAATTCGCCGTAACCGGTTGCGTGGAGCTCGGAACGCCTGCGGTTCCTGCCTTCGGTATAGACAATCACATCATCTTCAGCCAACAGCATGTCAGCCATTTCCAAGCAAGGTGCCAGCAAGCCGCCCCCATTGGAACGGAGGTCTATAATCAAGCGGTTCACGCCCTTTTCCGCCAATCCGGACAAAGCCGCCTCGAACTCGTAAGCCGTCTTGGCTGCGAATTTGCTCACTTTGACATAACCTATACCGGGTTCCACCACAAAATGAGCATCAACGCTATAAGTAGGAATCACATCTCTCTTCACGGTAACCCAGACCAGTTCCTCCGTTCCGCTCCGCTTCAAGCCAAGATTTACCTTAGTCCCCTTAGGCCCTTTCAGTGTCTTGACGATATCATCGGTATTCATCTTCTTGCCGGAGAGGGTATCCTTGCCTGCCATGATAATCTTGTCCCCGGCCAGGATGCCCGCCCGCTCCGACGGGCCGCCGCTCACAGGCAGGATGACCGTCACCGTATCGTCAATCATCCTGAATTGAACCCCGATTCCTTGAAAATTGCCTTGTATTTCCTCTTCCGCCGCCTCGTATTCCTTCGGAGGCATGTAAGCCGAATGAGGATCCAGACTGTGCAGAATGGCTGTCAGCCCTTCCGTGGTCAGTTGCTCATCATTGACGGTATCCACATAGTTGCTCTCTATGATCTGCATGACAGCCCCGATCTTGGATCCCTGGGTATATGAAATGACCGGCTGGATTCCTTTGACCCGATGCTGCATCAATATGAAACCGGCCAGCAAGCCCAACACGAAGACCAATGCCATCAACGGCCAATACCCGTTTTTCCTATTATCCTTTTCCATAATGTAAAGGTATGAAAAAAGCCGATGCAAAAACGATTTTCCCCGCAGAAAATGCGGTTCCGGATCAAGGCCGGTCAGCCGCCTTTCCGCTGGATAATGCCCTGCCCACCGGCTTGCCGGAAGTCCTCTTCCTTCGGCGCACCGTTTGCCGACCCATCCCCGGGCGCCTGCCATGAACAGGAAAATTCCACTCCTTCCGGCAGCGAATCCACCCATTGAACCCAAATCGGTCATTAGACTTTGGGGAGATTGCCTGCTTGTGTCATGCAGCATGCTTCTCGCCTAGCCGAAGGCGTAGCGGGCTACCTCGAGGCGTATCGGGAAGCAGGATGCGGGCAGAAGCGGGCAAGATACCCGAAAGCCTCATTCCCCCAATCGAAAAAAAGCCCCGGCGTGTCTGATGACCGGTTTGGGTTGAACATAAGACTTGGAAGCTGCCTGGAACTTCTTGCCATCCAGAAAAGACGGATTTCCAGGAACCGGTTTCCGGATCCTGCGTTCCCATCGAGGGGTATTCCGCGCCTTGCCTGCGTTTTTCCCATGAGCGGGCAATCTGCCCAATGCCAATGACCGGTTCCGGTCAAACCTGAAACAGAATCGGGATGGAGAGGCCAATGGATTCCCGGCAATCAAAAACAGATTCTTCCGGGTGAAAAAAAGACGAGCCGGAGAAGCAATCCGCCACATCGCATCTTGCCCTCTCCGGCTCGCCGCCTGCCCTGCCGCCGAAGGGAATCCCGCAAATGATCCGGCATCGGGCAGAGCCTCAGCACGAACCCATAAGATCACCCTTTCGAGGAAACCTTTCCAGAAGTTACTCCGCCGCACCCGTCAGCTCGTCCATCTTGGCCTTCAGCGCCGAGGCTTTGTCCATATCCCGCACCCGGACATAAACATCGTACAGGATCTGCATGACCGAAACATTGTCAGGGTCTTGCTCCAATATTTTCTCCAGCAAAGGCATCGCTAAGGCAAAAGCCTCGTTGGCCTGCTTCGTCATGGCATCGTATTCTTCCTGGGCTTCCAAAGGAAGATTGGAAGCTTCCTCGTTCAAACGGTTCCCCCTGTCCAGATACAAGTTGCCCAGATCGATATAGGCATCCAGATAACCAGGATTCAACTCGATAGCTTTCTTGAATGCAGCTTCCGCTTCAGCTTCCTGCCCGCTGTTCTTGTAAGAAACCCCCAGGTAGCGCTGGAAAGTCGCGTCTGACGCCCATTTGATCAAAGCGGCATTCAATATATTGGAAGCCTTCTCATTGTCCCCTGTCCTGATGTAAACGGAAGAAGCTGAAAGGTACATGTTCTTGTCATCAGGGAAGCGTTGCAGCCCTTTGTCCATGACAGCCTCGGCTTCCGCATTCAGGCCGCTCACCAGATAGGCTTCGGCCAAATAAATGTCGGCGGCGGAATTATCCCAGCCCATATCCACCAATTCCTTGAAGTACTTGATGGCAGATTCCATGGAGCCTTCCGCATTGAACGCGCACAAAGCCGCATTGAAAACAGCATTGGTATCGTAAATGCTATTCATCCGGCTTACCTGGAACGATTTTTCAAAATCGGCCAGAGCCTCAGCGTAAGCCCCTTCCCCGTAGGCGGCAGCTCCTTGGTCGTAAAACAAGCCTGCCAGCCGATCCAGATCCTGACGCATCAGCAAGACTTTGCCCGGATCCAGCTGGGCTGCCTTGTCCAAAGACTCCTTCGCCACATCTACAGGATTAGTGAAATTTCTGGCAATCAAAGGATTTGCAGCCACAGCCACGTATATCTTGCCCCTTGTCCACCAAGCATCGAAAGACCCTGAAGTCTCCGGATTCTGGACAGCCGCGTCGATCAAGGATGCAGCTTCTGTCAAATTCTGCCTTTCATACTGGCTTTTCGCTTTCCTGACCGCCTTTTCCTGTGCCATCCCTGAACCCAGGATCCCGGCGAAGACCAAAGCGGAGATTAAGATTTTATTCTTCATGACGGTTTATTTTTACTTGTTTTTAATTTGTTATTTGACCGTTTCCTCATTATCGCCCGCAATTTCCGCGGATTCTTCCGGACGGGCATCGTCTTCTTCCATAGCCACCTTGGCGACCGATGCGATCGTGTCTTTGCCTTTCAAATCTATCAGCTTGACCCCTTGGGTCGCCCGTCCCATCACACGCAAATCCTTGACCGCCATCCTCAAGATAATGCCCGACTTGTTGATAATCATCAAATCATCATTGTCCGTCACATCCTTGATGGCTATCAACTCTCCTGTCTTATCGGTGATATTGAGGGTCTTTACACCCTTTCCGCCCCGGTTGGTTTCGCGGTAATCATCCAAACTGGACCTCTTGCCGTACCCATGTTCGGAAACCACCAAAACATCGCTCTGGTTTTCAGAAGGATCGACACAAACCATCCCGACTACCGCGTCCTGCTCGCCGGCCAATGCCACCCCGCGCACACCGGAAGCGCCCCGGCCCATAGGCCTTACCTTGTCTTCCGGGAAGCGGATCGCCTTGCCTGAACGCAAAGCCATCATGATGACGCAATGCCCATTGGTCAGGCGGGCCTCCAGAAGCTGGTCCCCGTCCCGTACCGTAACGGCCAGTATCCCGTTCTGCCGAGGACGGGAATAGGCTTCGAGAGAGGTCTTCTTGATAATCCCTTTCTTGGTACAGAGGACAATATAATTGTTGTTGATGTATTGCTCGTCCTTGAGAGTCTTCACGTTGATATAGGCCATCACCTTGTCGTCAGCCGAAATGTTGATCAGGTTCTGCAAGGCGCGTCCTTTAGACTGGCGGGATCCTTCCGGGATATCGAAAACCCGCATCCAGAAGCATTTCCCCTGCTCGGTGAAGAACAACATGTAATTATGCATCGAGGCCACGAACAAATGTTCCACAAAGTCCTCCGTCCTGACATCCGACCCTTTCATGCCCTTGCCTCCCCGGTTCTGGCGACGGTACTCGGCCAGACGGGTCCGCTTGATATATCCCATATGGGAAATCGTGATGACCATGTCCTCGTCGGGAATCACATCCTCGATGTTGAACTCGGCCGAATCGTAAACGATGCGGGTCCGCCGGGCATCACCGTATTTCGCCTTGATTTCCAAAGTCTCCTGTTTGACGATGGCCATCCTCTTGTTCACATCGGCCAGGATTTCATGACATTCGGCGATGAAGCGTTCCAGCTCATCGTACTCTTCCTGAAGCTTCTCGCGTTCCAGGCCGGTCAACTGGCCCAGGCGCATTTCCACAATCGCCTTCGCTTGGGGTTCCGTAAAAGCATAACGCTCCATCAGACCTCTCCTGGCATCGTCTATGGTCTTGGAAGCACGGATCAATGCGATGATTTCATCCAGTATGTCCAAGGCTTTCAACAGGCCTTCCAGGATATGGGCGCGAGCTTCGGCGCGAGCCAAGCGGAACTTGGTACGACGGATCACAATCTCATGCCGATGTTCCACGAAATTGGCAATCAAATCCTTCAGATTCAACAAGCACGGCTTCCCGTGGACCAAAGCTATATTGTTGACGCTAAACGAGGTCTGTAAAGCGGATAATTGGTAAAGCTTGTTAAGGACAACATTGGCCACCGCGTCATTGCGGAGATCGAACACCACCCGGATGCCGTCGCGGTTCGACTCGTCTCGTATGTCCACAATGCCATCTATCTTCTTCTCCGTCACCAAATCCGCAATGCGCTTGATCATCTCGGCTTTGTTGACCATGTAGGGAATCGACCGGACGATAATCTGGTTCCGACCGCTTTCCGTCGTCTCGATCTCGGCTTCGCCCCGGACAACGACCCGGCCCAATCCCGTAGCGAAAGCATTACGGACTCCATCGTAACCGTAAATGACACCTCCGGTAGGGAAATCCGGCGCTTTGACATAGCGCATCAGCTCGTCCACCGTGATATCGTTGTTGTCTATATAGGCTGCAATCCCGTCGCAGACCTCCGACAAGTTATGGGGAGCCATATTGGTAGCCATCCCGACCGCGATGCCCGACGAACCATTGACCAGCAGATTGGGGATCCGGCACGGAAGGACTGTAGGCTCCTTGCCCGAATCGTCGAAGGTCGGCTGCATGTCCACCGTGTCCTCATCGATATCTTCGAGCAAATCCTCTGCAATCTTGCGCATACGGGCCTCCGTATAACGCATGGCGGCCGGCGGGTCCTGGTCGATGGAACCGAAGTTCCCTTGGCCATCCACCAAAGGATACCTCATAGACCAATCCTGCGCCATACGCACCAACGCACCGTAAATAGAGCTATCGCCATGAGGATGGTACTTACCCAGCACATCCCCCACGATCCTCGCGGATTTCTTATAAGGCCCCGAAGCCGATATGCCGGCTTCGTTCATCGCATACAATATACGCCGCTGCACCGGTTTCATACCATCCCGCACGTCCGGCAAAGCCCGTGAAACGATAACCGACATGGAATAATCAATATAGGCAGACTGCATCTGCTTGTCGATATCGACTTTCACTATCCTGCCGTGTTCTCCGATCTCTTCCATTTTCCTCCTATCTTTCTATGTATCTTTTCGTTGCTCCATCTCCGCATACAAACAGCGAAATTACTATTTTTCCTTGCATTTAACAAACAAGAAGCAAGCCTATCCCTGCGCTCCCGGCGCCTGGCTGTTTCCAGCGCGATGCTGGACACCGTATTCCAGCCCGGAACCGTTCCCGCCGGCATCCACCCGCAGCTTGTCGCCCGGGCCCAATTCCTCGCGTACCAGTCTTTCGGCAAGCTCGTCCTCTATGTAATGCTCTATGCTGCGGCGCAACGGGCGGGCCCCCAGGTCGGGATCCCAGCCTTTCTCCATCAGGAACGTTTTGGCAGCATCGGTCACTTCCAGCCCGATGCCAAGCTTTGCCAGACGTTCTTCCAGCTTCCGCAATTCGATATCTATGATCCGGAAGATATCATCCTTCCCGAGATTGTTGAATACCACGATATCGTCCACCCGGTTCAGGAATTCAGGAGCGAAATGCTTCTTCAGCGCATTATCAATGATGCTCCGAGCCATGAATTCCCTCGACGCATCCCTTGCCGCGGTCTGAAAGCCTACCCCGTTCCCGAATTCGCGCAATTGACGCGAACCCAGATTGGATGTCATGATGATAATCGTGTTCTTGAAATCCACCTTGCGGCCCAAGCCATCGGTCAACTGGCCTTCATCCAGGACTTGGAGCAACAGATTGAAGATATCGGGATGCGCTTTCTCCACTTCGTCGAACAGCACTATCGAATATGGCTTGCGGCGAACCTTTTCCGTCAACTGACCTCCATCCTCATATCCCACATAACCCGGAGGCGACCCTATCAGACGCGAGACATCGAACTTTTCCATGTACTCGCTCATGTCGATCCGGATCATGGCCGAATCGGAATCGAACATGTAACGGGCAAGGCTTTTTGTCAGATAAGTCTTGCCGACTCCGGTCGGACCGAGGAATATGAAACTCCCTATTGGCCTTGAAGGATCCTTGAGGCCTGTCCTGTTCCTACGGATAGCCCTGACCAGCTGATGGATGGCTTCATCCTGCCCGATCACCTGGGATTTGAGCACATCTTCCATACGCAACAGCTGGGCCCTCTCGTCCTGAGCGACTTTCTGCAAAGGCACGCCCGACATCATCGAGACCACCTCGGTTATATCTTCTTCCTGCACTTCCGGGCGGTTCGCGTCATTCCGATCCTGCCACTCCCGGTTCGCCTGTTCCAAATCGTCTTTCATCCCGCCCATCTCATCCCGGAGCCGAGCCGCTTTCTCAAACTCCTGCCGGCGGATGGCCTCCATCATTTCTTTCTTGGTCGCTTCCGTCCTGGCCTCCAGATCCAAGATTTGCTGCGGCACGTCGCTCTGGCGAAGATGCACTTTGGCACCGGCCTCGTCCATGGCATCGATAGCCTTGTCCGGCAGGACCCGGTCGGTGATGTACCGCGAGGTCAGCTCCACGCAGGCTTTCAATGCCTGGTCGGCATACCTGACCAGATGATGATCCTCGTACTTGCCCCGTATGTTGTGCAAGATTTCCAAAGTCTCTTCCGGAGAAGTCGCCTCCACCAGCACTTTCTGGAAACGCCGCTCCAAAGCCCCGTCCTTTTCTATGCTCTGGCGGTACTCGTCCAACGTGGTCGCCCCTATGCATTGGATTTCCCCGCGAGCCAAGGCCGGCTTGAACATATTGGAAGCATCCAAAGCGCCCGCCGTATTCCCTGCACCCACAATCGTATGGATTTCGTCAATGAACACAATGACTTCCGGATGCTTCTGCAATTCATTGATAATGGCTTTCATCCTCTCCTCGAACTGGCCCCTGTACTTGGTCCCGGCCACCACCGAAGCGATGTCAAGGGTCATTATCCGCTTGTCCTTCAGCAAACGGGGGACTTTCTTGCCGGCAATCCGCTGCGCCAGGCCTTCCGCAATAGCCGATTTCCCCACGCCGGGATCGCCTATCAGGATAGGGTTATTCTTTTTCCGCCTGCACAAAATCTGGATTATCCGATCCAATTCCTTGTCACGGCCCACCACAGGGTCGAGCAGCTGGCTTCGGGCCGCCTTGGTCAGATCCCGTCCGAAATTATCAAGCACAGGGGTGTCGCTTTTGGCCCCGGCCGCCTTCATCGTGTCCGTTCCCGCGGGATTGCTGCCGCTTCTCGGCTTTTCCTCATCCTCCCCGTATTCATGCATCCCGATGCCTTCCTCCATATCAGAGGGAGAAGGCCGGGACGAAGCCGCCACGGATGTCTGAACGCATGCATTCACATTATCGTACGTGACCCCTGCCGCATTCAGGATACTGCCCGCCAGGCTGGCCTCGTTTTTCAGGATAGCCAGCAATGCATGTTCCGGCTCCACCTGATCCTGTTTCAGGCGGAAACATTCCACCTGCATCAGCCGAAGCATCCGGTCCAGCTGCGCATTGACCGGCAAATGGCGATCCTTGTCCTCCGCTTGGGAAAAATCCCGCTGAACAGGGCGTACAGCTTCTTCTATTTTCTGACGAAGCAAGCGCGCATCCACTCCCAGGCTGTTCAGAATCCCGACAGCTTTGTTCTCGCCCTGCCGCAACATTCCCAGCAGCACATGTTCCACCCCCACATAGTCGTTCCCTATGCGCATAGCCTCTTCCGTGCTGTATTTCAATATGGTTTTCAAAGTTTCCGATGTATTTGCCTCCATAATATCCAAATAAAAAGCCTGGATCATGCAAAAATAACAAATTCCATGCCTTGGTACAACCCGGCATCACGCCTTCTCTTTCCCTGCCAGAATTTCCCGGTTCCTGCCAAAAAGGCATGTCCCGGTTCCATCATTCACTACCTGGCGCGATTGCCGGTTAAACCCGAATCGGTCTTAGACACGCCGTGTCCGTTTCTGATTGGGGAAACGAGGCTTCCGGGCATCTTGCCCGCTTCTGTCCGCGTCCTGTTTCTCGCTACGCCTCGATGTGGCCCGCCACGCCTTCGGCTAGCCGAGAAGCATGCTGCATGACACAAGCGGGCAATCTCCCCAAAGTCTGATGACCGATTCGGGATAATCTCGAAACGGCGTATTTCCAGGAAACCGGAACCCGAAGACCTGTTTTCCGCCGGGAAGCGCTTCAGGCTTTCCACGGCTTTCGCCCGGACATGCCCTCTCCCCGTTGAAAATGCCGCGACAGGCAAGGCGTGCCGCACAGGCAATACAAGACAAATATTCCAAGGTACCAGGCTCGATTCCAAGACAGGATGCGCCTCGCCATAGCGCAAGCAAGAATGGCAGCAGACATTCCGAGACACGGTACAGGATCGAAAGGAAGCCCCGACCCCGGCAAGGCCACGAGCCGCCCCTTCCCGCTTGGACAGGACCGAGACAGGGAAGTCCGGCGAAGCCTAACCGGCATAACGGCTTTGCATCTGCCGTTTCAAATCTTTCTCTTTGAGCGCTTCTCGCTTGTCATACAACTTTTTCCCCTTTGCCAAAGCAATCTCGAGCTTGGCTCTCCCTTTGTCATCGATGAACAGAAGGACTGGAATGATAGTCAAGCCTTTTTCCTTCACCTTATCCTGCAAGCGACGCAATTCGCGCCGGGTAAGCAAAAGCTTCCTGTCCCGGCGCGGCTGATGGTTGAATGCCGAACCATGGGTGTATTCGGCTATATACATGTTCTTTATGAACAGCTCATTCTGCAAGAAAACGCAAAACGACTCATTGATGCTGGCTTTTCCCTCCCTGACAGACTTTATCTCGCTCCCTGTCAATACCAGCCCCGCGGTATAACGGTCTATCAGGAAAAACTGATATTCAGCCTTCTTGTTCTTTATCTTTATTTCCGACTTCAAACGAGGCATCGCCACAACTTTTAATACGAAACAATACTGCCAACGGCTCTCCTCCGCTCAAGGACCCATCCTCATGGCTGGATCCTCGAATCAGGCTGCAGAACCGGACATCGGATGAACGGAACAGGAAAGTCCCAGACAGCACGGAGCAAACCATACGAATGCGGCACATGGCACGCGAAAAGCCCGATACACGTCCTGTTTGCCTGTCCGTCCCTGATTCACAGAACAAGGCTCACGCATTCCCGCCCATTATCAGGTCCCTGGCTTCGGCCAATTTCACATCCAAAAGAGACTGCGTATCCGCTTCCATGATCAAGCGGAGATAGGGTTCCGTATTGGAAGGCCGCACGTTGAACCACCAATGGGCAAACTCTATGCGGTATCCATCGAAATCATAAAAAGCCGCAGGGGATTCCTGGGCTGCAAAATGCCGGCGTAAACGCTCCATGGCCGCCTTTTTGTCTTCAATGCGGAAATTCACCTCCCCTGAATTGGCATAGAGGGCGATTCCGTCCATTATTTCCGAAACCCGCATCCCTGCCTGCTTGAAACGGCCGAAAATCCCCAATAGCAAGCTACAGGCCATCAGGCCGGAATCCGAATAATTGAAATCCCGGAAATAATAATGGCCGGCCAACTCGCCTCCGTATATCCCGTCTATTTCCCGTAGCTTCATGGCTGCGTATGCCCTCCCTACCTTCCACATCGCCATGTCGCCCCCTAGTTCCTCCACATAGACCCGCACGGATTTCGAAGTCCTGATGTCCTGAAGCACCGGCCCCCGCAATCCCTTTTCTTTCAAGAAATAATTTCCCAGCACCGCAATCATCAAATCCGGAGATATGAAACGCGACTTTTCGTCAACGAACATGACCCGGTCGGCATCCCCGTCAAAAATCACGCCTATATCCGCTTTTGTCTCCCGGACCAGATTCCGGATATCTTCCGTATTGGCCGGGTCCAAAGGATTGGCTTCATGATGCGGGAAAGTCCCGTCCAGCGTATCATAAAGATACACCGGCTTACTGCCATAAAGGTCATGCACGAAAACCGAGGCCATGCCATTGCTGCAATCCATCGCCACTTTCAAGTAATCCATATCCCCGGACACCCATTGCCTCTGGAATCGGAGATAGTCGGCTTTCTTGTCGAAAGCCACGGTCTTCCCTTTGCGCCCTGCTGGCACAAGCACCCTCTCCCGCAGCCAGCGTTCAAGCTCGCTCAACCCCGTGTCGTACCCCACCGGCACGGCATCGGTCTTGGATATTTTCAGACCGTTATATTCCTTTGGATTATGCGAAGCCGTAATCATCACGGATGCATCAAAGCCATATTGCACCGTAGCCCAGTAGACCATCGGCGTAGTGCAAATGCCCAGATCATAAGCATCCGCGCCAGCGTCTTCCACGCCCTTGCACAGGCTCGCATGGATCTCGGGCGAGGATAATCTCACATCCCTTCCTATCAGCACTTTCTTAGTCCCCAGCAGTTCCGGAAGGAAAAAACCTATTTTATAAACATCTTCCTGATTGAAATCCTGGCCGTACACGCCACGGATATCGTACGCCTTGAATGCATTCATCGCTCGTATTCCTTTATGCAACGTCTTCATGCTGCGCAAAAGCCGCAAGCCCGGCCGTCCTTCATCTTCCGGCTGCCGCCCCGCGGCTGAGATCCTCCTTCTGCAGGGAGTGCCTGCGGAAGCTCCGCGGTCACTGACGAGAGGCATCCTGGCCCTCCAGCAAGGAGGGTCTTCTCTCCCGTGTCCGCTCCACCGCTTTCTCGTACCGCCACTCCGCCTTCAGGCGGTCATTCCCGCCCAGCAAGACATCAGGGACTTTCCACCCTTTATATTCAGGGGGACGGGTATAGACCGGCGGAGACAGCAGCCCGTCCTGGAACGAATCGCTCAAAGCCGAAGTCTCATCGCCCAGCACGCCGGGGACTAGACGGATGACAGCGTCCGCAATGACAGCAGCGGCCAGTTCTCCGCCCGAGAGCACGTAATCCCCTATCGAAATCTCCATCGTGACCAGATGTTCCCTTACCCGTTCGTCCACTCCTTTGTAATGCCCGCAAAGAATGATGATATTCTTGCACATGGACAAACCATTAGCCATAGGCTGATCCAACACCCGGGCATCGGGGGAAGTGAAAATCACTTCATCATACGGCCTTTCCGCCTTCAACGCCGAGATGCAACGATCTATCGGCTCTATGGACATGACCATGCCCGCACCCCCTCCGTAGGGGTAATCATCCACCGACTTGTACCTATTGGCACTGTAATCCCTGAGATTATGCAGTTCCAATTCCAATAAACCCTTTTTCCGGGCCCGCTGCGGGATGGAGTACTCCAGGAATCCCGCAAACATTTCCGGAAAAAGGGTGATGATGTCTATTCTCACTGTTTTTCCTCTTCGACGCCATCCGGAGCCGCCGGCCCGGAAACCACACCTGAAGCATTGTCCTTCCCCTCCCGGACATCGGCCCCGGGCTTCTGGGAATCCTTGGCCATCTTCAACTTGGCTTCCAGCAAGGCCAAGTCCTGCTTGGCCGACTGAATCTTCCTTTCAAACTCCAACCTCAGCACATTCGAGCTCTTGGCTGAGGATATGAATCCCATATTGTTCTCCCATAAAGCGATATCAGCCTTCAGCTTGGCAATGCGGTTACTCAAGGCTGAAACTTCCCTGCCGCTCATCTTCGCAGCATCTTCCGGTGTCTGTATATCAGAAAAATCCCGCCCCCGGCCTTCATGCCGGTAAGATCCGAAATGTTTGAATTTTTCATCGATAGCAGCACGGAAATCGACATACACCCGATCTTTCTCCTTCATGGGCACATGCCCTATTTCCGTCCACTTGCGCTGCAGTTCCTTGACGGCGGCGAGCAAAGCGTCCCTGCTATCCACCGACAGATTCTTCGCTTCCTGCACCAGGTTCTCCTTGGCTGCCAGATTGGCTGATTCCGACGCCCTCATGGAATCGTAATATGCAGACTTCTTCTGGAAGAACTCGTCGCAGGCAGCCCGGAAACGTTTCCATATCTTGTCGGAGAGACGGTAAGGCACAGGGCCTATTTCCTTCCATTGCTGCTGCAGCTTGAGCAAATCCGCCGTAGCCGCTTTGAAATCCGTGCGCTGCTGGGCGATATTCTCAGCTTGAGCGCACAAATCCACTTTCTGATTGAAGTTGTCGGCCTGCTCGTCCCGCATTTTCCGGTAAAACTCTTTCTTGGTCTCGAAGAAAGTATTCAAGCTGCCGCGGAAACGTTCCCATACAGCATCATTATCGGCTCGAGGAGCCCGTCCTACGCTCTTCCACAACTTCATCAGCTCTTCCACCTGGTCGGTGCCTGCGTTCCAGTCTTTGGCCGTGCCACGGCATTCGGCCAGCAAGGCTTCCGCTTTCTCGCACAACGCTTTCTTTGCCAACAAGTTCTGTTCCAACTCAGCCTGCATCCTATCGTAGTAATCCTTGCGCTTCTGCGAAATGGCATCCGAAGCAGCCTTGAACCTTTCCCAGATTTCATCCTTCTTCTCGGCCACCACGGGACCTATTTCCTTCCAACGGTCGTGCAGCTCATGCAATTCCTTGGAAGCCTTGCTTATGGACTCCTCCAGCAGCAGATTCTCAGCCTTTTCGCACAATTGCAGCTTCTCTTCCAGGTTCTTTTTATAATCCAGTTCCCGCAATTCATTATTAATCCGAACCTTGTCAAAGAACTTCTCCACCAGGAAATGGTAATTCTGCCAGAGATTGTTCGATTCTGCCCGCGCAATCGGCTTGATTTCACGCCAGGTTTCGGTCAGTCTGGTAAAATCATCATAGGTCTGCTTGAGCGGCCTGTCTTCCTCGATCAGTTTCTTGAGTTCTTCCAGCAACGCCTGTTTCTTTTGCAGATTCTCCGCCATCAGATTCTCCAGCTCCTCGCGCTTGCGCTGATGATACTCCCTTATCTTCTGGCTCACAGACAAAAAACGCTCCTCCAACGCATCGGAAAACCTGAAATCCACCTTGTTGCCGCCCTCTGCCAAGAATTTGTCCAAGGCCGTTTTCTTGACTTCCCCGGTCTTTTCCTTGTATTTGAGGCGCAACAAAGCCACGAGGTTCTTGGATCCCTCCAGCTCGGAGTGGGCAAGCAACTGTTCCAGCTTTTCCACTATCTGCTCCCGATCCAGACGGGACAGCTCCCGGACTTCTTCTTCGCTCAGTTCTCTCGGCTTCCCGCTCCCTTCCACGGGCAAAGTGTCCGCATGGGATTCCTCTGCCGCCTTCTCTTCTTCAACCTCGGCCGCTTCTTCCCTCTGTTGAGCGGCAATCTGCTCCAGTTGGTTCAGATTCACTTTCTCCTCCTTTTCCAAAGGAGCCGCATTCCCGGTTTCCTCTCCCGCTCCGGAGAGACTGGTTTTCACATCCGGTTCCGTTTCCCCGGACATGACCGGCGTTTCGTTTTTCTGCTCGTTCATGATTTTCCATTTTCAGGGACAGGCAAGCCTGTACCTTGCCCGCCCCCGGTTCTGTCCTGTTTCCGAAGCAAGGCGGACATAGGAGCTTCCCGGCCTCTTTCGGACTTTTCAAACTATTTAATGTTTTTTACTTATTCTGCCTGCATCCCGACGGCCTCCTCGGGAGCAGGTTCCTCTGCCACCGGATGCCGGTCGGTCACGATGGTAAGCTCGTCAATCAGGTTCCGGGCACCGGCATATTTGTCGATGATGAACAAGACATAACGTGCATCCACCACGATGGTGCGCTGCAACATCGGCTCGTAATAAATATCCCCGCTCATGGCTTCCCAGTTGCCATCAAAAGCCAGGCCTATCAGTTCGCCATTGGCATTGATGACCGGGCTGCCTGAATTGCCGCCGGTAATATCATTAGTAGTCAGGAAGCATGTTACCAAGGTACTGTCTCCGTACTGGCCGTAATCTTTCCTGTGATAAAGTTCTTTGAGTCCTTCCGGCACGATGAAATCCGGGTTGGCCGGGTCCTCTTTTTCCATCACCCCGTCAATCGTGGTGGCAAAATCGTAATGGACAGCATCCGCCGGTTTGTAATCTTTCACTTGGCCGTAAGAGACACGCATTGTCAGATTAGCATCCGGAGCATAAGCCTTTCCGGAGTTCATCTCCCTGATTCCTTGTACAAAAAGACGCATGTTCCTGGTCAACTGATCGCCAGCGGCCACGATTTCAGGATCCTTGGACAGAATCCGGGCCTCCGCCAGCACAGACTTGACCAACGAGTAGGCCGGATCCTTCTGCAGCTTCTTCAAGTCAGGCTTTGCCAGGAACGCGGCCAGGACGGAGCTATCGGCTAATACGGTATTCTCCATGATATGCAAGGCGATAGCATCGAAATCGCCTTTCTTCTTGGCGACCATTTTCCGGAAAGATGCCGGCTGGCAGCCAGCATCTATGTCTTCATAGTAAAGACGAAGCAAAACTGAAATCATGTCTTTGTTCACATTCCAGTCGTAATCCTTGTACATCCCGGCCAGCTTGCCCGAAAGGGTGCTGGAGATATTGGAGACTTGCCCGGCATCCCCTCTTTCCATGGCGGACTCCAAGGCGACCAGATAGGTAGCGTACGCAAAGACCTGCGGCCCAAGGATGGCTTCCCTCAGATAAGTGTTCAAAGTGGCCGTCACCGGAGTCAGCACGGAGTAGGCTTCCTCCAGGTTCTCCAGCACACCGGCATATTCCGGCTTGCCGGCAGCCCATGCCGCGAAATCCCGCTCTATTTCCTGTTTCTTTTCCACCACCTTGTTACGCTTCAACTGTTTGCCTTGCCCTATGTAGTACTTCCAGTAGTTGGCAATGGACGCATAAATGGATGCGTACTTGATGCGTACTTCAGGATCGGCATCCATGTGCTTGTCCAAGACATCAAGCTTGGCCTGACGGGTCTTGACCACTGCCGGAGCCGTATAGTCTATGATTTCTTCCACCCCCCAGGACGGCAGGAACCTCTCGGTGGAACCGGGATACCCCATGATCATCGCATAATCGTCCTGCTGCACGCCAGCAATCGAAACCGGCAGGTAATGCTTAGGTTTCAATGGCACGTTCTCTTCACTGTATCCGGCAGGTTTCCCGTCCGGGGACATGTAGACACGGAACACGGAGAAATCGCAAGTATGGCGCGGCCACATCCAGTTGTCTGCATCCGACCCGTATTTCCCTATGGAGCTGGGAGGAGCGCCGACCAGACGGACATCCTTGTATTCTTCGTAGACCAGCAGGTAGAACTCGTTGCCCGCGAAATAACTCTTCATGTGGACCAAGTACCGGCCGCCTTCGCTGGCTTCCTCTACCAGTTCCTTGCGGACGGCATCGATAGCCTCTTCGCGTTCCGACTCGGACATTCCCTCATCGAGACGACCCAAGACCTTCTGGCTGACATCCTCCATACGTACCAGGAATTTCACCGTAAGTCCCGGGCAGGGCAACTCTTCCGCCTTGGACATCGCCCAGAAACCATTGGTCAAATAATCATGCTCCACCGTGCTATGAGACTGGATCTGGCCGTAACCGCAATGATGGTTGGTGAACAGCAGCCCTTCCGGAGACACGATTTCCCCTGTGCAACCGTTCCCGAATTGCACGATGGCATCTTTCAGGGATGAGTGATTGATATTGTAGATATCGTCGGCCGAAAGCTGCAAACCCAACTCGTGCATCTCGTCGATATTGAGCTTCTGGATCAAGACGGGCAGCCACATGCCCTCGTCCGCCTTCAGCTTGAACGGAAAGAGTGCGCATAAAGCCGCGCACACGGCAAGCAGATTCTTTTTCATATTGTCTGTCTGTTTGTTTATGTTTCCTGTTTTCAGCCCTCCGGGCATCTGCCGGCATCCAGCGAAGCCGATGCCATCACACGTACTTTTCCCCCTTTTCAGCCGATATGTCGTTCACTATTTGCCGGATCATTTGTTCCTGGTCCTTACGGCATACCAGCAGGCTGCCGTTGTGTTCCACCACTATGAAATCTTCCAGCCCCTGCAAAACGACCAATTTGTCTCCAGGCACGTCCACGATACACCCCCGCGTGTCGTATGTCATCACGTTCCTCCCTGCAATCGAATTATGATTCTTGTCCTTGGGGCGCAATTCGTGCAAAGCTCCCCACGTGCCCACATCGCTCCATCCGAAATCCGCTTCCATGACATACACGTTCTTGGCCTTTTCCATCACGCCATAGTCTATGGAAATGTTCTTGCAGACCAGATACACTTTCTCTATGTAATCCTTCTCCAAGGACGTGCCATACATCCTCACGCCTCCGGCAAACAACTCGTCCACTTCGGGCAGATATTCCTTGAACGACTGCATGGAACTCTTCAAGGACCAGATGAAGATACCCGCGTTCCACAGGAATTCGCCGCTTTGGACAAACGTCCGCGCCATCTCTATCTGGGGCTTTTCGGTAAACAGCTTCACTTTCTTGATGGCTGTGTTCCTGGCGCAAACCTCGTCCGGGTCGAACTGGATATAACCATAACCCGTATTAGGATAGGACGGCTTGATGCCCAAGGTGATCAACCAGTCATGGGCAGCGGCGGCATCGGCAGCTTCATGGATGACAGTATTGAACACGTCCTGCTTGAGGACCACATGATCGGCAGGCGCCACGACCACGGTCGCATCCGGGTTCAAGGCATTGATCCGGTAATTGGCATAAGCGATGCATGGCGCGGTATTCTTCCGATGGGGTTCGCACAACACCCTGTCCGCCCTCAACTCCGGCAACTGCTGGAGAACCAAATCACGGTATACCGCTCCCGTAACCACAAAAATGTTCTCTACTGGACAGAAATCCCGGAAACGGTCCACAGTCTGCTGTATCATCGTCCGGCCAGTCCCCATCACATCGATGAATTGCTTGGGGCAAGCAGAAGTGCTCATCGGCCAGAACCGCGTGCCCACGCCCCCGGCCATGACGACCGCATAGTAATTCTTGTTCATCTCTTCGTCTTTTGCGCGAGCGGCAAAGATATAACTTATTACGATATAATAAAGGCATGGTTCCTGTTTCGGCCGCTTTTTGCGCCAGCCAGCGGAATCCGGCAGGTTCCTTGCAGTAGCACAGCAGGCTGCACGCCCGCTGGAACCCGCCGGATTCCGCGTCGCCGGATGCGGGAGCGCACCGGCCAATCATGGCGCCCGGCCAGAGCGCGGGACAGGAAGAGGGTTGCTAATATCCCAGTGTCTTCAGCATGGACTTATAGCTTTGCTCTTTGGCAAACAGCTTGGTAGTATACTCCCCATCTTCATCCAGATCGATAATGATATGCTTGGGTGCAGGAATCAGGCAATGCTGTATGCCTCCGTACCCGGCCAAAGCTTCCTGGTAGGCTCCTGTATGGAAAAAACCTATGTACAAGGGTTCGCCATCTTCCAGCTTGGGAAGGAAGATGGCATTGGAATGAGCTTCGCTGTTATAGTAATCCTGGCTGTCGCACGTCAGCCCACCCAGGAACACCCGCTGGTATTCATGATCCCAGTTATTGACAGCCATCAGGATGTAACGCTGGTTGATTCCCCATGTATCCGGCAAGGTAGTCATGAAAGAACTGTCAATCATATACCATCGTTCCCTGTCGTTCTGCTGTTTCTGATTGACTATGGAATACAAAGCCGCGCCGCTTTCCCCTACAGTGAACGACCCGAACTCCGTGAAAATGTCCGGGTCCGGGATTCCATGCTGGCCGCATATGTTCTTGATCTGGGCCACAATCTCCTCAGCCATATACTCGTAATCATAATCGAAATCCAGCCTGTTCTTGATAGGGAAGCCGCCTCCGATATTGATGCCTTGCAAAGAAGGGCAGATTTTCTTCAGCTCGCAGTACAGACTGACATTCTTGGCCAATTCGTTCCAATAGTAAGAAGAATCCTTGATA
The DNA here is from genome assembly GCA_944320265.1 of uncultured Bacteroidales bacterium. Taxonomy (GTDB): domain Bacteria; phylum Bacteroidota; class Bacteroidia; order Bacteroidales; family P3; genus Pullibacteroides. Next base: position 52,591 of record CALUGT010000008.1, on the reverse strand, counting down.
CCTGTATTAATGAAGAAATGGAGCATTTTCAAGCTGAACTTCTTGTTCTTTGCTATCTTCTGCTTGTAAAATTCCACAATTTCATCGTAACGGATCCCCAAGCGGGAAGTATAAAAATCGAACTGAGGCTCCTCTTCGGACGCGATCCTGATCCCGACAAAGCAATCCTTTTCGATGCATTTGTCCAGATAATCTATCTCCTCTTTGTTGTCCAATATCGGCGTTGTCTTGGAAAACCCCTGCTTCACCAATTCCGCGATGTTCTCGATATACTGAGGACGCTTGAAACCGTTGCATATTATATAATGTCCCTTGTCCACCAAGCCTTGCGCATACAGCTCGAAAATCAGATTGATATCGAAGGCCGACGAGGTTTCTATATGCACATCGTTTTTCAGCACCTCCTCCAGCACGAACTCGAACTGAGAGCTTTTGGTGCAATAGCAATAATTGTAATCGCCTTGGTAATCCACCTTGGCCATCGCCACATTGAAAAGCCTCTTGGCCCTTTGGATCTGCGATGAAATCTTAGGCAGATAGGTAATCTTCAAAGGTGTGCCGTACTGCTTGATAATGTCCATCAACGGCACATCGTTGAAATAGAGTTCCGCATCGACCACCTTGAATTCGTCTTGCGGAAACTCGAATGTCTGCCCAATCAGATCAGAATACTTGTTCTTCATCTTTCAATCTAAGTTTGCCGGATTTGCCTTTTTCCATCAAAGCAAGTCACTCGGATTCATATTGCAGCAGCAAAAGTAACCAAACTATTCCAATATCACCTTTGATTTTGCAGAATTGTGTATATTTGGCGTCCTGTTTTTTCGGGACCAAGCCGAGGCAAGAGGCTGCCCGGCACCAGGCCTTATGGCAATGAGAACGCAACAGAGTATGAATATCGATCTCGTCAGGCAGGATTTCGCGATTCTTGCCCGGAATGTGAACGGATATCCGTTGGTATATCTTGACAACGCTGCCACGACCCAGAAACCAAAGGCAGTGACAGACGAGCTGCAGCAGTTCTACGCGAGCCTGAACAGCAACATCCACCGGGGAGTGCATCATCTGAGCCAGGAAGCCACTGCGGCCTACGAGGACAGCCGTTCGTATGCGGCGGAATTCATGGGAGCTGGCACAGGCTACACCGTCCTTTTCACCAAAGGGACCACGGAATCAGTCAACTTGGTAGCCAGCTGCTTTTCCGCATTGCTCCGGAAAGGAGACAAAGTGCTTGTCACCGTTGCCGACCACCATTCCAACTTCGTCCCGTGGCAGCAAGCCTGCCTGCGGACGCAAGCAAGCTTCGAGGCAGTCCCCCTGCTGCCAGACGGCAGCATCGACCTGGAAATCCTGTACCGGAGCCTGCAGGAATCGCCCAGAATCCTGGCCTTGCCGCATGTCTCCAATGTGATTGGGAAAGTCAATCCGATCAAGGATATAATCGAGGAAGCCCATCGTCACGGCACCGCTGTCCTGGTCGACGGAGCCCAAGCTATCGCCCATCTCCCGGTATCGGTCAATGAACTGGATGCCGATTTTTACTGCTGGTCCGGACACAAGGCATACGGCCCGACGGGCATAGGCGTACTTTGCGGCAAAAACGCCTGGCTGGAGAAACTTCCCCCTTATCAGTTCGGAGGAGAAATGATCGAGGATGTTTCTGTTGAAAGGACCACGTTTGCCGCGCTGCCGTTCAAGTTCGAAGCAGGGACTCCGCCCATTGCCGAAGCCATTGCCTTGAAGACAGCCTTGCAATATATAAAGGCCATCGGTTTCGACTCCATCCAGGAACACGAGGAGAACCTGTGCCGGTATGCCCTAGACCGCCTCGAAGGAATCAAGGGGATGGAGATTTACGGGGATGGGAAAGACAGGGCGGGTGTCATTTCTTTCAATATCCGGGATGCCTACCATTATGATGTAGGACTGATATTGGATCAAATGGGCGTGGCGGTCAGGACCGGGCATCATTGCGCCCAGCCCTTGATGCGGTTCCTGGGCATCCAAGGAACGGTGCGCTGCAGTTTTGCCATCTACAACACCTTGGAAGAAATCAATCGGTTGACGGAAGCCCTTGGGAAAGCGGCAAAAATGCTAATCTGAGAATCCGAACAGCAGAATCTGTCTTGCAAACGGAATAAGTAAAAAAAAAACACACATCTTCATGAACACATTCAAAAGACTCTCGCTCGCAGGCTTGAGCGTACTGCTGGGGACATGCATCGCCGATGCCCAGCAGTACATGGACAACGCCCTGTATGTCAAATTCAAGGAGAGCGCAAAAATCAGTGCGAAAAGCTTCAACCGGGACGTAGTCCCCTTGTCCTCCTTGGGCCTTAGAATCACAAAGGCCAAGAACGACAAGTTCGGACTCCATCAGGAAGCGCAGTCCATGAGCCTGCTGGACAATCCGGTCCTGGACAAGACATTCCAAATCCGGTTTGACAGCACCGATCAAATAGACAAGCTCATCCGGACTTTGGAAAACGACCCGAATGTAGAGTACGTGGAAAAAGTCCCCATTTACGAACTGTACGGGACTTACCCGGAAAACGCAAAAGACGATGAAGCGAAAGCATCGCCGACCGACCCTTATTACCAGCCCATCGACGGCATACATTACCAATGGTACCTGGACATGATCGATGCTGAAGGCGCATGGGAACTGCAACAAGGAGACCCGGACATCATTGCCGCAGTGGTAGACGGATCCATCTGGGGCGAGCATCCGGAACTCAATATTCCCTCCGAGCGCCAATACAACGCCGGTACCGGCGTTGAAGGGAATTCCGCACCTCCAAGTTCCGTAAACCAGGACCAGACTTGCGAGACACTGTACAGTGAAGACCCGAATTACGACCCCTGCCCGGCATATACATGGTCGCATGGCACGCACTGCGCCGGCGTGGTAGGAGCCGCCAACGACAATGGCGAAGGCATCGCATCCTTGGCTTCCGGCGTGACCCTGTTAGGCGTAGCCGCGCATCTGCCTCAATACTCGAACTCTGTCTACAATGGATACGGCGGCATCCGCTGGGCCGTGCAAGAAGGGGCCCGTGTCATCAATTGCTCCTGGGGAGGCGGATACAACTCCGCCACGGAAACGGAATTGCTGAAGTCCTGCTATGAAAACGGGATTGTGGTAGTCGCTGCAGCCGGCAACGACAATTCATCCGAACCGCAGGCGCCGGCCATGTCCGAGTACGTGATCAGCGTGGGATCGGTGGACGAAAGCGGCGGAAAATCCTCTTTCTCCAATTACGGAACCTGGGTAAGCATCACAGCGCCAGGGGGATATGGAACGAGTTCGAACGGCCGCGTCGGCATCTTCAGCACTACGTTCTGCAAATCCCAGTACCTCCGCTTGTACCACCAGGACAACCAGTTCGACGACGTACACTACGATGTGATGACAGGCACATCCATGGCTGCCCCCGTAGTCAGCAGCCTTTGCGCCCTGATGCTTTCAAGGAACCCGGATTTGACGGTGGGCGAAATCAAGGACATCTTGCAGAACACGAGCGAATTCCGCAACGCCAACAGAGCCTACTTCTCGCCTCTGGCCGGCACCATCAATGCAGCTGCCGCCATCAGAGCGGTGGACGAAATGCGGTACGACGCCCCGGTCCAGAACCTGATAGTAGAAGACTTCCGCATGGATACCGCCTGGATCAGCTGGGAACGTCCCACCGGGAACACGCACGAGATTCTCAGCTATAATATTTTCAGAAACGGCATCCTGCTTGACTCCACAATAGCCCCGGATGTTACCAGCTATATGGATACCGCCATCGAAGGGGGATTTACCTCTTACATGGTATCTGTCAACTATTCGGACAACTACAAATCGGTCCGTCAGGAAACCCGTGAAGATATTCCGGAATTATTCGACATCTCTGTAATCTGCACCCCGGCCAATGCAGGGACGGTAACAGGCACAGGACGCTATCCGAACAGGGCGACCGCCAGTCTGAGAGCGATTCCCGATAGCGGGTACGTCTTCAACTACTGGTACGGGCAAGGCGAAATCCTCTCTACCCGGGATTATTACCAGTTCCGCGTGACAGGAGACAGGACAATCAACGCCGTTTTCGCTACAGCCCCGTCCGCCAATGAGATGAACGAGCTGGCTCAGGCGACCGTCATCAACCCGAACCCGGTCCATGATGTGCTCAACATCACCACGCCCGCAAGAATGGAAAAACTGCAAATCCTCAACATTCAAGGGCAGCTGGTGCAGGAAATCGAGACAGGTCTCTCAGACAAGGTACAGATAGAGACAGGGAATCTGGAAACCGGCACCTACATCTTGAATATCCATACGCAAGACGGGCTGATTCAGAAAAAGTTCGTCAAGCTGTAGGAAAAAGGATCCTGCTTGCGCAAAAGAGGGCGGTCCGAAAAGAGGTCTTCCGACAAAGAATCCTCGGTAGAACACATTCTATCGAGGATTCTCTTTTGGAAAGCCGGCTTTTGGACCGCCCTCTTCCGCATCCTGACCGGAAACCTGCCGGAAAGGGGAAACGCCCCGGACCAATCCCGTACTGCCGCGTACCGCTTGCTGCTGCCCGGCCACCGCGGTCCAGAATCCTCGGCAGCCTATCCAAAAAGGCTGCCCGGCTTATTCGAGAACTTGGTCCTCAATCGGATATCCGTCAGTACTTGCTTTGTATACAAAGGGAATTCAGACTTCTGCACCCAATCATAATAAGAAGGCTCCTTAGCCAGGACTTCGGCCACCTTCCTGCCTTTGTGCTTTCCGAATCCAAACACCTCCTCCCCTTTGTCATCGTACAAGATGAAACCCGCCAAATCTGCAGAGCGGTGCGCGCAAGAAAATTCCGCCAAAGCTTCCACATTGTTCACTACCGGGAAACTTTCCTGCCCGTTCTTATCCGTGTAAGGAACCTGATCGTAACGTTGGACCTGCGCCTTCAGTATCTCATAAGTAGCCCTTGTGTCATTGATGGCGGCATGGGCGCCTTCCAATTCCCTGCCAAGATAAAACCGTACTGCCGCCGCCAAGTTCCGAGGTTCCATCTTATGGAAAATATTCTGCACATCGACCATCCGGCGACCTTTCATTTCGAACTTCAATCCGACCCGCAGGAATTCCTCCACCAGCATCGGCACATCGAACTTGTTGGAATTGAATCCAGCCAAGTCACTGTTCCCGATGAAGCCCAGGACGACAGGCGCGTATTCTTTGAAAGTAGGCTCTCCTGCCACATCGGCATCATGAATGTGATGGACAGCCGACGATTCCGCCGGGATAGGGATTTCCGGATTCAGCCTATGCGACAACTCTTCCGTATGCCCGTCAGGAAACACTTTGACAATGGCAATCTCGACAATCCTATCGACACCCAATCTTAAACCTGTGGTTTCCAAATCAAAAACGCACAAAGGCCTTTTCAGTTGCAACTTGAATTCTTCCATAATTCCTTTTTTCTTGGAGGACACGTGATTTCCATCCGCCGCATCCATCCACAACAATACTCTTCAGATCATGCAAAACAAGCCAGGCATGACACGCACAGGGACTAACGCGGTGCCAATGCCGATTCCCGAGGATTCCCTCCCGGTTCACTCCTGTTCCCGCCAGCCTCCGGCCCAGGATTGCCCGAACCACTGACGGCATAACCGGACATAACCCTCCACGTTATCCAACCTCTTTACCAGCCCGAAAGCCCCCTCCGGAACATATTCTCCTCTGAACTGGCCCCAGAACAGTTTCTGACGCCGCAAAAGCGCATCGCCCCTCAGCCCGGCTGATTGATAATGAAACAGCAGTGCCTGGACAAAAGCAGCAAACAGGGAACGCGCCTCTTCCTTCCCAAAATCGAACCCACTTAAAGAACATGGCAAGAACGGGTTGGAAATCACGCCCCTCCCCAGCATGATCGCACCGATCCGCGGAAAGCGTCCGCAGAACGCTTCCGCCTTGGCCACACTGTCGATATCGCCGCTATAAACGCACCGATGCCTCAATCTCGGCAACAATGCCTCAAAGGCATCCCAATCCGCCCGGCCGCCGTAAAGCTGGATGCCAGTCCGAGGATGAATTGCCACATAACTCAAAGGGAATGAATTCAATACATCCAATACAGGATATATTTCCTCGCCGGAAGCATATCCGAGCCGGAGTTTCACAGACAAGGCCAAAGGCGAAGAAGGCAAAACCGACTCCAAAAAAGAGCGAATCCTGTCCGGGTACGGCAACAAGCCACTGCCTCGCTGCTTCCTGGCCACATGCCGGACAGGACAACCCAGATTCCAATCTATCGATGAATACCCCAAGGCATGCAATGCTTCCGCCATAGGAAGGAAATAGCCTGCCTCGTTTCCCAGGAACTGCGGTTCCACTGACATCCGGTTGTTTTCCGGAAACAAATCCCGAAGATGCGAAAGCCGGATTCTCCCCCCCGGCACCAAGGACACGAACGGACTGACAGCCAATCTCATAGTAGAATACGCCCCAAATGTCTCCACCCAAGCGTTCCGATAGGGGTAATCCGTCACCCCATCCATCGGAGCCAGAATCCATTCTACAGATTTCGTGCCAAGCATGGCGCAAATGTAGATAATTTCTTAATTTTACCATCCATTGCCGCCTGTAGCCAGGGCATCCGCATCAGAATGCAACAGATTAGCAATCAGCATTGTCTTGCACCAGCCCGCAGGCTTTTCCTGATGCAGCATCCATTGCGGCTCAAGCAGTTGACTATTACAGACAATTTTGATGCGGTTGCCCGGGACTGCAACCGTCCGGCAAGGGATCCGGACTTCCATCCCGGCCATAAAGAACTACTCATTCATGGAAAAAAAAGAAATCCTGATAGGGAAAACTCTTCCCGAACTGGAAGAACTCTGCGCCAGACTCGGCTTCCCAAGATTCACAGCGAGGCAAATCGCAGATTGGCTTTACAAGAAACGTGTCCGTGGCATAGAGTCCATGACCAACATCTCTGTGAAAAACCGGGAACGCCTTTCACAAGCCGCTGAAATAGGATGTCAAGAGCCCTTGCAATCCCAACGTTCAAAGGACGGTACGGAGAAATACCTCTTTTCCAGCCCGGTTCCACCGGAAAAAGGCGCAGAAACGCAGGCATTCATAGAATCTGTCTATATCCCTGAACATGACAGGGCCACGCTTTGCGTATCCTCCCAGTCCGGATGCAGGATGAACTGCGCTTTTTGCGCCACCGGCGGCCAAGGATTCAACCACCATCTGCAGCAACATGAAATACTGAACCAGTTCTACTGCCTGCCCCAAGCTGGAATACTGAGCAACATAGTAGTGATGGGCATGGGCGAACCTTTGGACAACACCGGGAATGTCCTCAGGTTCCTGGATATCATGACTGCTCCCTGGGGATTCGCATGGAGCCCCTACCGGATCACTCTTTCTTCGGTAGGCATCCTTCCCGGATTGGAACGGTTCCTGAACGAAAGCCTGTGCCACCTGGCCATCAGCCTTCATGACCCTTTCAGCCAGGAACGAGCCGCCCTGATGCCTGTGGAAAAGACCTATCCGATAGAAAAAGTCATCCAACGGCTACGGCAGTATCCGTGGAACCGCCAACGCCGGCTTTCCTTCGAATACATCTTGATAAAAGACCTCAACGACAGTCCGGCCCACGCGGAAGCTACCGCAAGGCTCTTGCACGGCCTCGAATGCAGGGTCAATCTGATCGCCTGCCACGAAGTACCCGGGAAACCATTCCACCGGACCAGCCAAGAGAGAGCGGACCGCTTCCAGCAAAGCCTTCAACGCAACGGGCTGATCTGCACGCAACGCAAATCCAGAGGAGAAGACATAAAAGCCGCTTGCGGCCTGCTGGCGAAGACCAAGCAGACCCAATAGTCACTTTTCCAGGAACCGGCGAAGGAAATCGGAAGTCTTGTCTTCTGTCCCCATTCCTAATTTCTTGCGAATCTTGTATATGGAAGTCTCTACAGTCCGGACAGAACGGTTGGTAAGTTCGGCTATTTCCTTCGTCCCCATCCCCAATGACAACAATGCGCACAACCTCAATTCATAAGGTGTCATTTCCTCGTTCGAGGCAGCTTCCACTCGAGGCCAGAATCCAGGATACAGCAATTCGAAGCAGGACCTGTACTGTTCCCACTCTCCTTTGGCATCCAAGAGTTTCAAAGCCGCCTGCATCTCCCCTATCTTCTCTTTCCGGGCCTCGTCCGTCTTTGCCGACACCAGTTTCTTCAAACCGTCCGACAAGGTCAGCAGAAGCTCATGGCTCTTGAAAAGAAGCAAAGCATGGCTCGCATCCAGACGAGACACCGAGACCGGATCGCCGGCGGGCCCGGCGATTGATTCTTTGCCGGAATCCGCCTGGCCCGAAGCCGGATCCGAAGGGACTTCCTGGACAAAACCGCTGAAAACAGCCTCTTCCACACCTCCCTCCTCCTCTTCTTCCGGCATCAATCCGGATCCATCCTCCTCACGCTCCCTGTCCCAATTGGTCAATGGAGAAACAGGACATGCCTTCTCCGGCATGGAATCGGAACCGCCTGATGCGGCATCCGTCTCCACAGCCTCAGCCGCCCGACCAACCTCAGGCCCCAGGCCATCCACCCTTTGGAATTCGGGATCAGAATAAGGGCGAGGCTTCCTTCTTCTTTGGCATACCAGAACAAGAAGAAGGCCTCCCACTATGGCCAACAGCACGCACAATAGCACCAGCACCCACATATACCAAGAATTGTCAACGATTTCTTGCATAATGATAAAATATTAATCCATTACCAGGCTTGCACAGGACTCACTGCAATCGCCAGTCCGACCCCGGTTCCAAATCCGGTTCCTGCCGCACACGACCCATCCCCGCAAGCATCTGCCAGACTCCCGCCTTCGTCTGCCATTGTTCCCGAAGATCATCCGCCAGGAAAATCATGACTCGTCCATGGCCAGCCGGACATCTTCCTCCGAAGCCGGACGGACTTCCAGTACTTTCCCTCTGAAATGCAAGGTCTCTCCCGCCAAAGGTTCATTGAAATCCAATGTCACCAGACCGTCTTGCTTGTCCAGAACCAATGCCTCGTAATGCTTCCCTTCCAGATCCTGGACCGGGACAAACTCCCCCACTTTCAACGAGACTCTCTCGTTTTCGGGAACCTCCGTCATCAATTCCGCCTCCGGGAATTGCACCACTTTCCCTTCATCATACGAGCCGTACCCTTGGGATTCGTCGATCAGGAAATCGAAGCCGTCGCCCGGTTCCAGCCCCGACAGATTCTTCTCCAGAATATCCAGCAACAGCCCATGGCCTACCAGCACTTCGGTCGGGTCGTCCTCCGTATAGACTTCAATGATATCGCCTTCCGGCCCGTCATAACGCAAAGTGTATTCCAATGTGGCAATCGTATCCTTACCTATTTTCATGATTACGAATATTATGACATTTCAAAAACAAGTTTCTGCACTTTCAGGCCGGAAACCATGGTTGCAAAATTACTCCTTTTTCCGGAATTCAAATGTATTTCATACTTTTGTGTCTTGAAACCTAGGACAGCCTTTGCCAGACGCGCCGGCTCCTGCCTGCCGCCGAGGCAATGCCCCTGTCCCCAAAGCAAGGGAAAGTGCCTCTGATAAAAATCATGACATACAATGTCAACGGAATCCGTTCCGCCGTCAGCAAAGGATTCGTCGAATGGCTTCAATCTTGCAAAGCCGATATTGTCTGCCTGCAGGAGACCAAGGCGCAACCGGATCAAATCCCTGTGCTGGACATAGCTGCCGCCGGATACAATACTTATTGCTTTTCAGCGCAAAAAAAAGGGTACAGCGGTGTAGCCCTGTTATGCCGCAAGGAACCTGACCGGGTAGAAAAAGGCATGGGCATCCCTTCCTACGACAACGAAGGCCGCTTTATCCGCGCCGATTTCGGAAGACTGAGCGTTGTCAGCGTCTACCACCCTTCCGGCACATCGGGGGATGAACGCCAATCGTTCAAGATGCAATGGCTGTCCGATTTCCAAGATTACGTGGAAAAGCTCCGGAAGGACCGGCCTTTCCTTGTCCTGGCTGGAGACTACAACATCTGCCATGAAGCCATCGATATCCATGACCCGGTCCGGAACGCGACCCACTCCGGTTTCCTGCCAGAAGAAAGGGAATGGATGTCAGGCTTCCTTGCCAAGGGCTACACGGACAGCTTCCGGTACCTGCACCCTGGACTCAGAGACCAATACACTTGGTGGAGTTTCCGGGCAGGATCCAGAGCCAGGAACCTGGGATGGCGAATCGACTACCTCATGGTCACCGAGAACCTGGCCCCTTGCCTGAAAAACGCTTTCATCCTGCCGGACGCAATCCATTCCGACCATTGCCCTTCCGGCATCGAACTCGATTTTTAAACCAACCAACCCCGCACCCGAAATGAAAAACAGTGCAAGAATCATAGGCTTCTGCCTGATCGCCGGCATGGGCGTCAGCACCTTTTCCTGCGTCTCGTCCCAGAAATACAACGACTTGCTGGAAAAGCAAGAGGCATGCTCTTCCGAGAACCGGGAACTGCAAAAAAAGAATCAAAGCTGCGGCGAATCATTAATTGAAAGCCAGGCGCGCGGCGAACGCTTGCAAAAGCAGCTCGACAAGACCCAGACCGAACTGGACACCCTGCGGCGCAATTATATCCTGATGGCCTCCGATCTGGCCGAACTGCAGGAGAACTACAAGCAAATAGATGCTGAATACAAAAGTTCCGTATCCGGGAAAGACGCTTTGATAGAACAGCTCGGCATCAAAGAAGCCGAATTGGCAGAAAAGGAAAGCCAGCTGCATGCACAAGCATCCAAGATGGCCGAACTGCAGGAAATCCTGGAAAAAAAAGACCAGCAGATCAACTCGCTCCGAGAAGCGGTAAGCAATGCCCTGTTAGGATTCAAAGACAAGGGCCTGTCCGTCCGCATGAGCGAAGGGAAAGTATACGTATCAATGGATGAAAAACTGCTCTTTGCCTCTGGAAGCTGGACAGTCAGCCCGCAAGGCCGGGAAGCCATTTACGAGATAGGCAATGTCATGGCGCAGAATCCGGATATCCGCATCATGGTAGAAGGACATACGGACAACGTTCCGCTCAACGGCAAAGGCGATATCAAGGACAATTGGGACCTGAGCGCGAAACGGGCCACCTCCATTGTCCGCTTGCTCTTGGAAAACAAGAACATAGACCCGTCCCGCGTATCAGCCTGCGGAAGGAGCGAATACGTGCCTCTTTCGCCGAACGACACCCCTGAGAACCGCGCCAAGAACCGCAGGACGGAAATCATACTGACCCCTGATCTGGACGAGCTTTTCCAAGTCATCGCCCAAGACTAGGAATCAGTCCGGACCCGCTTGCCCAGGACACAGGAAGTTCCAAACGGATTCGACTGCACAGCCCGCCATAGGCTGCCGGGAAGATTCCCATCCTTCCTCCCGGCAGGGGAAGAGTCCTGCCTTGCCTGCTGCCAGTCTTAACGGAAAACATCTTCCAGCACATCCAAGGTACGGAAACCTTGATCCAAACCGGCATGTATCCGGCAATAATCCGCCAATGCATGCAGCAAAGCCTGCCTCCGGCCAGAAGGAAAGAGATTCGCTTCGGGGAAGCCATCGGCACTTTGCCGGCGCGCGTCCATCAGCATCGCCAGATCGTCTGCCTGGCAAGCATCCAGGTAATCCCTGTGCGAAGGCGGTTCAGGGACAAAAGCCCCCTCCCTCAAATCGAAATAGGCATCCTCCGCACGCTTCCTTTCACTGGGATAAACCCCCAGGAAACCGGCCAATGCCAGCAAAAAGAACAAGTGGAAATCGGACACGCCCTGGCGGCGCGCGTCAAAACCACGCAAGGCAGCTGCCAAACTATCGTAGAACCAAGGCGCGCCTTCTGCCTGGCTGATACAACGGCCCATCACCTCGGCCAGGAAGCATGCCACGCTGCTCTTTCGGATATCGGCGTACATGTCCCGATAGACATAAGCCAGACGGGCCTCCGTCAAATAACACAATTCATCCCCGGAATGGAGCGAGTCAAAAACCAGCTCCAGCTGCGTCAACGGGAAAAAATAAGAAGACCGGAACCTGCCCCTGGACTTTGCCGCAAGACGGACCAAAAACGCCCTCCGCCCTTCCTGACGAGTATACATGTTAACTATCAACCTATTATCCCCATACCGAGTGGCAGAAAGCACAATCCCTTCCGTCTGCAGCCTCATCGTATATAAAAAATTTTGCAAGCAAGACGCTGTTCCCCCTCTTCCGTGGAAGCAAAGACAAACAGGATGCCGCTGTCCGGACGACGGCCTTGCATCCCGTAGCCATCCCACGAAAGCTGGCCGCCTGTAGCCTGGCCTTGGTAAATCAATGTTCCCCGGGTATCGGTAATCTTCACAATGGCATTCTGGGGCAAACCCTTGATATTGATCAGCCCTTGGTAGCCTGGGCGAACCGGATTGGGGAATGCGCGGACAACATCCTCCGGATTGCCTTCTGTCCGGGTAGCCGTCCCCCTATAGGATACCAGGCCACGGTCGGTGGCGACAAAGAGTTCTCCCGTTTCATCATCGATGGCAAGATCCGTGATGGAATTGGAGGGCAGCGGAGAATTGGCCATCGTAAAATGCTCTATCTCCTCGATACCGTCCGATGAAACCAAATACAAGCCATCGGAATTCGTTCCGAGCCATTTGCGGTTTCCTCCATCCACGGCAATAGCCATGATCTGATTATCCTCAAGCAGATTTATCAGATACCCGTCCCGGGGAACCCGGACCGTGTTGACCGGCACGGAAGTGAAATTCCCTACGGGATCGTCAAACATCCTGGCATGCTGGTCAATGACTTTCACACCGCGCTCCGTCCCCATCCAGATATGCCCCAGATCATCCTCTATGATACAAAAGACCTGGCTGGTCTGCAAATCATTCCCGTTATTCATATTCACCTGCAAACCTTGGATATAACCACCATCGGTCTCATAAACGGCCACATTCGAATTGTCGAAAAGGACCCATTGATGCTGCCAGTAGTCAACCAGCAGGTCGCTCACCCGCTCTGGCCGCAAACCGGACACGCCCAAATCATAAGCCTGCCAGCTTCCGTCTCGTTTACGGCAATGCAAAGCCATATCGCTCAGATTATTCAGAATCCAAAGATTCCCGTCCGCATCGAAATCCAATCCATAGACACGGCACGAGGCGTGGTCCACATTATTATACTGAAGTGTGGAATTTTCCGGCGTATACAGATTCATCTTCCCATCAGGCAGGATTTCCAGCAGCCCATAGGCACTGGTAGCCGCAAAGAAATGTCCAGGCTGCAAAGGATCCTCCACTGTCTGGACCACAGATCTTACCGATGACGGAACGCCTGCAGCCTGAAGGCTTTCCTGATCATACACCGTCCATTCCCCATCGTCGTAGACACTGACCTCGAAAGGTATCGCGGAAGGAGCAAAGCTATTGCTGTAACCGCCCCCGGACACTGTCAACGAAGGCCCGGTCTTGGACAAGTCGAAGCATCGCGACGATGCCGGGCCTTCCTTCAGGAAAGACACAGTCTCCCCGGTCCGCCTGTCGATACGAAGCATCTCCCCGGTTTCCAGACCGAGCCATACATGCCCTTGCCCGTCCAGCAATGCCGCCCCGATAGCCCGCGCGTTCTTTCCTTTTGTCGTGTACGCAAGACTCTGATCCTGAGCGTAGACATCAGCCCGCCAGCCCGACATGGAATCGTAATACCCTGCAAGCAGTTCGTCCCCGAACCCGCGAAGGACAGTGAGAGCCGTAGCGCCGGACAAAGGCAACTCACGCCAAGACTGCCCTGGCTTGCCTATGAACACCTGGTTCCCCGAACCGACAGCCAACAGTCCATTCCAAATGGCGCAGCGTCGGAGAGACACCCCCTCCAGCAAGGAATCCGTCTTCCAGACCGCATAATCATTCAGGTTCGGCGCATCCGCTGCCGCATACTTCAAGCGGGAATCCACAATAGCGAAGATATATTCTCCGTCAGTGCAAATCGAAGCCACATTCTGCCTCGAATTGTTATCGCCGACAAAATATGTCTCCTTGATTTCCTCTTTCCGCAAATCCACCACGACAATGCCGAATCCCGTAGCCAGGTATGCGTAACGCCCTCCGGACGCGACTTGGTTGATGGCCTTGCTCCCATCCATGTCCGCATCCCTGATGTAGGAAAGCGCGACCACATCCTGGCCGAAGACCAGATCCAGCATCCCGTCCGAATAGCCGACAATCAAGGCATCGTACAAAGGCTCGTATTCCAAAGCGGATACCCCCACATTGCTCAACCCGTCATTCCGGTCAAAACCGTACAAGATATCATCCCTGGTATCGACATACGCCAATCCATCTTCCATTGCGCCAAAGACATCCACATCCCGTTGCACCATCTGCAAAATGGACGATGCAGCCCAATAGGTCTTCCAATGGCCTACGGCAGCATCCTGCGCAGAGACAGTCCCAAGGATGGGAAACAAGAGCAGAAAGCCCGCTCCTGTCCTGAAAACATGTTTGAACGTCATGGGTATCGTATTGTTTATCGGTTACATATTCTAAGCCTTCAAAAGACGGCCATACGCATCGTTCCGAGGCAATCCTGAGCAGCAAGCCTCATAAAACCTTGTGACAGAGAACTTGCACATTCTTGACAAACAGAATTACCATGTTGCGAATTTACAGATTTTCTGTTTACTTTTGCCTCGGACGAAACCGTGCCGGAATAAATCCCGCATTTCCCGGGACTGTGCGACCCCTGCCTGCCCGTCAGGGCAGCCGCCGTGCCGAGCGGCCCCGGCCCCCGCCACTTCCAATACCAGAAAATATGCGCCAACGAGATGTTTTCTTCAAATACCCTCACGTACTGCAGATTCTGTATTTCGCCGCTATCAGCATAGGCTGCCTTCTCCTCAGCGCCAACATAGCCAGCCTGCTTGTCCTGGCCATCGGAGGAGCAGGCAGCATGGACACCCGGGCATCCCTCCTGTTCATCCAGGGGTTCTCCTCCATAGGAGGATTCCTGTTCCCCGCGCTTTGGCTCGGATGGATGAAAAAAGCGGGAACTGCCGACTTCCTGCACGCCCGCTCCCGAGCCAAGACGATACCGGTCCTGACCGGCATTGCATTCCTCGTCCTATCGGCGCCTTTGGTATCGGCCTTGCAAGGATGGGGGGCTTCCTGGCATCCCGGCCCCGGGCTTGACGCTTTCTTCAGCCAGAAGACAGCCCAGTCGGAATGGCTCATCGAGCGGCTGCTCCACGTAGACAGCTGGGGCAGTTTCCTTGCAGCCTTCCTGGTAATTGCCGTCATCGCCGGAGTATGCGAGGAATTCCTGTTCAGAGGCGGATTACAGAACTTGCTGGCAGAATGGTTCAAGAACCCGCATGCCGCCGTATGGGTCGCCGCCGCCATCTTCAGTGCCGTGCATGTCGACCTTGCCGGATTCCTGCCCCGTTGCCTGCTGGGCGGCATACTCGGCTACGCATACATGTATTCAGGATCCATCTGGGTCCCGGTCCTCTTGCACATGGCCAACAACGGGGTTTCATGCCTGCTGGAATTCTGCTATCACAAAGGATACAGCAAACTCGACCCGGATGTCCTAAGCCAATCGCTCGGCCCGGAATGGATCATTGCCAGCATTGCCGGACTGGTGTTCTTCTCCATTTTCATCTTCCGGTACCGAAGGCTCAAAGAAAACCCCATGGATCAATGACGGATCCCATAATCAGGCCGAGGCGGTTTTCCCGCCAGGCGGCCCGGCCTGCAGAACCCGCCTTCAAGGAAGCCACGGACTCCCTGCGCCCGGCTCTCCGCCTCAGGCATCAGTAAGGGTCCACATCCACAATCACACGCACCGTCCTGAATCTCGCGTTTTTCCAAAGTTCCTCCAGGCACTGCCTCATACGTTGCTTCATTTTCTCGATCAACGGGCCTTTCTCCAGCTTGACCAGAATATCCCGGATATAATAGGTATTGATACGGCTTACCATAGGGTATTCCGGCCCCAGGACACGATCCCCGTAAACCTGGCGCAGGATAAGAGCCAAAGCATCGGAAGCATCCTTTGCCAATCCTTCGTCCTTGTGGCGGACACTGAGCCTGACCAGACGGTAAAAAGGCGGGTATTTGAAAACAAGCCGGTCTTGCAGCTGATGATGGAACATGGATGCGTAGTCACTATTCATGACATCTTTTATAACCTGGTAACCGGGATTGAATGTCTGAATCACAACTTCACCGCCCCCGTCTTTCCTCCCTGCCCGGCCACTGACCTGGGTCATCAGCTGGAAACTGCGTTCGTAAGATCGGAAATCCGGGAAGCTGATCAAACTGTCCGCATCCACAATCCCTACCACGGCCACATTATCGAAATCCAGCCCCTTTGTCACCATCTGGGTCCCTACCAGTATGTCTATCTTCTTTTCCTGGAAAGCCTCGATAATCTTGTGGAAGGCACCTTTCCCGCGAGTACTGTCCAAATCCATACGTCCGACCTTGGCATCGGGGAACATCAATCCTAGATCTTCCTCGATCCGTTCAGTCCCCGTGCCCTTCAGCTGCATCCTGGGGCTTCCGCACTGAGGGCACACATGCATCTGCGCGATAGCATAACCACAGTAATGGCACATCAGGACACCCCGGTGCTTATGGTAAGTCAATGTCACATCGCATTTCTCGCAGACAGGGACATAGCCGCATTCCTCGCATTCCATCCTGGCGGAAAAGCCTCGCCGGTTCTGAAAAAGGATTGCCTGTTTCCCTTTTGACAAAGCCTCATTCACCTTGTTCACCAACAGCGAAGAAAAACTGCCATGCATGGTCTTCTGCCGTTTTTCTTCCTTCAAGTTGGAAACCAAGATGGAAGGAAGCCTGACCCCGCCGTAGCGGGTGAACAGGGTCGCTAAGGCGTACTTGCCATGCAAAGCATTGTAATAGGATTCTATGGAAGGCGTAGCCGAACCGAGCACCGTCTTGGCGCCATGGAGACGAGCCAAGAAAACCGCCGCATCCCGGGCATGGTAACGAGGAGCCGGATCCTGCTGCTTGTACGAACCTTCATGTTCCTCATCCACGATAATCAAGCCCAAATCCCTGAACGGCAGGAACAGAGCAGAGCGGGCGCCTAAGACAACCCTGTACCGGAGCCCTGTGTTCTTCCATATCTCTACTTTTTCAGGTTCGTTGTAACGGGAATGGTATACTCCCACCTGGTCTCCGAAATAGCGGCGCAAACGGACTATCATCTGCGCGGACAAGGCAATCTCCGGCAACAGGAACAGCACTTGTTTCCCCTGAGCCAGCACTTCGCGCATCAACTGGATATAGATTTCCGTTTTCCCGCTGGATGTCACTCCATGCAACAGACAGACATCCTTGGCAGACAAGCCTTCCTTGACAGACAAGAAAGCTTCTTGCTGGGCGGGGGACAATACCACCTCCTTTGCTTCCGGCTCCGTATCCGCCAACAATTCCAAACGACTCTTATGCTTTTTCCGGACACAAAGAATGCCCTTCCCCAACAAGGCCTGCAACGGAGCCGCCGCATTGGCCACCTTGCCCGTGACCAAGGATTTCCGGACCCACCCGTCCTCGGATTGCGCATACAGAGAAACGTAGGCCAGCAGGATTTCCACCTGCTTGAAAGCCCGCTTCTCAAGCTGCTCGAACACTTCCTGCTGCGCATGGGGATTGTCCAGGAATGGCTCGCCCCAGCGAAGATAGTCCTCGGACAAAGGCCGGTAACGCTCCGTGATTTCCTCCTTGACCAGAACGATGCCTTTCTCCCTCAGCCCCCTTATCAAAGGGAACACCTTGGCCTGGGATGCAGCCCGGGCCGCCTCTCCTAAACTGATTTCATGTTTGCAGGACAAAGCATCGATAATATCCAGCTGCCTCTCGTTCAATCCAGAAACATCTCCATCGAAATCCGGATTCATGACTATCCGGGTCTCGCTGTCCAACTTGAATCCCGATGGCAAAGCCGCTGACATCACCTCTCCTTCCGTGCAGAGGTAGTAAGAGGCGATCCATTCCCAGAAACGGAACTGACGATCATCCACGATAGGCTCATCGTCCAGGACGGAAATGACATCCCGGGTCTCGTAAGCAGAAGGCTTCGATCCATGAAGCCTCTTGACAAGCCCGGCATAAACCTTGCCACGCCCGAAAGGCACGCACACCCTCACCCCAGGACGCACTTCCGGCTCCATCCCCTCAGGGACCGCGTATGTGAATATGGCCTGCAAAGGCAGGGGAAGCAAAACATCTACGAACACAGGCATACTTTCAGCTTCAGAAAGGGAAACAAGCCTCCGGCCGTCCACCAAGGAAGCACGCAGCAGGTGCGTCCCTCCGCGGATTGCGCGTAAGGCAGGCGAAATTACAAATTTCTTTATATCTTTGCATCCATCTGCGAGCCATCCTGTTTCCGGAACTTCCCCAGAACTTTGAGGCATGTTCTATAAATCAGGCCCAAGCCTTGCTACCGAGGACTGCCGGATCCCGGCGGTTTTCCCCACCGGAGGCGTGTTCCTGCAAGCCCAGTCCGGCTGGGGACCCGCCATGGCATGCTTCGAACGCAGCGTCCCGTTCCCCAGCCGCGGAAAACGTCCCGGCTCGGTTCATGACGCAGGAAACATCCGGACACGTGCCGGGTAGCGTCCTGCATCCGAGGCATCGAGGGCTTTCTTGCATTCCCGAACTTGCAAAACGTTGCAAAACATTCCGGGACACCTCGCCGAGCGACTGACCGAGTGCAGGAAGAGTTTGAAAATTTTCTAAATCCTTTATTATATTATTCCCCGGATTGCCGCCTTGGCAGGAATCCGGTTCTGAAGCCTTATGAAGTACAACACACAACGGCGCCCCTTGGTTTACTCTGAATACGGGCGAGGCATTCAAGAAATGGTTGATTTCACTGTCAACATCCCAAGCAAGGTCGCCCGCAACCGGGCAGCCCAGACCATTCTGAAATTCATGCAGGTGCTCAATCCACAAGTAAAAGAACTGGATGATTACATGCACAAACTCTACGACCAGCTTATCATCATGTCCGACTACAAACTGGACATCGACAACCCTTATCCTATGCCTGCCAGGGAAGAGGGGAAGAAAAGGGACCATGCATTCCACTACCAATCGACCCACATCCGTTTCCGTTATTACGGCAAGACCTTGGAATCCATGATCCGGAAAGCAGCCGAAATGCCTGACGGCAAAGAAAAAGACGCCCTGCTGAACCTCATTACCGTCCAGATGAAAAAATCCTACTACCTCTGGAACGATGATATCCTGAGCGACGAACTGGTAGCCGAACATCTGAGCATCATCTCCAACGGGAAACTGCAATACACCGAAGCCATGAAAGGGGAAGTGTATTCGGCGTTCTACAACAAGCCCAGCCTGGAGCGGAAGAACAAATACATCAATGTCAATGCCTATGACAATTCCGGGCGACGCAATTTCCAAGGCAGCAATAACCGTAATACATACAACAACAACAACAACGGGAACAGCCCGCGTTATTACCAGAACCGGGACGACAGCCACGGTTTCAGCCAAGGAGCATCCCGATTCAAGAAACGGAGGCCGTTTTGAGTTCATTCGCCATCACAGGCGGCAGCCGCATGAGCGGCTGCCTGACACCGCAAGGCGCCAAGAACGAAGCCTTGCAGGTTATCTGCGCATGCCTTCTGACCAAGGACAGGATAACTCTGCACAATGTCCCCATCATCCGGGACGTGCTCAAACTGCTAGACCTGCTACGCTGCATAGGAGTCAATGTAGAGCAGGCCGGCCCGCATGACTTCATCCTTCAAGCAGCCGAAATCGACACCGGATACCTGCATACAGAAGACTTCAAACAGAAAACAGGCAGCCTGAGAGGCTCGGTAATGACAGCCGGCCCTTTGCTGGCTCGCACCGGGAAAACCCTTGTTCCCCAGCCGGGCGGGGACAAAATCGGCCGCCGAAAGCTGGACACCCATTTCACAGGCTTTGAAAATCTGGGAGCCCGTGTCTGCTACGATCCCGGCGAACGCTCATTCTTGGTTGAAGCCAAGTCATTGAAAGGCTGCTACATGCTGCTGGACGAGGCATCTGTGACCGGGACAGCCAACATCATAATGGCCGCCGTCCTGGCTCAAGGCACTACCACGATATTCAATGCAGCCTGCGAACCCTATGTTCTCCAGCTCTGCCGCCTGCTTGTCAAAATGGGAGCAAAAATCATCGGCATAGGCTCCAACCTGTTGCAAATAGAAGGAGTCAAAGAGCTGCACGGAGCCGAACACACCCTGCTGCCAGACATGATCGAGGTAGGCAGCTTCATCGGCATGGCGGCCATGACCCGTTCCGAAATCACGATACGGAATGTGGAAATCCAGTACCTGGGCAACATTCCCCAGATATTCCGCCATCTGGGAATCCATATCGAATGCCGGGGAAACGACTTGTACATTCCCGCGCAAGACCATTATTCGATAGAATGTTCACGGGACGGCTCCATACTGACCATCGCGGACGCACCTTGGCCGGGATTCACCCCTGACCTGATCAGCATAGCCTTGGTCACTGCCACACAGGCAAAAGGCAGCGTCCTGATCCACCAGAAAATGTTCGAAAGCCGTTTGTTCTTTGTGGACAACCTGATCAGCATGGGAGCCAAAATCATCCTGTGCGACCCGCACCGGGCCACGGTCATCGGCTTAGACCGGGAATTTCCCCTGCACAGCATTTCCATGGTATCGCCGGATATCCGGGCCGGCGTGGCACTGCTGATTGCCGCCATGTCAGCCGAGGGAACCAGCATCATCCACAACATCGAGCAGATAGACCGCGGATACGAACGCATCGACGAACGACTGAACCATATAGGGGCCAACATACGGAGGATAGACGAATAACCCCCGCGAAGCCGTGGACTCCGCTTTTCATGTCTCCAGAAGGAATTTCCGAGGAACCGCCCCCCCGGAAGCGGATTGCGCCATCCCCCGTCTCTGCCGGTCCGGACAAAGATGCCGGCATGGCAGGGATTCGACCGAGGCTTTGGCTGAGCCTCGGCAGAAGCGGAATTTTCCAAAGGAGGATACCGGACACGAAATTGCAGGCGGATTCCTCTGTCCTGTTACCGGAAGATTCTTTTAATCAACCTGAGATGATGCGAATAACAGCCTGACTCATGGCGGAATATGCCTTCATGATCCACCGGGTCCGCACGAACCGAACCACTGCAATGGAAAACGCGGCCATTGCCGGCGTAAATACCCACATGGATAATCTGCCCGTCCTGGTTGTCAAAAAACAGCAAATCCCCCGCCCTCGCCTCATCTAGCAAAGGCACGGTCTCGCCGACAAGAGCCTGCCGGGATGCATCCCTCGGCATATCGCAGCCGTACATCCTGAACAACAGCTGGACAAAACCGGAACAATCCAAGGCAAAGCTGGATTTCCCCCCCCACAAATAGGGCGTATTCACCAAAGAGGATGCCCGGCCCAGCAAATCCGGAATTTCGCTATCGCCCATTCCCGAAACCTGCCGGACTTCAGCCCTGGACAAAAAAAGCTGCTCTCCCATCCTGAACATGCAGGAAACCGGATCATAGAACGGCAAACGGCATCCCATCCCAAGATGGAACACGGCATGATCGCTCAAACGCTCCACTTCGCTTAGAAAACCGGAAGTGAAGAACAGACTCCTGTCCGCACTGTGCGCCTCGAATTCATCTTGGCCAAGACGCATAAGCTGCTTGCCATCCACCCATCCCTCATAACCGTCGGAAATATTTTCGACCTTTACCCATTGCCGGTAGGAATCCAAGCTCCGGACCAAATCCCCGAACAAGAGTTCCGTCACCATCTCCGCCGTGTCGGAAACCGTCTTCCGCACCGGAATATGCGCCAAGGCGGCAATAGCGTATCGCATTTCTTCCATATGACCCTATAAAAAAAAGCGATGTGTCATAATGAGCAATCTGCTTCGTTTCTTTGGTTTCACCGAAAACAGGCTGCACCTTGGCCAAACTCAAACCTATCGGTTTGGTCCGGCTCTCGGTTTGCACTGTTTTTCGAGCCTCGAACTCAGTCACGTACCTAAGTACGCTACTTCGTTCTCGCTCTCGGTGCCTTGCATCTTACTCACTCTGACACACCGCCAGGGATTTATTCCAAATCCCTATTTTGATACACCCTTTCCCTTATCTCCAGAAAGTTTAATTCAATGTAAACAGAATCGGCACACTGTACAATACACGGACTGCTCTTCCGCGCTGCTTGCCCGGATTCCACTTCGGCATGGCCTGGATCACACGCACAGCCTCCTCGTCGCATCCGCCGCCTATGCCGCGCACCACCTTCACATCGCTGACGCTCCCGTCCTTTTCTACCACGAACTGCACATACACGCGCCCCGAAATCCCGCTCTCCATGGCCACTACCGGATACCGGATATTATCATTCAGATAGCTGTAGAGCGCTTCCGCCCCTCCCGGATAGGACGGCATCTCTTCTACGATCTGGAAAATCTCTTCCTCTACCACTTCTTCTTCCTCTACCACCGGAGGCGCGACATAATCCTCCACCACCGTCTCTTCCGTGGCCTCTGCATCAATTTCCACTTCGGTTTCGATCTCCACGTCGTCTTCAACGATTTCAATCTGATCGGAAACCTGGGCAGGAGGCGGCGGAGGGGGAGGAGGAAGATTCTGCTCGGTCTGGATAATCATTTCCTCTTCCGTCTCTACGGCGGCCCTTGCTGCCACTTGGATTTGTTCCTTTTCATACGACTTCCACTCAAAAGCCACCAGAACAATAGCCAAAGCGAGCACCAAGCCTAAAGAGCCGAAAATACCTTTCTTGCTCTCGAGATCCGCCTCTGGAGTTTTTTTCAATTCCATGGTCTTTGTTTTTAATTGCAAACATCCTGCCGCGCAGCAGAAAGCCGGCCAAGATTTTTAACATCCCGGCGGAAAGAGGGGGATTCGAACCCCCGGTAGGGAAACCCCTACGACAGTTTAGCAAACTGTTGGTTTAAGCCACTCACCCATCTTTCCATATTGCTCCGCCCTAAGGCTTGCCTTCCCCGGACTCCAGACCGGCTCCGTGACGAAAGGCCTGCAAAGGTATGAATTTTTTTAACATTTTTTACAATTCGGAAAGCCGATAAAATTTTTTTTCTGCGATTATATACCAAAAAGCTGTCTCTTCATAACCACAAAGCACAGACGGCAAGAGGCAAAGGCTTGCAAACAGGCTTTCAAAAAAAATCCATCATGGGCAATCCTCAGAGCATCTTCAGATTTTTCCTGTCCAGCCTGTCCGCACTGTCCCTGGCCGGATCCATTTCCGCTCAGGACTTCACGGACCTGAAAAGCAAGAAAGCATTCCAACTGACCGGCAGCGTCAGCACACAAGCATCCAGCCGGTTCTCCGACTGGAACAGGCTCGATGACCCTTTCGGGTATTCTGTCAACATCCAGCTGAACCCTGTATTCTATGGCATCTCCTTGCCGTTCTCCTTCAACGTGGCCGATAACCGTCTGTCTTTTTCCCAGCCATTCTCCCAGCTTTCATTCTCTCCCTCCTACAAATGGATACAACTCTATCTGGGCAGGACATCCATGGACATGCACCCTTACGGCTTGACCGGGCACCAGTTCGACGGGGCCGGCGTAAGCCTGGCCCCGGAAAGCTTCCCTGTCCGCTTCTCGGCCATGTACGGGCGTTTTGCAAAAGCCCGCCAAGGCGACACGGCCCTGCTGTCTGACATAAGCCGATACTCCAGTTCCTCCCTGCCCGCCTTCAAACGGACAGGATACGCTTTCAACGCAGAATACAATCGCGACGGACAGCAAGCGAGCTTGCATTTCATGCATGTTTCCGACCGCACGAACAGCCTCAGCCCTGTCTTCCTGCGCCATGTAAGCCCCAAAGCCAATGCCGTCCTGGCTGCCAGCTTTTCTTTCACCCTGTACAAAGACCTGAAACTGAACGGACAGGCCGGCATCAGCTCTTACACAGGCAACCTACTGGAAGACAAAGAGAAGAAAAACGGCATCCTGTCCGGGATAATGCGCCCTTTCCTGGCGCAGCGACCTTCCACTTCCATACATACCGCATACAAGATAGGGCTTGCCTTCAAGGGCATCAGCCTTGCATACGAACGCATCGGTCCCGGTTACGAGACCATGGGTTCCTATTATTTCAACCAGGATTTCGAAAACCTTGTCCTCTCCATTGCGCGGAATTTCCCGAAGATAGACATCAAGGCCGACATCGGATGGCAACGGGACGATTTAGCCAAAGACAAAGCCAGCCGGATGGACCGCATCGTAGGCTCGGCCTACCTGAACTACCGGATCAACGGGATGTTCAGCCTTTCCGCCTCCTATTCCAACTTCACAGCCTATACACGGCTCAAGCCCATCGACCTGACCCGTCCTGACGATCCCTGGGTACAAGACCCCGATACTATGGCGTTCCGGCAGATATCCCAGCAAGCCCAGTTCAGTTTCAGCTTCGCGTCCTTTTCCGAAACACGCAACCCGCAACAGGCCGGGATAGACATCTCTTACCAAAGTTCTCGGGAAAAAGCCCGGCAGACTTTCAATGACTACATATACGCCACTTTCCACCACAGCATCCGGTTCGCAGGGGATTACAACCTGCAATCTTCCCTCAATTTCAGCACCGGGATCGACCGGACATCTTTCATCCCAAGCACGTTCAACTACAGCCTCGGGCCGTCCATAGCCCTATCCAAAAGCTTATTGGAAAAGACCTTGCGCATCTCCGGCGGCCTGAACTATTATTGGGACATGCAAGGGAAGCAGGCCGGCGGAAGCGTGGCGGGGCTGCGCGTCAGGGGCAGCTATACCTTATGCAAAGCCCACGTATTCGACATCCAGTTCAACGGCCGTCTCCGGTTCGCGAATTCGGAACCCCGCCTGGGAAAAGAAATGCAAATCATTGCGGGATACCGCTACCGTTTCCATCTGGATGAATTCCAGATCAAGCAGAAAAAAGAAAACAGACGGAAAAAGCGGCTGGAGAAGAAACGCGCCGGACTCATCCGCCATGTACCCATTACGCCGGGATGGTGAGAACCGGCCGACAATGGCATGGCATTGTGTCCGCCGCGACCCTGCCACGCCGGGCAGCCAGATCCCGGTCGAACCGGGAGCCATCTCAACCCAAATCGGTCATGAAACACGCCGAGTCCGTTTCTGATTGGGAAAATGAGGCTTCCGGGCATCTTGCCCGCTTCTGCCCGCATCCTGTTTCTCGCTACGCCTCGACGTAGCCTGCTACGCCTTCGGCTAGGCCAGAAGCATGCTGCATGGCACAAGCGGGCAATCTCCCCGAAGTCTGATGACCGATTTGGGTTCAAGCCCGCATACTGGATTGGACAAGGGCGGAGGTCTGCATGCTATCAGGACAGCATCTCAGAAAAGTTCCGTCTGCACGGGACCAGGACTGGCTTTCTCCGTCCGAGGCTGCGCCGCAGATCCGTTGCTTTCCCCGGGAAAGCCGTTCCCCTGCAAGGCATCCTCTCCCGCGGGACTTTCCCCGATACGCTGGAAGAACTCAAGTTCCGGAACCAAAGGGATTCCCAGGCTTTCCGCTTTCTTCCGCTTTTCAGGTCCCATTTTCTCTCCAGCCAGCACATAGTCGGTCTTGGACGATATGCTTGACACCAAACGGCCTCCATGCTGCTCTATCAGATGCTTCATTTCCTCCCTGGAACGAGAAAAAGTGCCGCTGACAACCCAGGACGTGCCAGCCAAGGCAGCAGACACATGCTCTTCTTCGTAGACAAGACGCAGGCCATGGAACGCAAGACGGGCTATGATGGATTTCTCCTTTTCCCTGCATAGGAATTCATGCACGCTGCGAGCAATCACATCGCCGATTTCATCCACCTGCGCCAATTCTTCTTCCGATGCGGCCATCAGCGCATCCATGCTCTTGAAATGCCGTGCCAGGATCTTGGCCGTGGCCTCCCCCACGTACCGGATCCCCAACGCGTACAACACCCGTTCGAACGGCCTCTGCACAGAAGCCGCCACACCTTGCAATATATTCTCCACCGTCTTTCTCTTGAACGAGAATGAGCGGATGGCACCGTCCTTGCCCTCGATCTCCTTGCCTATGTCATACAAGTCTCCGTATTGCAAATCATAGAAATCGGCCACGTTCCGCACCAGGCCCTTGTCGTAAAGCAATCCCACTTTCCCTTCCCCCAAAGAGGCGATATCCATGGCCTTGCGTGAAATGAAATGCTCCAGTCTGCCCTTGATTTGCGGCGGGCAGCCCTCCTCGTTAGGGCAATAATGCCCCGCCTCCCCATACTTGCGGACCAAAGGCGTCCCGCATTCGGGGCAATCATGGATGAACTCGAAAGGTTCCGAGCCTGATTCCCGCCTGGAAAGATCCACACCCACTATCTTAGGAATCACCTCGCCGCCTTTCTCCACATAGACATAATCCCCGATCCTCACGTCCATCCTGCCTATGATATCCGCATTATGCAAAGACGCCCTCCTGACAACAGTCCCTCCCAAAGCCACCGGATCCAAGTTGGCCACCGGCGTCACCGCTCCAGTCCGTCCCACTTGGAAATCTATGCTTTTCAAACGAGTGCGGACTCTCTCCGCCTTGAACTTATAGGCAATCGCCCAACGGGGCGACTTGGCAGTGGAACCAAGGACAGGCCACAGATGGGTCTGGTTCACCTTGATGACAATGCCGTCTATGTCGAAAGGCAGATGCTCCCTTTCCTTGTCCCAGTAGTCTATGTAACCGTAGACTTCCTGCAAATCCGCGCAGCGGCGGTAATAATTCCCCGTCTTGAAACCCCATGCCCGGGCCAGTTCCAGACGCTCCGAGTGCAAATCGGCCGCGCTGCCGTCTTCCATCCGGATTCCCTGCCCTAGCAGGAAATACAAGAAACAGTCCAATTTACGACGGGATACTTCCGCAGGATCCTGCAACTTGAGGCTCCCGGAAGCGGCGTTCCGGGGGTTCGCGAACGGGCTTTCGCCTATTTCCTCCCTTTGGGCATTCAATTCCTCGAACGAGGCACGGGGCATCAGGACTTCCCCTCTGATTTCAAAATGCGCCGGATATGCAGCTCCGCCCCGCGGAGCCGCACCGGGAAAGGAATCCGCGCGCAGCCCCCGCGATGCCGCCGGAAGCCTCAAAGGCACGCTCCGGATAGTCCGCACATTAGCCGTCACCTCGTCCCCCCGGATCCCGTCACCCCGGGTCACAGCCCTGGCCAGGACCCCTTCATCGTAGGTCAACGATATGGACAAACCGTCATACTTCAGCTCGCAGACATAATCGAACGGTTCCGGGCTCAGTTTGCGCAAACGAGCATCGAACTCAGCTATTTCTTCCCGAGAATACGTATTGCCAAGAGACAGCATCGGCACAGAATGCACCACTGTCGGGAAATCCTTGACCGGCTCGCCCCCCACCCGGCTGGCAGGCGAGCCCGGCAAGGCCAGGTCCGGATACTGCTTTTCCAACCCCTCCAGTTCCTTGAGCAGCATGTCGAACTCATAGTCGCTGACCAAAGGAGAATCATCCACGTAATAAGCCCGATTGCATTCCGTCAGGAAACGGGACAGATACTCTATCCTCTCCTTTGCATGACGCTTGCACTGTCCTTGAGTGCCGGAACCGACCTCCATCGAATCTGCTTTTTGACATCCAACATAGCCTGCCATCGCCAAAGAAGGCCTCCAGGCTCATTTCCTCTTCCTGAACAATTTCCGCCAAGTGTCGGCATCGACCAATGAAGAATCTATCGTAGCCTGCACGGTCAGGAACAACCCGAAAGGAAGAAAGACGATCGTAGCCAGCCAGGAACCCAACGTGCAGGTCATCGACCCTTCTATCGCTGCCTTCTCGCCTATCACGGACAAAGTATAGTATATGATGAACAGCAGGACAGAAACAACCAGAGGCATTCCCATGCCGCCTTTCCTGATCAGCGCGCCCAAAGGCGCCCCTATAAAGAAAAGAATCAAGCAACCCACCGACAGGCTGAACTTCTTATGCTCTTCCACCCGGTACGAGTTCAACCTTTCCTGCTGGTACTGGATATCCTTTTTATAATAAGTCATATCATTCGCAATGGATTCGGCCGCACGGGCCGCATCCTGGAAATCCCTTTTCGTGCATTCCGGCAAAGCATACGCAGGCTCGAAACCGCCTTGCGCCAGTGCGGCATCCATCATCGACAGAACCGAGGAATCGCCCCCGACCAGAAAATCCAGATAGTAATTCCTTCCCTTCATCGCCTTCACCAATTCCTGCACGCGATTTTCCGCACGCATCCTAAGCGTATCTATCTGCTTGCCTAACGCACGCAACCCCAAAGATTTCTGATGCCTTCCGTACATGTCGTCGTTCACTTCCGGCCCCTCGTACTCCGACAAATCTATAATAAGAGTCTGGGTATCGAACTTGATACGGGTAAAAGAGTCATCGGAATTCTTCCGATCCGAACCGCCGAACTTGGCCTGCTCCACGTCTTCCCCGTAGGAAAACCCATCGTACAGATTGAAAACCAGATACCTTCCATCCTCCCGCGTGAACATGCTCCCGGTATTGGACATGGTCACTGCCCGGTTTCCTTTCTTCTCTGAATGGTCGTAAATCTGCACATCTTCCAGATAGAGGCCGTCATCCTCCCGCTGCCCGACCCTGATCACATAATCCGGGATGCCATAATAATAGATGCCTTCCTGCACATTGACCGCCGGCCTTGTCCGCTGCATTTCCTGATACTTCTGCCTGTGTAGCTTATAGGCTTTCGGCACCGCATTGTTGGCAAAATAGAAAGCGACCCCGCTGATGACCACGCTGGCCAGGACTGTCGAGAGCATGGTACGACGCAGAGGAATCCCCGCAGCCTTCATGGCGACCAGTTCATAGTGTTCCCCCAGGTTCCCGAAGACCATCAAGGAAGACAACAGGACCGACATCGGCAGAGACATCGGCACGAAAGTCCAGCACGCATACCAGAGAAATTCAGCTATATCACTAAAATTCAGTCCTTTTCCAACCAAGTCATCCATATACCTCCAGATGAACTGAAGCAGGAGCACAAAAGTGGATATAAGAAAAGTAAGCACCAAAGGTCCTATGAAGGATTTCAGGACGAATCTGTCTATCTTTTTCATACCTTTTTTCCGTTTTCCCTCATGCCGCACCTGCCCGATCCGGCAGATGACCCAAGGGAATCAATTTCTATCTTCCTTTTTATCTATTTTCCTTACCCGCAATGGCGAACCTGCCCTCACGAACGGAATCCGCACCAGCGCGCCGAGCCTCTCCGCCTGCAACATAGCGATGCGGCAGCCTCCGCACTGACGTCGGCGGCCCAGAACGGGCATCCGCAAGGATGCCGAGGGAAAGAGCGCAGGAGCGTACTCAAGCTCGAGACCAAGCCCGAACCCGGCGGCAAGGCCGCAGACGCCTCGTTATCACCCGCCAACTACCAGAGATCCATGGGGAGAGGACGCCATACCGAAGTCCTCCTCTTCACCTGCTTGAACGGCAGTACCGCCGCTCCGGCAGCCAGCATCGGAATACCTGTCACCAACGCTTCCACGTGGAAAGGAGGTTTCTTATGATTAGTCAGGCCATTGAAGCCGTCCAGCAGCATATAGCCTCCCCCTGCCACGCACAAAGCAGACCCTACCAGCAGGCAAATCCGCATCGGCACGTAGTAAGCCTCCAGCGAATCATAAGTTATCATCCTGTTTCCCAAGACAAAACCCGTATCCCGGATGGCCTGCAGCCGGCCTTCCACTTTCAGGCCGTTTATCATCTTCACCTTCATCTCCGACCCGATCGCATAGATGGTGCGCTTGCCTGGCCCTTTGGTGAAAGCCAGAACCTTGCCACCTATCAACTGGGAAGACTGGACTCCGCCAGTATTGCCCCGTTTACCCCGGATCGTCTGCCCTGCAAGTTCCCCCGCTCCTCCGCAAAAGAGCAGCAAGGAACAAACCAGCAAAAACAATATCCTTCTCATTATCAATCAACAATCTTACACGCTCCCGGCCTTTGCCAAGCCAGCCCCCTCATACCGGACCATCGGGCGGGAATCCGGCCCGGCCTAGTCCATAGCCCCAGACCCGAAGGAGAAGGTACCTCTTCTCCCGCCTGCTACCGGGTCAGCTGCTTCAACTGCGCCTCCAGCGTGCTTATCTTCTCTTCCGCGTCCGCCTGCTTCTTGCGTTCAGCCTCCACCACCTTCACCGGAGCCGATTCCACAAAACGCTTGTTTTCCAACTTCTTCAGAACCGACTGAAGGAAGCCTCGCAAATAAGTCAGCTCCTTTTCGATGCGGGCCTTTTCGGCTTCCGCGTCCACATGGCCCTCCACCGGCACGAAATACTCGTCCTTCCCGGCCATGAACGAAAGAGCGCCTTCGGCCGCCTGGCTGACATATTCCAGGCTTTCGATATTGCCCAGCTTGACAATCAAGCTGTCGAAAGCGTTCTTTTCAGCCGCCCTGGCCAGCAGCCGCAAGGGAACCTTGTTCGGGATGCTCTTCTCGTTACGCAAAGCCCGGATTCCCATGATGACCTGCTCGGCCCGGGAAAAGCCGTCCAAGACAAGCCGCTGCGCCTCCGACAATCCCGTCTTGGGCAGAGGCTGGAACATGACGCTTTCCCCTTCCTCGCGTCCAGCCAGCGCATGCCAGACCTCTTCGGTGATGAACGGCATGAACGGATGAAGCGCCTGCATCAGGATTTCCATGAAGCGGACAGCCCTCTCTTGCGTCAAGGCATCGATCGGCTGGCCGTAAGCCGGCTTGACCATTTCCAGGTACCAGGAGCAGAAATCATCCCATACCAATTTATACAACTGCATCAAAGCCTCGCTGATACGGTACTTCTCCATATTCTCGTCGGCATCCTGCAAAGCCTGGCACAGACGGGCATCGAACCAATCGCAGGCCAGACGCGCCGATTCAGGCTGCGGCAGCTTCCTGTCAACGTTCCAACCCTTGATCAAACGCAAGGCATTCCATATCTTGTTGCAGAAATTCCGGCCCTGCTCGCAAAGGCTTTCATCGAAAGGCAGGTCGTTGCCCGCCGGGGAAGTCAGCAGCATCCCCACACGCACCCCGTCCGTGCCGTACTTGTCCATCAGCATGATCGGGTCGGGCGAATTGCCGAGCGACTTGGACATCTTCCGGCCCAATTTGTCACGTACCGTGCCGGTGAAATACACATGCTTGAACGGTATCTGCTTGCGGTAATCCAGACCGGCCATGATCATACGCGCCACCCAGAAGAAAATGATATCGGGGGCGGTCACCAGATCGGCGGTAGGATAATAATAGCTGATTTCCGGATTGTCCGGCTTGCGGATGCCATCGAAGACCTCGATCGGCCACAGCCAGGACGAGAACCAGGTATCCAGAACGTCTTCATCCTGCTTGAGGTCGGCCACTGTCCAAGCGGAGGCTTCCGGATACTTGGCCTTGGCCTGTTCCAGTGCCTCCTGCGCCGACTTGGCCACTTCCACTTCCCGGTTGGGCAGGTAATAGGCCGGAATCCGGTGCCCCCACCAGAGCTGGCGGGAAATGCACCAGTCCTTGACATTCTCCATCCAATGCCGGTAGGTGTTCTTGAACTTGGCCGGAACGAACTGTATCTCATCGTCCATCACCACGCGCAAGGCCGGCTTGGCCAGTTCTTCCATCTTGAGGAACCACTGCATCGAAAGCTTGGGCTCGATGGCCACATCGGTACGCTCCGAATACCCTACATTATTGACGTAATCTTCTTCTTTTTCCAGCAAATCCGCCTGCTTGAGGTCCGCCACGATCTGCTTGCGCACCGCAAAACGGTCCATCCCGGCGTACTTGCCGCCCAATTCGTTGAGCGTGCCGTCGTCATTGAACACATCCAAGCTCTCCAGCTTGTATTTCATGCCGATATTGTAGTCATTGATATCGTGGGCGGGCGTAATCTTGAGGCACCCCGTCCCGAAATCCTTGTCCACGTAACTGTCCTCGATCAGCGGCACTTCCCTGTTAATCAAGGGTACAATCACATGCTTTCCACGCAGCCAATGGTAACGCTCGTCATCCGGGTTCACGCAGACCGCCGTATCGCCCATGATGGTCTCCGGCCGGGTCGTGGCCACAATCAGGAAGCGTTCCGGAGCTTCCTTTACCCTGTAACGCAAGTAGTACAGCTTCCCTTGGGTTTCCTTGTAGATTACTTCCTCGTCCGAAAGCGCCGTCTTGGCTTTGGGGTCCCAGTTGACCATCCGCACGCCCCGGTAAATCAAGCCGCGCTTGTACAAGTCCACAAAGACATCCAGAACCGATTCGGAGCAGACCTCGTCCATCGTGAAACGAGTCCTGGCCCAATCGCAGCTTGCCCCTAACTTACGGAGTTGCTGCAAGATGATACCGCCGTACTTGTCCTTCCATTCCCAAGCGTATTCCAGGAACTGCTCCCGGCTCAGGGTGTTCTTGTCTATGCCTTTTTCTTTCAGGAAGGCGACCACCTTGGCCTCAGTGGCAATAGAGGCATGGTCCATGCCCGGCACCCAGCAGACGTTCTTGCCCTGCATCCTGGCCCGGCGCGCCAAGACATCCTGCAAGGTATTGTTCAGCATGTGCCCCATGTGCAGGATACCCGTCACGTTGGGCGGCGGGATCACGATGCTGTAAGCTTCGCGCCGGTCGGGTTCGGAATGAAAGAAATCATGATCGAGCCAGCAGGCATACCACTTATCCTCGATTTGATGAGGCTCGTATTTGGAAGACAATTCTTCGGACATCGTTATTCTTTGATTTTATTTGCGATAAATAAGCTGCGAACCCATCATGGGGAATTCCTCCAGCCTCCCGCGTCCTCCTTCCCCGGAGGCATCCGCCCATGCTTCCGCATCACCGCATCACCGCAAGATTAACCAGCGAAAATAAGAAAAAAAACAATGCGGACGGAATACCCGCGGAAACGGAAGACCGCCAGCGCATGATTCCGGACCCATCGGCAGGGAACGTCCCCTCGCGCCAAGCCGTCCTGATCCGGCACGGGGCATCCTTTCCATAGACAGGCTTCAGGATTTCCAAGCTACTCGCCCTGAAACCGGGCATGGAAATGCCGGGAATTGCCCTGAGAGAAATACTCCGGCTCGCAACCGGCCTCGCGGATGATACGCTCGATGTTCTCCCGGCTGTCCTCATGGCTTTCCTCGATGCAGATCTTGTGCTCGTAAAGGAAGTATTCCTTTCGGCAGGAAAACGGGGTCAGGTTGGGCATGATGACATTGGCCGCCGCATAGAGGGCTTCTTCCCGACCCTTGGGGCTGAGGCTGCCGATGGCCGTCGTGGAAGCGATATTGATATCGGGGGCTATCAGCCGGAGCAAGGCCCAGGCGTTCAAGCTCCAGTCGTAACGTTCCTGCTTGGAGGGAATCCTGTCCCGGTACTCCCAGAGCGGGGTCTGCGGATGCTCGATATAAGGCCCCATGCCCACCATGTCCACATCCATCTCCTTGAGAAAATACACGTCCTCCACCACTTGCTCCGGGCTTTGGAAAGGCAAGCCGATCATGATGCCGCTGCCCACCTGGTAACCGGCATCGCGCAAGCTCTTCAAGCAGTCGAGCCGTGCCTGGAACGAATGGCCGGCGGGATGCAGGCGGGTGTAGAGTCCGGGCGAAGAAGTCTCGATGCGGAGCAGGTAACGGATCGCCCCGGCCTTTTTCCAACGGGCGTAGGTCTCCGGCTTCTGTTCGCCCAAGGAAAGGGTGATGCCCAGCTCCCCGCCGCTTTGCTGCATCATGGCATCGACCAATTCCTCTATGTCCCTGATGAAAGCCTCGTCCTGGCGTTCCCCGGACTGAAGCACCAACGAACCGAAACCGGCCTGATGGGCGAAACGGGCAGCCCGCAGCACCTCGTCCTTGCCCACGGTATAACGGCGCACGGCAGAATTGCCGCTGCGGATGCCGCAATAATAGCAATTCTTGCGGCAGACATTGGAATACTCTATCAAGGCCCTCAGGTACACTTTGTTGCCCACGTGCGCCATCTTGACTTCATGCGCCGCCTGACGCAGCTTCCGCGCTTCCTCCCCGGTGCTGAGCAGCCAGGAAAGTGCCTCCTTCTTATCCTTTAAATCAAAAAATTCCATCTCAGAAGCTGTTTGAATTTATTTGTCCAGGCCATCGGGAGGGAATTTGGCGGGATGGCGCCGCGTTTTCCAAAGGAGGATAGCCCAGCTATCTGACGTGAAAAAGGCAAACGATAGCGAAAGTCGAGCGGGGAATCAAAGCTTGCTTTGATTTCTCCGAGACCAAGCTATCTTCGAGCATCGCTCAACCAAGACCCGGAATAGCCCCCGACGGGCAAACAAAATCCTGTACCCGGTCCATGAAAATCCAGCCTTTCCAGGATTGCAAGAAATTTTAACCCAAATCGGTCATTAGACTCGCCGAGTGTGTTTCCTGTTTTCGAAGAGGGATGCTTTTGTGCATCTTGTTCGCTTCTGTCCGCATCTTGCTCCTCGCTACGCCTCGACGTAGCCCGCTACGCCTTCGGCTAGGCGAGAAGCATGCTGCATGACATAAGCGGACAATCTACCCAAAGTCTAATGACCGATTTGGGTTTAAACAGCTTCTTAAAACCCGAACCAGCGACCGCGGGTATACCGTTTGCCGTCGCCCGCCCGCAGGGCGGAACCCTCCGGCCTCTGATGCGCGGTCCGGCAAAGAATCCCTTGCAGGCACAAAATCCTGCCCGGCTCGCAAAACCGCCGAAAAGAGACCCGCCCAAAACCTCACCGGTTCACCGCATCGCGGATGTCCTTGATGAACCTTGCCGGCACTCCGCCCACAATCGCGCCCGCAGGCACATCCTTGCCGACTACCGCCCCGGCGGCCACCACAGCATTGTCGCCTATCGTCACCCCAGCCAAAACCGTGGAATTGGAACCGACCCAGACATTCCTGCCCAGCGTAATCGGCGCCGGATACATATTGGCACGGTCTTCGGGAGCGAAACCGTGGTTCAGCGTGGCGAACACCACGTTATGCCCTATCAGGCAGCCGTCGCCGAGCTTGACCCCGCCATGATCCTGGAAATGGCAGCAGGCATTGATGAACACGTTCCCGCCCACTTGGATGTTTTTCCCGAAATCCGTGTAGAAAGGGGGAAAGCAGCGGAACGTATCCGGCACTTTGTAACCGAAAAGCTCCGAGAGCAACGCCCGGACCTCATCGGGTGCATGATAAGCCGTGTTGAGGCGGAAAGTGATTTTCCGGGCCTCGTTGCTCATATCGTCCATGAACCTGCCTATTTCCGGAGTGTCCAGCGGCTTGCGCGCCCTTACGATTTCCAAAAATTCTTCAAGTTTCATAATGCTGTCCTCTGCGGGTCATGCTGTCCTTTGCGGGAATCCATGCCTCCCATCCTCTGGATCGGACCCGAAAACCATCGCCGGGACCAAGCCCCGCAAACCCGGCCGAGGCGATTCTGCAACGCAAACAGAATCCGGCCGCGTCTGGAACCCGGCTTTCCAGACCGCCCTGCATGAACCCATGCAGAACCGGGAAGCGCAAAGTTAAGAAAATACCGCATTCCTTCCCCATGCCCCTTGCCGTCCCGAGCCTTCAGCAGGCTTCGGGCACCGGAATGCAGGAAGACCGTACCGATAGCCGGGCGCAGGGCCAAGCTTGCTTGCTCCAAGCCGAGGCGCGGCCAAAGTCCCGGTCAAGCCGAGAACCATATCGAGCCGGCATCCCGGCTCGGACAAGGCCAGGACGGAGAAGCTTCGGCGAAGCCAATCAATCCCATAGGGATGCCCCCGGGAGTTCCCTCCAAGGCGAGCGAATGAAAATGCCTGCACGAACCGAATTTTGAAGTAACTTTGCGATTTGCGCCTGCGGAGCCGGGACGCAGGCAGCTTCCGCGCACCGAGCGCAAAGCGCATGGAAGCCCGGCCCGCGGAAGAAGGCTGCGGCAAACAACGCAAAAATCCGGAAGCCGCCATGCCCGGATCAACGCCGCCAAGCCGGACTTCCTTCCACCGCATTGCCCTTTCCGAGAATCAAAACAAACAGAATCATGGACTTATTCGAACAAGTAAACAACGACATCAAGGCCGCGATGCTGGCGCATGAAAGCGTCCGTCTGGCTGCCTTGCGGGGCATCAAGAAAGAATTCCTGGAAGCCAAGACCGCCAAGAACTCCAACGGGGAACTGAGCGAGGAAACCGCCATCAAAATCCTACAGAAGATGGTGAAGCAACGCAAGGAATCGGCCGAAATCTTCCAGTCCCAGAACCGGGCCGACCTGGCCGAGAACGAATTGGCGGAAGCCGGTTTCATTGAGGCCTACCTGCCCAAGCAATTGAGCGCGGGAGAAATCGAAGCCGAAGTGAAGAAAATCATCGAACAGACCGGCGCCCAGGGCATGAAGGACATGGGCAAGGTGATGGGCACCGCCTCCAAAGCCTTGGCCGGGAAAGCCGACGGCAAAGCCATTTCCGAAGTTGTCAAGAGACTCTTAGCATGATTTACGCCGCAGCGACCCATCCCGTCCGGGTGGGCAACTTAGTCATTGGAGGCAACCACCCGGTGGTCATCCAGTCCATGACCAATACCGATACATTGGACACAACAGCCACGGTGGCGCAATGCCAGCGGCTTTTCGATGCCGGATGCCAGATGGTGAGAATCACGGCGCCCGGCCTGAAGGAAGCCCGTAACTTGGAGGACATCAAGAACCAGCTTCAGCAAAAAGGCTATACAGGACCTTTGGTGGCCGATATCCATTTCTTGCCGGAAGCGGCCTTGATTGCCGCCTCGATAGTGGAGAAAATCCGCATCAATCCGGGCAATTACTGCGACCGCAACCGGGGCAAGACCGAGTTCAGCCAAGCCGAACAGGCTGCCGAACGGGAACGGATTGCCGAGCGGCTGAGTCCGTTGGTGGAGGTCTGCCGCCAGCACGGGACGGCCATCCGGGTAGGCGTGAACCAAGGCTCGCTGTCGGAACGCTTGGTCAGCCTGTACGGCAACACGCCCCGGGCGATGGTGGAAAGTGCCTTGGAATTCATCGGCATTTTCGAGAAGCTCCGTTTCGACCAATTGGTGATTTCGATGAAATCGAGCCGGGTGCAGCTGATGGATCAGGCCACAAGGATGCTGTGGGACAGGATGCGGCAAAACGGGAAAACCTATCCTTTGCATATCGGCGTGACCGAAGCCGGGGACGGGGAAGA
Source organism: uncultured Bacteroidales bacterium (assembly GCA_944320265.1). GTDB lineage: Bacteria > Bacteroidota > Bacteroidia > Bacteroidales > P3 > Pullibacteroides. Next base: position 15,293 of record CALUGT010000008.1, on the reverse strand, counting down.
CGCGCGGATCATTTCGGCTATCGGCATCGGAAGCCTGCTGACCGATGGCATCGGGCATACGATCCGGGTCTCGCTGACCGAAGCACCCGAAAACGAAGTCCCTGTAGCGCAAAGCATTGTCAAAGCGGCCGAATATTTGCAACAAATGCCGGAAACGGAAAGAGATGCGCTGGCAATCCGGTACGATGCCCGAAGGGACGCTGGAAAGGCGCAGGAAGAAAAGACCAGCATGGCCCGGAACGCTGGCATCGCCGGCAAGGACAAGGAACTTGCACGGATCCTGACGGCTGTCCGCTGGGGACGGCTGATGCTGCGGGGGCAGAAAGAGGGGTTCCGCATAGAGGGTGACCTATTCTCCGAAGATGAAAAGAAACAGCTGATCGACGATATTTTCCATGCAGCAGGCCTGCGCTCGAGCAAGACCCGCTTCATCGCCTGCCCGTCCTGCGGCCGGACCAAATACGATATCCAAAGCGTCTTGGCCAAGGTCAAGGCACGCTTCCCGGACTATCCGGACCTGACATTGGCCGTGATGGGTTGCATCGTGAACGGCCCGGGCGAAATGGCGGATGCCGATTACGGCTACATCGGATGCGGCAACGGCCAGGTGAACCTCTACCGGAAAGGGGAATTAGTAAAGAGCCATATACCGGAGGACAAGGCGCTGGATGAACTGGAGGCATTGATCCGGAGCGACTTCCCCTGCCGCCGGCCGACAGTCCAATAAGACTCCTTTTCAAATCAGAAGAAAACTCTTAGCCCCCAAACCATGCCACAATGAACCCGGATCGCCATCAGGATCCGCCTCTGCAGCGTGCAGGAGCCGCATTGCCCTGATCCATGAGGATCCCTTCATCTTCGAAGGCTCGCTCAAGCCATTCTCGCTGCATGTGCAGGAGGACACAGGGCTGACGGCACACACTTTTCCTTGCAGCCACCATCGGGACATATCCCTCGGTTTTTCTCATCGGCAGGGCAAGGCAATCCGTCTTCGCGACAACAGCCAGCGTTGCGTCTCGCCCGCACTTGCAAGCAAGACGGGCCTCGCAAGCCCTGCCTGGAATGACAGGCAGCCCACGAGGCCCGTCCGCCGAACCCTCCATGTCATCGGCACGTTCATTCCGGCACCACCTGGTTCAGGCAGGCAATCCCGTTCAGTGTCCGGGGATAACCGATATACGGCAGAAGCTGGGTGACGACCGCCAGCAAAGTATCCTTTCCATTGCCCACGGCAAGGTTCCCAGCTATATGGCCTTTGACCTGGGCTTCGCAACCTCCCAAGGAAACGAGGACGGCGAAAGTCAGCAGTTCCCGTGTCTTGGCATCGAAGACCGGACGAGTCTGGTAATCACCGAAGCAATTAGCCGACAGATACTCCTGGATATGACGTTGATCCCGGGGCGCAGCCTCGTACATGGCATCGATATGCTCGGCTCCGAACACGGACTTCTGGAATGCCAGACCCTTCTCGAAACGGTCGGCCGGCGTAACCACCGACTGTCTGGGCAAAGGCAAGGGAACCCCTTTCTCCAGCAAGAAACGGTTGGCTTCCGGCAACATTTCCTCCACCGTGGCCATCCCTGCATACGGCACGGCATGGTAAAGCACTTCCTTGATTTCCACAGCCGATATGCCGTTGGCGCAAGCCGCTTCCAATGTATTGCGGTATGCCGAACGCGACCCCACGGCAATCGAGGCGGCCATGGTCACTAGAATCCGGCTGCGTGTATCCAGGTTCCCGTACTGGCTCGTTTCCCCGAAAGCGAAATTGCCGAAAATCTCCGCCAGTTCCGGGTCGGTCTTGGCCATATTGCCTGCCATCCCGCCGGGGTACCATTCATTATAATGCCGGGCGGCCGTTTCAGAAAGGCTTTGCGATGCCGAAGTAGCCGCCTGGTATTCCTTGTCCGTCACCGGGTCGAGCCAAGTGTTCTTGTTGGCTTGGGGATTGCACTCGATAGCCAGATGGGAAAACCAGCTGTCGGGGGCAGCCCCGTGCCAATGCACCACATCGGGCGCGATTTCCACCACATCGCCGGGCAGCAGCAGCTGCGCTGGCTTGCCTTTCTCCTGGTAATAGCCGCGCCCGCCGACGGCAATCAGCAGCTGGCCGCCAGTATGGCTGTGCCAGTTGTTGCGGCAACCGGGTTCAAAGGTCACATTGCTGACCGGGCAGTTCAATGCCGCGTCCTTCGTGAGCCGGGCCAGATAAGACTGCCCGGTAAAGAATTCAGCGTAGGCCGTGTTAGGCTCTCCCGTAGGAAATACACTCAGATTCTGAGGCACTTCTTTCTTTTCCATATCCTGTGCTTTTAAGACAGTCCCTCCCGCCATGGCAGAAAACGCCAACCCGAAAGAAACCAGAAACGAAATTCTTGCTTTCATCTTTGTATGATTTTCATCGTAAAACATAAAACCCGCAAAACAGGACACAAACTGTCCAGCTTGCCGGGCTCGAAAGCAAAAATAAGCGCGTCCCGGCTTCCGGCCTGTAAACATATCTCGGATATTCCTACCCGTTTTACAGGGCTGCCGACGGCACTGCCGGCCTTTCCCCGGAATCCAGCTTACAGCGCTTTGCAGAACAAGCCGGAATTGGCCTGCGCCGTAGGCATCACCACGATATCGTTCAGGCAGACATGCGCCGGCAGGTTCACGCAATAGGCTACCAGGTCGGCAATATCCTCGCCTTTCAAGGGCGTGAAGCCTTTATACACATTGTCGGCCCGCTGCTGGTCCCCATGGAAACGCACCATCGAGAACTCGGTTTCGACCGCACCGGGACAAATCTGCGTCACCTTGATGTTGTAAGGCAAGCATTCCATCCGCATGGAACGGCTCAAGGAATCCACCGCATGTTTGCTGGCACAGTACACATTGCCGTTCAGATAGGTTTCCTTCCCGGCTATCGAACCCAAATTGAACACATGGCCTTTCTTGCGGGCAATCATCCCCGGCAGGACTGTCCGGCTCACATAAAGCAATCCTTTCACATTGGTATCGATCATCCGTTCCCAATCGTCGATCAATCCTTCTTGCAAAGGCTCCAGACCGGCGGCAAGACCGGCATTGTTGACCAACACATCGATGTTTTTCCATTCTTCCGGCAGATTGCCCAGGTTCTTCTGCACCTCATCTAAATGACGTACATCGAAAACCAACGGCAGCACCTTGGCTTCGGCCGAAAGTTCCTTGGCCAGGGCTTCCAATTTTTCGGCACGGCGGCCGGTGATAATCAAATCATAACCTTCCTTGGCCAGCCTGCATGCAATGGCCCGTCCTATCCCGGAAGTAGCTCCGGTAATCAATGCGATTTTCTTCATATCTTTTTCAATTTGTACGCAGCAACTCACCGACCACGGCTTTCAACTTCGGCAAATCATCCTTAATTACCTGAAATACAATTTCTTCATCCACATTGGCATATTCATGCGAAATTATATTCCGCAAAGAGACTATCGCCCGCCAAGGAATTTCACAATACTTCTCTAAAGGATTCTCCGATTCATCTAATATTCTCTTGACATTCTCACCTATGACCTGCAACCGCAACACACAAGCATCGAACACGAATACACCTTTGGGAGTCGTCAAAAAATCTGCCGGTTCAGCAATCTCGCCAACCCTTTCTTCTATCAATTCCACAGATTCCAGGATTTGAAACAGCCTATCTCTAATCCTATCCAATTTCAACTCACACATAAATAGTCTCCTTTTTAATCTGCTCTTTGAAAGAAGAACGCAAAGAATCTCTATATCTCACTAAATCAACAGAACATTGAAACATTTCAGATAAACGCACTTGCAAATCATACATCAAAGACAATCTTGGTTCTTCCAACTCCACCAAAATGTCGATATCACTGCCCTCATTTTGTTCGTTTCTCGCTACAGAACCGAAAATGCCAATTTTGCGAATTCCGTACTGCTTTCCTGATAACTGCTTGAATTCTACCAATTGCTGCTTGCATTCTTCTAATGTCAGCATAGTTTCCCTGTCTTTAATTCCAGCGGCAACCAAGAACACTATATCCATGATTCCCTGTACAAAAGTAAACAAGACAGCCTAAAATATCAAGCCGAGTCCTCTTTGCCCCCCAGCTGACAAGCCATACAGGACAAATCCGACCCCGGTAGGCTTCGACAAAATAGGCTTAGAGGCTTCCCATGCCAAAGCAAGAAAACGGCAAGAATCGTATCGCTTGCGCAAATCGGCCCGGCTTTCAGACGCATCCGCCTGCATAGGAATAGCAAGCCCAAAGAAAAGGAGACAAAATATCAAAACAGAAGAACAAATACACTTTTTCTCCATACAATCTAACAGCAAACAAAACCAACAAATTTCAGATAAATACCACTACGTTTTCAATGAAACCGGATCAAAAGGGGACACTGCCATGCATTGCTGCAAATGCAAGTCTGCCTGAAACCAATCCTCAGACCGCCACATCCCCTTTGATATGGGGATGGCATTGGTAGTTCTCTATCTTTATATCCTCATAATCAAATAAAAACAAATCCTTGACTTCCGGATTCAGCACCAAGCGGGGCAACGGGTAAGGCTCGCGCGAAAGCTGCAACTCGACTTGCTCTATATGATTATGGTAGATATGGGCATCGCCCAAGGAATGCACGAACACCCCCGGCTGCAAGCCGCAGACCTGCGCCATCATCGAAGTGAGCAACGCATAGGAGGCGATATTGAACGGGACTCCGAGGAAACAGTCGGCACTGCGCTGGTAGAGCTGGCAGGAAAGCCGCCCTTGGGACACGTAGAACTGGAAGAAGGCGTGGCAGGGAGGCAAGGCCATGCTGTCCACATCGGCCGGATTCCAGGCCGTCACAATCAGGCGGCGGGAATCTGGATTGTTTCTGATTTGCTCCACCACATTCTTCATCTGGTCGATATGCCGCCCGTCGGGAGATACCCAGTCCCGCCATTGCTTGCCGTAGACAGGTCCCAAATCGCCCTGGGCATCGGCCCATTCGTCCCAGATTGTCACTTTATGGTCGTGCAGATATTGAATATTGGTATCGCCTTTGAGCATCCACAGCAATTCATAGATGATGGAACGCAGATGCAGTTTCTTGGTCGTGACCAACGGAAAACCGTCGGCCAGATCGAAACGCATCTGATAGCCGAAATAGCTCCGGGTCCCGACTCCGGTCCGGTCGTGCTTGTCGGCGCCTTTTTCCAAAATGGTCCGCAAAAGATCCAAATATGCCTGCATGGCTGTATTCTATTATGACTATCCTGACATGTCCTCAAAAACCTATCCTCAGCCCGTCGTAGGCCATCTCCACCCCGGCCGGCAATTCCGCCGAAACCGCCGCATACCCCATCGTATGGCCTACATGCGTCAGATAAGCCTTTTCCGGCTTCACCTCTTCTATCAACGCCAGGGCATCGCCCAGACTGAAATGCGAAAGATGCGGCTCTTTCCGCAAAGCATTCACCACCAAAGTCTTGCACCCTTTAATCTTCTCCACAGAACTCCGGCTGATGAATTTGGCATCGGTAATATAGACCAAATCCCCCATACGGTAAGCCGTAACAGGCAATTTGTAATGCATCACCTCGAAAGGCAGGATTTCCAAGTCCCCGACCCGGAAAGGCTTGTCATCCACTTCGTAGAGCGCGAACTCCGGTGCTCCCGGATAACGGTGCTCGGCAAAAGCATACGGGATCGTGGCCCGCAAAGCCTTCAGCGTAATCGCGTTCCCGTAAACCGGCATCGGATGCTTCTGGTAATAGTTGAAAGGCCGCACATCGTCCAAGCCGCCCACATGGTCCCGGTGCGGATGGGTCAGCAGAATCGCATCCACGTTCTCTACTCCGGCCCGCAGCATCTGGTAGCGGAAATCCGGCCCGGCATCAATGACCACCTGCACCTGGTCCGTACACACCAAAGCCGAAGTCCGCAGCCTCTTATCATGAAAATCCGCAGACTGGCACACAGGACAATGGCAGCCGATAATAGGCACGCCCTGCGAAGTCCCTGTTCCCAAGAATGTCAAATAAGTCATAACAAACCCATTGATATGCCCGGCAACAACGAGGACTGACAGAACAGGCATAGCCTGCCCCGGCTCGGTCCCGGTGCCGGCTCCCGGCTCGCGAAGATAAGAAAAGACCGGGAATCCACCCTGCATGACAGAACGGCCGCATCCAAGGCCAGGCTTTGCCGACCAGACATCAATCCTCCCGGCAAGCCGCGGCCTGCGAACTTTCCGTTTACTGAAAATCAATCATTCAGAATATAGCACAAAGAGAATCCGAAGCAGTTTCCCGCCCTTGCCGCCCACGCATGGAATATTGGAAACTTTTCGTACTTTTGCCCCGTCGAAGCTAGGAGCATGCAAAAGGGGATCATGCATCAATGAGAGCTTTCCCCATCCGCTCCAATCCGTTGAACATACATCCTTCCACGGGGGCCGGGCTCGCCGGCATCCCCTCCTTATTTGCAAACTATTACAATTCACCATGCAAGTAGACAGCAGCAAACTCATGCATTACGGGACCAAGGTCATGGAAAAAGGCCACGCAGCCAAAAGCGCCCTTTCCCGGTTCTTTGGAAAAATAAAGCAGCTGAAGTTCAAGCACTGGATAATCATCATCGTGATCCTGGCTGTTATCGGTGCGGGAGCATGGTACCTTCTCAGACCCGAACCCGAACACATCCAGCCCCCGATTGTCTCCGCACAGGAAGTGGAAGTCAAGGACATGGAAATCTACGGCGAATATGTAGGCCGGATCCGCGCCCAGCAGTTCGTGGAAATCCGGGCCCGCGTAGAAGGCTACCTGGAGAGCATGATGTTCGACGAAGGCACTTACGTCAAGAAAGACCAGCTTTTGTTCGTCATCGACCCCAAGGTCTACCAAGCCCGGGTGGAAGGAGCCAAAGCCTCTCTGAGCAAGAACAGGGCCTTGGCCCAGAAAGCCGAACGGGACCTGAACCGTATCCAGCCTCTCTACGAACAGGATGCAGCCAGCCAGCTTGACCTGGACAATGCCATTGCCGCCTATGAAAGCGCCGTTGCCGAGGTCCAGATGAGCGAAGCCAACCTTACCCAAGCCGAAATCGCCTTGGGGTACACATCCGTGCGCTCCCCCATCTCCGGATACATCAGCGAAAGAAGCGTGGACATCGGGACACTGGTAGGCCCGGGCGGGAAATCCTTGCTGGCCACCGTAGTCAAGAGCGATACCGTCCAAGTGGATTTCAGCATGACCGGCCTCGATTACTTGCGAAGCAAGGAAAGGAACGTGAACTTAGGCCAGAAAGTGGACGACCGGAAATGGAATCCGTTCATCACGATCACCTTGGTGGACAACACCGTCTACCCGTACACGGGCCTGGTGGACTTCGCCGACCCGCAAGTGGATCCCCAGACAGGGACGTTCACAGTCCGCGCCGCCATCCCCAACCCGGACCATATCCTGCTTCCCGGCCAGATCACACGGGTGAAGCTCCTGCTGGATGTGCGTGAAAACGCCATTGTCGTCCCGCAGAAAGCCTTGATCATCGACAAGGGCGGGGCTTACATCTTCGTAGTCCGTCCTGACAGCGTCTGCGAGCAGCGGTTCATCGAATTGGGTCCCGAAATAGGCAATTCCGTGATCGTGGAACGAGGCTTGGCCGCCGACGAGAAAATCATTGTGGAAGGATACCATAAATTAGTGCACGGGACAAAAGTCCGGCTAGTGCCCATACCGGGCGACACCGCGGCCAGCGGAACGATGCCAGCCGACAGCATGGCAGGAGCCGCTGCCCCCATGCAGCCGGACAGCAGCAAGGCAGCAGACAGCAGCAGCCATGGCAGGATCGGCGACTCGGTCCGGTCCCTTTCGGACACTGGCAAGGCTCCGGCGGACATCCACGGAACCGCATCCCGGCAGCTTCCCGGACTAGATTCAACACCTAATCAGGATTAAGGCATGAAAGCAGACTTTTTCATCGACAGGCCGGTCTTTTCGATGGTGATTTCCATCCTGATCCTGATTGTCGGGATCATAGGGCTGGTACTGTTGCCCATCGACCAATACCCGCAAATCGTCCCTCCGTCAGTCCGCGTGTCGGCATCCTACCCTGGAGCCAATTCCGAGACCGTGACCCAGGCGGTAGCCACCCCTATCGAACAGGAACTCAACGGCACGCCGGGGATGCTTTACATGGAATCGACCAGTACCAACAACGGAAGCTTCACGGCCACCATCACGTTCGACATCAGCACCAATCCGGACCTGGCCGCCGTGGAAATCCAGAACCGTGTCAAATTAGCCGAATCCCGCCTGCCTGCAGAAGTCGTAACCAACGGACTGGAAGTGGAGAAGCAGGCTCCCAACAAACTGATGACGGTCACGCTGCTCTCAAGCGACCCGAAATTCGACGAGATATACCTCAGCAACTACGCCACCCTCAACGTGCTGGACTTGATCCGCCGTGTCCCGGGCGTGGGCCGGGTCAGGAACGTGGGCAGCCGGTACTACGCCATGCAAATCTGGGTACAGCCCGACAGATTAGCCAGCTTCGGCCTGACCGTGAAAGACATACAGGATGCCATCCGCGACCAGAACCGGGAATCGGCAGCCGGAGTCTTAGGGCAGGCGCCGATGGACGGCTTGGACATCACGATTCCCATCACCGCCCAAGGCAGGCTTTCTTCTGTTGAAGAGTTCGAGGAAATCGTGGTCAGAGCCGAATCCGAAGGCGGGCTGATCCGCCTCAGGGACGTGGCCAGAGTCTCGCTCGAAGCCTCGTCCTACAACACCGAGAGCGGCATCAACGGCGGGAATGCCGCCGTGCTCGAGATCAGCACGCTGCCCGGCGCCAACGCGATGGAGGTGGCGGACAATGTGAAAGCGGCCATGGAAGAAATCAGCCAGAGCTTCCCCGACGGCATCACCTACCGGATCCCTTTCGACATGACCACCTACATCTCAGACTCCATCCATCACGTATTCAAAGCATTGTTCGAAGCCCTGTTCCTGGTGATCCTGGTAGTGTTCCTCACTCTGCAGAACTGGCGGGCCACCATCATCCCCATCGTGGCAGTGCCTATCTCCTTGATCGGGACGTTCGGGGTCATGCTGGCCTTCGGCTTCTCCTTGAACACGATGACCCTGTTAGGCTTGATTCTGGCTATCGGAATCGTGGTGGACGATGCCATCGTGGTAGTGGAGAACGTGGACCGCATCATGCACCAGGAAGGCCTTTCTCCCTACGAAGCCACAAAGAAGGCCATGAACGGCCTGAGCAGTGCCTTGATTGCCATGTCCTTGGTTTTGTGCGCCGTATTTGTCCCCGTAAGCTTCCTGAGCGGCATCACCGGGCAGCTGTTCCGGCAATTCACCATCACCATTGCTGTCTCGGTCATCATCTCTACCGTCGTGGCCTTGACGTTGAGCCCGGTCATGTGCTCGCTGATTCTCCGTCCTGAGGACTCCGGCAAGAAAAAACCGTGGATATTCCGGAAAATCAACCAATTCCTCGACCTCGGCTCCAACAAGTACCAAAGCGGCATCCGCTATACCCTGGCGCATTCCCGCCGCATGTTCTTCGCCTTCCTCCTGGTACTGATCGGCATCTGGACAATGAACAAGATTGCCCCCACCAGCTTCATGTCGCAGGAAGACCAGGGCTATTTCACCGTGGAATTCGAACTGCCCGAAGGGGCTACCATCGAGCGGACCCGCGAAGTGACCGACCGGGCGATGGCCTACCTGATGCAGCATCCCGACATAGAAGATGTGCTGAATGTGACCGGAAGCAGCCCCCGCCTGGGAACAAGCCAGTCCCGAAGCCAGCTGACCGTCATCCTGAAACCTTGGGACGAACGCCAGCAGACTGACATCGAAAAGACGATGGACGAGGTGCGCGAAGAGTTCGAGAAGTATCCGGAAAGCAAGGTCTACCTGATCACGCCGCCTGTCATTCCCGGCTTAGGTTCTTCCGGCGGGGTCGAAATGGTCCTGGAAGCCCGCGGAAGCACCACTTACGAGCAACTGCAAGCCGCCGTGGACACTTTCCTGATGGTAGCATCCCAACGCAAGGAGATGAGCAGCGTTTCGGCCGCCATGCAAGGCAACATACCCCAGCTTTATTTTGATGTGGACCGCGACCGGGCAAAGATCCTCGGGGTGCCGAACTCGGATATATTCTCCACGCTGAAGACCTTCACCGGTTCGTACTACATCAACGACTTCAACATGTTCAACCGTGTGTACCGCGTGTACATGCAGGCTGAGGCCCCGTTCCGGGCGCACCGCGACAACCTGAACTTGTTCTTCGTCCGCGGCTCGTCGGGCGCGATGATCCCTATCTCCAACTTAGGCTCCAGCTATTACACCACCGGGCCAGGCACCATCAAAAGGTTCAACATGTTCTATTCTGCCACAGTCCAGGCAGAAGCCGCCCACGGCTACAGTACCGGCGATGTGATGCGCATCCTGCAAGAAACCGTGGACGAAGTGCTTCCTCCGGGCATCGGGGTGGAATGGAGCGGACTGTCTTACCAGGAACAACACGCCAGCGGCAAGACCGGTTTCGTGCTGGGACTGGCGTTCCTGTTCGTGTTCCTGTTCCTGGCCGCCCAGTATGAAAGCTGGTCTATCCCTATCGCGGTCATCCTTTCCCTGCCTATCGGAGTGTTCGGAGCCTACTTAGGCATCGTGATCTGCGGCATGGAAAACAATGTTTACTTCCAGATCGGGCTGGTCATGCTGATCGGCCTGGTAGCCAAGAATGCCATTCTGATCGTGGAATTTGCCAAAGACGAAGTGGCAGCCGGCCTGGACATAATCCCGGCCGCGCTCAAAGCCGCCCAACTGCGCTTCCGGCCTATCATCATGACTTCGATGGCTTTCATCCTGGGACTGCTGCCTCTGATTTTCGCATCGGGACCCGGGTCGGAAGCCCGCAGGGATATCAGTACCGGCGTATTTTTCGGAATGCTCACAGCCATCCTTGTCGGCATCCTCTTTGTCCCCTATTTCTTCGTCTGGATCTACCGGATCAAAACGAGAAAGAAAAAACGGGAAACGCCTCCAGCTCCATCCGGAACAGAGGCAAGCATGGGCTGCCAAGCATGATTTGTCGAACACAGCTTTTGAAAAGGAACAGCAAGGCATGAATATCAGAAAACTGAAATACAGTATTATCATCTTGGCAGGATTGCTTGTCCTGGCTTCCTGCTCCATGCAGAAATACTGCCCGGCCCCGGATTCCAAGCTTCCTCCCCATATTCTCCGGAACGAATCGGAACTGGACTCGCTGGCCTTGGCCGACATGGAATGGTGGGAAATCTATACCGATACCATTCTCCAGGACTTGATCCGCAAGACCCTGGCTAACAACAAGGACATGCAGGCAGCCATCGCTAAGATCCGGGAACTGCGCTACAGCAGCCGGGGGGCCTTGGCTGAAAATTTCCCGACCGTGGATCTGTGGATCGGCAAAAGGAATGAAATCCTGAATTATTACGGCCAGGCTTACGACCCTACGCCCGAACCAGGCCTGAAAGCCCGGATCGAATGGGAATTCAACCTGTTCGGCGCCTCTGTCTGGCAATCGAAAGAAGCCCGCGACCGTTACCTCTCATCCATCGAAGGCCAGCGTGCCTTGCAAATGAGCCTGATTGCCGAGGTGGCCACGGCTTATTTCGAGCTGCTTTCTCTCGACCAGCAATTGGAAATCGTGCGGCGGACAATGGAAACCCGGCAGGAAAGCCGGGAAAAGGCAGAACTCCGCTTTTCCGGAGGCCTGACTTCCGAAATCCCTTACCGGCAAGCCATAGTGGAATATGCCAGCGCCGCGACATTGGTCCCTGAAATCGAACGGCAAATCGCGCTCAAGGAGCATGAAATCTCTTTGCTGGCCGGGGAGTTCCCCTCTGACGTGGAACGTTCCAATACCCGGATGCGGAGCCAGTTCCTGATCGACATCCCCGTCGGGCTGCCGTCAGACCTCCTGCTGCGCCGCCCCGACATCAGGCAAGCACGGACGGAATTGCATGAAGCCATGGCCAACGCGGGTTTCTATTTCGCATCCCGGTTCCCGTCCCTGCAAATCAACACCAATGTCGGTTTCGAGGATCATTCCGATTCATGGGCGCACATTTTCCAGTCCCCGTACGCCTACCCTATCGTGAACTTCTTAGTCCCGTTGCTCCACTGGGGCCGGAACCAAAGCCGCTACAAAGCCTCGGTCGAGCAATACCTCCAGCAGAAAGCCGCTTACGAAAAGACCGTGCTGACAGCGTTCAAGGAAGTCAACGATGCGCTGGTAGTCTACAACAAAGTGACCCAGACATCCTCGCTCCTGGTCAATCTGCAAGAAGCCGCCAGCAAGTACGCTGAACTGGCCGAGCTGCAATACCTCAACGGTGTCATCGGCTATATGGACGTGCTGGATGCTCAACGCCAATACTTCGATGCCCAGCTGGAATTGGTGCAAAGCGTCTGCAACGAATACCTTGCCTTGGTGGATCTTTACAAAGCCCTGGGTGGAGGGTGGAACGAAGAGCTGCCGGAAGAAGCGTTGACCAAGGAACAATTGCGCAAGCAGGAAAAGATGGTCAAGAAGCATTTGCCGGATTCGATACAGGCTCGCCCAGGACTCACGAAAGAAGAGACCCTGCGCGAAACCTACCGGGAGTTCCTCGGCAAGCAAGCCACGGAAAATACAGAGGAATACATCCAGCAAGACCTGAATCCTGAACGTAAAAAGAATGCCGGACGCAAGGAACGGCGGAAGAACCGGAAATTCGACCCGGCCAAGGAGGAGCAGCTGTAAACCTTCCTGCGGGTACCGTTCCTCAGGAAACACGAAGCCCGCGGACTGCCGCAAGGCAATACGGCATACGGCAAGATTTGATTAACTTTGCCGGGCCGTACGGGGATCCTGCCGGCAGAACAAGGCAGTCCCCACAAGGCGGAGACCCGATAGTTTGTAGAACATACCGAACAATACCGGCCAGGGCCGTCCCATGGGAACAGACTCCGCCGGAGGCCGCAAAAAAAAAGTCATGAATGCAAAAAAATGGTTCCTGGCCTTGTCCGTGACACTGGCCGGGCTGCAATGTGCCGCCGCACAAGAAAAGAAACAAGAATCGCCGAAGGCAGAAGAGCCTGTCAAGATAGAGCTTCCCTCCGACAACATCATCCGGCATTTCCGCTCGAGGAATTCCGGCACAGCCGTAGTGGATTGGTACCAGCTCAAGGATGGCAGGAACACATACGTCATCGGCTATTATTCCACAGACGGAGACCAGCGCAAAGTAGTGTACCGCAACGGGGCCTACTTCTGCACGGAAACAGAAGTGCCTATCGAATACTGCCCGGCAAGGATCCGGGCAGCCGTGGACACGTTAGCTCCCGGCCTCAAGCTCAAGGAACTCTACTACGAATACACTTACCGCAACAAAGGATACCGGGCGGTCATGAAAAAGGGCCGGGGAAAGAAAGCCCAGGTAAGGGACCTGATGTTTTCAATCCAAGGCGACTTCATGAGAGAAGAAGATGCCTCCAAGGTAATCAGAGGGTTCTGACAAACGGACGGATGGCGCGGGAGAAAATGCCCGAACACCAAGCAAGCGCCATGCCATAATTGCAAACCGGGATTCCAGCCTTGACCAGCCGGCCGACGCGGGCGGAAAGCTGGCGGTTGCTGACCATGCACCCTCCGCATTGGATAGCGATGGCAAAACTGTCCACGGAGGAAGGCAAGGGATCCAGACCGGAAACATAGGCAAAAGACAAGTCCTTTCCCGTCGCTTTCTTCAAGGCGGCGGGGAGTTTGAACCTGCCGATGTCATGACAGTTGACCTGATGGGTGCAAGACTCCAGCATAAGTATGCGGCTGCCGTCTTCCAAGCGGGAAAGTGCCTCGGTACCGCGTACATAATCTTCAAAATGACCTTTCTGCCGCGCCAGGCATATGCTGAAGCTGGTCAAGGACACTGAGTCCGGCACAAGCCTCGCCACCTGCTTGAAGGCCTGGCTGTCGGTAATTACCAAAGCCGGATCCGCCGCCAGTCCCGACATCGCCGCCGGCAGTTCCTCTGCCTGGCATAAGAACGGCATCGCATGCAGGTCCAGGCACTGGCGGGCCATCATCACCTGCGGCAGGATCAACCGGTCTTTCGGAGCCTCGGCATCGACCGGACATACCAGAATCACCACATCGCCTTGGCCGGCGATTCCCTCCAAGGCCCTGACCGGTTCGCGTACCAGACCATGGCGGTCCAGCAAGTCCTTCAACGCGTCTGCCAAAGCCTGGCAAGGATATTCTTCCGGACTGATTTTCAGCAAAGCCTGTTTAACACTGAAATCCAACACAGTACAGGCCGGATACGATTTCTGCAGCATCTGTCTGGACGCGGCAGACAACGGAATCTCGTCCGATTTGTTATGCACAATCAGGAATGGCACGCCGGCATCTTGCAAATACCGGGCAAAAGCCTTGTCCTCTTCCGTGAAAGCATTGCCCGAAACCAAAAGGATTCCCGCATCCATCCTCGATACCATCTCCAAAGTCTTCTCCACCCTCTTCGTCCCCAATTGGCCGGCATCGTCGAAGCCGGCCGTATCGATGAAGACGCACTTGCCGATGCCGAACACTTCGCAAGACTTCTTGACCGGATCGGTGGTCGTGCCCGGATTCTCGGACACAATGGACACTTGCTGCCCGGTCAACAGATTGAACAGGCTGCTTTTGCCTTGATTCCGCCTCCCGAAGAGGCCTATATGCAATTCCTGGCTCATAATGTTCCTACAGCGCTACGCCTTCGTTCTTACCCTTCCTGCAAAAAAATCCTCCATGCAGGATGTACAATCCCCGGATTCCTTCAAGGAGCACGTTGCCGATCAGACGCAGACCTTGGACTGAAATCCCGCCCCTTGACAGCACAGCCGGCAAAGATAGCGAAAGTCGAGCGCAGAGCAAACGAGCTTGCTCGATTGGCTCTGCCGAGACGCCTCCTATCTTCGGCGACAGCCAAAGATAGCGAAAGTCGAGCGCAGAGCAAACGAGCTTGCTCGATTGGCTCTGCCGAGACGCCTCCAAAGCCCCGTTTGAGCCGAATACCGTCCCGGACTTGTTCGAGGACGGTTGAGGCGTAGGGGCTTCGGCGCAGCCAATCTTCGGCGACAGCCAAAGATAGCGAAAGTCGAGTGCAATGGCAACAAACTTGTTTGATTGACATTGCCGAACCGCATCCAAAGCCCCGTTTGAGCCGAATACCGTCCCGGACTTGTTCGAGGACGGTTGAGGCGTAGGGGCTTCGGCGCAGCC
>CALUGT010000007.1 GCA_944320265.1 uncultured Bacteroidales bacterium | reverse complement strand
CAACCAATTGACGAGTTTGGACGTGAGCGGCTTAACCAACCTGACGAGCCTGTTTTGTAGTGCCAACCAATTGACGAGTTTGGACGTGAGCGGCTTAACCAACCTGACGAGCCTGTTTTGTAGTGACAACCAATTGACGAGTTTGGACGTGAGCGGCTTAACCAACCTGACGAGCCTGTTTTGTAGTGACAACCAATTGACGAGTTTGGACGTGAGCGGCTTAACCAACCTGACGAGCCTGTCTTGTAGTGCCAACCAATTGACGAGCCTGGACCTGAGTGGCTGTACTTCTCTGACGGATTTGGATTGCAGCGACAACCAATTGACGAGCCTGGACCTGAGTGGCTGTACCACTTTGACAGATTTAGCTTTTAAAGGAAACCCGTTGAAGGTTTTGAATGTAAGTGGTACCGCTATAGAAAGCTTGGATTGCAGCTACAACCAATTGACGAGCTTGGGCGTAAGTAGTTGCACCTCCCTGACGGATTTGGATTGTAGCGAAAACCAATTGACGAGCCTGGACCTGAGTGGCTGTACCGCTTTGACAAATTTATCTTTTGAAGGGAACCCGTTGAAGGTTTTGAATGTAAGTGGTACCGCTATAGAAAGCTTGGATTGTAGCGAAAACCAATTGACGAGCCTGGACGTAAGCGGTTGCACCGCCTTGACGAGCCTGTTTTGTTATGACAACCAATTGACGAGCCTGGACGTAAGCGGTTGCACCGCCTTGACGAGCCTGTCTTGTAGTGACAACCAATTGACGAGCCTGGACGTAAGCGGTTGCACCTCTTTGGTGGCCTTGTGGTGTAGTGGCAACCAATTGACGAGTTTGGACGTGAGCGGCTTAACCAACCTGACGAGCCTGTTTTGTAGTGACGACCAATTGACGAGTTTGGACGTGAGCGATTGTACTTCTTTGACGAGTTTGACGAGTTTGGGCATAGGTACTTCTTTGGAGAGCTTGAACGCAAGCGGTTGTACTTCCTTGGAGATATTAGAATTTTCAGAGGGAGAAACTTATAATTTGAGGAGTTTGAATTTGAGTGGTTGTATTGCATTAGAGACTGTTGTTCTTACTTTTGAAGTATTGACGAGTTTGGATTTGGATGTGAGTGGTTGCACCGCCTTGACGGGCTTGGGTTGTTATGGCATCCAGTTGGCGAGCTTGGACGTAAGCGGTTGTACCGCCTTGACGGTCTTGGATTGCAGCGGCAACCAATTGACGAGCCTGGACCTGAGTGGCTGTACTTCTCTGACGGATTTGGATTGCAGCGGCAACCAATTGACGAGCCTGGACCTGAGTGGCTGTACCGCTTTGACAAATTTACCATCCTCTGTTTTTCAAGGAAATCCTTTGGCAAGTTTGGACTTGAGCGGCTGTACCGCTTTGACAAATTTACAAGCCTCTGTTTTTCAAGGACATCCTTTGGCAAGTTTGGACTTGAGCGGCTGTACCGCCTTGACGGTCTTGGATTGCAGATACAGCCAATTGACGAGCCTGGACCTGAGTGGCTGTACTTCTCTGACGGATTTGAATTGCCGCAGCAACCAATTGACGAGCCTGGACCTGAGTGGCTGTACTTCTCTGACGGATTTGGATTGCAGCGGCAACCAATTGACGAGCCTGGACCTGAGTGGCTGTACTTCTCTGACGGATTTGAATTGCCGCAGCAACCAATTGACGAGCTTGGATGTGAGTGGTTTGACAAACCTGACAAGCCTGACTTGTAGTGGAGACTCTTATTATGGCTCGGGTGTCCTGAAAAACTTGAACGTGAGCGGTTGCACCGCCTTGACAAGTTTGGATTGCAGCTACAACCAATTGACGAGCCTGGACCTGAGTGGCTGTACTTCTCTGAAGTATTTGGATTGCAGCCACAACGCCTTGACGGATTTGGATGTGAGCGCTTGTACCTCTTTGACACACTTGGATTGTTACAACAACCAGCTTATAACCTTGGATTTGAGTCCTTGTACGGCGCTCGAATCCAGCTCAGTATGGGATCAGTACCGTGATGTCGCCGTGAATGATTCCAACCGTATCCGCTTGCCGGATTTGGTCCGGTCAAACGGAGGGGACATGGATAGGGTAACACCGTTCGTAAACGTCAGATACAAAAGTACTTACACCGACAGTGTCATCCATTTTTTTCATCCGGAGGCATCTTTCTTTTACCGTTATAACACCGGGAAAGGCAGTATGAACGTGTGTTTGCATCCGTCCACCTTCAGCGACCTGGCGGTCGTCGCCATCGATGAGGAACATTTCCCGGATTTCAATTTCCGCCGGTATGTGCAAGAGAACCATGATGCAAACCAGAACGGCATCCTCGAGACCACGGAATCCTATTGCGTGGACAATGTTTCCCAGCAGGTGGACGAGATGGGCCTCGTGCGCTATCCCTCCGATTATTCCGAGATGTTCGGCGGTGTGCTTGGTCTGGATGTTTCGGGCTGGGGGATTGCCGATTTGAGCGGGATAGAATATTTCAGCGGATTGGTGGCCTTGAACTGCCAGGACGGGGTATTGGAAAGCCTGGATTTGAGGGGATGCCCCGACCTGCGTTATATCGACTGTTCCGGGAACCGGGGCCTGTCGCGGATAGAGCTGGCCCATGACAGCCTCCTGCTGGACTTGGACTGCAACCGTACGGCCTTGGATTTGAAGCCGCTGTTGCCCCGTTGGAAGAACCTGGAAGAATTGGATTGCCGTGACATGCAGCTGACGGAGCTGGACTTGGGCGGGAACCCCCGGCTGTCCTTCTTGAACTGCAGCAACAACCGGATTGACAGCTTGTCCTTGGTCGGGAGCGGGATGGAGGAATTGTATTGCAACGAAAACGACATAAGGACGATAGAAATGGGGACGGACACCCTGCGTTCCCTCCGGGATCTGTATTGCAATTTCAACCGCCTGGCGGAACTGGACTTGTCCCTTTTGCCCAATTTGGAGAAAATCGGCTTCGTCCATAATGGCTTGGCCTGCATGGACCTGTCCCAAAATGACTGGCTGGAGTCCGTCTACCGCAACAACACGGATGAGGAGGCGAAGGATGAGGACTCCACGGCAAACTACCATGCCGTCATCCTCCCGGACGGCGGCCGGAAGGTAGCCTTGTCCTCGATTCCCGGCCTGGACGCTTCCCGGATGGCCAACCTGCGAGGCGGAACCATCCAGGGCGACAGCCTGACCTTCGTCAAGGATACGGTCAGCTATTTCTATTACTACCGCTCTCCGAACCCTGACGCGCCTTTGGGCGGGTATTTCTCTTTGTACTTGATGGAGACCGAGCCGGTCCGAATAGATGAGGCCACCTTCCCGGACGAGATTTTCCGCACTTACGTGTCGGAACATCTGGATTCCTCGGCCAACGGCTATTTGGAAAGCAAAGAAGCGGGCATCAAGGCTTTGGATGTGTCCGGCCTCGGCATCCGGGATTTGCGGGGCATCGGATATTTCAGCGAATTGGAAAGCCTCGACTGCTCGGACAACGCGTTGACGAGCCTGGATTTGTCGGGCAACCCGGCCTTGCAGGACTTGAACGCGGAGGGCAACCGGCTCGATGTCACGCTTGATGCCAATCATGGTTTCGACCTTTCCACTCTGCCGGGCTTCGATGCGGGCAAGGCTTCCGACTGGACAGGCGGCCAGGTAGAAGGGACCTATCTGCGGTTCGTGCAGGACGAGGTGTCCTACGCCTACGAAACCGGCTACCAAGGCAGTGCCGAACTTCCCGAAGTCCGCTTCCTCTTGTTTGCGGCGGACAGGGAGGAAGGAATCGCCATCGACGAGGCCCACTTCCCGGATGAGGCTTTCCGCACTTATGTGGCGGAAAACCTGGATTCCTCGGCCAACGGCTATTTGGAAAGCAAGGAAGCGGGCATCAAGGCTTTGGATGTGTCCGGTCTGGGCATTCAAGACCTCCGGGGCATCGAACACTTCAGCGAACTGGAAAGCCTCGACTGCTCGGCCAACGAGCTGACGAGCCTGGATTTGTCGGGCAACCCGGCCTTGCAGGACTTGAACGCGGAAGGCAACCGGCTCGAGGTTACGCTCGGTGCCAACAACGGTTTCGACCTTTCCACGCTGCCTGGATTCGATGTATCCAAGGCTTCCGACTGGGAAGGCGGTATTTGCCGAAACAACATCCTGACGTTCCGCCAGCGGGAAGTCACCTACGCTTATGCTACCGGATACAACGGTAGCACGGAAGACGAAAACCTGCAATCGGTCCGTTTCAGCCTGAGGGCCGACCGCGAGCCCGGAACGGCCAATGAAATAGCGGAGAGCGGACAACAGGGCAGGGTCTATGCCAAGGACCATGTCATCCACACCGAGGGCATCGAGTCTGAAATCACGGTCTTCACACCCTCCGGCATCCTCCTTTACCGGGGCCATGACAAGGAAATCCCCGTCCGGAACGACGGCGTCTATATCGTCCGCTCCGGCCAGCAGGTCTGGAAAGTCCTGGTGATGTAATGGAATTTAGAAAAGCAAGGGGTTAGATAAGAATCCGGTTCAAACGGATTGAAAAACAATCCGCCGGATTCAAAAAACAGTGCCGTGTGCAAAGAAGCTTTCCGCTTTCTTCGCGCACGGCACTACTTTTTATCAGATAGGTCGCGTCTTATTGGATTTTCCACTCCGCAATCCGGCGTGTGGCGGAAGAGAAGTTGACTCCAATCCGGAAAAGTTTCCGAGGGTCGGCGGCAAAGGGTTTGGCATAGCCTTTGGTTTCAATCTGCTGCAAGGCCTCGTCCGCGCTGGCATCCATCTTCAACTCCATCACGTAGATGTACTTCTCGGTCTGGACCAGGATGTCCATGCGGCCGTTGCTGGTGCGGCGTTCCACCTCCACGTACTGGCCCATGAGCTTGGTCATCACGTACATCGTATTCTGGAAGTACAACTCCGCGTCTCCTACGATTTCGTAATCGGCATCGGCAAAGAAGGCCTCGAAACGTTTCATCAAGCCCTCGGCATCGCCCTTTTCGAAATCCTCCACGAACCTGCGCACCATGAAAGGCCGTTTGTAACGCGCCGATGGTACGTAGACATTGGCCAGCCCCTCCATGAAGCCCCGTTCCACTTCCCGGTTGGGATACTTCAGGGTGTAGCTCTGCCAACGTTCGTCATAACTTTGAATCGTGAGATAGCCGCTCTGGTAAAGCACCGGTATCGGGTCGGAATCATCGGCGTTCACCCCGCTGAGGGTGGAAGCCGAAACCCCTTCCAAGGTCAGGTCCTCCAAATTGAACTTGCCTTGCTTCAGGGCTTTGACCACGAAGGTCGGCGTGCCGGTCTCGTACCAGTAGTCGCGGAACCTCTGCTCATCAAGAGCCCTCAACAGGCTGAAAGGATTGTAGATGTCTTCGGAATCCTCGCTAAAATGGTAACCGTCGTAATAATCCTTGAGCTTGGCGTAACATTCCTCCTTGCTCATCCCGTTGGTGGATGCCATCTCCTGCACGCTTTCATCGAAATACGCATGCAAATCGCTTTCCGAAATGCCGCAGATGTCCGCGTAGCGGTGGTCCATCGAAAGATCCTTGAGGTTGTTGAGACCGCTGAAGATGCTGAGTTTCCCCAATTTGGTGACCCCGGTCAGGAAACCGAAACGAAGCTTCCCGTCCCGGCTCTTCATCACGCTGTAAAAGCCTTGCAGGCGGCTGCGGAAAGCTTCCCGCAACGGCTCGTTGCCTGCGGAATCCAAGAGAGGTTTTTCGTACTCGTCAATCAGAACCACGACCGGTTTGCCGGTTTTTTCGTAAGCCGTGTCGATGACATCTTTGAAACGGACATCGGGTTCGGGGTACCGGGCCGCGATGCCGCAATCTTTTTCCCATTGGCTCAGATGCTGGTCCAAGGTCATTTCCAAATCCTCGGCCTTGTTGTACGTCTTGCCGCTCAAATCCAGATGCAGCACCGGGTAAGTGTTCCAATCCTTTTCCAAACTCTCGATGGCCAATCCTTGGAACAATTCCTTCTTCCCTTGGAAATAGGCTTCCAAGGTCGATACCAACAAACTTTTACCGAAACGGCGCGGACGGTTCAGGAAATAGTATTTGCCGGTTGCCACCAAGCGGTGGACCAAGTCTGTTTTGTCCACGTAGACGTAACCCCTTTCGCGGATGTCTTCAAAGTTCTGGATTCCAATCGGGTATAGCATGGCTTGGGTGTTTTCGTCCAAAGTTTTTCCTGTCAAGACGGCTATTTGTTGCCGGTATTCAGATAAACCTCGATGGCACCGCGCCCGTATTTGAGCGTGGAAGCGTTCATGTAATGGAGGCCGGGATAGTCTTTGAGCCGTTTCTCGATTTCATGCTTCAAGATGCCGTTGCCCACGCCATGGATGAAGATGATTTTGGAAAGCTGGCGGCTGATGGCCTGGTTCAAACAGGTTTCGAACACTTGCAACTGCTTGGTAAGGTAGTCCTCTTCCTTGGCCCCTTTGAATTCCAAACGGGTAGCCAAGAGGGTTTCCACATGCAAATCCACTTCCGCCGTGTCGCTCTTGATCATGTAGCGGGCCAACGGGTTCCCCTTGTCCTCAGCCAAAGGTTTTCCGGCATCCGTTTTCTCCCTGTCCTTCTTCTGCTCCCGGCTCGATCCTGTATAGGCCAAGCTGCGGGCCTCTTTGTGCGCCGCCCAGTCGAGGATGGGTACCAAAAGGACCTTTTCCCGCATGAATACCGGGTAGATGTAGTTTTCGGCCTGTCCGATCCGGGTTGCCTTGATTTTGTACTCCTGGCTTGAAGGCAATGGCCATGCCGGACTTTCGTCTTGGTAGAAAAGGCATTGCAGGATGCCTTCTGTCCATAAGCCCAGGTCTTCCTGTTCGATGCTTTCCACGAAAATCTTGGAATAGGGCGGCACCGAGGCGTAATCTGCCCCGTAGAATGATTCCGCGCCCTTGGTGGCTAAGCTGTATACCAAAGTATGGGGGGTATAGTTTATTACATAAAATTCCACCGGGCCGCGCAGCATGAACTGCTGGTCGATGGGTACAAGCCCGATATAGATGCCCTCCGGCTGGGGGTGCTTGGATGCGTATCCTCTGGACAGAGGCGAAATGCGGTTGTCTTCTTCCTGCTCCCCATTTCCGGTCTGGCCATTGTCCGTTTCGGCATCGCGCAGGTCTTCTTCATGGATGACCGGGAACCCGTGCTTGGCGTTCTTGCCGTTTTCGGCACTTTGGCGGGAGCGGGCTTCTTCGCGCGGGCTTCCGTAGGTGGCTTTTCCTTCGTAGAACAGGCGTTCGGCGGCAGAAGAGGGCTTTTCCACTTTGATCAGGTTTGTCACCAGGCAAGGAAGTTCGAATCCGTCTGTCGTGACCCCGACGGTAGATGGATTGATGATTCTTGTGACGACTCCTTGGCCTTGCTGGTCGATGAACTTTACTTTGTCTCCGATGTTGAATTTCATGGTGCATTTGTTTAGGCTCGCGAATTTACAGTAAGTTTGGGAAAGAGTAAGGACTATTTGGATTTGTTCCAGAGCAACCGCATCAAAATCGTCTGCAATAATCAATCTGCTTGATTTTCAATGAATGTTGTATCAGGAAACACCTACAGGCTGGTGCAAGACAATCTTGATTGTCAACCTGTTGCATTTTGATGCGGTTGCTCTGGATGTATTCGGCCAAGTCCATCGGGAGATGGTTCCGAGGAGCGGCGCAGCGGTTTTCGAAAGCGGGTAGCCGGGATGCCGGACGTGAAAAACGCAGGCAAGTCCCGGAATGGCCTCCGGTAGGTTAGAAACCGGGAACCGGTTTCTGGGAATCCTGCTTTTTCTGGATTGCAAGGAATTTTGAACGGCTTCTGGCCGTTTTGTAGTATCTTCGCGATTCAGATGCAGTGGACCGGCAGGCGGGAAGGCGGATGCAAGGGGGATGCCGGGGCGGCTTCTTTTTTAGAGATGGTTATGATTCATATACGTTTTTCATTTCGCAGATTGCCGGCATTATTGCTATTGTCATGGGCGATGCAGTCTTGCCAGCCCGACCCGATGGAAGGTGGCTTCAACTTCAATTTCAGTTTCAGCTTTGAAGGCGAGCCGCTCAGATATGATTCCGTTGTCTACACGATAGCCTCCGGCAACCAGATAAGGGTCGGCAATATCCAGTATTTCATCTCGGACGTTGCATTGGTGGACAATGCCGGAAACCGCCATCGTTTCCAGGATTCCGCCAATCGGATTCATTATGTCGACAGCGATATCCCGGAAACGTTGCGTTGGGAGACCGGCGAGGCTTTCGAGACCGGGGTCTACGAATATGTCGAATTCACGTATGGTCTTGATTCCGTGCTTAACCGGAGCCATGTTTTCCGCGACCCGCCTGAAAGCGGCATGTTCTGGCCGGAAGCCTTAGGCGGCGGGTATCATTACATGAAGCTGAATGGTTATTGGCGGAATGCGGAAGATTCTCTTTCCGGCAGATGGGAAACCTTCGGCTTTCATGCCGGCATCGGCCAGACTTGGCAAGGAGGGACTGCTGTAGCTTTCCATCAGAATTACCGCCGCTTGATTGATACGGTCCGGATTTTCCTGACCGGAGGAGAAATTCGGGAATTGACTCTCGACATGGATGTTGCTGAATGGTTCTGCAATCCTCATGTATGGGATTTCAATTATTTCGGGGGGGCGGTCATGCAGGACCAGGAAGCCCAGCAAGCAATCAGGGACAACGCTTCCGGAGTGTTTTCTATTCAGTAAAAGGGAAAGATGCTATGCGGCACATATTTTTGAACCTGATAGCTTTATGCTGGGTTGCGGCACTGGCTTCCTGTGGCCAGGGGCAGCCCGAACATGTCTTTGAGCCTTCGTATTTCGATTTGGAGAAGCCGGATTATTTTCCGAGCCAGACCAATGTCCCGGACAACAACCGGCTTTCGACCCAAGGCGTGCGTTTGGGGCGTTACCTCTTTTACGATATCCGGCTGAGCGGCCGTCACGAGGGGGATTCCATGCTCAGCTGCGCCACCTGCCATCGCCAGGAACATTCGTTTGAATCCGGTCTGGACAATCCCCGTTTGGTGGACGGCCGGATGCAGGGCGTTACCGGGGCTTTGACCGCGCATAACATGCTGCCTTTGGTTAATGTGGCCTACAATACCAAGGCTTTTGGATGGAACGGAGCTTCCGAATACCCTGAAGAGAATCTGGAACAGCTGATTCAGAGGACGTTGCTGGATTCGACCGAGTTTGCCGGGAATGCCGGTTCCATTGTGCAGCGTATCGCTTCGATTCCGATGTACCCGCCTTTGTTCGAGGAAGCTTTCGGCAGCGAGACTGTCAGCATGGACCGGATTTGTTCCGCGATTGCCCAGTTCGTGCGTACTTTGGTCTCGAACGATTCCAAATTCGACCGTTACATGCGGGGCGAGGCACAGCTGACAGAGGAGGAAATGCGAGGCTATGTCCTGTTCACCACCGAGGAAGGTGCTGACTGCTTCCATTGCCACGGGGGCAGCGGGAATGTGCTTTTTTCCACGTATGACATACTGGTCAACGGCTTGGATCCGGAGGAGTTCTTTACCGATGCCCACGACCGCTATTCGGTGACGGGGAACGTGGTGGACAGGGGGGCATACCGGGTGCCGACGCTGCGCAATATCGAATACACCGCGCCCTATATGCACGACGGACGCTTCTCCACTTTGGACGAGGTGATAGACCAGTACAGCGAGAACGTGTATTATTCACCTTATATTAGCCCGCTGATGCACCATGTGCAGGACGGCGGCGTGCAGCTTACGCCCGAGGAAAAGTCTTGCCTGAAAGCCTTTTTGCTGACATTGAGCGATGAAGGTTTCCTGAGCAATCCGAATTACTCCGATCCTTTTGTGCAGGATACGATGCCGGCCACTGATCCGGCATCCGGGGTGTGAGAGCGGCCTATGGGATGGAACGGGACGGCGGGTATGCGCCAGTTGGATAAGCGGGATGCATGACGGTGGCGGCTTGGCGCGGCTCGAGGCGGTTCGCGTTTTGCCCATCGGGAAGCGGCTCCGGGAATCTGGAAGTTCATGGCTGGAATGCATGGGAGTCGGTGAAGGGCCGATTGCCAAAGACGGCCGGAACAGGGAACAAGCACTTTGTTTTTCTGCCCGGACAAAGGGCATGCATGCGGTTGCTTGCGGGCGTCTTTATCGGGAAAAGGCGTAGTGGTCATGCAGCCGATTTGCAAGATAGGTTATAAAGTTTGCCAGAATGAATTATTTGTCGGTGGAAGGCCTGAGCAAGACCTTCGGCGAGAAGCAGTTGTTCTCCGACTTGGGCTTCGGTCTGGAGAAAGGGGAGAAAGCGGCCTTGGTGGCCAAGAACGGGGCCGGGAAAACCACCTTGCTCAATATCATAACCGGAAAGATACTGCCTGACAGCGGGGAAGTGACGCTGCACAAGGGAATCCGGATGGATTACCTGCCGCAGAACCCGGTCTTCGACCCGGAGGAAAGCATCATGGACTTTGTGTTTTCTGGCGACAGCATGGCCGTGCAGGCGGCGCGGGAGTACGAGGAGGTGCTTTGGGAGATGGAAAAGAACCTGACGCCCGGACTGCAGCATCGCTTGGACGAGGCCACGGCCCGGATGGACCAGTTGCAGGCCTGGGACATCGAGGAAAAGATCAAGGAAGTGCTTTACCGTCTGGAACTGCCCAAGACAGACCAGAAGATGGGCGAGCTTTCCGGCGGGCAGCAGAAGAAAGCCGCTTTGGCAAGGGTGCTGATCGAGGGGGCGGACCTGCTTCTGATGGACGAGCCGACCAACCATCTGGACATGGATATGACCGAGTGGTTGGAGGATTTCCTTCGCCGCCAGCAGCTTGCATTGTTGCTCGTGACCCACGACCGGACCTTCCTCGACCATGTCTGCAGCAAGATTCTGGAGATAGACCGGGGCAAGATTTACACCTATAAAGGCAATTACGCTTACTTTATAGAGAAGAAGGCCGAGCGGGAGAGCATGGAACGGGCCGAAGTGGAAAAAGCCAGGAACATCTACCGGCGGGAACTGGAGTGGATGCGGCGGATGCCGTCGGCGCGAGGTACCAAGGCCAAGGCGCGCAAGGACGCTTTTGCGGAGGTCAAGGAAAAGGCCATGCGCCGTCTGGACGAAGCTGCGCCGGAACTGAGCGTGCAAAGCAGCCGTTTAGGCGGGAAGATATTGGAGGTCTATAACCTCTGCAAGAGCTACGAGGGCGAGAAACTGATCGATGATTTCTCCTATATTTTCAAGAAAGGGGAGAAAGTGGGCATCGTGGGGCGCAACGGCATCGGCAAGTCTACCTTGCTAAACCTGCTGACCGGAGCCTTGAAACCGGATTCGGGCCGCATCATCGTGGGCGATACCGTCAAGTTCGGCTACTACACCCAAGGCGGGCTTCCGGCGCACGAAGACCGGCGGGTCATCGACATCATCAAGGAAGTGGCCGAGGTGGTCCGCATGCAGGACGGCCGCGAAATCTCGGCATCCCAGTTCTTGAATTACTTCCAGTTCGAACCTACTACCCAGTACAATTATTTCTCCAATCTGAGCGGGGGAGAACGCCGCAGGCTGTACTTGATACGGACGCTGATGGCCAATCCCAATTTCCTGATTCTGGACGAGCCGACAAACGACCTGGATGTGTACACTTTGATGCTTTTGGAGGATTTCCTGAAGCATTACCAAGGCTGCGTGCTGATTGTGAGCCACGACCGGAGCTTCTTGGACCATATCGCCGACCATCTCTTCGTGTTCGAGGGCAATGGGAGAATCAAAGATTGGTACGGGACATACGAGGAGTACAAGCAGAAGAAAGCCGAGGAACTGAGGCAAAACCAGCTTCAAGGCAAGAAGGAAAAGGAAGAAAAACGGGGCGAGAGCAAGAACGAAGCATGGAAGGAGTCCAAGCCCAAAGCCACTTTCAAACAGAAGAAGGAATACGAAGAAATCAATGTCCGGATACCAGTCCTGGAAGAAGAAAAGAAGCAGTTGGAAGCCGTGCTTTCGGGGCAGGAGACCGACCCGGAGAAGATAAACCAGGCATCGGCACGGATGGCCGAGGTGCTGGCGGAACTTTCAGCATTGGAAGACCGTTGGCTGGAACTTTCGGACCTTATCGAAGCTTAGCGGCACGTTCTCGCGGGACTCCGCACATCACGGGACTCCGCGATTTCTAAACGATACGACATGGCAAAACAGGAGCAAGCAAGGGGCATGTTCAACCAGATTGCCCCGAAATATGATTTTCTGAATCATCTGCTTTCGTTCCAGATAGACAAGCTGTGGCGGAAGAAGGCCATGCGCTGCCTGACGGCAGCCGACAAGGAGTATGTGCTGGACGTGGCTTGCGGAACGGCTGATCTCTCCATATCGGCGGTCAAGGCCGGGGCAAAGAAGGTGCTGGGAATGGATATCTCGGAAGAGATGATGAAGATAGGCGAGGCCAAGGTTCGCGAAGCCGGCTTGTCGGAGCGTATCCGTTTCAAGCAAGGGCCTTGCGAGGACTTGGGCGAAGCCGACAGGACTTTCTCGGCGGCTACCGTGGCTTTCGGAGTCCGGAATTTCGAAGACCGGGATGCCGGGATGCGGGAAATATGCCGGGTCCTGAAACCGGAAGGACATTTGGTGATTCTGGAATTTTCCTTGCCGAGGCTTTGGCTTATCCGTCAGCTGTACCTCTTTTATTTCGACCGGCTTCTGCCTTTTATCGGGGGCTTGGTGTCGGGCGACAGGGCGGCTTATGCTTATCTGCCTGAAAGCGTCCGGAAATTCCCTTCTCCGGAGGATTTTTCGGGGACTTTGGAGCGATGCGGTTTCGAGGAGGTGAGGTTCCGCCGTCTGGCAATGGGCATCGTGGTCTTGTACGAGGCGGTGAAACCGGCCGTGTAAGGAGCCTGTTCTCAAACGGGCTTTCATGCCTTATCCTCGCACGACGAGGGTACGGAACTGAAACAGCGCAACCGGACCCGGAAGCCCAGGCTATAGACACAGCCCGACAGCGGCCAGGATGCAGAATGCCAAGGTGGAGACAGAGAGGAATTTCAGTTGGGGATCCAAAGTCCGGCCTTCGCCTTTTGCAATGCAGTGCAAGTGCCGGATAAACAAAGGCAAAGACAAGAAATAAAGAAAGTTCCAAAGGGAATCGAAAGTAATGCTCGAATAAACTGTCATCAGCAGCCAGCCTCCGATGATCAGCCCGGAATGGTAGATTTTGGCTTTGTGCAAGCCTAATTTCACGGCAATCGTATGCTTTCCGCAGGCGGCATCGTTTTCCCTGTCACGCATGTTGTTGACATTGAGCACGCCAGTAATGAAGAATCCCGCTCCGGAGGCCGGCAGCAGGATCAGCGGGATTTCGGAAATCACCGGCCTCATCAGGAAATAAGACCCGCAGGTGCTGAGCAGCCCGAAGAAAAGGAATACGAAGACATCGCCCAAGCCCTGGTACCCGTAAGGGCGGGTGCCTAAGGTGTAGCCCAAAGCGGCCAGAATCGCTAAAGCCCCGCCGCAGAGCAGGATATAGCTGCTGGAACAGAACAGGCATCCGAAAGCTTTGTATATCAAAGAAATTCCAAAGAAAACGGCTAACAGGCAGAAACCGGCGACCATGCGTCTGTAATCCTTGACGCTCAATACGCCGGCTTGCAGTCCCCGGGTGGGGCCGAGACGGTTCTCGTTGTCGGTGCCATGCCTCATATCTCCCAAATCATTGGCTAGATTGCTTACGATTTGCAAACAGAGTGTTGTCAACAGGGCAAGTCCGAAGACCGGCCAGGAAAAGCTGCCGGAAGGATAGGCCAGGAAGCTGCCTAAGATGATGCCGGAAACGGAAAGAGGAAGCGTGCGGGGCCGCAGGCTTTGGATGCGGTATGCCAGTTTTTTCATTTCGACAAGGATTGCCAAGTTCGGGTTCGAGGCCGCGAAGATAATGATTGTCCTGCAAATCGGGAGCAGGGCGGGCCAGATGCGGGCAGGGGTTGGGCTCGGTTCCCTGCTTCGGCATGGAAAGCATTCTTTGCCGGGATTCCTGCATCCGGTATTGGACCCAAATCGGTCATTAGACTCGCCGGGGCGTTTCCGATGGCGGCAATGGTGCTTTCGGGCATCTTGTCCGCTTCTGCCCGAAGCCTAATGGCCGATTTGGGTTGGAAGGTTGGCTTTCTCCGGGCTTTTCCCGCTTCCGGAATCTTGCGTGTCCAGTCCGCTCGGTACGCGATGCGCCGCGGTCTGGTCCGGGGAACTTGGAGAGGAAGATTCAGGCGCAAGGCTGTCCTGGAAAATCTTGTCATGAAAATTCCGATGGATAGCATATTTTGCGGATTCTTTATATCTTCGCAAGATGTTTTGCGGTAAGTTGAAATATAGTCTTTTGATTGTTAGCCTTTTGCTTTTCAGCGGCTGCGCCTATCAAAAGGAATACAATCAAGTTGTCAAGCAAGGTTCGGTGGAAGATCGCTATGATTTTGCTGTCAAGGCTTATGACAAGCAGGATTATAACCGGGCCATTGCCTTGTTCGAGGAACTGTTGCCTTTGTTCCGTGGCAAAGACGGTCTTGAAGGCCTTTTGTACAATCTGGCATATTCGTATTTCTACGACAAGGATTATTTCATGGCGGCCTATTATTTCCGTTCGTTGGCCCGCCAGTTCCCCAACGGGGATTATTCGGAGGAAGTTACTTACATGTCGGCTTACTGCAAGACATTGGAATCGCCGGACTACCGTCTGGATCAGACTGCCACGAAGGAGGCCATTGAACAGTTGCAGCTGTATATCAATTATTACCCGGAAAGCCGCAGGGTGGAGGAAGCCAGCCGCCTGATAGGTGAAATGCGGCAGAAGCTGGCCACGAAAGCCTTCCATGTGTGCGGGATGTATTACAAGCGGGGATTGTACAACGCTGCGTCCATTTCCTACAATAATTTCTTGCGGGATTATCCGGAGTCCCCTGATAGGGAACAGGCTATGTACTTGATGATCAAGTGCCGCTATCTGTATGCCAAGAACAGTTTCGCTTCCTTGCAGCCGGAACGCTACCAGAAGGTAGTGGATTCGTACGACCTTTTCCTGAGAATGTATGCGGATTCCCCGTACCGGCAGGAAGTGGAGGAATTTGTGAAGGATGCCAAGGAGCATCTCCCCTGATGCCCTGCATTGGTGAACCATATATAGAAAACATTGCAATAAAATGGATTACAAGAAAATCAAAGCCAGTCACGAGGCTATTACCCGCGATCTTTCCAATTTCGATAAGGAAACAGGCAATATTTACGAGACTGTGGTGGTCTTGGCAAAACGGGCCAACCAGATTTCTTCTGCCTTGCGCCAGGAGTTGGTTAACAAGATTTCGGAATTTTCCGCCCAGACCGTGAGCGGGGAAGGAATCGATGAAATTTACGAGAACCGTGAACAGATCGAGATAGCCCGTTATTACGAGCAGCTGCCTAAACCGAGCCTGATTGCCACGCAGGAGCTGCTGGAGGGGACGCTTTGCTTCAAACGTCCCGAAAAGGAAGATTCCCTGGAACAGAGCCTGTAAAGCCTCATGCCCGCATCATTGGAAGGAAAGAGAATACTGGTAGGGTTGAGCGGAGGAATCGCCGCTTATAAAACGCTGAGTCTGATTCGGCTTCTGGTCAAGGCCGGAGCCGAAGTGAAATGCGTCTGCACTCCGGCCGCTTTGGAGTTCGTGACGCCGCTGACATTGGAAACCTTGAGCGGGAATCCTTTGTATTCCGGCTTGTTTTCGGCGCGGAATGAGTCCAGGACGGAACATGTCAGCCATGCGGACTGGGCCGACTTGCTTGTCGTGGCTCCGGCTACTGCCGGCACCATAGCCAAGTTCGCCAATGGCATTGCAGACAATGCTTTGACGACCTTGTTCAATGCATTCGACAAGGCTGTGATTGTATCGCCTGCCATGAATGCCCGGATGTACCGTCATCCAGCCACGCAGGCCAATCTTGCCCGTTTGCGGCAATGGGGGGTCCGGGTTGTCGGACCGGCGTGCGGGGATCTTGCATGCGGCTCGCAGGGCGAAGGCAGGATGCCGGAACCTGATATCCTTTTCGCCTATGTCGAGTGGGTTTGCCGCCATGCGGCCGGATTTTCCCCTTTCGGAGTCCCGGAGGAAGCTTCCTGGTTCAAAGGCAGGAAAGTCTTGCTTACAGCCGGTCCGACGGTAGAGCCGATAGATCCCGTGCGTTACCTGAGCAATCATTCCACGGGATTGATGGGGTGCTGCCTGGCTGAAGAATTGTGCATGCGAGGGGCGGAAGTCTATATGGTGAACGGGCCTATGCATATCTCTCCCCGGTTTCCGCCATACCGCATGATTCCAGTCCAGACTGCGGAAGAGATGCGTGATGCCGCCATCGGGCTTTGGCCGGACATGGATGTGGCAATCCTTTCGGCAGCCGTGGCCGACTACGCTCCCAAGGAAGCCTGCGGGCAGAAAATCAAGAAAACTTCGGAAGAACTTTGCCTTGGATTGAGAAAGACGGCGGACATATTGGCCGGTTTGGGCCGGACCAAAAAGGCTGGCCAGATCCTGGTCGGCTTCGCCTTGGAGACAGAGAACGAGATAGAGAACGCTAAAGCCAAGCTGGAACGGAAGAACGCGGATATGATTGTGCTGAACAGCTTGCGGAATCCGGGAGCAGGTTTCGCCGTCCCGACCAACCAAGTCACATTCCTCGACCGCAAAGGCCGGGTGGTTCCTCATGGGCTGAAGACCAAGGAAGAGGTAGCCTCAGACATACTGGATTTCATTTCCACTTTATAAAGCAGAACGATGAAGAGAAAGTCCAAAACAGGGATTATCGCAGGGATGATAGCTCTTGTCATGGGGCTTGTGCCGGGCATTGCCTCAGCGCAGGAGCTGAATTGCACCTTGAACGTGGTTTCCACGAAAATCACCTCGGGCGACAAGACCGTATTCGAGGATTTGTCCAAGGCGATGAACCAGTTCGTCAATAACCGGCGCTGGACCAAGATGCGTTTTCAGTCGCAGGAGAGGATCCCTTGTTCAATGACCGTCGATATCCAGGAGTACAACAGCGGGACGGGACAAGTGAAAGCCTATCTGTCCGTCCAGCTGAGGAGGCCATGTTTCAAGTCGACCTATTCCAGCACGGTCTTTAATTTGATTGACAAGGATTTTTCTTTCCGTTACATGAAGAACGATCCTTTGAATTATACGGACAACAGCATAGGGAGCAATCTGACGGCCACGCTGGCATTCTATGTTTACATCATATTGGGTAATTATTTCGATTCTTTCGCGCCTCAAGGGGGAGCCGTCTTTTACACGCAGGCGCAGAACATCGTGATGCAGGCACAGTCTTTTGCCGAGGAAGGGTGGCGTTCGTCCGAACGGAACGAGAATAACCGCTATTGGATTGCCGAAAGCTATACCAACGGCAATTATTCCGCTATCCATGAAGTCTTGTACCGTTATTACCGCTTAGGCATGGACATGATGTACGATGATCCTGCCACGGCCAGGACCAATATCCTGCAAGCCATGGATCAGTTGAATGAACTGAACAGCCGCAAGACTGGCGGGCTGGCAGGCGTGCGCTTGTTCATGGAGTCCAGAGCAGACGAACTGGTCAATATCTATCAGCCTGCCGCGGCTGATGAACGTCAGAAAGCCATGGATTTGTTCATAGATTTGGATCCGACGAGGATTGACACTTACCGCAAGATCATGTCTGGATCCGGTTCTGCTGCCGCTCGCTGAAGACGGGCAGGCTCCGAAGATGGATTAGGATGTTACAGCATTTGAGCATAGAGAATTACGCTTTGATTAAGTCCCTCGATGTGGATTTTGCCAGTGGTTTCTGCGTCATCACTGGAGAAACCGGAGCTGGCAAATCCATTCTTCTCGGCGCGCTGGGGCTGGTCCTCGGCCAGCGGGCCGATAGTGCTATCTTGTTCGATAAGCATCGGAAATGCATCATCGAAGCCCGTTTCAATGTGCAGGGCATGGATTTGTCCCGTTTCGCCGGCAGAGAAGATGCCGCTGGCAGCCCGGATTCGGAAGGGGAAGAGGCTGAATCGTATTTCGACATCGAAGACGGCATCCTGATGCTGAGGCGGGAAGTCCTTCCCAATGGCAAATCACGGGCATTTGTCAACGATACTCCGGTCAACCTGTCCATTCTCAAAGAATTGTCGTCCGCTTTGATAGATATCCATTCCCAGCACCAGACACTGACCTTGAATACATCGGCTTTCCAATTGAAGCTGCTGGACAGTTATTTGCAGGATCCGGGCATCATTGGACGGTATGAGGCGGCATACGGGGAATACGCGCGATGCAGCCGTGAAGTGGAAAGCTTGGAGAAAAAGTCGGATCAGTGGCAGAAAGACCAGGATTACTGGCGTTTCTTGCTGGACGAGTTGGACCGGTTCGCTCCCAGGGAGGGAGAGCAGGATGAGCTGGAAGAAACATTGGAACGCTTGTCTCATGGAGAACTGGTGCAAGAGACGCTGGCAGAGGCTGCATCGGAACTGGACGGAGTGGAATATTCTTTGAAGTCCCGCATCGATGCCATAGCGAGGAACTTGAAGAAAATCGCTCCCTACCACAAAGGCGTGGCCCGGGATATGGGACGCTGGGATTCGCTTGCTGTCGAACTAGCTGATTTGTCAGCAGATATAGAACGTTGGGCCGAGAATGAAGAGAGCGATCCGTCTCTGAAGGAGCGATGCGAGGAAAGGCTGGACGGATTGTACCGGTTGGAGCGCAAGCACCATGTGCAGGACGTGGAAAGCTTGATTGCATTGCAGCGGGAATTGCGGTGCAATCTGGACAAGATGGATAGTTCTGCCGAGGCGTTGGCATCGGCAAAGGAAAGGCTGGAGGAATGGGGGAAAAAAGTAGGCATCCTGGCGGAAGAATGGCATCGGGCTCGTGCAGAATCAGCCCTTGTATTGGAAAAGGCCATTGTTGGCGCTTTGGGGCGTCTTGGCATGGGGCAGTCCCGTCTGGATATCCAGCTGGAGAGGACAGGACGCTTCACGCTTTCGGGTGCTGACAAGGCCCGGTTCCTGTTCAGCGCCAACGTGGGGGCGGAACCTCGCGAGATTTCCAAAGTGGCATCGGGAGGCGAGCTTTCCCGTCTGATGCTGGCGATAAAGTCGGTCATTCACGAGAAGAGCCTTTCTGGCACGATTGTTTTCGATGAAATCGATACCGGTGTTTCAGGGCAGATAGCCGGCAAGGTGGCTGCGATGATGAAAGAGATGAGTTCGTGCATGCAGGTGATTGCCATCACCCATTTGCCGCAGATCGCAGCAGCGGCGCAAGTCCATTTTTTTGTGTACAAAGGAGTGGAAGAAGGTGCCAGCGTGTCTAAGATGCGGACGCTGGATTACCAGGAACATGTCCGGAGCATTGCGGGAATGCTGAGCAACGACAAGGTTACCAGTGCCGCATTGCAGGCCGCGGAGGAACTGATAAAGGGATAGGAGGCGGATTTTGGAAGATTCGTGGGAAAATTACATGGACGAGGAGTCCAGAAGGCTTTTGAAGAGGTATGAAGAGGAAATGCAGGCGGACGGTCTTGGCTTCTTTGATGTCGATGAGTATATTGTATTGATAGACAGCCTGATGCTTAGATCTCAACTGTCGGAAGCATTTCAAGTGGCCAGATTGGCGAGGAGGCAGTACCCTGAAGCTTCGGAACTGAAAATCAAGCAGGCCGAATTGAGTCTGGAGACTGGTTTCTACAATCAAGCGATGGCTCTTTTGCAAGAAGTAGAGGCTGTCGAACCGTATATCTTCGAGTTGTATCTTGTTCGCGGCCATGCGTTGAAGCTTCTGTCCAAGTACGATGAGGCCGAAGCCGCGTTCCAGGAGGCCGCGAGGAAAGGCGCGGATGAAATCGATGTGGCGATGGGCATGGCTGAAGTCAAGGTGGCTCGAGGCGACAAACAGGCAGCCTGGCCGTATATGCGGGAAATGCTGGGCAGCGCGGAGGATACGGTGGAGACATGCAACCGTTTCATCGATATGGCGGTCAAGGCAGGGTTATTGGAAGAAGCTATGGGGTATGTCCGGGAGCTGGCCAAGGGGGAACCATATAAAATATTGTATTGGAAACTCTTAGCGGAATTAGCTGAAAATGCGGGTGCGTATGGCGACGCATTGGAGGCCTACGAGTTCGCGTTGGCGGTGCAGCCAGATGACAGGGAGTCCTTGTTCGGGAAGTTCCGGAATCTCGCGTATGTCGATACCCGGCAGAGTCCGTTGCAGTTCTATCTCCAGATGGAGAAAGGCATGGATGATCTGGCTGATTTGATTCCGCTTTGGTGCCGGATCGCCCAGGAATACGAGATAGAAGAGGATTGGGACAAGGCGAGCCTGTATTACCAAAGGGTTGCGGATTTCCCGGAAACCAGGTCCTATGCTTTGTTCCGGCTCGGAGTCATATCCAATTACCGGCTGGATTTCCCGAGTGCATTGTCGTTCATGACGCAGGCCTTGCAGGATGCCGATGCTGCAGTCGATGCGGAAAACACAGCTAAGATTTACCGAGGGATTGCGCGGACATACTATTACATGGGAAAGGCAGGAGAAAACCTTCGGTACAACAGGATAGCAGTGGAACTTCAGCCAGTCTGCCGGTACCATGCATATGCATACGTGTTGGATGCTTGTGATTTAGGAGAGATTCCAAGTGCCATGGCTTATGTCGATAGCATGTTGCAGAGCATGCCTTGCCATTGGTTGTATCTTTGCAAGGCATGCCTTTGTTATTATGGTGGCAGGAAAGCCGATTCGTATGCTTTCTTCGCGCAGGCGTTCGGGGACAGGGAGACGAGGGACGATGCCGATGTCCGGATTCCCGGCATTTACGAGGAAGATTCCCGTGTGGCGGAATTGAGGAATGAATACCAGCCATGTTTCGAAGACAATGATCCGGAAGACGGGGAACCCTACATCTATTACGGGCCGGATGAGGATTACTTGCAGAGAATCGGGATAGTCCCTTCTGGTGAAGACACTGCGGAAGAAGGAGGCAGCCATGCAGAGGAGTGATGGCCTTCGTGTCCTTTTCGGCCTGCTCGGGCATCCTCTGTCCCATTCGTTTTCGCGCTCTTATTTTGAGGGTAAGTTCGTATCGGGACCGGATGGCGGCTATGAGTACCGGAATTTCGATTTTCCCGATCTCGAGGAGGGGATCCGTTGCTTGAAATCCAATCCTTTCTTGAAAGGCTTCAATGTGACCCTGCCATACAAGAGATCGATAATGCCTTATCTGGACGAGGTTTCTCCGGAAGCGGCTGCCATCGGGGCCGTCAACACTGTCTGCGTGCAGGAAGGGACAGCACGGTGGACGGGCTTCAATACGGATACGTCTGCATTCTGGGACAGCTTGTCCCGTTTTGCTGGGCGGGCATGGCTGGGCGGCTGCAGGAAGGCCTTGGTTCTAGGCAACGGAGGTGCGTCGCAGGCCGTCCAGTACGCCTTTCATGTGCACGGCATTCGTTATGACCTGGTCTGCAGGAATCCTTCTGCCTCGTCTGCGGGTAGCCATGCTTTGTTCCGGCCGGAAAGAATCTGGCGATATCCGGAATTGGCAGCGTCCTATTTGGAGACGGACGTATCCTTGATTGTCAATGCCACGTCTTTAGGAATGTTTCCGGATACCGGCCAAGCTCCGCCTATCCCTTATGAAGGCATAGGGGAGAATCACGTAGCTTTCGACTTGGTGTATAATCCTTTGGAAAGTCTTTTCTTGCAGAAATGCCGCCGGCATCATGCCCGATGCTGCAATGGTTTGGATATGCTGCACCTGCAGGCGGAAGCCTCGTGGGAAACATGGATGAGAGGTGATGCTTGCTTGCAAGGAGGGGCCGGTGTCTGAATCCCCTGCGGATTTTGCGGATTTCAAGAGATGATTCCTGGAGATACCTTCGCCTGGGGGAGGGAAACAGCACTTCCAAGCGTTCACCGAATGTTCAAGATGGCGCTCAGCGGCCGGTGGTCGGAATAATCCACCTTCCATGTATTGAAATATTTGATGTGGATGCCACCGCGGTGGAGGATGTAGTCGATCCGGTACGAAGGGTACAAGCCTTTGTAACTTTGCCCCATGCCCTGGCCTTGTTCCACAAAAGCATCGTGGAACCCTTTCCGTTCGAGGTAGGAGTAGGTGTACGAGACAGCTTGGTCGTTCAGATCCCCGCAGATGATTTGCCGGCGGGGAGCATCCAGGCTTTCCGCATGCAGGATGACATTCTGCAACTGCTGGTTCCTCTGGCGGACGGCAGCTTTCATCTTCTTCAGCATTCGGGTCGCGCCTTTCTTGTAATGGCTGGCATCGGCGAGCGGCGACGATATGGATGATACGAATTCCTGATCGGTCTTGTCGAAACGGTTGGATGCCAGATGAAGGTTATAGACTCGCAGGGTGTCCTTGCCAATCTGCAGGTCGGCGTATACTGCATCGAACCGGCTCATGTCTGCCACGCTTCCTTCTTGGATGATGGGAAACCGGGAGTAAATGCGGTTGCCGTACAGGAATCCTCGTCCGGAAAGTTCCGGATTGGTCGAGTTCCTGTACCCGGCTTCGCGCAGGACAGAGGTTATGTCGAAACCTTTGCCTTTGCTTTCGTAGTATTCCTGGAAGCAGATGATGTCCGGCTTCTGCTCTTGGATGAAAGCAAGTATCTCGTTTTTGATTTTCCCT
The DNA here is from genome assembly GCA_944320265.1 of uncultured Bacteroidales bacterium. GTDB lineage: Bacteria > Bacteroidota > Bacteroidia > Bacteroidales > P3 > Pullibacteroides. The sequence continues at coordinate 99,443 of CALUGT010000007.1, read as the reverse complement.
TCTTCGGGATCGGCCGTCCTGTAGAAATCGAACAGCCTGACATTGTATGTCATCAGTTTGATATCTCCAGGAAATTTGCCCGATTCGGGAGACGGTTCGGGCGAACCTTTGACTTGCAGGGTGTTTTGCAGGTTCCCGTAATTGAGCAACAGGCATGCCAGAAAAAAGAGGCAGCGTTTCCGTAGCAGAGCCAGGTTGAAGAGAAACAGCAAGAATCCTGCTAAAAAAAGGAGCGGGAATGCTAACCCGAAAAGGGCGGGGAAGAAGATTATTTCCGGGTTTATGCGGCACGCCAGGAACGAAAGGACCAATCCGATGCCAGCCAGAGCAGCCGGCAAGAATACGAGGTATGCCAGCAGGCCGTGTGTCTTGGGCTTTTTCTTCATCTCGTATTTCCTTACCTATTGTAGTTGCTTTGGCTGAACCTCTTCAGGAATTCTTTCTCCTCGGGATGCAGGCTTTTTTCGCCCTTTGTGGAAATCTTGTGCAGGATGCGCATCGCTTCAGCTTGCTGTTGCTGCCTGATTCTGTTGTATTCCTCATCGCTGCACGCTTTTCCCGAAAGGTCGACGAATCTGGATCGGCCCTTTCTGGGAAACAGGCGTTTTATAAAATCGAACATGGAAAAAGGCTTTGTCTTTCTCTTGGAAAACCGCGCTAAGGTACGAATTTCTCTTGTTCCGGGGGAGCAGAAATCTGGACGGGTGCCAGAAAGCCTGTTTTCAGAAGCGGTTTGGATTTGTTTTTCCGGCTCGTCGCGAGGGGATTCCCAGAATTCGAGGTGCGCTTTGAAGACCGGCTTCGCCGAAACTCTTCCGCCTCGCAGGGAAACAGCATCAAGATCACAATCGATTGATTTTTCATTGAATATTATTGCAAGAAAAACCGCAGCTTCCTGCAAGGCGATGCTGGCGTGGAGGGCGCGGCGCAGGGCCGAATGGCTCAAGCGGCAGGCGAAATCCAAAGACCGATCGCGAATTTGCCTTTTCCGGATGGCAATAAATTTTAAACGGCTTCTTATTTTTGCATCCCGATGGGGGAAAGCGGCCGGAACCAGAGACGGAATCCGTGTTGCTTCTATGCCTGGAGCATAGGGCATGCCTTTACACTCCCCTTTGGAATATATCGATGAACGAGATTGTCAAGCAAAGAATCCGAGCCTTTTCCTTGCTAGGCGCTTATATGCGGGATGCGATGCAGGATCCAGGTTTCCGGCAAGTGTCCCGGAAGGCGCAGGGCGGCAATGTGTTTTTTCTGCCTGCATACGTGGATCGGGCAGTGCGTGTCTGGGGCGAGGCATTGACGGAGGAAAACCTCGGCCTGTGGCTGGAACCCTACCGGTTTGCCGACCTTGGAAGCCATAAGACCGTAGCCTTGGTGATGGCGGGGAATATCCCGCTTGTGGGTTTCCATGATTATCTCTGTGCCTTGTTGTGCGGCATGGACGTGCAGGTCAAGCTGTCTTCCAAGGATGCGCACCTGTTGCCTTTCCTGCATGCGAAGCTTCTGGAGCTGGTTTCAGGAGAGGAAATGCAGGAGGGGATGCCTGTGGGCGGGCGATTGGAATTCCCGGCCGTGGGATGCATCCCTTCCGTGGCATTCACGAAGGATACGGTGCACGGTTTCGATGCCATCATTGCGACAGGCAGCGGCAATACGTTCCGGTATTTCGAGTATTATTTCGGCCGTTACCCTCATCTTCTGCGCAGGAACCGTTCCTCATGCGCTGTGCTTGACGGGACTGAAAGCGAGGACGACTTGGCCGGCCTGGCCGATGATGCGTTGTCTTATTTCGGCTTGGGATGCCGGAATGTTTCAAAACTTTTTGTGCCTGAAGGATACGATTTTGCAAGCTTTATGCGCGCATTGCTGCCCCTTTCCAGCTTCTCTGCCTCTCTGGCCGCTTACAAGGATAACTACGATTATCACAAGGCGGTATATCTGGTCGACAGGCTGGAATTCCTGGACAACGGGTCCGCCTTGCTTTTGCCTTCTGCAGGCTTGGCCTCTCCGATGAGCGTGCTGTACTATGAATATTATCAGGACAGGGAATCCTTGGAACGCCGCTTGTCCCTGATGGAAGGCGGACTGCAATGTGTGGCAGGAAAAGGCAGGGTTCCATTCGGGACTGTCCAGTCTCCCGGTCTGGCCGATTATGCGGACGGTGTGGATACGTTGGCTTTCTTGCTGGGCTTGGGCGGATGAGTCCGGGTTCCCTTGCCGCTTGTTCCTGCGCGGCTGCCATCGGAACCCGGACGGGGCGGCCGTGCAGGCCGGACAGCTCTCTTTGGCGGAGGTGGAATGGAGAAAAACGGCGGAAAAGCGCGAAAAAGTGAATTCTTTTTGGAAGAACCAGAATAAAGTATTACCTTTGCGCCCCTAAAATATAGTGTTCATCATGAAGAAAGATATCCATCCGAAGAATTATCGTTTTGTCGTATTCAAAGATATGTCGAACGATTACGCTTTTTTGTGCAAATCGACAGTCCAGACGAGGGAAACCATCCAATGGGAAGACGGGAATGAATATCCTTTGGTGAAGCTGGAAATTTCCAGTGCTTCGCATCCTTTCTTTACCGGCAAGGTCAAACTGGTCGATACTGCCGGTCGCGTCGACAAGTTCATGAGCAAGTACCAGAAGCAGCTCGAAAAGAAAAAGGCGGCCAAGTAATCCGTCTGCTGCCATGCAGGAAGCGGATGCCGGGAAGAGTTCCCGTTTCCGGTTTTCCTGCGGGTTCGAGATGAATCAGGAAAAGGGCGTATGGGAGAATTCCGGCGGAAGAAAGGCCGGGGGTTTTCTTGTACACCCTTTTTGCATATAACCAGAATCGATACCATGCAATACATACTTTGCGATGATGCCGGAATCCGGCAGGCCTTGCTGCCGTTGACCTTCACGCGTCCGGTGGCTTTGTTGAGGACCGGGATTACCACCCTGCAAGAGAAGTGGAACAGTTTCATGGGGCCGGATTCGGGCTTTTGCACGGCAGCTTACCTGTCGGCAAAGTTCGGAGCGCATAGGGACGAGGAATCTGCCTGCCTGTGGGTCAATGCCTCATACGTTCCTGACGCTGCTCTGGCAGAAGAGGTGAAGGCTCTGGAGCCAGGCCAGGCCTTGGTCGAGGACGGGCAGTGGATAGCATTCTGCCTGGATTCCCGGGACGGGGGCAAGGCGGATTCCGGAAGAGAGGAAGATACGCTCCGTATAGATTTGTGCGGTTGCACAGTCTGCCTTTCTGGCAGGAATGTGCGGCAGTATGTTTCCGGATGCCGCCAGATCAGGCATCCTTGGGATTTGTTCCTGGAAAACGGGAAGCAGATTGCCGCGGATTTGGAAACGGTCTCCGCCGGGCGCCGTTCCTCGTCCATCGGCGGAGATGGCTTGGTGCATTTCGGCGCATGCCCGGTCTTCGCCGAAGAAGGGGCGGTAGTCGAGCATTCCTTGATAGATACGACCGAGGGACCGGTCTATCTGGGCAGAGGGAGCCGTATCATGCCGGGCTGCTTGATAAAAGGCCCGCTTGCTTTATGCGAGGGGGCTTTGATCAAGATGGGGTCGAAAATCTACGGGGGCAATACCTTCGGCCCCTATTGCAAAGTGGCCGGGGAGGTGGAGAACTCCGTGTTCATCGGCTATGCCAACAAGGCTCATGACGGCTTTCTGGGCGATGCGGTCATTGGAGAATGGTGCAACCTGGGCGCCGGTACCAACTGCTCCAATCTCAAGAACGATTATTCGGAAGTCCGGGTATGGAGCTACGCTGAGGAACGTTTTGTCAAGACCGGGCTTCAGTTCTGCGGATTGGTGATGGGAGATCATTCCAAAAGCGCGATCGGCACCCAGTTCAATACGGGAACGGTGGTGGGTGTGGCTGCCAATGTATTTGCAGCCGGTTTCCCTAAAAACTATGTACCGTCTTTCAGTTGGGGCAAGGACACTTACCGCTTGGAGCGGGCGTTGGAAACCGCCAGGATTGTCTATGGACGGCGTGGCAAGGTATTTGCAAAAGAAGACGCGGGGATTTTGGAATACATATACGGACAGACAGAAAAGAACCGGCAAAGGTTCAATGCAGATTGAAAATGGCGAAAAGTAAGAATATAAATGAGATCTTGGCAGGTTTTTCCTCCATGGAAGGAGATGCCGAGTTTATTCCGTTGATTGGGAAAGAGGAGGAAGCGAACCTGCTGAACAGCGTCGTGCCGGACACCTTGCCAATCCTGCCGGTGCGCAATAACGTGCTTTTTCCCGGTGCGGTCTTGCCGATCATGCTTGCAAGGGACAAAGCAGTCCTTTTAGTGAAAGAAGCCAACAAAGGGAAGAAGCCTATCGGGGTAGTCGCCCAGAAGTCGGACAGCAAGGAAGACCCCAAGCCGGACGAGCTTTATTCGGTGGGGACGATGGCCCATATCATCAAGACGCTGAAGATGCCGGATGGGAGCATGATGGCCCTCATCCAAGGAGTGCGGCGTTTCAAGGTGGAGAGCATAGTGGCCGAGGAACCGTATCTGCAAGCAAGGGTGGAAGCTTACGATGACAAAGAGGAAAGCAAGGATTCCTCTTCCCGCAAGGCTTTGCTGGGAGCTATCCGTGATTTGCATGCCCAGGTCGTGAAGCTGGCGAGCAAGATGGCGCAGGAGTCCCTGTTCGCGGTACAGAACATAGACAGCGCGGATTTCTTGATTTATTATATCGCGGCAGGTTCGGAGATGGACCTTGGGGAAAAGCAGGATTTGCTGGAAATGCAGCAGCTGGAAAGCCGGGCCATGGCTGTGATGGCGTCGCTGAACAAGAGCAAGCAGATGCTGGAGCTCAAGCGCCGTATCGAAAACAAGGTGGAGGCGGACATATCCAAGCAGCAGAAGGAGTATTTCCTGACCCAGCAACTCAAGACGATCCAGGAAGAGCTGGGCGGGTCTTCCGAGCAGGAAGTCCAGGAGCTGGTGGCAAAAGCGCAGGGCAAGCATTGGCCTGAAGAGGTTCGGGAACATTTCGATAAGGAGGTCAGGAAATTGCAGCGTACCCATAGCATGAGCCCTGAGTACTCCACCCAGTTCAATTATCTGAATACCTTGGTGGAATTGCCATGGAACGAATACACGCAGGACAAGTACGACATAGCCAAAGCCCGCAAAGCCCTGGACAAGGACCACTTCGGATTGGAAAAGGTGAAAGACCGCATATTGTCTTACCTGGCAGTCTTGAAATTGAGGGGAGACATGAAAGCTCCTATCCTGTGCCTGGTCGGACCTCCGGGAGTGGGAAAGACTTCGCTGGGGAAATCCATCGCGGCAGCGATGGGCCGCAGGTATGTCAGGATGTCTTTGGGCGGATTGCATGACGAAGGGGAAGTCCGTGGCCATCGCAAGACTTATATCGGGGCGATGCCTGGCCGTATCATCCAGGGTATCAAGAAAGCCGGCTCTTCCAATCCGGTATTCATGCTGGATGAGATAGACAAGATCAGCGGTGCGACTGTCAATGGCGACCCTTCTGCCGCGATGCTGGAGATTCTGGACCCGGAACAGAACAAGGCGTTCCATGACAATTATCTGGAAGTGGATTACGATTTGTCCCATGTCTTGTTCATAGCCACAGCCAATTCCTTGTCCACCATACATCCGGCTTTGCTGGACCGGATGGAAATCATCGAAGTTCCCAGTTATGTGCTGGCAGAGAAGGTGGAGATTGCCGCCCGTCATCTGGTCCCGCGCCAGTTGAAGGAACACGGGATGAAGCATAAGGACTTGATTTTCACGAAAGACATGCTTTGCTACCTTATAGGCGAATACACGCGGGAAGCCGGAGTCCGCCAATTGGAAAAAAGCATAGCGGGCATTGTCCGGGAGCGGGCCAAGTGCATCGTGTCGGGTCAGGATGATCTGAAGGACAAGGGCAAGCGTCTGACCAAGGCTTTCATGCAGGAAGCCTTGGGGGTTCCTCCTTATTCTGAATCGGAACGTCTGAAGACGGATATGGTGGGAGTCGTGACCGGTCTGGCATGGACGCGGGTAGGGGGAGACGTATTGTTTATCGAGACGGCCGTGTCTCCCGGCAAAGGAGAATTGAGCATTACAGGGAACCTGGGCAATGTGATGCAGGAATCGGCCACGGTGGCGCTCGCTTACATCCGCGCCTATGCCCGTCGTTTGGGTATTTCTTCCAAGAAATTGGAAGAAAGCCGGATACATGTCCATGTGCCGGAAGGCGCCACGCCCAAGGACGGCCCGTCTGCCGGTCTGGCACTGTTCACGGCCATGGTGTCAGCCTTGACAAGGACGCCTGTCAGGTGCGGCCTGGCCATGACAGGGGAGATTTCGCTCCGCGGCCAAGTGTTGCCGATAGGCGGTGTGAGGGAAAAGATCCTGGCTGCCAAGCGTGCAGGTATATCCCAGGTCGTCATGCCGGAGGAGAACCGGCCTCAGGTGGAGGAAATACCTCGCATGTACACGGAAGGCTTGGATATTTCTTACGTGGAGGCCATCGAGGATGTCCTGCCCTTGGCTCTGGCATCAGGGAACACGGGGCGCGGGAAAAACGGGGATGCCCGGATGGGAAAGGGAAGCAAGGGCAGATAGGCGGCAGCGTTCCGCAAGTGCAGCCGATGCTGCATGTACCTGCAAGAAGGAATGTTACGAAAAAAAAACAGCAGGGATTTGCTTGATAAAAAAAAATGCTTACTTTAGCGGCGGTTTTTTGCGTAGCAGCTTAGCGAAAGATGTTTACACAAATAAAAGTTTAACACAAATAAAAAAAATTGCAATGAAAAAGATTATGGCATTAGTTTGCGCGATGGGCATTGTTGCCGGTGCCAATGCGCAAGTGAAGCTGACGGAGAAAGCTCAGAACCTTTCTTCTGCCTCGGCTTCGGTAAAAGTTCCTGAATCGGTTGTCAAGAGGATCTCCCCGGCTACGGGTGCCAAGGAAGCGACTTGGTGGGATACCATCATGACGTATGCTTCCTATCAGCAGAATTCCGAATGGTCGTACAGCTGGTTCTGGAACGGCGATGAACCGCATCCGGCAGATGGCTCCCAACTGTGCAATAATTGGGAAGTAATCAAATTCATGTACGGCCCTTACGTGTTCAGCACCTTCTTTGGCGGCGGCGAATACGGCTATTATTTCCCCTCCAGCGCGAGCGATTGGTACCAGTCAGTGATGGGGCAGCAGATCTACGACCTTTACGTGACGGCTGCAGGCGTCAATATTATTTCGGCTCCTCGTGGAAGCAGCTTGACTGCCAATGAAGAAATGCCTTTCTTCTTCAAGCTCTACACGGAAGACCAGATTGGAGAACAGGCGGTGCTGGAAAATCTGGACGCTGTTGTCGGTGCGGCGGAATACACTTATATAGACGTGGTATTCCCGACTGACCCGGATGACTGCTACGCGTCCGATACGGTAGGGGTTCCTGTATATCCTACGCGGGAATCGCAGGGTGCCACCGTTCCGGGGAACGAGATGGTCTGGGCTGCCTTCCCCGAACCCCAGCTGGCTGGTAACGGCTTCTGCATCGGTATGGTATATCCCCATGACGGCGCTGCGACCGACACGCTCTGGAATGTGACTTACCTGACTTGCCAGAATGCAGTGGCCGACTGGCTGCATGCCACCTACGGTGTAATCGATTTCGACGACCAGCATTTGTGGCAGAACAATGACGGGTCGAGGATTGAAGACCGCACGGGCATACCTTTGCTGGAAGACGATGCCATGCAGCCGAACATGCGGTACGGCGTGGTGTCGATGGATAGCTATTCGTTGATCCAGGGCGAATTCATGGGCCAGGAAGTCAACATGTGGGTTTCTTTGGTGGACGAAGTTTCTGCCTCCAGCGCCAACAAGGTTGACCGCTATGTTGAAGTAAGCCCTGTCCCTGCATTCGACAATGTGACATTCAAGTCCTCTAACATGCTGCAGCGTGTAGAAATCTATGGCATGAACGGCCAGGTTGTAAAACAGCAGAACGTGGGTGCCCATGAAGTGACTATCAATGTGTCTGAATTGAATGCCGGCATGTACATTGCCAAGGTTTATACTGAAGCCGGTGTGGCTACCAAGAAAGTGATTGTTCGATAGTGTGTCTATGGGACTTAAGAAAAGCGGGGCGCAAGCTCCGCTTTTTTTTTGTCTCCAGAAAGGGAGGTCCGGTGCGGGATTCTGGAACCAGGCCCGGATTCCGTTTGTCGATCCGTAGCAGGCAAGTCTGGAAATAACCGGTTCCCGGGAACCGGCGTTCAAGGTGGCATGAATCCGAACTTCTCGCCTGGCCGGAGGCGTAGCGGGGCTGCGTCAAGGAGGGTGTATAAACCCAAATCGGTCATTAGACATTGGGGAGATTGCCCGCTTGTGTCATGCAGCATGCTTCTCGCCTAGCCGAAGGCGTAGCGGGCTACGTCGAGGCGTAGCGAGAAACAGGATGCGGACAGAAGCGGGCAAGATGCCCGAAAGCCTCATTTCCCCAATCAGAAACGGACACGGCGTGTCTAATGACCGATTTGGGATAAATAGGGATTTGAAACAAATCTCAGGCGGTGCGCCGCGAAATGCAGTGAATGCGGTTTCCTGGCACGCCCGCCTGTCTTGTTTTGAGGAATTACCGTGCAAAATGATTTTGCGTCAATTCAAAACTTTCTTTGATAGATTCGAATGTCCGTTCGATATCGTTGTCCAGCCCCACAGAGAAGCGGACCAGTCCTTCGGATAATCCCATGCCTTTCTGGAATTCTTCGGGAATCTCGCTCGAAGTGCTTTTGCCGGAATTGCTGAACAGAGTCTTGAAGTAACCTAAGGAAACCGCTAAGAATCCCACGCCTTTCTCTTGCATTGTCTCCATCATGAAATTGGCTTTTTCGGAGGTTTCCAGGTCGATGGCAATCATTCCGCCGAAACCGAAGCCCTCGTTCATCTGGCGTTTCATCAGTTCGTGGTCGGGATGTTCCGGCATTCCGGGGTAGTTGGCCTTCAGCCCTATTTCAGGGAAGCGTTTTGCCAGATACAGAGCATTGTGGCTATGCTGTTTCATTCGGATATGCAGGGTATAGAGGTTCTTGAGGATGCTTGAAGCACGCAGCGGATCCAATACCGGGCCGAGCAGCATCGATGTCCCGTCGTTGACGCTGATCAGAGCGTTGATGAAGTCGTTCGAGGCGCAGATCGCCCCGGCCACGCAGTCGTTCTTGCCGTTGACGAACTTGGTCATGGAATAGACCACGATATCGGCGCCTAAGCGGGCAGGCGAGAAAATCATCGGGGTGAATGTATTGTCCACGACTAATTTCACATTGTGCTTGTGCGCCACCTGGCTCAGAGCCGGAATGTCGGCAATGCGCAGCATCGGGTTGTTCATCGTTTCGGTGTAGATGAACTTGGTGTTGGGGCGTATCGCCTTTTCCACTTCTTCGGGCTTGGTGGTATCGGCAAAGCTGACTTCCACATTGAACTTAGGCAGGTAGTTCTTCAAGAAGGCGAAAGTGCCTCCGTACACTGTCGGACTGGCCACGATATGGTCGCCGGCACCTACCAATTGCATCATCGTGTTGGTGATGGCTGCCATGCCCGAGCCTGTCACCCAAGCGGCTTCCGTGCCTTCCATGGCAGCCAAGGCTTTGGCCAGCTGCATGTTCATGGGATTCCAATGCCGTGAGTAGAGGAAGCATCCTTGGGTTTCACCGTGGAAGGTGTCGGTCATGGTAGCTCCTTTGTGGAACAAGAAAGTGGCGGAATCGGTGATGGCTGGATTCACATCGCCGAACTCTCCTCCGTGGAAGCAACCTTGAAGGTTGGTTGCCGGGTCAAATTTTTCTTTTTGCATACGTATCATGTTTTTTTGGTGATTTTTCCGATTTCTTTTCCCCGGCTTCGGCTGGAGGGGTTCCGTTTCCGGTTGTTGTTCGGGCCTGCATTTCCTTGAGGCAGTTCAGTTCCTGCAGGTAACTGTCGGCTTCGAGGAATTCCAGCCTGGCAGCCGCGCTTTTCATGAGCTTCTCCACTTCGGCAATGCGTTTGGCAATGTCGGCAGGCTTCTTTCCGTACTGCATGACCGGATCGGCGAAAGCGGGTGCGGCCAGATCTTCGGAGTAGGCTTTCGGATTCATGCCTCGGGCTTCATTGAGGGCCTGGTTGATGGCTTTGACGATCGGTTTGGGAGTGATATGATGGGATTTGTTGTAGCTGTCTTGTATCTGGCGGCGGCGCCGGGTCTCGTCCATGGTCTGCTGCATGGCTTCGGTGACATGGTCGGCATACATGATGACCAAGCCGTGGACATTCCTTGCCGCCCGGCCTGCCGTCTGGGTCAGGGAACGGGCCGAACGCAGGAAGCCTTCCTTGTCGGCATCCAAAATGGCCACCAAAGAGACTTCGGGCAAATCCAGGCCTTCCCGGAGCAGGTTGACCCCGATTAGCACGTCGATAGCCCCGGCCCGCAGGTCTTGCAGAATTTCCACCCGATCCAAAGTATCCACTTCCGAATGGATATAAGCGCAGCGGATACCTGTGTTGGTGAAATATTTTGCTAATTCCTCGGCCATTTTCTTAGTCAGGGTGGTCACTAATACCCGTTCTCCCCGGGCGCAGGTCTTTTCTATCTCGTCCAGAAGATCGTCGACTTGGTTGGCAGTGGGCCTTACTTGGATTTCCGGATCCAGCAGGCCGGTAGGGCGGATCAGCTGTTCCACGACCACGCCGCCGCTCTGCTCCAGTTCGTAGTCGGCAGGCGTGGCGCTCACATAGATGGTCTGCCTGGTCAACGCTTCGTATTCGTCGAATTTGAGCGGACGGTTGTCCAGCGCGGCGGGAAGCCGGAACCCGTATTCCACCAGGTTGACCTTGCGCGAACGGTCGCCGCCGTACATGGCTCCGATTTGGGGCACGGTCACATGGCTCTCGTCGATGACGGTCAGGAAGTCGTCCGGGAAATAATCAATCAGGCAGAACGGCCGGGTTCCGGCTTCCCTCCCGTCGAAGTAGCGGGAATAGTTCTCGATGCCGGAGCAGAAGCCCAGTTCCTTGATCATTTCCACATCGTAGGTGACCCGGTCTTCGAGCCGCTTGGCTTCGAGCGGCCTGCCTATTTCGCGGAAGTATTCCGCCTGCTTGCCTAAGTCGAGCTGTATTTCCTTGATGGCTTGCTGGATACGGCTTGAGGATGGAACGAACATATTGGCCGGGTAAATCCGGATGGTCTGCAATTCTTCCAGCACGGTTCCGGTCAAGGGATCTATCTTATAGATGCTTTCGATTTCCTCGTCGAAAAAAATAATCCGGTAGGCGTAGTCGTCGTAGGCCACGAAGACGTCGATCGTGTCGCCCTTGACCCGGAACTTGCCCCGGCTGAATTCCATTTCGTGACGGGAATAGAGGGATTTGACCAAACGCAGCATCAGGTCGCGCTGGCTGATTTTTTCGCCTTGGTTCAAGATGATGATGTTCTCGTGGTAGTCGGCCGGATTCCCGGTTCCGTAGATGCAGGAGACCGAGCTGACCACAATCACGTCGCGTCGTCCGGAAAGGAGGCTCGCCAAGGTACTGAGGCGGAGCTTTTCTATCTCTTCGTTGATGGAAAGGTCTTTCTCTATATATGTGTTCGAAGCTGGAAGATAGGCTTCGGGTTGGTAGTAGTCGTAATAGGAAACGTAGTATTCTACGGCGTTGTGAGGGAAGAATTGCTTGAATTCCCCGAAAAGCTGGGCTGCCAGGGTCTTGTTGTGGCTCAGGATCAATGCCGGGCGTTTGATCCGGGCAATCACATTGGCAATGGTGAATGTCTTTCCCGATCCGGTCACGCCCAGCAAGACTTGCGCCTTGTCTCCATGCTCTATGCCGGAGACCAGCTTTTCGATGGCCTGCGGTTGGTCTCCAGTGGGTTGGAATCGGGATGTCAGATCAAAATCCATGATTTTGTTGCGATAAGTATGCCAGCCGCTGCATGGCGGACTATGATGACGGGCAAGCTGCCGGCAAGGGTTCGTATTCCAAACGGTGTCCGGGCATCCGGATGGTTGCAAGCAGGGGCGCGGACATCCGCGCAGGGCAGGTGTCCGAGGCAGGTTCTGCAATCCGGGTTCGGATGCACGGGGTGCAGGCTTCCTGAGCCGGCCGTTTTTGCAGAAGAGAAAGCGACGTGTCCCGATAATTTCCATCCAGCTGCATGGCCCGTTCATGCGCGTCTGAAGCATCCCGGAGTCCGATTGCCCGGAGCAAAGAACGGCTCTGCAGTTTACAGAACCTGCCTTGGAGCATTGGAAGGGCTGTTATTTGCCGAAATATTCGTCGAAGGCCTTGCAGCGTTCATCCAGCAAAGGCAGGTCTTCCATCGGGACCAAGGATACGCAGGCTCGGATACCGTCGCGTTCGCTGCCGGTGATGCTCAGCGAGATGGCACTGATGCCGAAGTAGAGCAGGTTGTGCAGCAGTTCGTCGCTGCTCATGCCGGGATAGCCCACGGTGAAGTAGAATCCGTCGGACAGGTCCTTGTCCACGTCTTTGTCGTAGGTCAGGTAGAAGTGGTTGTCGAGGAAGCTCTTTTTCATGCGGTGCGCCTTTTCACCGTAGATGCGTGTTTCATGCACAAAGTTGAAGGAGCCGTCGTTGGCTGCTTTCAGCATGGCAAGAAGAGCGTACTGGGGCGAATGGGCGGTTCCCGAGCTCAGGCAGTAGACCGTGCCGAAAATCATCGTGCGGCCGAACTGGGTCGTGGAATAGTATTCCTTGAAGTCGGGGAAGTCGGTCTGGTAGAGCTTGTCCGAAATCATCATCATCGCGATACGCTGTCCGGCATAACTGAATGCCTTGGAGCTGGAAACGAAGAGGATGTACTTGTCGGTGTATTTGGCCACGGTGGGCTGGAACGGAGGAACGCCCGGCGTGGAGATGTCGTGGCGGAAATCCATGCCGAAGTAGGCCAGGTCTTCCATCACGATGACATTGTACTTCTGAGCCAGTTCGGCAATCGTCTTCAGTTCGTCTTCGGTGAAGCAGATCCAGGACGGGTTGTTGGGGTTTGAATAGAAGATGGACGAGATGTTGCCTTTCTTCAGGTAGCTCTCTAACTTTTCGCGCAGTTTCGGCCCGCGGAAGTTATAGACGTCGAAGCTTTCGAAGGGAACGCCCAGGACGCGGTGCTGCTGTTTGTGCACGGGGAAACCAGGGTCGATGAACAGGGTGGTGTTCTTGCCTTTCTGGGCGCGGCTTACGGTGAGGAACGCGGCGAAGCTGCCTTGCATGGACCCTACGGTGGGGATGCAGCCGGCGGGGTTGACATCGATGTCGAGGAAGTTCTTGGCAAAGCGGGAAATTTCCTCTTTCAATTCAGGAAGACCGCCTACTTCAGGATAGAGGGCGGCCACGCCGTTCTTCAAGGCTTCGATTTCGGCTTCCACGCCTACCTTGGCGGCAGGCAGGCCGGGGATGCCCATTTCCATGCGGACGAACCGGGTGCCGGAGGCTTTCTCGATGTCGTTGATCAATTTCTTCACTTCCCGGATGGAGGCTTTGCCCACGCTGGGCAGCCCGTTGGCCTTGATGGCTTCATCCACAATGGCTTTTGGGATAACTGTTTCTTTCATCGTATATCGTTTTTTTTGATTTCCAACCTTTTTTGCGGGATTCCAGCGGCTCTCATCCGTGCTTGCCGGAAAGCCGGGCATGAGAATGCAAACAGCCTCTCAATGGAAGCTAACTTACAAATTTACGCAAAATCTGCGGAAAAAACTTCAAGCCGCGCATGTTTTTCCCAAGGCAACCGTATCAAAATGCAACAGGTTGGCAATCAATGTTATTTTGTGCCATCCTATGAGTGTTTTCTGGTGCGGCATCCATTGCAAATCAAGCAATTGATTGTTGCAGGCTATTTTGGTGCGGTTGCCTTGATGTTTTTCCTTTGCAGAAGAATCCATGCCCGATGCTTTCAGGAGGGAATCTTTCTGCAGTGGCGGTCTGGCATGTCCTTTTGGCACATGGGGCGGAATGCGTCTTTCGTGCTTGCGGAATGCAGGATGGGCGAGGCATCTGCGTTCTCGAATCTGGCAGGGCGGCCTGGGAGCGGGAGTCATCCGAGGTGGAAGGCGGCCGGGTAGCGTACCATGCCATGCACATCTTTCAACCCAAATCGGTCATTAGACTTTGGGTAGATTGTCCGCTTATGTCATGCAGCATGCTTCTCGCCTAGCCGAAGGCGTAGCGGGCTACGTCGAGGCGTAGCGAGGAGCAAGATGCGGACAGAAGCGAACAAGATGCACAAAAGCATCCCTCTTCGAAAACAGGAAACACACTCGGCGAGTCTAATGACCGATTTGGGTTCAAGGAATCTTCCTGCAATTCGGCCACCATGCAGCATTCGTCAGGTGCTTCGAGCAGGAATTCGATTCCGAACGACGAGGCTCTCTTGTAGCCGAACCGCGGATAGTAATCCTTGTGCCCGACAAGCAAGCTCAGGCCGTATCCAAGATCTGCCGCCCGCCTGTGCGCTTCGCGGATCAGCATCCCGCCTATCCCTTTCCGTTGGAATCCGGGCAGCACGGACAAGGGTGCGACCGCCAGGGCCGCATGGCTGCCGGAACGGGATACCACCAGCGCTTTTGTCAGCAGGATATGCCCGGCAATCTGCCCTGTACCCGTTTCTGCCACGAGGGACAAATCCGGGATGAAAGCGTCTGACAGGCGCAAGGCTTGGACAAGCAGGTGTCCTCCGCGGTTTCTTGCCGGATAGTGGCAGGTATGTTCATCAAAGTGGCTTTTTGTTCTGAAATCGTGATGATTGCAAGCAGGTCTTGCCAATCGGGCCGAGCCGCTTGCATCGGGCGCGAACCCGGGAACATACGGAAGACGTGCGGAGCCTGCGCGTCTGGATGGGACTTGCCGGACCGAAGCGCGCTTCCCGATGCTTGCGTGCCTGGTTTACGGGCCTGCCGCAAGTATGTCGTGGTCGGTTCCCGGGCTTGCCGTTTTGCGCCGAGGACTGTTCACCAGTCTATCTTGTACCAGAAAGTTTCCCGTTTGTTCCGCAGCCTGACAGCTTTACGGATGGCATCGGCGATGATGAGGATGGGGTAGAGCTTGTGTTCCTCGAGCCATTGAATTGCTTTGGGATCTTTCTTGGTGGCCTGGCAGAAAACATAGAAGAAGGGGTCGGGAATGTTTTTCAGCCAGGCGATGGCTCCGGGTTCGTCCGCCATGCCGTTGGCCAAGACTCCGAATTCCGGGTACGGGCTTTTGAGCAGCCACATCACCGCCTCTTTGTCCCCTTGCAAGCCGTGGGCGAAGGCCGCCCATTCCGGATAGCCATCGTCAAGCAACTTCTGGAAATGGGGTTCGGATCCGCCCACGGCTTTCTCGAAATCCTTGTAGACTTGGATAGGGTACTGGGTGATGTGCATCGTGTTTCTGCTTGCAGGTTCCATGCCTGTATTTTTATAGGAGTTGTCCGGGGCGGGTTTTGTGAACCTGGAGTGTCTGCAGGACATCTTGCCCGCTTGGCGAGAAAATCGCCTCGACGAGGCTTGTTTGCAGAAACCGTCCTGGATATTTGTCCGGGCCGTCTGGGTTCCGAGGAATTGTCCCGGGTTTTCAAAGAAGGATACCGGAATATCTGGCGAAAGGCGGCTCTGCCGGGTTCCGGGCCGGGGGAATCCCCGGCAAGCTGGTTTCCCGGGCAGGCCGGTACGCTTAATCCCAAATCGGTCATTAGACTTTGGGGAGATTGCCCGCTTGTGTCATGCAGCATGCTTCTCGCCTAGCCGAAGGCGTAGCGGGCTACGTCGAGGCGTAGCGAGAAACAGGATGCGGACAGAGGCGGGCAAGATGCCCGAAAGCCTCATTTTCCTAACCGAAAACAGCCCCGGCGTGTCTAATGACCGATTTGGGTTAATAGAAAGCCTGCACCGATTGGAATCCCCGTCTCCGCAGTTCGTCCGCATGGGCTTCCAGTTCTTCCTTGGAGAGTTTCTTCAAGGCTTTGGCCGGGGTTTCACGGTCGAGCCCGTAGAGCATGATGCTAGCTGGCTTGATGCGTTGCAGGCGTTGGATGTAGGCTTCCCATTCGGCACCGGAGGTATTGTCGATAGGCATTCCGTCGTGTTCGCCCCGGAAGAGCAGGGTCTGCATCGTGAAGGGGTGAGGGTAGTTTTCCAAGTTCCGGAGCAATTGAGGGTAATAGCTTTCCGGGTCGTCCTTCACTTCGTAAGACCCTAATTTGAAGCCTTTCTGCAATTGGTTGATCCGGGCGTACATCTGCGGGGTGCCGGCATCGAGCTTGAGCAAGACCTTGGTGCAATGCCCCAGTGCCTCCACGATTTCGGGCCGTCCGATCTGGGTGGCATTGGAGATGACGGTGACCAAGGGCGGGTTCTCCGGGTAGGATTCCCTGGCGCAGGCGGCGGTCATCGGGGCGATTTGCGGGAATTGGGGGTGGATGGTAGGCTCGCCGTTGCCGGAGAAAGTGATGGAGTCGGGGCAGGTGCCTTCGGCTTTGAGCTTCTGCAAGGCGGTCCGGAGCGCTTCTTCTATCTCTTGGAGCGTGGGCAGTTCGGCCGGATCGGCTTCCCAGCGGGTATCCCAGCCGCATTCGCAATAGACGCAGTCGTAGTTGCAGAGTTTTTCGGTGACGGGCAGCAGGTTCACGCCCAAGGAGACGCCGAGGCGGCGGCTGCGGATCGGCCCGGTGATGATATGTTTATGGAAGAATGTCATGTTTTATAGTTTTTCAGGGTTCAGAAACGCCGCTAAGTTACGGCAAAAGCCGGAATTCCGGAAAGGGACGAGGCCGGTTTTGGGGCAAGGCTCGGTTTCTGCCGGGGCGGCGGCTTTCCGGCAATTCGGTGACTGCGGTTCGGACAAGGCTGGCTGCAGCGGCTATCGCGGCTGGAGTGCGCTGAATCCTTTTGGTTCGCCAAAGGGAATCAATAATAAACGAGGAATCCGACCAGGCCGCAGAGCAGTATGCACAGGATGGGGCTGAATCGTTTCCAGAAGGAGAGGGCGAACACGCCGAGGAAAATGAGGATGCTCACGTGATCGATGAAGTTGTAATGGTTCATCATCATGACGGCCACCGAGGCGATCAGGGCTACCGAAATGAGCTTGAAGCTGTCCACCACGCCGCCCACGACGGGATTGCCGCGGTGCTTGAGAAGGAAGGCCATGACGACCCAGATTACGAAAAGGGAGGGGAGGCAGACGGCGATGCTGGCCAAAAGGGAGCCGGCGATGCCCATGCCGATGCTGCCATAGGCATCGAAAGCGGCGTTGTAGCCTACGTATGTGGCGGCGTTGATGCAGATAGGGCCGGGGGTCATCTGGCTGAGGGCCACGATGTCGGCAAACTGCTGGTGGTCGATCCAGGCATGGGACTCCACGACATCGTGCTGCATCAGCGAGAGCATGGCGTAGCCTCCGCCGAAGCCTAAGAGGCCTTGCTTGAAGAAGACCCAGAAGAGTTCAAGAAATACCATGCGAGCCTCCTTTCACCTTGCTCTGATTCTGTTTATGGATGCCGTACATGGCACCTCCGATGCCGGCGGCCAGGATCACATAGACCGGGGACACGCCCAAGGCGCAGACTAAAACGGCGGCGATAACCGGGATATAGAAATTGTACTTGGTCACGCCCGATTTCTTGACCATCTGCAAGGCAGGGGAAAGGATCAGGGCGACCACGCAGGGGCGTATGCCTTTGAAGCAGCTTTCCACCACGGGATTATCCTTGGCTGTCCGGGCAAAAATGGACAGGGCGAGGACAATCAGGATGGAAGGGAGGATGGCGCCGAAGCCTGCCATGACGCTACCCCAGCGGCCTTTGATCCGGACACCGACGCTGAGGGCGGTGTTGACGGCGAAGATGCCGGGGAGGCTCTGCATGACGGCAATCGTCTCCACGAACTCGTCTTCGGCGATCCAGCGCCGGTCGTCCACGATGATTTTCTTGACCAAGGAGAGCATGGCGTACCCACCTCCGATGGTGAACAGCCCTATCTTGAAGAAGGTCGTGAACAGGGAGAGGTCGGTCGGCGCGGGAATCGAGGAGGCCGTGCCAAGTGCTTTGGCGGATTCAGATGTTTCGGACAAGGCTGCGTTCAATTTACGGTTTGTTTAACGTCTCTTTTTCAATGGGATGCCGTAAGCCAGTCCCAGTTCCACCTCCATGGCATGCGGTCCGTGCAGCCGGGTTCCCACCGAGAGGTCAATCTTGAAACATTCGGTCAGGAAGTAGTCGCCTCCGAAACGGAGCGAGAATGTGTTTTCGACTTGGCCTTTGCGGGCAGGCGTGCTGCCTTCCGGATCGGCGTAATCGGCGTATGTCCAATCGTGGTCGCCGACAAATTCCCCGTACAGGTTCAGGCGTTCGCCGGGCATTCCGCCCAAGGCCACGCAGTAGAACAGCCCGGTATTGCTTTCTATCGCATTCCAGTCTGCCCCTACATTATAGACGACCCATAAATTGTTGAAAGACTGGTCAACGGACAAGGTAGCAGCAGGAATGACACCTTGGGATACCGCGTATTGGGAGTGGCATCCGGCAGGGAAGTTCAGCTGTCCTATCAGCGCAAGGCCGGGTTTGCCGTTATCGCCTTTGCGCAGGATATTGATCCGGGAGACGAGGTAAAGCGGGTTGAGGCTGACACCTTTTTGCGACCAGTCTTTGGCCAGGCCTGTGCCGATGCCGAGTTCCAGGTTCTTGAGGGGGCTGTAACGCAGCACATAGCCATTGACCAGGTATCCGCTTTGGTTCCAAGGCTTTCCGGTTTGGCCGCTGACATTGGCAAAAGCTTCCACGGAAAGGGTGTGCTGGATCAAGGGAGTACTCCCGTAGGCGAAGCCGGGGCGTCCTGGATTGAAGTTGTACGTATTGTCCGGCTGGGCTTGGGCGGACGATGCGGCAAGTGTCAGGAGCAAGAAGAGGGCAAGCCCTCGGAGGAACTTGCCCTGCATGAATGCGGTTTTCATCGTATTCTTTTGGTTAACATTATGAATGTCTGGCTCGATTTTTTGAGAGGATTCGATTTTGCTGCGTTTCCCTGTCCCAAGAGGGATGTCAGAACGGGCAACGGCTTTAGAGCGAGGGAGCGTACTTTGTTGCTGCTTCGCAGCGAGAGCAGGCTACGCCTCAGCATAGCGCAAGTGAATTTGCCCTCTGCATTCGGCTTGCACTGCTGTTCGTGACCGAGCTATGCAAAAGCCGCAACGAAGCAGATTGCCCGTTATCACATTCCTCTTATTGGGAGACTTGCTTTTCAGTATTGATTTCCTTCGCTCCTCCCTTGACTATGTTCCGGCCATCTTCCGAGAACGGGTCGCTCACCTTGAAAGCCTTTTCGGCGTAATGCTTGGTGGCCATTTCTTCCTCGCTCAGGCCTTTGACGTGCTTGTCGAGGAAATGGAAGAAGCGGCGTTGCCAGAGGATGCCGTTCTGAGGCTGGAGAACCCAGTGGTTTTCGTCGGGATACAGCAGGAGTTCAGCCGGAATGCCACGCAGGATGGCCGAGTTGAACGCAGCCATGCCTTGGGAGGCCACGATACGGTAGTCGAGTTCCCCGTGGATAATCAGGATAGGCGTGTCCCACTTGCCGACGAACTTGTGCGGCGAATTGGCGAAAGTGCGTTGAGCCGTTTTGTTGCTCTTGTCCCAGAACGGGCCGCCCATGTCCCAGTTGGCGAACCAGAATTCCTCGGTCTCGGCGTATTGCTGTTCCATGTTGAACATCCCGTCGTGGGCGATGAAAGCCTTGAAACGTTTGTCGTGGTTGCCGGCCAGATAGTAAACCGAGAAGGCTCCGTAGCTGGCACCGACGCAACCCAGCTGTTCCTTGTTGACATAGGGTTCCTTGCTGACGGCATCGATGGCGGACAGGTAGTCTTCCATGTTCTGTCCGGGATAGTCGCCGCTGATCTGTTCGAGCCATTCCATGCCGAATCCCGGCACGCCGCGGCGGTTAGGTGCTACGATGATGTAGTCGTTGGCTGCCATGATCTGCGGGTTCCAGCGGTAGCTCCAGAACTGGCTTACCGTGCTTTGGGGGCCGCCTTGGCAGTAAAGAAGGGCGGGATATTGCTTGCTGGAGTCGAAACGGGGCGGGTAGATGACCCAGGTGAGCATCTTCTTTCCATCGGTGGTCCTGATCCATCGGCCTTCCACGCGGCCCATTTCCAGCTGGTCGAAGATGTCCTGGTTGATGAAGCTGATCTGGGTCTGCTTGTGCAGCATCTCCGGGTCTTCCTGATTCAGGTCCACCGCATACAGTTCATCGGGGCGGGAGAGAGACTGGCGAATGCCAATCAGTTGGTTCCCAGACAAGGGATAAACTCCTACATAATCATGGACTCCGGCGGTCAGGCATTGGATGGCATCGGGCGTTCCGGTCATGAACTTGAAGTTCCCGGTAGTCTTGCCCGAAGCTTTGGCATAGGCGAAGCTCTTGGCCACGTCAAGGCGGTAAATCTGGCTCAGGCCGTGCCAGTTGCTGATAAAATAGATTTCCTTTCCGTCCTGGCTCCATTTAAGGCTGGAGGCATTCTGGTCGAAGCCGTAGGATGCATCCACCTTCTCGGCGGTCTGCAGGTTGAGCAGGGCAATCCGGTTCTTGTCCGATTCGTAACCGTCCCTTTCCATGCTTTCCCAAGCCAAGTAAAGGCCGTCCGGGCTGAATACCGGGTTGACATCGTAGCCAAGGTTGCCTTGGCTGGCATTGACGGTCTTGCCGTTTTCCACATAGTAGACGTAGATATCGGTATTGGTCGATACCGCGTATTCTTTGCCGGTCAGCTTGCGGGATGTGTAGGCCAGCAGCTTGCCGTCCGGACTCCAGCTGTATTGCTCGATGCCGCCGAAAGGCTTCACGGGTGCTTCGTATGGCTCATCCTTCAGTACATCGACCGGGCGGGTATTCGTGACGGCTTTCAGCTCGGTGTCCAGGTCGGCGCCTTCCAGCTGGCAGATGAAGATATGCGGAATCGACATCACGTAATGATCCCAATGGCGGTAGTTCAGATCCTGGAACACCATGCCGCTGGACTTGTCCAAGTCGGGGTAGCGGTCCTGCACATTGGGTTCCACCTGCACTTGGCGGATGAAAGCGAGCTGTTTCAGGTCCGGGCTGAAACGGAACCCTTCCACTCCTCCGGGAATAGAGGTGATCTGCACCGGTCTGAGCGAGGAGGATATGTCGTTGATGCTGCGATCGGGGGCGGCGGCGCTGAATGCTTTGTCCAGTTTCATGCCGAATACCTGCATTCCGTCATCGGCGGCGGCCATATAGGCTATGGTATGCTCGTTGAGCCAGCAGAGGTTGCCTTCCGAACCGGCGGTGCGGGTAATCTGGCGTACGTTCTTGCCGTCGATATCCGAGAGGTAGAGGTCGGTGTTGCCTTTGTTCTCGGCCACGCTGTAATAGCGGACCGAATAGGCTATGTGTTTCTGGTCCGGGCTGATGGCTACTTCGCCCAAGCGGCCCATGGCCCAGAGGACTTCAGGGGTCAGACGTCCGTCGGTCACTTCCACTTCCTGTTTCCCGATAACGGGGCCTTGGCTGCCTGTCCCTTGCGGGCTGCATGCGATGCCCGTGGCGGCCACGGCCGTTGCCAAGGCGGCTTTCTTTAAGGCTGAAAAACGCATTTGTCTATGATTTTTTGATTAATAATTTTGTTGTCTTGAATTGGTTTGATTTGATTGTCTTGAAATTGCCTTGTTTTGTCGCCGTAAATCCGCAAGCGTGGCTTCCAGTTTGCGTTGCCGTTGCAGAAGAGGCTTGGTCATTTCGCCCCTTTTTCGTCGGAAGCCGAGGATTCCTGCCGGTTGTAGCGTGTCCGGGTGTCCCTGTCGATGATGGAAGAACGCTCGAAGGTCTTCTCCGGGTCGAACAGGTAGCGGTATGTGTAGTGGCGTTGGTGGAAACGGGCTCCGGTGCTTTCTTGCAGCATCCGCATCTTGGGGTTGAAATCGCCCACCCAGGAGAGTTCCACTTCCTTGTACCAGGGTTTCTTGGCTTTCATCATCTGGTTCATGTGCCAGAAAAGCAGCGACTCGATGCCTGCACGCTGGTATTTGGGCTTGACGCCCATGATGGTGATCCTGGCGCGGGTCATCTTGCGCTGCCTCTTCATCCAAAGGAATCGCAGTTTGTTGACGATGTGGAATTTGCCATGGAATTTCCGGAAGATGGGGGTCGGGTCCGGGAACATGACTTCGAAGGCGATGGGTTCGTCCTTGTGGTAGGCGAACCAAATCAGTTCCTCATCGATCAGGCCTTTGCCTTCGTCCAGCTCCTTCTGCATCGTTTCTTTCTGCAAGGGGACGAAGTTTTCATGGAACTGCCAGGCATCGTCGTAGATTTCCTTCAAGTCTTTCATGTATTTCCCGGTCTGGCTGTACCGGAAGTGCTCGCAGTGGTATTCGGGCTTGGAACGCACCCAGTCGGCCACTTTCCAGAATCGTTCGGGGAAGGGTCTGGTGTAGTCCAGCATATTGCAGACTTGCTCGAAATAGAGTTTGAACCCGTAGTTCTCGAAAAGTTGCCGGTAGTAGGGGGGATTGTAGTTCATGCCCCAGTCGGCATCCTTGTCGAAACCTTCCACCAACAGTCCCCAGAAGTTGTCGTTTTCCCCGAAGTTGATCGGCCCGTCCATGGCTTCCATCCCGCGTTCGGACAGCCATTGCTTGCAGGCGTCGAACAGAAGGTTGGCGGCTTGCTGGTCGTCGATGCATTCGAAGAAACCCATGCCGCCGGTAGGCTGCTGGAAAGTGTATGCCTTGCTGGTATTGATGAAAGCCGCCGTGCGGCCGATGATGTTCCCTTCATCGTCATATAGAAGGAAGCGGGTGGCCGAACCGTGCTTGAAGAATTCATTCTTGCCGGGAGTGAAAATGTGTTCCACCCTTGTCTCGAAAGGAGCGGAGAAGTGCGGGTCATCCTTGTAGAGTCCGCGTTGGAACCTGTGCCAGGCCTTGCGTTCGGCTTTTGTGCTTACTTCTTTGATTCTCATTTCGATAGCATTGTAAACTGCTTTGGGATGGCAAAAGTACGCATAAATCGCGGGTTTTGCTTGGTTTCCGCGGAGGTTTTGGCGTCGGTTTCGGCTTTTTCGGGCTTTGGTCGAGATTTTTGGAACGGGATGCTTGTCGTGACTCCCGGAAAATGGGCGGCTTGGCAGGGACCAGTTGGCAATTTCGGTCAAATTGAGTATTCTTGCACTTGTTTTGTTATTTCCTTGTCATGGTTTTGCAGGACGACGCACTGGCATATTTGCTGAATTTTCTATGTGGCTTGGAATCCGAGGCTGCCGGTTCCGCAGCTCGGAGTCCGCTGAGAATCGGCTACACGGCAGATCCGGTGGAGATGGAACGATATGATTTGGTCTTCGTCCCTTCAGGTTTCTTTACGTCTGGATCGTATGGGAGCAAGGAATCGCTGCCTCGTTTTCGATTGCCTGAAATTGAAGGGATACCTTTCTTGTTCGGTTCGAACCGGGTCGAAAGGAAGGGTGAAACTTTGATAGTTCATGCGGATTTGCCGGCATCGGCTTTTTGCTTTTTGTCTCGATACGAAGAGTTTTGCCATCCAGAAATGCGTGACTTGCATGGGAGGTTCAATGCCCGGTGGTCTCTTTTGTCTGCAAACGGTTTTTTGTCCAAACCTCTTGTGGATGAATATACAGGATTGATTAAAAGGTTATTACAGGAAACTGGACGTAAAATGCCTGCAAATGGAAGCTCTCTTTCGAAGCTTTGGCTGACGCATGACGTGGATGCTCCTTTTTACTGCCAAGGATTACGTTCTTTCGCTCGGGAAGCTTTGAAGGGGAAAGGTTTGGGGACGGCTTTGCGTTTGGCAATGAGGAATCCGGAATCAGATCCTTATTATACGTTCCAATATTTCTTCGACATGGATTCCTTTGCGGCTTCCCGTTGCCCATTTCCAGTGGAATCCATCTATTTTCTCAAGGGAGGGGGAGGATCGGTTTATGACAAGCCTGTGTACGGTTTGGCATCGGAGAAAATGCGGCATCTGCTCTGGGCTATCCGGGAAAGAGGAGCTCGGATAGGTTTGCATGGGAGTTACTCGTCCGGGAAAACGGGGCAAGTGTTGAAAGAAAAGGCTTGTCTGGAAAGAGCCATAGGGGAAAATGTCACTTTGTTCAGGCAGCATTACCTGCGTTCATGCGAGCCATGTGGCTTCAACTCTTTGGAGAAAGCGGGCATACGGGATGATTTTACAATGGGATATCCGGACGCGGCTGGATTCCGATTGGGAACCTGCCGTCCGGTTCGATGGATAGATCCTGCATGCGGCCGTCTTTCGAATCTGTGGCTGCATCCGCTTGCGATAATGGATAATACTTTATTCCAGGAATCTTACATGGGATTGTCGTTTGCCGAAGCGGAAGAGTATTGCTTGCGTCTCGTGGAGCAGGTCCGTATCCATGGCGGAGAGCTTTGCCTGCTTTGGCATAACAACAATGTGTCCGTGCAGGACTACCCGGAAAATCCGGTGCCGTGGATCCGGCTTCTGTACTCTGTGTTAATCGATTGCCTATGTGGCAGTGACAGATAATCCAGAATTATGAATGTATTGGTAGTGTGCGATCATTTTCCACCGGCTTTTGCTCCTCGGATGGGATATTTATGCAAATACTTGCGGGCTTCCGGCCATGAGGTGGATGTGGTATTCGAAAGGCTGGAAGGTGATGAACGGTATGCTTATCTTTGCGGATATGCCTCCAAGGAATGCGGCTTACGCTTCTATGGGAAGGAGAGTTCGGGGTGGAAACGCAAATGGAGGTGGTCGATGGTGATGTTGAGGGATCTTTTGGGGCACTACAAGGATCGCCAAGTCTGCAAAACTGTATTCCGATGGACAAACCAGGAAGGGCGGATATATGATGTGGTGCTGGCTTGTTCTTACAGGACGTTTCCTTTGTGGGCGGCATCCCGTGTGGCAAAGAAACTGGGCTTGCCTTTAGTGGTGGATTTGCGTGATATCATCGAACAGTATCCAGACAGGTCTTACTTGCAGCATCATCTGGTCAAAGGCAAGATAGGCGAATGTGTGGAAGAATGGCAGACAAAGTATCTGTTACGGCAAAGAAACCGGGTTCTGCGGCGGGCGGACGCGATTGTCAGCGTGTCGCCTTGGCATGTGGATTACCTGAAGAGGTTCAATCCTGCCGTCCATCTGGTTTATAATGGATACGACCCGGAAATTTTCTATCCTGCGCCACAGAGGGATTCTGTTTTCAGGATTACTTACACGGGCAGGATCATCAGCTTTCAGATACGAGACCCGGAAATCTTGTTCAAGGCAGTTGCTTTGTTGAAAACGAAAGGTATTGTGTCTGGCAAGGATTTCAGACTCTGCTGGTATGTCGATAAGGCGAGCCAGCGGATGATAGAGAAACTCGGAATAGTGGAGGGTGTTGCGGATTTGATGGAAATGCATGATTTTGTAGCGGCTGCCGAGGTGCCTGAGGTACTGAACCGGAGTTCGGTCTTGTTGCAGCTGGCTAATGTGGCTACCGGGAACGGCCCTAAAGGTATCATGTCTACCAAGGTTTTTGAAGCTTTGGCGATAGGCAAGCCCATATTGTTGGTTCCGGATGATTGCAGTTTTCTAGGGCGGTTGGTCGAATCGAGTGGAATGGGGTTGGCTGCCAAGACAGTGGAGGAAGTGGCAAGATTCATAGAAGCGGAATACGGGAAGTGGCAAAAAACGGGCAGCACGCAGCGGGAAGTGAATCGGGAAATCGTAGGGCGTTTCTCTCGCAAGGAGCAGGCAATGAGTTTTTTGCATGTTTTTGAACAGGTAGTGGAGAGTAGGGGGACGGTTCGAAAATAAGCATGATAGTCCTTCCGTGGGGGCCTTGCTTTCGTGCATAGAGCGATTGTACGCCCGGAATATGGATTGCGCGCTTGGAAAACTGCCAGGATTTGTTTGTGCTGGATGCCCTGTGCGCTTGCAAGGATTTTGTATTTTTGCGCGCTTTTTTTTGACCGTTGTTCATTGCATTGCTTGATGGAACTGCAATGTAGAAACAGAAAACTATGAATCCGACAGGCAACAGGAATGCTGGATTGCAATGGCCTGACATGCAAGGCTTGTTTTTGCAGGAATGGTGGTGGGACGCCGTCTGTCCTCCAGAGGATCGTCTTGTATTGAGTTCAGATGAAGCAGCCGGTTCTGCCGGGGGGGCTTTCTGGCCTTTGGCTAAAGTGAGGCGTTGCAGAGGTTTGTTTTCGGTTCTTTCGATGCCGCCATTGACCCAGCACTCCGGGCCTTGGCTTGCTGGCAGGGCGCGTTTCGCGGATTTGCTGGCTTGCCTGCCTCGGTCTGCCAGCCTGAAGGTGAATTTAGGTTTCGCGCTGAACGAGGAAGAAATCCGACAGGCACGGCAGGCGGGTTTCCGGGTAAGCGAAGGGGTGACCTATGTGATACGGGATTGCCGGGATTTGGAAAAGGTGTTTGCCGGAGTGAAACCGGCCCAGCGGCGGCAGCTCAGGAAAGGCATGCGGAACCTGCATCTGATGCCGGAACCCGATGCAGGGATGCTGATAAGCTTGCAAAAAGAGACTTTCGCGCGTCAGGGCCGGAAGTCTCCGTATCCGGAAAAGGTGGTCAGCCGCCTGTGCGAGGCCGTGCAGCGGCATAAGGCGGGGCATTTGGTGGCCTTGGCCGATGCGGAGGAGAATGTGATGGCTTGCGGTTTGTTCGTCTGGGACAGCAATCGTTGCTATAGTCTCACGCACGGTTTCCATAAGACCGGGCAGAATGTGGGCGCCGGGAGCCTTTTGCAATGGGAAGGCATCCGGATTGCGGCAGAAAAAGAACTTGTCTTTGATTTTGAAGGTTCTAATATAGAATCTATTGCAAGGTTTAATTCAAGTTTTGGCGCAAGCAAGGAAACGTATTCTCGTCTGGAAAGGTACACCTGGGGCATGAAAATACTGGAGAAAGCATCGGTTTTATTGAAGAGGTAAATTAGATAATATTTGCAATATACTGATAACAAGTATACTACTAATAGTATTGGTGGTACAAATAATAATATTGGTAGTACAAAGCGTTAATGCAATGAATCCAAAAATCCTGACGACAATCGGGATGCTGATTGTCTCGAACATTTTCATGACTTTTGCATGGTACGGGCACTTGAAGTTGCAGGAAATGAAGATCAGTACCAACTGGCCGTTGTTCGCGGTCATTTTGTTTTCGTGGGGAATCGCCTTGTTCGAATATACTTTCCAAGTCCCGGCCAACCGGATTGGTTTCCAGGGCAACGGCGGGCCGTTCACCTTGGTCCAGCTCAAGGTCTTGCAAGAAGTGATTACTTTGATAGTCTTCACTGTATTTACTTCGTTCCTGTTCAAAGGAGAAAGCCTGCACTGGAATCATCTGGCGGCATTCTTATGCTTGGTGCTGGCGGTTTATTTCGTATTTAAATGAAAAAAATGCTGATTCCATAGGACAAACGGCCTCTTATTGCAAGCGACAGCGAGTTGACCATGGCTTTTGCAGTAGCTATTATCCCAAATCGGTCATTAGACTTTGGGGAGATTGCCCGCTTGTGTCATGCAGCATGCTTCTCGCCTAGCCGAAGGCGTAGCGGGCTACGTCGAGGCGTAGCGAGAAACAGGATGCGGACAGAGGCGGGCAAGATGCCCGAAAGCCTCATTTTCCTAACCGAAAACAGCCCCGGCGTGTCTAATGACCGATTTGGGATTATTGCAATTGTGCTGATGCTCGTCATTATTGCTGTTGGCGGCTTTTTGCCATGCAGCAAATTATCGAGCGGATTGGCGTATTGGTTTGCTACCGGTATAGGTCTAATATAGGTATTTATCGAGTGGATTGGCGTAATATAGGTATTGGTTCGATGTTGAGGATAGACCGAACCTCGTTTTTGAATATAATATGTATTATGTTAACCAATAAGTGAGGCAAGACTATCTTGTCTCGCATATTGGACCATAAATCCGAACCTGTCCCCATCAAACGATTATTACCAATTGCTACCAAACGATACCGGAGTAAAAAAAAATCGGAATGCTGCTGCATGTTCAACAGAAGCATCCCGATTCATGTCCATTCAGGCTTCCTGAATACAAGATCGATATAGCCTTTTCCAAGTCGTTGGATCGGATTTGCGGCTTGGATGCCATCAAGTCCAGCCCGGTCAAGTCCGGACTCGGAGTCGGTTACTTGGAAACTTGATTATTTGAAGTATTCTTTCATCCGTTCGAAGAAACCGGGTTCTTTCTTGGCGTTGCTGGTCTGGAATCCCGGCATTGCTTTCATCTTTTCCAAAAGGTCTTTTTCTTCCCGGTTCAGGTTCGTGGGAACTACAACGTTCACGCAGACAATCAAATCGCCTTTGGGCATTCCTCGTTGCACTGACGGGAAGCCTTGTCCGCGGAGCCGCAGCAGCTTGCCCGAAGGCGTGCCCGGTTCGATTTTGATGCGAGCCTTGCCTCCCAAGGTCGGAACTTCGACAGTGGTTCCCAAAACGGCATCCATGTAACTGATTGGCAAAGTATAATGCAGATTCTGGTGGTCCCGTTGGAATTCCGGATGCGGCAGTTCCTCGATCAAGACCAGCAGGTCACCGTTGATGCCGCCTCTCGGCGCCGCATTCCCTTTTCCGGCGACCGACAGCTGCATCCCGTTTTCCACGCCTGCGGGAATACGGATGCTGATGACTTCATCGGCGTATACCACCCCTTGGCCATTGCAATCGGGGCAACGGTCGGTGATAATCTTTCCTTCCCCGTGGCATGCAGGGCAGACCCCTACTTGCTGCATCATTCCCAGGATGGTCTGCTGGGTATGGACGACCCGTCCTTCTCCATGGCAGGTATCACAAGTTTTGAAAGCTGTGCCGTTCTTGGCTCCTGTGCCGCTGCAGCTCTTGCATGGAACTTCTTTGTGTACCTTTATTTTCTTT
Organism: uncultured Bacteroidales bacterium; assembly: GCA_944320265.1. Classification (GTDB taxonomy): domain Bacteria; phylum Bacteroidota; class Bacteroidia; order Bacteroidales; family P3; genus Pullibacteroides. The sequence goes on along the minus strand of CALUGT010000007.1, from coordinate 70,513 downwards.
TCGACTCCGTTCGCGATTTCTTCCAGCGTCAATTTCAGAGTCACTCTCAGGTCGGATCCTCGTACAGCCCGTTTCGTCCGTCCGCCCTGGCGGCTTCCGAATCCAGTGAACCCGCCAAAGTTGCCGAACCCGCCGAAACTGCCGAAGATGTCGCCGAACTGGCTGAAAATATCGTCCATGCTCATTCCTGCTCCTCCGCCGAAACCACCTGCCCCCCCTAAGCCGGCATGGCCGAACTGGTCATACTTTTTCCGCTTTTCAGGGTCGCTCAGCACCCCGTAAGCCTCGGCAGCTTCCTTGAATTTCTCTTCTGCTTCCTTGTTTCCAGGATTGCGGTCTGGATGGTATTGCAAGGCTAGCTTCCGGTATGCCTTCTTTATCTCGTCAGGAGTGGCCGTCTTGGCCACGCCCAGTACTTCGTAATAGTCTCTTTTATCTGCCATGATCCAATTCCTTTATTCACCTATTGTGGTTGTGGGATTCTGTTGTGGGATTCGCGTTTTGCGGTACCACGGTCGCTGCGTCCGGTGTCTTTTTACAGATTATAGGACGGGTAAGATGCAAGGCATCGGAGATTGCCATTCTGCAGGTATGCAGAATCAGCACCCTACGACTACCTTGGCAAACCGTATCACCTTGTCCTCGATGGCATATCCTTTCTGCACCACATCCAGGACCAGCCCTTTCTTGCTTTCGTCCGGGGCAGGAATCTGGGCGATGGCTTCGGCTGTCTCGGGGTCGAATACTTTGCCCATCACTTCGCATTCTTTGACGCCCTTTTGCTTCAAGATACCAATCATTTTGCTGTAAATCAGATTGACACCTTCAAACAGAGCGTTTTTCTGGCCTCCTTTCACTTTGAGGTCTTTTTCCATCTGGTTTTCGGCAGCTTCTTCCCCTGACACCGCTTCGGTATCCTGGAATGCCTTGATGGCACGTTCCATGTCATCGATGACAGGAAGCAATGCCAAAACGACATCCGCGGATGCTGTCTTGATCATTTCCAGTTTTTCCTTGTTGGCTCGCTTCCGGTAATTGTCGAAGTCGGAATACAATCGGAGGTATTTGTCGTTCATCTCGGCAATCCGGGCTTCCAGCTCGTTCCTGTCCTCTCCGTTATTGTTTGCCTGACCTTGGTCTTCTTGCTTATCTGTCTCATTTGCAGCTTGTCCTTCTGCCTCAGGAGAAGAATCTTCCGCTTTGATGGCTGTTTCTCCTTTTTCTTTCCGATCCTGTTGCTCCTGCTTTTCAGCCTGGCTCTTTTCGTTTTTCTTGCTCATTTTCCAAAATTTTGCCTGTTTCTTCTTCAAAAAGGATACCGTTTTCCATTCTCTGCCAGATTGGCACGATGCCGGGGCTTCCGCACGGGGCCATCGGCCATGGCAAAGGCGCGAGTGCGGAAACTGTCCAGGATTCCTTGCATCCGAAAATTTGCCATCCTGAAGGATTTGCTCATCTTCTCGGGATTCCGGCGAGAAGATGCCAAAGGGATGGATGGGCGGATTCCCGCATGAAGCCTTCCCCGGGGGCTTGGTTCGGAGGAGAAGAATCCTTTTGGAGATAAAAAAAGGAGGCAGCCCGAACCCTTCTTTCCGAAAGAAAAACCCCGGCAGATTGCCTCCCCGAAGGATTTTCATCGAAAAGCAGGTCTTGGGACTGCCCTCTTCTATTTTGTTACCCGCCCTTTCCGGTCCTTTCCCGGAAAAGGCTGTCCGGATTGCTGGGACTGCTGCGTTTTCAGGCTTCGGCGGCGACTTCCGGCGCAGCCGGTGCCGTGCTGTTTTCCCGCGGAAGAGCCTCTTTCACGATGATAGTGCGGCCTTCCCATTCAGCCCCGTCCAACGCGCTGATTGCTTTCCTGGCATCCTCATCGTTGGCCATTTCCACAAAGCCGAATCCTTTGGAACGGCGGGAACCTTTTTCGGTGATGATGCGGGCCGTGATCACTTCCCCGTACTCGGAAAAAATTTCCTTCAGATTTTCACTGCGAACCTTGAAGTTCAAATTAGCCACAAAAATGTTCATGACAGATTGATTAAAAATTTGTATTCATTTACCCTCCTGCTTTTCCGGTGCCTTGCAGAACATGGAGGAAAAGCAAGCTGTCGCCGCGATGGCTTTTCGCGGAACAGGCGGCAAAGGTAGGCAATATTTCTTTACAAAATGCATTCTGGGCCTTTATTTGACGTTTTCCGCTAATTCCGCCCAATCCGGGAAGCTGTCTCTTTCCGTCCAAATCCGCTTCCCGTCTTGCGTTCTGGCAGCATAGCATTTGAATTCCCTGCCATTGGTCACTACCACGAATTTTTCCTTCTCCCCCATATTGTAGCGCATGGCCTGCTCCAGAACCTTTTCATCCAAGGGTATTCCCGGACGTTTGCATTCGATGACCATGACGGCTTTCCCCTGCCGGTCCTTGACTTGCAAGTCGGTTCTGAAAGTCTTTTCATACAGTCGCATAGGACGTTCCGCTGAGATATGCCCCAGCGGGACCCCGCATTCCTTGTGCAGGAACCGTATCACGAACTGGCGCACTTGCTCTTCCGGGGTCAATGCCACGTATTTTTGCCGTACAGGATCGTACACTTGCATTTTCCTGCTTGCATTCCCTTTGTGTCCCATGGTCTGGTTCGTCATGCTGTTTTCGATTCGTCGGCAGGAACCTGGCATCCTGTTTCGCCGGATTCCGTTTCGTCCTTTCCCGGCAGCAGCCTTCCGCACAGCCGGGTCGCTTCTTCGACGCTTCCCACATGGTCGAAGACGATGCCCAGCTTGGATTTGAATTCCTGCAGATGGCACTCTGCAGGATGTTCCTGCACATAGGCCAGGATGCTCTCGAACACTTTCGACTGATAGTAGGCCGATTCGTTCTGGGCAGCGAACATGCCGGTCATTTTCCCGCATTTGAGGCTTGCTTTGTCAAAGCCGAGACGCTTGGCTTCGCGCCGGAGCGCGATGGTCTGTATCAGGTCTGCCGTCGGTTTCGGTACCGGGCCGAAGCGGTCTTCCAGCTCTTGAGAGAAACGTTCCAGGTCGGTATCTTTTTCCAGGTTGTCCAATTCCTTGTACAAGGACAGCCGTTCTGTGATGTTCGATACGTAACTGTCCGGAATGAGGATTTCCAAGTCGGTTTCTATCTGGCAATCCACTGACGAGAAAGCATCTTCTTGGGCTTCCATCTTGGCGTCTGCCACTTCCTGCCCTGCTGCCAAACGTTCCTGGCGCAGCTCGTGGATGGCTTCGTCCAGGATTTTCTGGTACATCTCGAAACCGATTTCGGAAATGAAACCGCTCTGTTCCCCGCCCAGGATATTGCCGGCACCCCGTATGTCGAGATCCCGCATCGCGATTTGGAATCCTCCGCCTATGTCGGAAAACTCTTCGATGGCCCGCAGGCGGCGTTTGGCCTCGGGCGTGAGCAAATGCGGAGGCGGTGCCAGCAAGTAGCAGAAGGCTTTTTTGTTGGATCGCCCTACCCGCCCCCGGAGCTGGTGGAGCTCGCTCAATCCGTAATGATGGGCATCGTTGACGATGATCGTGTTGGCGTTCGGCACGTCCAAGCCGTTCTCGACAATCTTGGTGCAGACCAGGATGTCGTAGGCTCCTTCCATGAAGCCCAGCATGATTTCTTCGAGCTTCTCTCCTTCCATTTGCCCGTGCCCTACTGCGATACGTGCATCGGGGACGAGCCGTTGCACCAGTCCGGCAATCTCCATGATGTTCTGGATGCGGTCGTGGACAAAGTAGACCTGGCCCCTGCGCGAGAGCTCGTACACGATGGCATCACGGATGAGTTCTTCGTTGAAGGGCCTCACTTCGGTTCTGATCGGGTATCGGTTGGGCGGCGGCGTCTGGATGATTGACAAGTCGCGGGCTCCCATCAGCGAGAATTGCAGGGTGCGCGGAATCGGGGTGGCTGTCAAGGTGAGCGTGTCCACATTGACTTTGATTTTCTTTAGCTTTTCTTTCATCGCCACGCCGAACTTCTGTTCCTCATCGATGACCAGAAGCCCCAGATCCTTGAACACCACGTCCTTGCTTAGAATCCGGTGCGTCCCGATCAGGATGTCCACTTTCCCTGCCGCCAAGTCTTTCAGCACCTCCTTCTGTTGCTTGGCTGTCCGGAACCGGTTCAGGTATTCCACCTGGCAGGGAAAATTCTCCAGGCGTTCCTTGAATGTCTTGTAATGCTGGTAGGCCAGGATGGTGGTAGGAACCAGGACGGCTGCCTGCTTGCTGTCGCAGACGGCCTTGAATGCCGCCCGGACTGCCACTTCGGTCTTGCCGAATCCCACATCCCCGCAGACGAGGCGGTCCATGGGTTCGCCCGACTCCATGTCCCGTTTCACATCGTTCGATGCCTTGAGCTGGTCGGGCGTGTCTTCGTAAAAGAAAGAAGACTCCAATTCGTGCTGCAGGTAGGTATCGGCCGAAAAAGCGAATCCCTTGCTGGCCTTGCGCTTGGCATAGAGGTCGATCAGTTCGCGGGCTATGTCCTTGACTTTCTGCTTGGCTTTGTTCCTCTGCACAGTCCAGGCGTTGCTGCCAATCCGGTTCAGGACGGGCGGGACTCCTTCCTTGCCGGTGTACCGGGTCATCTTGTGCAGGCCGTGTATGCTGAGCCGGAGCATATCGTTGTCTTTGTATACCAAGCAAATGGCTTCCTGTTCCCGGCCATTGACCATGACTTTCTGCAATCCGGCGAAACGGCCGATGCCATGGTCCATGTGCATGATATAGTCGCCCGGCTTGAGGCTGTAGAGTTCCTTGATGGTCAACGCCTGGCTGTCCTTCCGCCTCGGCTGCACGCTGAAACGGTGGTAACGTTCGAATATCTGATGGTCTGTGAAGCAGGCCAGTTTCATGTCCTTGTCCACGAATCCTTCGTTGAGCGACAAGCCGAGAGGTATGTAGCGGATGGGGCGTTCAGGCTTGGAAAGCTCGAAGAACACCCGGTCGATCCGTTGCAGCTGCTTGGGGTTTTCCGAAAGGATCAGCTGGCGGTAACCGTGGTCGGATTCTTCCAGTATGTAGTCGGCGAGCATCTCGAACTTCTTGTTGAAGACAGGCTGGGGCTGCATGTCGAAACTGGCTTCTATCAGGCTCGGGTAACGGGGATGGCTGCCGATTTCTATCACGGTGTGGGTTTTGAGCGATTCCTCGATTTCGTCAGGATGGCAGTAGAGTTCTTCCGGGTCGGCTCTCGGGATGGTCTTGTCCAGCTGTCCGTAGGCATTCCTGGCTTTCTCCAGCGCGGATCCGATGCTTTCCAGATGGGCATCGGCATCTTCTATCCATATCAAGGAGTCCGGAGGGAAGTATGAGAAGAAGCTGACTCTCTGATCCACTTTGACGCATTGCTGCACGTCCGGCACGATCGCCACTTCCTGGTGATGCTTGACTGAAAGCTGTGTCCCGACTTCGAAACTGCGGATGGATACTATCCTGTCTTCGTCGAATTCGATGCGGTACGGGAGTTCTGCCGAATAGGAAAAGACATCGATGATCCCTCCCCTTACGGCGAATTCCCCCGGCTCGGCCACGAAGTCGGCAAGGCGGAAATGGTATTGGTCAAAGAAATCGGTCAGGAAGTCCTGGCTGAGGCTTTCTCCCTGGTGTATGGTCACAGTGTTCGATGCCAGCTGCTTGACCGAGACCACCTTTTCGGACAAGGCTTCGGGGTATGTGACGATTTTCAGCCCTTCGGAGGCGGATTGCAGGCGGCCCAGTACTTCCGTCCGTGAAAGCACATTGGCATTGTCCACGTTCTCTGTGTCGTACGGGTGCTTGTACGAAGCAGGGAAATACAGTACCCGTTTGCTATCCTTGTATTCAGGATCTTCTCCGCCCAGCTTTTCCAAGTCGTTGCAGAAATAAGCGGCAGCCTCCTGGTCGCGTAGGATGAACAACTGGTTTTTGGGCGAAGCCTGGGAAAGCACTTGGCAGACGATGGAACGGCTCGACCCAACCAGTCCCTTGAGTGCCAGAGCCGCTGGTGCCTTGCCCTCTTGCAGGTACTTCATCATCCCGGCAAGCCGGCTGTCCTGCGCGTAAAGTTGCAATAAGTCTTCTTTTGTCACGATTCGTTTCTTGTTACAAGGATCATGCGCGCAACCCTTTCCGGAATGCCGGGACATTGAGGATTGCGTATCCATGCCGGATTGTCCGAAGTGGAAAACGGGATGAAGATGATCGGATTCGGCATGAGAGCGCGCGAAGTTACGAATATTGAGGATAATTGGACTAAAATTCATAGCTTTGCCTGCCTTCGGACAGGGATAAGGATAAGGCTTGATGCTTTGTAACCAGTTGGTTGCGTGTTTTTTTTCGCTTAGAGTCCCTGCTTCGGGCTTCAATAGGGCTTTCATTAAAGGATTTCGTCATGAGAATCGTCATAGCTGGAGCCGGGGCCGTCGGTACCCATCTGGCCAACCTTCTTTCCCGCGAGAAGCATGATATCGTGCTGGTGGATCAGGACGAGGAACGCCTGGAGGAACCCAGCCGCCATTTCGACTTGCTGACCATCAATGTGTCGGCTACTTCCATAGATGGTTTGCGCGAAGCCGGGGCCGGATCCTGCGACTTGCTGATCGCTGTCACTTCGGACGAGAGCCGGAACCTGACAATCTGCATGCTGGCTCATGCGTTGGGAGCAAAGAAGACGGTGGCCCGGATCGACAACTCCGAGTATCTGGACTCGTTGTACAAGAATTATTTCAAGAAGATGGGCATCGACTCGCTGATTTACCCGGAACGTCTGGCAGCCCAGGAAATTGCCGGTTCGATGAAGATGAGCTGGGTCCGCCAGTCTTGGGAATTCCACGACGGGGCCTTGGAACTGGTCGGGGTCAAGATCCGCTCCACGGCACTGCTTCTGAACCGCCCGTTGAAGGACTTGGGCTTGGAATCGAGGAAATTCCATGTCGTGGCCATAAAGCGCCGGGGGGCGACCCTGATTCCTCGTGGAGACGACATGCTGATGGCCGGAGACTTGGTGTATTTTATGAGTACAAGGAAGAACCTGCCAGAGATAAAGCATCTTTGCGGCAAGGACAATTACGAAGAAATCCATAGCATCATGATCGTGGGCGGAGGCCGGGTGGCCGTGCAGGCGGCGCGGATGCTGTCGGATCGCTTTAGTGTCAAAATCATCGAAATCAGTGAAGAAAGAGCCAAGAAGCTGACCACTTTGGTGGACGAGAATGTGATGGTGATACATGGGGACGGGAGGAACCTGGACCTGCTGATAGACGAGGACGTGAAGAAGACGCAGGCTTTCATTGCTTTGACAGGGAGCGCGGAGACCAATATCCTGGCCTGCCTGGCGGCCAAGCGGCTTGGTGTGCGCAAGACGGCGGCCATTGTGGAGAACCTGGACTACGCGGCAATGGCCGAAAGCTTGGACATCGGCACCATCATCAACAAGAAGGCGATTGCTGCCGGTCATATCTACCAGATGATGCTCGATGTGGATGTTTCCAACCTGAAGTGCCTGACCGTGTCGTCGGCCGATGTGGTTGAATTCGTGGCGGCAGAGAAGTCGAAAGCTACCCGGAAGCTGATCAAGGACCTGGATTTGCCCAAAGGCGCGACTATCGGGGGACTGGTCCGTAACGGGGAAGGCATCTTGGTCAGCGGGGATACGCAGATACAGAGCGGGGACAGCGTGGTTGTATTCTGCGTGGAGATGGATATACGCAAGCTGGAACATTATTTCAATTAGAAAGCCATGCTGAATTTCAAGTTGGTAGCGAAAATCATGGGGACACTGGCCTTTGTGGAGGCAGGCCTGCTGCTGCTGTGCACCTGCATGTCCTTCTTGTACGAGGAAGACGATCTGAAGCCTTTCCTGTACGCTACCTTGATAGGTTTCTCCATAGGAGCTTTGCTGAAATTCCTTGGCAGGGGCGCGCAGAACGTGATGGGCCGAAGGGATGGATACATGGTCGTGTGCCTGAGCTGGATCCTGTTCTGCATGGTCGGAATGCTCCCCTTCCTTTTCACATCCCATATCAAGGGTGTTGCCAATGCCTTCTTCGAGACCATGTCGGGCTTCACTTCCACCGGAGCGACCATCATGGACAATATCGATTTCTGCCCGCACGCTTTGCTTTTCTGGCGGAGCCTGACGCAATGGGTCGGCGGCTTGGGCATCGTCTTGTTCACGATAGCCATCCTGCCGGGGACCAGCAGCGGGAGCGTCAAGCTTTTCGCGGCCCAGAGCCTGGGACCTTTGCAGGGAAAGCTGCAGCCTCGGATCGCCACTACTTCCAAATGGATTCTGTTCATTTACTTTGTTTTGACGATATGTTGCACCTTTTCGCTCATGATAGCGGGCATGGATTGGTACGATGCTGTGAACCATGCGTTCACCTGCATCGGGACTGGCGGTTTTTCCACACGTCAGGCCAACGTGATGTTCTACCAATCTCCGGCTATCGAATATGTGTTGATTATCTTCATGTTCCTGGCCGGGGTCAATTACAACCTGCTGTATTTCCTGTTGCTGAAAAGACAGTACAAGCGTTTGGTCAATGATGTGGAATTCAAATGGTACGGTATGATTTTCTTAGGTGTGACCCTGGTCTGCACCCTGTCCTTGCATTTCACTTCCGGCTATGAGCTGGAGCGGGCTTTCCGTTCGGCGGCTTTCCAGGTCATTTCCTTGTACACCAGTACCGGATACAGTTCGGATGACTATATGCTGTGGGCTCCATGCCTGCTGCCTTTCTTGTTGGCGGTGATGTGGATCGGCGCGTCCTCGGGTTCTTCGGCGGGCGGCTTCAAGACCATCCGGCTGGCCATGATCTGGAAAATCTGCAAGAACGAGCTCAAGAAAATCCTGCATCCCAACGCGATCCTGCCTTTGCGGATCAACGGCCAGGTGGTAGGGACTTCGGTCAAGATGAACCTGCTGGCTTTCGCTTCCATTTTCGTGATGACCTTCTTTGTCGGTGCCCTTGGCTTGGTTATCTGCGGCCTGGGGTATCTGGAGGCTGCTGGATGCTGCATTTCCTGCATGAGCAACGTAGGCACGGGATTCGGGGATTTCGGCCCTATGTATTCTTGGAGCGCGATGAGCGACGGGGCCAAATGGGTCTGTTCGGCTTTGATGTATGTGGGGCGTCTGGAGCTGCTGAGCGTGTTCCTGGTGGTGACTCCTTCTTTTTGGAAGAAATAGGCCGGTGCGTGACAACCGGCGTGTGATAATGGGCCACCTGCTTCGTTGCGCGAAGGTGAGAAAAGCGGAGCGTGCTTTTGTACGTGAGCATTTTCGGACCCTCTCGGTACCTCGTATCTCGCCCATTCTGGCACGCCGGTTCCGGGGGGGCTGTCAGACATTGTTTATCATCGCCTGCGGGCAGGCCATCCACCCCGGGCTTTGTAGATGCGTTCCATCACATCCACGGCCAGCAAGCCTTCTTCCGCCGGCGTGGAAATGGCAGCCTTGCCGGCCAATACGTCCACCACGTTCTGAATCACGTAGTGGTGGTTCTGGGCCGAACCTTTGTAAGCCCCGTAGTCGTTTCCCGGATTGGTAGGCGGAAGATCCGGCATCACGTAATCTTTTATATGGCAGTATTCCACTTTGTCCATGTACTGCCCTCCTATCTTCACGCTCCCGTTTTGCGCCACGATTGTCAAGGAACTTTCCAGATTCTTGCCATAGACGGCCGTGGAATAGTTCAGGCAGCCGATGCCGCCTTGCGTGAAGTTGAATTGGACCATGCCGGAATCTTCAAAGTCTGTGAGGCTTTGGTGAGCGAAGTCCCTGAAGCGGCCGCTGATGTCCTCGATATCGCCGAAGAGCCAGAGCATGATGTCGATGAAGTGGCTGAACTGGGTGAATATGGTCCCGCCGTCCATGTCGGCTGTGCCATGCCATCCTCCGGGCTGGTAATATCGTTCGTCCCGGTTCCAGTAGCAGTCTAATTGGACCATTTCTATTCGGCCCAGTATTCCGGAGCCGACTACCGACTTGATCCATACGGAAGGCGGCGAATAGCGGTTCTGCATCACGCAGAAGACTTTGCAACCGGTGCGCCGGCTGCATTCGACCACTTTCCTTGCATCTTCGCTATGGAGCGCCATCGGTTTTTCTATCACCACATGCCTCCCCTTTCCCATTGCCATCAGTGCCATCGGGGCATGGAGCGCATTCGGGACACAGATATTCAGCACTTCTATTTCCGGATGAGCATCGAGCATGGCTTCCGGGGAGTTGTAGAATGGCACCGGGTAGGCTTCGATTCCTAATTCGTCCGCGGGTCTGATGTCGCACAATGCGACTAACCGGCTTTCCGTATTGCGGCATACCATCTCGGCATGGCGTTTGCCGATATGGCCGCAGCCTGCTATTGCAAAATTGACCATGGCGTTCCTGTTCGTTTTGGGCCGGCATCTTCGGGACGGGAACCCGAAGGTCCCCCGCCCCGAAGATGCCGGGAACAGCGTGCAAATGTACGGCATGGCGGGTTTTTTCGCAATCCTTCCGCAAGGGGAAAATTCAGAAGCTGTTTGAATTTATTTGTTCAGGCCATCGGGAGGGGATTTGGCGGGATGGCGCGGCGTTTTCCAATGGAGGATAGCCAAGCTATCATCGAGCATCGCTCGACCAAGACCCGGAATAGCCCCGATGGGCAAACGAAATCCTGAACCCGCTCCCTGGAAATCCAGCCTTTTCAGGATTGCAAGAAATTTTGAACAGCTTCTCAAAATACTTTGTTACTTTTGCTATCCTGTAGGCATGTCGGTATTTGGGATGCGAGGGTGGCCCGAAAGCCAGCTTCCCAAAAGAGAATCCGCGTTAGAATGTGTTCTATCGAGGATTCTTTGTCGAAAAATCATCTTTTGGCCACCCTCTGCAGCCAAAGCCGGGATGCCCGGTCTGTTCCCGGCTTTGCGGGGACCCTGTTCCGTCTCGGGCCAGGCTTTGCGTCGCCGGTGCCGAAGACCAGGTTCGCATAAAAGATTAGGTTCGCATATGAAAAGAATGATTCTGTCGGCTCTTCTGGCCATCCTCTTCCTCTCCAGTTCCTGCAAATACGAAGTGCCGGTCCTGCCGGGTTCGGGCGGGAAGACTTGCGAAATCATCGTAGTGACTCCCAAGGAGCAATGGGAAGGCGCGGTGGGCGATACCTTGCGCCACTGGTTCATGCGGGTACAGCCTGGGCTGAACCAGCCTGAGCCTTATTTCAATCTGGTCAATATCGTCCCCAAGTCATTCAACGAGAGCGAGATGTTCCAGCATCACCGCAATGTGTTCATTGTGGAGTTCGACACGGCGGTTCAGCCGAAGGTGGAAGTGTTGCAGGATTTGTGGGCTTTCCCCCAGGTGGTCATCAAGTTCAGCGTTCCGGACAAGCAGGCTTTCTATGACTTGTTCGCTCCGCGCAAAGAGGGCTTGATGCAGGCTGTCTACGCCAAGGAATACCAGCGTATCCAGCGGGCGTTCAAAGGCGTGGAGGAAATCGAGGTATTGGACAAGCTGCGGCGCTGGTACGGTTTCGAGATGATTTTCCCCGACGGCTTCTCGTTTGCCAGCTCTCGTTCCGGCTTTGCTTGGATCCGCAAGGAAAGCAAGGACTATGGCCAAGGTATCATCTTTTCGACATACCCCTATACGGGCTTGGACGTGTTCGACCCGGAAAACATCCTTGCCCAGCGGAACCGGATGTGCCGGAACGTGCCAGGTCCGGCCGAGGGTTCGTATATGACCACCGAGACCCGTTTCCCGGAATACGCTCCTTTCTCGAAAACTATCAATCTGAACGGGATGTATGCCGTGGAGACCCGGGGATTGTGGCGGCTGGAAGGGGATTTCATGGGCGGACCTTTCGTGAACTACGTCTTTGTGGACACGGCCAACCAAAGGACAATCATGCTGGATGCCTACCTTTATTCTCCGCGCAAGCCGAAGCGAGATTTATTGATGCAGATGGAAAGCGTGGCCAGGAGCTTCAAGTTCTATACGCCGCCGGTGACAACAGACTCCATAGCGGACATTGCGGCGGATAAAACGGATAAGCCGGTTTCGGAAGACAAGTAGCCGAGACAGTTCATGGACATCTGCATGAACTATATTGATTCAACGGAATTAAACAAGGACGATTTTCCAATCCAAAATAAATATAGCAGACGTATGCTTATCATCGGAATCACAGGCACTTTGGGCGCAGGTAAAGGCACGGTAGTGGAATATCTCAGGACCCAGCGGCAGTTCGCGTACTTTTCGGTACGCCAGTTCCTGATGGAGGAAGTCCATCGCCGGGGCATGGAGCCGAACCGGGATTCACTGACCTTCGTGGCCAACGATTTGCGTCAGAAGCACTCCCCTTCCTATATCGTGGACGAACTTTACAAGCAGGCGGCCGAACACGGGGGCAATGCCATCATCGAAAGCATACGGGCGGTGGGCGAAGTGGAGTCCTTGCGCAAAAAGGGGGCTTTCGTTTTGGTAGCGGTCGATGCCAAGCCGGAACTGCGTTACGAGCGTATCCAGAAAAGGGGTTCGGAAACCGACCATATCGATTTCGAGACTTTTCTGGCCAACGAGAAGCGGGAAATGGAGAATACCGACCCTAACAAGCAGAACCTCAGGGCATGCATGAGGATGGCCGATATCCGTTTGGAGAACAACGGCAGCTTCGACGACCTGCACCACGAGATAGACCGTTTCTTGGAAAACTTGCAGGACGACGCGCCCAGACACGAGCGTCCGTCCTGGGACGAGTATTTCATGGACCTTTGCCACAGCGTTGCCTTGCGGGCTACTTGCAACCGGGGCCGCAGCGGCTGCGTCATCGTCAAGGACAAGCAGATACTGGTGACCGGCTACGTAGGGTCGCCCTCCCATCTGCCGCATTGCGACGAGGTGGGGCATCTTTTCCGCAAGACCTTGCACGAGGACGGGACTGTCACGACCCATTGTGTCCGGACGGTCCATGCCGAGCAGAACGCCATCTGCCAGGCAGCTCGCCGAGGCGTTGCTTTAGAAGGCAGCACCTTGTACTGCACGATGACCCCTTGCCGTACCTGCGCGATGCTGATCATCAACTGCGGCATCAAGAAAGTGGTGGCCGAATACAAGTACCATGCCGGAGCCGAATCCGAGGAGATGTTCCGGATGGCAGGCGTGGAACTCCAGTACGTCCACGATGAGGTACTGCAATATTCCAGGCAGAGATAAGTTATTGGCTCATTGTGCTTTTTTTTTGATCGGGCAGCATCTCTCCTGCCGATGGAAACGGCATTGCGGCTTGATTCAGGGATCCTGTCCTGGGGGGATTCGTTTGCGGCTCCACCCTGCTTTCTGGCCGGCACGGCCTGCGGACAGGGCGCGGGGCCCCGTCCTGGTCCATGCCGAAGTCCCTGCTGTGTTGCTGGTATCTTTCCCGGAATTCCTTGGGTGTCATTCCAGTGTTCCTTTTGAAGAATTTAGTGAAGAAGGAGGCGTCAGGGAAATTGAGGTAGTCGGAAACCTGGCGGATGGAATTGGTCGAAATCCGGAGCAAGTTGCGAGCTTCCACGGTCACGTATTCGTCTATCCAGCGGTTGGCGGTCTTGCCCGACATGGTTTTGACCGCCGCGCTCAAGTATTTGGGGCTTACACAGAGCAAGTCCGCGTAAAAGTCCACTCTTCGCGATTTGCGGAAGTTCTGCGTTACCGACTGGGTGAAGCGGAAATAGAGGTTGAACTCCCGGATGTTGTCCAAGGGGCGTACTTCCATGCAGGAGTTTACAATCATCGCGATTTGGTAGATGGCCGCCTGCATCAAGGATTGCAGCATCTCAGTCTTGAACGGGCGTTCCGGAAGGTGCGCCGTCTCCAGCAGCTGCGCGTGCAGGTTCTCGATCAGTCTGGCTTCGGAAGGCAGAATCCGGACATGCGGTTGTTTCTGGGCTTCCAGCAGGAGGCTCCAGAGGTTGCTGTACTCTACTATGGCGTTCTTGAGCAGGTTCTGGGTGATGCCGATGCCTATCCCGTTGCTGTTTTCCTTGAGGTACTCTATCTGCACCATGCGTCCCGGTGCGACTAAGACCAAGCTCCCTCTCCCGGCCTTGAAGCTCTGCCCGTCGATTTTGAACAGGACCGAACCCCGCGTGCACAAGGCTAGGAATACCATGTCTGTCTGATGGATGCAGGCCTTTTTCTCCACTAATTGCCGTAGGTTCCGGCCGATGAAGACTTCTTTCTCTATCATTCCCCAGTCGGCTTGATCCACGTCCAGTTCGGTAATCTCGGATTCTATCCCTTGCGATCGAGGAAGACCGGCCAGAGCCTTGGTTTGATAATTTTCTTTTTCCATTTTTTTCGTGTTCGCGCGTTCCCGGTATCGGCTTGCCGCCTGTATTGTCTTTTAACCCAAATCGGTCATTAGACTCGCCGAGTGTGTTTCCTGTTTTCGAAGAGGGATGCTTTTGTGCATCTTGTTCGCTTCTGTCCGCATCATGCTCCTCGCTACGCCTCGACGTAGCCCGCTACGCCTTCGGCTAGGCGAGAAGCATGCTGCATGACATAAGCGGACAATCTACCCAAAGTCTAATGACCGATTTGGGTTTAATCAACGGTTTGTTTTGAATTGGCAAAAATATGCGATTTTCCGGCATTTTCGGCGACGAGGGGAAAAACTGTCCATTTATTGCGAAAAAGAGACCTTGTTGCCAATCGCTTTCATGGTGAATTTTGCACCCTCGTTTGAAATCCGGTTCCCGCAGGAGGCTTTTAGTGCCTGCATTGGATCGGAATGGCAGGATGAAAATAATTGAAAACATGAATACCAACAAGAAACTATTGCTTTTATGCGTCCCTTTGCTGCTGTCTGCATGCAAGGAAAGAGCGGTTGTGCCGCCGATGCCGTCCGGTGTCTCGGTCAAGGTCATGGAAATCGAAGGCGGCCGGGTGCAGTACGAGCAGAATTATTCCGGGACGGTCGAAGCCGGATTTTCCGTCCCTCTCAGTTTCCAGACGGCCGGGAACCTTTTGCAAGTCTTGGTCTCCGACGGGCAAAGCGTGCGTGAAGGCCAAGTGCTGGCTACCCTCGACCCGGTCTCTCTCCAAAGTGCCTATGATGCGGCCAAGGCTGTCCTGGAACAAGCCGAGGATGCCTACCTGCGATACGAGAGCCTGCACGAGAAAGGCAGCATGACCGACTTGCAGTGGCGGGAAGTGCTGACCAAGCGGCAGCAAGCCCTTTCGATGGAGTCTATCGCCCGCCGGAATCTGGAGCATGCCGTGTTGAAGGCTCCGGTGGATGGCATCGTGGCTGCCAAGGACATAGAAGCCGGCATGAATGTCGTGCCAGGGATGCCCGTCATGAAAATCCTGTGCATAGACCATGTGAACGTCAAGATTCCTGTTCCTGAAAACGAGATTTCCCGGACTCGGATCGGCCAGGAAGCGACAGTCAAAGTTCCTGCATTGCAGGACAGACTGTTCCATGGTGCGGTTACTGAAAAGGGAATCAGCGCGAATCCCGTCTCCCGCACTTACGATGTCAAGATTGCCTTGGATAACCATGGTCACGATTTGATGCCGGGCATGGTCTGCAAGGTGGACATTGCCGACAGCAGCCGCTACCCGTCAGGAATCGTCGTGCCCAACAATTGCATCCAGATCGACTATGCCGGGCACGCCTTTGTCTGGATAGCAAAGAACGGTATCGCGACCCAGCGCAGGGTCCGGATCGGCGGTTTGACGGAAAAAGGCACATTGGTCAGCCAGGGCTTGGAAAGAGGTGAACTGTTGATTGTGGAAGGCGGCCAGAAAGTGAGCGAAGGGACTGAAATTGTGATCAAGGCATATTCCGATTCCATGGATTAGGCTGGAACATGCTGGAGGCCGGGGCCTGTCTCGGCCTCGTTTGCGTGGGACTTTCATGGAGCGATGCTTTTAATAAAACGATAAAAACATTTAATATGAAGATTATAGAATGGGCAATGCGCCATCGCCAATTGATTCTCCTCATTGTGGCTATCGCCATGATTTTCGGAGCATATTCCTTGGTGGTGATGCCCAAGCAGGAATTTCCGGTTTTCACGATACGCCAAGGCGTTGTAGTGGCTGTTTATCCGGGAGCCAGTTCCGGGCAGGTGGAGGAACAGATAGCCAAGACCCTGGAAGGCTACGTGTTTTCATATGAAGAAGTGGACAAGGAGAAGACCACCACGCTTTGCCGCGATGGCATGGCTATCATGATGATCAATCTGGACGAGGATATCAATACGATTCAGAAGAACGACTTCTGGGCCAAGTTCAAGGAGGATTTGCAAGCCTTCAAGACGAAATTGCCCCAAGGAGTGCTGGCCTTGTTGACGATAGATGATTTCGGTGAAACCTCTTCTCTGCTTTATACAATTGAATCAAAGGATAAGACATACCGCGAATTGGATCAATACCTGGATGAGCTGGAAACCCGGCTGAGGAATATCGATGCCATCAGCAAGCTGAGCCGTTACGGTTCCCAGCAGGAGCAAGTAACGGTCTATCTGGACCAGGCCAAGCTGGCTCGTTACGGCATGGGGATGCCGGCACTGGCCGCCCGCTTGTTTGCCCAAGGCTTTACTTCGGCTAGCGGCAAAGTAGAGAATGGCAAACTGGTAGCTCCTGTGCACATAGCTGCTTCCTTTTCTGCAGAGCGGGATCTGGAGGAGCAAATCGTCTATTCCGACCCGATGGGCAATGTAGTGAGGCTCAAGGATGTGGCACGGATAGAACGGGAATACCCGGATCCATCTTCCTATATCGAATCCAATGGGGTCAAGTGCGTGATGCTTTCTATAGAAGCTCGCCCGGGCTACAATATCGTGGATATGGGACGGGATGCCAAGGCGGTGATTGCCGAATACCAGAAGGAACTGCCGGAAGACGTTCATTTCTTTTGCGTGACCGACCAGAGCCATGTGGTCAGCGAATCGGTGGCCACTTTTCTGAAAGAACTGCTGATTGCTATCTGCGCGGTGATTCTTGTCGTGGTCTTGCTGATGCCGATGCGGGTGGCGATGGTTTCAGCATCCACGATACCGATTACGATTTTTATCAGCCTTGGCCTTTTTTATCTTTGTGGAATAGAGTTGAATACAGTTACTTTGGCTGCGCTTTTGGTTACGTTGGGGATGATTGTGGACAATTCGGTGGTCATAGTGGACTGCTACATGGAACGTCTGGACGAGGGCTATTCCCGCTGGCATGCTTCGGCATCGAGCGCGACCGAGTTCTTCAAGTCCATTCTCTCGGCTACTTTGGCTATCAGTATCACATTCATACCATTCCTTTTCACTTTCAAGGGGACGTTCCTGGATTTTATCCTGTCTTTCCCTTGGGCTATCAGCATCACTCTGGGTGTTTCGCTCTTGGTGGCTGTCTTGCTTGTACCCTACATGCAGTATGCGTTTATCCGGAAAGGCTTGAAACAGGATGAGTCCGGGAAGCCTCGCAGGCATCGCTCCTTCTTGGATATGGTGCAATCAGGATACGAATGGCTGCTGGCTCGTTGTTTCCGTCATCCGGGACGGACTATTGGGGCGGGTGTGCTTTCTGTGGCTCTGGGCTTCGGGATCATGGCACTGCTGCCCAACCGGCTTTTCCCGACGGCTGAACGCAACCAGTTTGCCGTGGAGATTTATTTGCCGGCGGGGACTGATTTGGAAATGACAGCGCAAGTGGCAGACAGCCTGGAGAGTGTTTTGATTACTGATCCGAGAGTGGTTTCGGTGACCAAGTTCGTGGGCAGCGGTTCGCCACGTTTCCAGACCACTTACGCGCCTCAGATCGGAGGAAGCAATTTCTCCCAGTTCATTGTCAACACGACCGGGCCGGAGGCCACGGAGGCCGTTCTGGATCAGTATGCCAATCTGTACACGGATTATTTCCCGATGGCGCAGATACGTTTCAAGCAGATGGACTATTGCGTGGCTGCAAGCCCGATAGAAGTGGAATTGCACGGGAACAGTCTGTCTGATCTCAAACGGGTGGCCGACAGCGTGTTGTCCGTTTTCCGCGATACCGAGGGGCTTTGCGTGATCCGTTCATCGTATGAAGGCATGTTGCCGGGTGTCCGGGTGGATGTGAATAAGGATGAGGCTAATAGATTGGGAATCAATAAATCTTTATTGGCTACGACCATCGCTTTGCAGACAGGTCAAGGAGTGCCGGTCACCACGCTTTGGGACGGGGATTACCCGCTGAAGGTGGTCATCAGGTCGGAGCATGAGAAAGAAGAAGGATTCACTGATCTGGAGAACGGGTTCCTGCCTACCTTGCCGGGAGGGCAGCCGGTTCCGGTCCGTCAGGTCGCCAGCGTGAGCCCGGACTGGACGGAGGGCTGCATTGCCCGCGAGAACGGGGTCCGGACGCTGACCATCTCGGCAGACGTGGCCCGCGGTTACAATGTCAACGAGCGCACGGAGGCAGTGGCTGCCCGGTTGGACAAGATGGAACTTCCTCAGGGCATGAGCCTTTCCTATGGAGGGTCGCGAGCCATAGACGAGGAGAACGTGCCTCGGATCCTGAGCGGCCTGTTTATCGCCATCGCGATTATCTTTTTCATCCTTTTGTTCCATTTCAAGCAGATCAATATGGCATTGCTGGTGCTGGTTTCGATGAGCCTTTGCGCTTTCGGGGGCTTTTTCGGGCTTTGGGTCATGGGCAAGGATTTCAGTCTGACGGCTATCCTCGGTTTTGTCTCCTTGATGGGGATTCTGGTCCGCAACGGCATCATCATGATGGACTACGCCCAGCAGCTCCGCAAGGAAGGCAGGATGAGCGTCTATGATGCGGCGGTGCATGCGGCCAAACGGAGGATGCGGCCGATTTTCCTGACATCGGCCGCGGCTTCGATGGGGGTTGTGCCGATGATCCTGGGCGGCAGCGGGCTTTGGTCTCCGATGGGGACCGTGATCTGTTTCGGTTCCTTGATTTCGATGGTCTTGGTAGTGACCGTCCTTCCTGTAGCTTATTGGTTGGTATTCAGAAGAGTGGATAGGAAAAAGGAAAGAAAGCCCTCGGCGGGCGCGCTTCTGTGCGGCGCTTCTTTGCTTCTGTGCGTCCCTCCTGTTTCCGCCCAGCCCGAGCCTTTGACGTTGGAAGAATGCCAGCAGCTGGCTTTGGAGCATAATGTCAAAATGAAGAACGCTCTTCTGCAGGTAGAGATGGCCAAGGCTGACCGCCAGTCCAACATTTCGCATTTCTTTCCTTCCGTGCAAGCTACGGGAGTGGGGTTCATTGCCAATAAAGGGGTTCTAGGCGGCCAGGTGGGTGATTTTGTCAATATCCCGACTTCGATGGCCGAGATGGCGCCGGGGCTGACCGGCTTTCTGGGGCAGTATCTGCCGCCGGAACTGCTGGCTTCCTTGGAGCAAAGCATCCTTGGGCCTTTGGAGCAGGATTTGACCGAACTCAAGAATACCGAAGTGGGCATTCTTGACAAAGGCCTGAGCGGAGCGGTGACGGCCGTGCAGCCCGTGTTCCTGGGCGGGCAGCTGGCCAATGCGCAGAAGCTTTACCGGGTGGCCGAGCAGGTCAAGGTTTACCAGTTGCAGCAGAGCCACGACGAGGTGCTGCTGACAGTGGAGAAGTATTACCGCCAGATTATCGGCCTGCAGGAGAAGCAGAATACTGTCCTGGCCATGGATAGCTTGCTGGGCAGCCTTTCGGGCGATGTGAGCGAAGCGGTAGCGGCCGGAGTCAAGAATCGCAATGACTATTTGCAAGTGCAGCTGAAGGCCAACCAGGTACGTAGCGGCTTGCTCCAGGTGAAGAACGGCATCGCTCTGAGCAAAATGCTTTTGGGTCAGTATATAGGGATGGAGCCTGACAGTTTCTATATCCAGCCTATGCCCGAAGAGGCTCTCCCCTTGCCTTCTTCCTGCAAGGCCGACCACAAGCAAGCTCTTCACCAGAACCTGGATTTCATGATGCTGCAGAAGAATGTGGAGGCCAGCAAGCTGAAAAAGCGCTTGGCTTTAGGGCAGAACCTGCCTACGGTAATGGTGGGCGGCGGTTTCGCTTACCACAATTTCCTGGAGAAGATAGACCGTTCGTTCTGGTTCGGGTCTGCGGCAGTCAATATCCCGATCAGCCAATGGTGGGGAGGCGGCTTGCAGATGAAGAAAGCCAAGCTGGCCTTGCAGGAAGCCGAGAATCTCCGGGACGATGCAGGAGAAATGCTGATGCTTCAGATGCAGCAGTATTACAACCAATTGGAGGAATACTACGATCAAGCCCAGGTTTCCAAAGCCTCCATCGAGACGGCCGAGGAGAATTACCGGATGCAGCGCGACGCCTACGATGCTGGGCTGGCCACGATGACGGAACTCCTGAATGCCAGCAGCCTGCTGCAGCAAAGCCGCGAACAGTATTCCTCGGATTTGACACGGTACATGATCAAGCGCATGGAGTATCTTCATGCCACCGGGCAATACGCTCCGGACGAACTGGTGATAGACCCGGCCAAAGCCTCGTTGGTCCAGGAACCTCGTTGATCCGGCTTGGATCAGCGGGGTTTATTCTGCCAATTGATTCTGCATTCCAAATGCTTCGCTTATTACGGAAAATTTGGCTATCTTTGCATTTTAGTAAATGCACGGCTTCGTGCCTGCTCTCACGGCATAGCACCTTGTGGCAGGGCCATGTCCGGGAATCAATGCGGGATACCTTTCCCGTTTTTCCCGTCCTGTGACCCTGCGTGATCAGGCAAGGTGTCTTTTTTGTGTCCGGGCGCGTATCCGAGGCGGGTCATATCCCTTTTTTATTGGCAAGAAAAACATACTCTATATGGTAAAGAAAATTCCACATGTGGACAAGCAAGACGTAGTTGTCAAGTTTGTCGGCGATTCCGGGGATGGGATGCAGTTGATTGGTACCTTGTTCTCCAACGCCGCTGCCTTGGCGGGCAACGACCTTTCCACATTCCCTGATTATCCAGCCGAAATCAGGGCCCCGCATAATACAATCGCAGGGGTCTCGGGCTTCCAGGTTCATGTAGGTTCAACGGCTATCACCACTTCAGGCGACCAGTGCGATGTATTGGTGGCCATGAATCCGGCTTCGCTGAAATCGAATCTGAAATGGGCCAAGAAAGGTGCCACGGTTATCGTGGACGCGGACACCTTCACCGATGAAGCCTTGATGAAAGCCGACTACAAGTCAAATCCCCTTTCAGACGGTAGCCTGTCTTCGTACAACGTGGTTCCCGCTCCTATCACCACCCTGTCGCACAAGGCTTTGGAAAGCGACGGACTGGACCATAAGACAATCGAGAAGACGCGGAACATGTTCGCGCTGGGGATGATTTATTATATTTTCGACCGGGATATGACGACCACCGTGCATTTCTTTGAAGCCAAGTTCGCCAAGAAACCGCAGATGATCGCCATTAACAAGAAGGTGATGGAAGCCGGGCATAATTATGCCGAAGCGGCTGAAATCGTGGAATCTACCATCCATGTGGGGCCTGCCAAGATGGAAAAAGGCCGTTACCGGAACATTACCGGGAACGTGGCCACCGCTTGGGGACTGTTGGCGGCAGCCGAAAAATCGGGCCGTCCTTTGTTCCTCGGCTCCTATCCTATCACGCCGGCTACCGATATTCTGGTGGAAATCACCAAGCGGCGCGACTTGGGCGCGAAAGCTTTCCAGGCGGAAGACGAAATTGCCGGTATCTGCTCCACCATCGGGGCCAGCTTTGCCGGTTCGCTGGCATGTACCTCTACTTCCGGTCCCGGACTTTCATTGATGAGCGAGGCTTTGGGTCTGGCGGTGATGGCCGAATTGCCTGTCGTTGTCGTGGACGTGCAGCGTGGCGGTCCTTCCACGGGCTTGCCTACCAAATCGGAACAGTCCGACTTGTACCAGGCTTTGTATGGCCGCAACGGGGAAGCTCCGTTGATTGTCATTGCTTCTTCCACGCCGGCCAACTGCTTTGATTTCGCTTACGAGGCGGCTCGCTTGGCGATGGAACACATGACGCCTTGCATCCTGCTTTCAGACGGTTCGCTGGGGAACGGTTCCCAGTTGTTCCGGATTCCGAAAATGGCCGACATGCCGGCTATCAACCCGCCTATCGTTCCGGCCAACGACCCGAATTTCAAACCCTATCTCCGCAACCCGGAGACCTTGGTCCGCGGCTGGGCGTTGCCAGGGACCGAAGGCCTGCGCCACCGTATCGGCGGTCTGGAAAAGGAACATATCACGGGCAATGTGTCCACCGATCCTCTGAACCACGCCTTGATGTCGCGTCTGCGCCGGGAAAAAGTGGAAAAAGTGGCCGATGATATTCCGGAACAGGCCTTGATGGGTGAAAAGGATGCCGACTTGCTGGTTGTCAGCTGGGGCGGGACTTACGGTGCGGTCAGCACGGCGGTTGAAATCCTCCAGCAGCAGGGCAAGAGCATCGCGCATGCGCATTTCAACTATATCATGCCATTGCCCAAGAATACCTTGGATGTATTGGAAGGCCACAAGAAGATTGTGGTTTGCGAGCTGAACCAAGGGCAGTTTGTCAACTACCTGCGTGGCCGGTTCGACCATCTGCACATGACGCAGTACAACAAGATTCAAGGTTTGCCTTTCACGGTAACGGAACTGGTGGATCATTTCAAACAGTTGTTGGCTCAATAAATTGGCGGAAAAGCCATTGCCGCTCCTCGAAGAACGGCGGGGCTTTGTTCGGTTCAATCAAAAACAAGAGAAAAAAATGAAAATCGCCATAGAAAAATCACCGGTCGAATTGACAAAGCAGGATTTTGCCAGCGACCAAATGGTAAAATGGTGTCCGGGCTGCGGTTCGCACGCTATCCTGGCTGCCATGGAAAACATTTTTCCTGAAATCGGATACAAGAAGGAAAAATATGTCAATGTTTCGGGTATCGGCTGTTCTTCCCGCTTCCCTTATTATGTGAATACCTACGGTTTCCATGGTATCCACGGTCGTGCCAACGCGATCGGGACCGGTGTCAAGATTTCCAATCCTGGCTTGAGCGTATGGATCAGCACGGGCGACGGGGACTCCTTGGCTATCGGGGGTAACCATTTCATCCATATCATCCGCCGTAACATGGACGTGAACATCATCCTGTTCAACAACCAGATCTACGGTCTGACCAAGGGGCAGTACTCGCCTACCTCCCCCATGGGAGCCATCACCAAGACCTCCCCGATGGGGACTATCGAGCATCCGTTCAATCCAGGGGAATTGGTTATCGGTTCTCAAGGTACATTCTTTGCCCGTGTTCCGGACAACAATATCAAGCTGATGTCTTACGCGATGCGCGAAGCCGCCAAGCATGATGGCTGCGCGGTCATCGAGGTATTGGACAACTGCGTCATCTTCAACGACAAGGCTCATGCGGCCATTACCGGCAAGGATGTACGCGACGACCACCAGTTGATTCTGGAACATGGCAAGCCGATGATTTTCGGCCGGGATCGCAACAAGGGCATCCGTCTGAACGGCACTCGTCTGGAAGTGGTTGAAATCGGCAAGGACGGTATCACGGAGCGCAATATCCTGGTTCATGACCAGTATTCGCAGGATCCGGGTATCCATTTGATGCTGGCCAAGATGCACTTGCCGGAATTCCCGGTAGCGATGGGTGTGATCCGTTCTGCTCCGGCAGCCACCTACAACCAGCTGCTGGAAGACCAGATTGAAAAGGCCAGGAAAGAGTCTAAGATCAAATGCATGGATGACTTGCTCAATAGCGGCGACACTTGGGAGATTAAATAATGAATCTGATCTGAATTGATGGCGCGATATCTCCGGATGTCGCGCCCTTTTTGTATTATGGCAGGAATCCGTCTTATCATTCTCATTGCTTGGGGGCTGTCCTCTTTGCATACGCAGGCGCGTGCGAAAGAAGCTTATATACCTAAAATGGAGGAAGAATCGGAACGGTTATATGCAAAAGGATTGAAACTTTTCAATACCTATCAATACGATTCCGCCTTACCTTATTTCAACGAATTGATTCTGCGATTGCAAAACCATGAATTGGAATCCGAGGAAATGACCTATGGCATCAAGGCGGAAAATCATGCAGGTGCCATACACCTTCTTTATTCTAGGAATCAAGAAGCGATGCAGTATTTTTCTCATGCCGCCTATTGCGCTCGCAAGGCCGATTCCTCCTATCTTCCCATGGTATTGAACAATATAGGCATCGTATACAGTAGATATGGCGCGTACGGGAAAGCCTACGAATTGTTCAAAGAATCTTTTGACAATCAGGAAGAGCAGGAAGCCGGCAGCGCGGACAGGATGTTGCTGAATATGCTGACCATGGCCATATCCATGGACGATGAGCAGGCTGTGGCCTTGTGCATGCGCTATTGGGATAGCCCAACCTACCGGGATAACCCAAATTTCCCCTTTGCCATCAATCTGGCCAAAGCCTATATGGCTGAAAAGCAAGGCAAATACAGGGAAAGCCTGAGATACACGGAAAAACTATCCGAAAACCGTCCTCTGACATCGGATTCTGTTGATTTTTACTTGAGTTATTATTTAAGCATCTCGGCCAAATACCAGCAGCTCGGGATTTTGGACTCGGCCATGCTATACAATGAAATAGCAAAGGAACTGGCAATGTCGAGGCATGACTACGCGATTGTCAGGGAGTGCAGCAAAAACCAGTATTACATAGAGCAGGGTCGCAATCTTGCCGATGCCGTCAGTGCAACGGTTTCCTACTGGGAGATGAGCGATAGCATCTCTGCCGAGGAGAAGGAAAAACAGCTGGCCAATTTGGAATACGCGGTACGTAAACACCAGCAGGAGCAAGAGCTAAAACAGCTAAGAATAAACACTTTACATCAACGTCAATTACTAAAAAGCCGGAACAGGACTCTTGTTTCCATCTTAAGCGGATTCATCATCGTTTCGATACTTCTGGTCATTGTCTATATCCAAAAACGAAAGCAGGCACATCATATACGGGCTTTGTATGAAAAGAACAAGGCTCTATGGAAATCAGAGCAACGCAGCCTGATTCGCCAGAAGCCGGCAGCCGAACCGCCCGGCACCCCTGCCCCGGATTCGGTTCAGGACACTTCCGACAAGTCCATGTACGAGGAAGCCGCCGAAACCGAAATGGAAGGCAATTCTCAGCTGCATCTTTCCGAGGAATATTGCCAGACTTTGTTGGACAGGATTCTTCAAGTCTTTGAGAACGGCACGCTGTATCTGAAAAACACTTTCAATTTGGCCAAGTTAGCCAAAGCCACAAAATCCAATGCCACCTATGTATCGTACACATTGAATGAATATTACGGAAAGAGTTTTTCTGTCATGCTCAACGAATACCGAATCCGGTACGCCTGTGTTCTCATAGAAAGCCCAGATTATCAAAATTATAAGATTGAACACATTGCTCAAGTGGTAGGGTATAAAAGCAAATCCGCTTTCTATACGGCATTCAAAAAACAGACCGGATTGACACCGGCGCAATACCAGAGGGCCTCGATCCAGCAAAAAGCAGAAAATCTAGCCTGATGAATAGGCTCGAATGGACATCCAAAACGTTTTTATTTATAGAATATTGATGTACACTATATTATTATATTTACTTGCATGTTCTGATTGTTTAATTCGTACATTTTCGTCATAAAAAGTAAACATCTATCCGCTATTTTCGTCATGTTTTTCTAAACAAAAGTTCATCACAACAAAAACCAGAAAACATGAAAAAATTGTCAAGCATCTTGATGATTCTGCTGGGAAGCATGACTATCGCTTTCGCGCAGACGCAGACAGGGAACAACAAGGACTATTACCGTCCTTTGGCCAAGCCCAACCCTGCCTCTGAACTGAAAGCAGTTCAATCTGACAAAAGCCCGTACTCCCCTTTTGAAAAATCGAAGACCTTCAAAGGGAAAAAAGCATGGAAACCGAAATTTGCTAACGATAGCATTTTCTATGGAAGCCTGTTGAGCGACACACTGACCGAAGAATTCTCCGGTCTTGTGGGGCTTGATTTGCGCACCGGCGAAGTGGCTCGCTTATTCCCGTATCCGGATCGCATGACAGCCGTATCCGGTTGCGTTGTGGATGGTTTCATGTACATGTATATGTGCCAAGGCAACATCGCGGGCATGTATGTGCCGAGGGCATTCGCCCGCATGGATATCGCCACCGGGGAATTTTCTTACATTGCCGATTGGCAAGATCTTGAAAACATCTTCATGGACATGACCTACGACCCCACGGAAGACAGGATATACGCCATCGCGGTAAATTCCCTTTGGATTGTGGATCGGGAAACGGGCGATTGCACAAAACTGGGTGATTTTGAACCGATAAACAATCGCACAGACAGGACGTTCTATACCATTGCCTGCAACCGGTACGGAGAAATGTATGCCATAGACAACGAAACGGAGACTCTTTGCCGGATAGACAAGCAGAGTTTGGAAGTGGAAGAAATAGCCGATTTGGGGATGGGACTGAGTTTCCGCCAGTCCATGTCTTTTGACCACGAGACCGATTCCCTTTATTTGGCCGCCCAGACCCCGGATGGACATTACATAGCTACCATCAACCTTGAAACCGCTTCCATCCACCGCATTTGCGACATGCAGCACAAAGCCAGGGTTTCATGCTTGTATGTGCCTGTGACAACCAAAGCGGACGAAGTTCCGGTTGCTCCTGCCGATTTCGCCATTGAGCCGTCGGGCGCTTTCCAAGCAACGCTGACTCTCTCCGCACCTGCTCAAACCTTAGGAGGAAGCAATCTTGGCAGCTTGGATGAAATCCGTCTTTACCGTCAGGATTCTTTGATTCATACCTTTGCCGATCCCGAACCTGGTCAAGTATACAGTTATACCGACCAAGTGGAAAATTCCGGAACCTACCGGTATTACGCGGTAGCGGAAAACGAACAAGGCACAAGCCCTGTGGCTGTCGGCCATCGTTTTGTCGGCCGGGATATTCCGGGATCCTTGCAGAACCTGAAAGTGCAGGAAACTGCTGCGGAAAACGTGGAACTGTCGTGGAATCTGCCCGAATACGGCATGGAAAACGGCTGGATTGACCATTCCTCTCTGCATTACGTCATTTTACGTGAATACGGGGCAGAACCTTATGTGGATACATTGGAGAAGGAATGGAACGCATCTACCTATGCGGATGCTGATTTTGACACTGCCGATTTGCGGTATACATACACAGTGATTCCCGTTACATCTGATGGTGCCGGTCCTGAATGCCGGAGTCAAGGTGTCTATATCGGATCTGTTTCTTCTCTCCCCTATAAGAACTATTTCGATACCGATGAGTCCATGGACCGGATGAACATGGTAGACGCGAATGCCGACGGCATCACATGGGATTTGTTCCTGACCGCGTATGTCAACAAGGCTCGCTACGATGGTTCTGACTTCGATACGGCCGATGATTGGCTGATTACGCCTCCCGTGCAAGTAGAAGCCGGACATCATTACAGGCTCTCTTTCTGGTACGGCGGTTCAGGCGTAAGGACAGAAAACATCGATATATGGATGGGCAATGGCTATCATCCTGAAAACATGACAAAAAAAATGGGGTCATTTGAATGCACCGGAAGCCAGGAAAATCCCGTGGAACTTACTTTTGTGGCAGATGAAACCAGTCCTTGTTGCTTTGGATTTCATGCGGTATCGATGCCAGACCAAGGCTACCTCAGCGTTGGCGACATCGCGGTGGAAGAAATGGAGGAAAACGATTTGCAAGCCATGTCCGTAGCGGGACGTTCAATGCCGACGGCACTAAACCGGTATGTTTACGAGGCCACCATACGCAATAACGGTTTCGGGACCCAAGAAGGATTTTCTGTGAGCCTGATAGACAGTGCTTCGCAGGAAGTATTGTGCCATGTGGATGCTGACAACGTGCTGGCATCGGGAGAGGTATGTACCATTCCCCTTGAGTTTGCCCCCCAGCAGGAAGGCATTCAGAAGATAGCCGCCATGATACATAAGGATGGCGATCAGAATACGGGCAACGACCAATCTCCTTATCTGGCTATCGATGTGCAGGAAGCCGGTGAAAGCGAGTACGGGCAACTGAGTTCGGGAACTTCCAATGGAGGAGCGCCCCTTTTCTTTGCCTACAAATCGGTATTCAATGAATGCGTCTATACGCCGGAAGAGATAGAACTCTCCTACGGGAAAATCACCGACCTCTATCTCCAGTATGAATACAGAGGGAGCGACACGCTCAAGATTATTGACAACAAACTCAATGTGTACATGGGGGTAAGCGATATGGATTTGTTCACGGATTCCTACATACTCAAACGCGGGCTTGCCAAAGTCTTGGATACCACCCTTACCCTTGTCATTCCTCCTGCAAGAAACCCGTATCCCTCCGGAGAAATCCATCTTCATCTGGATTCCACCTTCTCGTATACCAGCGGGAATCTGATTGTGGCCTTTGAGCGTCCTTTGGACACCAATCATGAAAGCGAATACAGTTTCTATGTTGCTTATAAATCCGTGCAAGGTGCTAATGCCAACTTCTTGAGCAATGCCGAAGAGTACGTGGACGACCAATCGCTTGTTACCCTGAACAGCTATAAGGCTAACATTCGTGTAAAAGCCCAGACCAAGAACCTAGCCACCATTGCCGGGGTGGTGAAAGACATGGAAGGTAATCCGGTGGAAGCCGTCACGGTCAGGATCCCGCAGATGGGGCTTGCCATGGAAACCGGTCCGGACGGAGCCTACATGTTCCAAGCCTTGGATGCCGGGCAATACGAACTTGTTGCATCGGCTTATGGATATGCGGACACTTCGGCTTCGATAGAAGCGGCGGTTTCGGACACTGCCAGCCTAGATTTGAGGCTCAGGGAATTCGCCAACTACCGTCTCAGCGGCGTGGTACAGGATGGAGACGGACAGCCGATGGCGGATATACTGGTAACCTTGACCGGAGACGGGGTTTACGCATATCCGGATATCAGGACGAATGCCGATGGAAGTTTTGTCTATGACAAAATTTATGCCGGGCATGAATGCTCTTTGATGGTGCAGAAAGCCGGATATACGCCCTACTCCACGGTGCTGGAAACCTCTATTACCGAAGATCAGAATTTAGAAATCATCTTATCGACCATAGCCAATGCGCCACGTTCCATAGTGATTACCGAAAGCAACCAGGAATCCAATACATTGGCTTATACGCCTCCTATCGCAAAGAGCGCTTTCAGGATTGACGGTGGCGAGCCATACACCATCTTAGGGGCGGAAAACGGAACGGAAGCCACCATCATGGGGACAGCCTACCGTTGCCCGGCTTATGTGGAAAGTGTAAGCTGGTATGTGGAAGAATACCAAAGCACGCACGGTGTGGTACACTTGTTTGTCGTCCCATTAGATGAAAACGGGCATCCTATGCAGAGGTTGTTGTATTATGAATTGGATGTACCCAACAAAGACAACCGCTGGAACCATCATACCTTCCCCGAACCGGTCTACGCACCCGACGGATTCATGGTGGGTGTCAGCGGAGCCGGATTTTTGGGCTTGGCTGCGGCTTATCCTACCCAAGAATATCCTTTCCTTCCCAATACATCGTATTTCACAAGGGATATCTTCACACAGCCCTTTGCTGCTTTGGGAGATACCAATTACTACGATCTGGCCGACTTGCATTGCAATTTCATGGTCCGAGCCACCGGTATTGCCTTGAATCCCGATGACCCTAACATCGATACCTCGGCCGAACCGCAAGCAGTCAAGGGGTACAACCTCTACCGGTTCCCGGAAAGCCAGATGGAAGATGTTGACAGCTGGACCTTGCTGAATGAAAGCCCGGTTTCCGAACTCTCTTACAAGGACGCTTCTTTTGCCGATGCCCAGGAAGGCCGTTACCGCTATGCGGTCAAGGCGGTATATCCGGGAGAAGACCTGTCTGCTGCCATCTTCTCGACAGTAGTAGAAAAGGATGAACAGGATACGACTTCGGTGGAATACGGCATCGACAATGAATTCCGGGTATACCCGAATCCGGCGGATGAACGTCTCTATGTGGAAGGCGATGTGGAGGAAGTGGAGATTTTTGGTCTGAACGGGAACCTGCTTATCGAATCAAGGCGGAAAAGCATCGACATCAGTTCCTTGTCTTCCGGCATCTATCTTGTCAAGGTCACTGGAGAGGGAGACAAGGTTCGTCTTTTCAAGATTATAAAGTATTAGGTTTTGGTTGTTTGTTCCATCGAGCGCGGTGTCTTTTGATGCCGCGCTTTTTTATGGCAGAGACGAGGCAGCGAAGCCGCTCGCGCCGGAGCGTACTTTTGTACGTGAGGACGCGAGCAATGAGCATAACGAAGTATCTGCCATTAGAATACGTTTAAAAAAAAGGATGACCCTATAAGCCGGGTTCTGTACCAGTAAACTGGCGGCTGTCATTTATCTCGGCAGCCCGTCGCCGGACTGCTCTATCGATCTACCCCCCGTCTTCGGCCGAGCCCACCTTGACATACGGTATATTTGATCTTTCAACCCATAAGGTTTACCCCGGAGAAATGTCACCACTCCCCGCGTGAGCTCTTACCTCACGTTTTCACCCTTACCGGAAAACCGGCGGTTATTTTCTGCGGCACTAGCTGTCAGCCTCGCGGCTGCCTTCCTGTTAGGAAGTATGGCGGCTCAGTGTTGCCCGGACTTTCCTCTGCTATGCAGCGACAGCCCAGGTCATCCTTTTAAAGTTAATCTGAACGGGCATCTGCGGCGTTGCCATCGGTTCTCGGACTAGGTCACGTACAAAAGTACGCTCCCGTCGTCCTCGCCCTCGGCGGCCTTGCATCTGCCCATTCAGATTAACTTTGATTCGTCTTGTCTGAACGGGCATCTGCGGCGTTGCCTGCGGGTCTCGGCCTCGGTCACGTACAAAAGTACGCTCCCGTCGTCCTCGCCCTTGGCGGCCTTGCATCTGCCCATTCAGATTAACTTTGATTCGTCTTGTCTGAACGGGCATCTGCCCGACTCAACAGGTTGCGAAGATACAAAGATTTGCCATCATGCATCCAATAATGTTTCTACTTCTTGCCTCAGCAAAGGCAAATGATTGATGACAATGCTCCACAAGATATCGGCAGAAAGACTATCGTATCCATGGCTTATGTAATTCCGGGCATCAACGATTTTCCTCGCATTGGTTATCGCAATACCCTTATTCTCTTTAAGAACCCTATTGGTCGCTTCACCTATGATTTCAATATTTCGTTCAACAGCTCGTCTTAGGCAAAGATTATTGCAAAATTCATGGAAGACTTTAGGTCTCCCACCAAAAAATGAATCAATTTCCTCAATCGCCGTGGCTATATCATAGAGATGCTTCTTGATAGAATTATCCATATATCAATTTCTTTGTATCTTCCACATTCTGTTGAAAATAACGATTCTTAATGGCTTGGCTTTCCACTAAATCCACATCCCGTCTCAAAGCAGATTCCAAACCATATTTCAATTCAAAAAAGTTATCAAAGTAGTCCTCTATCTGGGATTTATCAAAATCAACCAAAAAATCCACATCACTCTTGCTTGAAAACCTGTCTGTCAAGACCGAACCAAAGACAAACAATCTTTTTACTTTGTGCTTCAAACACAAAGCATCGATTTTCTTCTTGTTAGCCTCTATCAGATTCATGGTAAAAATTCTCTCAAAATCCCGCATTCCAGCCCAATGGAACACACCACTTCTTTCCGCGAAAGTACTAATTTTTCGGTGATACCGCTAGAGAGGCCAAAAGAATTCTAAACCGAATTTAAAAATAAAAAGAGGACGGTTGCCGCCGTATGAACAGCGATGAACCATCCTCGTCTTAATTCCATGCGTCACATTATCCCATGCCCGCACACAACCC
Organism: uncultured Bacteroidales bacterium; assembly: GCA_944320265.1. Taxonomy (GTDB): domain Bacteria; phylum Bacteroidota; class Bacteroidia; order Bacteroidales; family P3; genus Pullibacteroides. Next base: position 38,674 of record CALUGT010000007.1, on the reverse strand, counting down.
GACCGCTTATTTAATCAAGTCCACGCTGCGTTTGAGGAACTTGTGCAGGGCCTCGCCTTTCAAGAGCCCGTTGCTGAGCAAGGCCAAGTCGATAAGCTGCCCTACCACCTTGTTCTCCGAGCCGTACTTGGCCAAGAGATCCCGTTCCTTCTTGCCGAGGTCTGCCAGCTGGCGGTCCAAATCGGCAATGCGGTCCTTGTCCGAAGCAGGGACATCCTCCGGCTTGACATCCTTGTTCAAAGCGTTGATATCGTCCTTCTGCTTCTGCAAGTCCGCCTTCTGCTGCATTAAAGGCTGCATCTCTCCGCCCAAAGCCTCTTTTTCGGAAGCCAGCAGTTCCTTGACCAAGCGATGGTCGGTATTGACCACCAAGTTGAACTGGTCTCCCATCTTGCCGTAGAAGCCCATTTCGGGATTGATTTCGGCCATATCCTTCATACGACGCATGAACTCGGAACGTGTAATCAGGAGCGGGTCGGCCTCTTCACCCAAGGCTTCGAACGAAACCATGTACATGCCGCCATCCTTGGGCAACTGCGCATTGAAAATGCCCCGCAAATCGTCCTGTTCCTGCTGGCTCAGGCTTACAATCTTGGCTTCCTCCTTGGGAATCAGCTTGTCGATTACGTCCGAATCCACGCGCGTGAACCGGAAATCCGGGTTCTTCTGCTCCATGAAGTTGACGAAAGGCGTGTCGAAGACCCCGTCCATGACCAAGACATCGTAACCCTTGGCCTTGGCCGCCTGGATATAGCTGTATTCGCTGTCCACTTTGGAAGCATACAAGAATACCAGCTTCTTATCCTTGTCGGTCTGCAAATCGGCAATCACCTTCTTGTATTCATCCAAGCTGAAATACTTGCCGTCAGTGTTCTTGAACAAATAAAACTCCATGGCCCTTTCGGCAAATTTCTCATCGGTGAGGATGCCGTACTGGACAAAAATCTTCAAGTCGTCCCATTTGCTTTCAAAATCGGAACGCTTGTTCTTGAACAAGTCCGCCAAGCTGTCGGCCACCTTCTTGGTGATGTGGTTCGAAATCTTCTTCACGTTGCGGTCGCTCTGCAAGTAGGAACGCGACACGTTCAACGGAATGTCCGGCGAATCGATGACCCCGTGCAGCAATGTCAGGTATTCCGGCACGATGCCTTCCACCGTGTCGGTCACATACACCTGGTTGCAGTAAAGCTGGATCTTGTTCTTCTGCAACTCCAGACGGGATGAAATCTTGGGGAAGTACAGAATCCCCGTCAGCGTGAACGGGTAATCCACGTTCAGGTGGATATGGAACAAGGGATCGGGCGCGGCCGGATAGAGGTCGTGGTAGAAACTCAGGTAATCCTCTTCCTTCAATTCGCTCGGCTTGCGCGTCCAAGCAGGATGCGTATCGTTGATAATCAAATCCTTATCGGTGTCTTCGTATTTGCCGTCCTTCCATTCCTTTTCCTTGCCGCAAATGATTTCCACCGGCAGGAAACGGCAGTATTTCTTCAGCAGGTACTGGATCTTTTCTTCGCCGGCAAATTCCTCGTCCTCCTTGGTCAGATGCAGCACCACATCCGTTCCCCTCTCGGCCTTGCCGCATTCTTCCATCTCGTAATCCGTCGTGCCTTCGCAGCTCCAATGCACCGCTTTGGCCCCTTCCTGGTAGGAACGGCTGAAGATTTCCACCTTGCTGCTGACCATGAAAGCCGAGTAGAAACCCAGACCGAAATGCCCGATGATGGCATTGCCGGCATCCTTGTACTTCTTCAGGAACTCTTCCGCTCCCGAAAATGCTATCTGGTTGATGTATTTTTCCACCTCTTCGGCCGTCATCCCGATACCTTGGTCGCTGATGGTCAAAGTTCCTGCCTTTTTGTCAGCTTTGACTGTGACCCTCAAGCCCTCGGTGCTGCCCTTGAACACGCCCGATGAAGCCAGCGTCTTCAGCTTCTGCGTGGCATCCACAGCGTTGGAGACAAGCTCGCGTAAGAATATTTCATGATCCGAATAGAGGAACTTTTTGATAATGGGGAACAAATCCTGCGTAGAAACGCCAATTTTGCCTTTTGCCATGATGTTTTCTCCTTTTTGTCCCGGAGGGAGAACGGCCGATACCTGCCGGGAACGGCACCCCGGCCGCCTTTTCTGGCAGCAGCGTGGCATCCCTTTCTTTTTATCGCTGCCCCTTCCGGGTAATTTCCGGGACTTATCTCCAATTTATATGCCAATAGCGAGAATATGACAAATTTGCAGGGAAAGTGCATGGTTTTTCCTGCAAAGGCAACAGGTGCATTGATGGACACCGAGACGGATTCGTGAAGACATCAAGCCAGAGAGACTGCGCAAAAAAATAAAAACAATTGACAATCAATATTTCAATGTTGACTTGCCGGTGCGTCTGGCGTGCAATTCACGGTGACTGCTGGAAAAGATTTCGGGACGGTTGCCCTGGTTCTCTCTGATCCGAAGCCCGTCCGGCAGAGGGTATTCCCGATCTTTTCGTAATTTTGCTGTGCTTTTCCTTGCGACGGGACAAACTCTCCGGGATTCCGTCCCGGTAATGGGAGAAAAAGGTGAATCCTGCTTTCATGGAAGCAAAAGCGGGAAAAGTCCGTGTCGCTAAAAAGATGTGTCACTGAAAAAACAAGACCCATGGAAACAACCCCTGCCCAGCGGCAGTCCTGTCAAGAAAGGCCTCGCGCCAACGGCTTAGGCATCGCAGGCTTCGTCATGTCCCTTATCACGCTCTTCCTCGGCTGGATTCCCTTTTTCGGCTGGATATCGTGGGCGGTGTCCTTGGTACTTTCCTTCATCGGGATGTTCATCAAGCCTCGCGGGATGGCCGTTGCCGGTTTCGTCCTTTCTATCGTGGGCCTGATTTTCATTCTGTTCCTTTACGGCTTGATTGCCTTGGCGGCGGCCGAACTCTGATTCATGGCTATTCCGCCCTGGGTGTTTTGTTCTTGGCTATCTTCCAGTATTCCGAAGGGGTCATGCCCACTTGTTTCTTGAATTGCTGGGTGAAAGTGACGCGGTTCCCGAACCCTGCCAGCCTGGCGATGTATTCCAGAGTATAGCCTGTATTCGCGGCATCCTCCAGCAAGAGGCAAGCTTTGCGGATCCGGTATTCGTTGACCAAAGTGCTGAAAGACTTGTGGAAATGCTCGTTGACAATGCGCGACACATACGTAGTATTGGAATTCAACTGTTTGGAGAGCTTGTCCAGAGTGAAGTCTTCCTGAGTGTAGCATTCCTCTTCATCAAAAAGCCGCTCGATTTCATATTCGATATACCGGATCTGCTTTTCCTCCATGCGCAAGGCAGTATGCGAAGATGAAACGCCTTGAGGTTCCACATCTTCCAGCCCCTCTTCAACAACCGCTTTCCCCACTGCATTCTCTTGCTTGACTGCCATGTCCATAGAGGGGATTCCGTCCAAATCCCCCGCTTGGGAAGAAACCATGCCGTTGCCAGGCAATTCCGGCCAGTCCTCCTGCTTGTCTGTTTCCTCCTTTTTGGGATGTTCCAATGCCAGTAATTTCCGAGTCTTCTCGTACAACAAGCGGTTCATCCTTTCCTTGCGCCTTTTGTTCAGGTAAAGGACAAACACGAACGCAAGGGCCAATGACAGCAAGGCTGTCAAGGAAAGGAACACCGAACGCTGGTTGCGGATGATTTCTCCTTTGTAGACCGAGTCGTAATGCAGTTCGGCCATCTTGCGCTCTTGCGCCCGCTGCAGGATCACGTAATCCAGGTTCTGCTGCTCGGACCGGACACTTTTCTCTTTAAGGGTTTTGGAAAGTTCCATATACTCCTGCACGCACTCCCTGTACCGCGCAGCATTGCCGAGGAGGGAATAAAGGCCGATTTGTTCCTCTATGACTGCTTGCGTCAACTCCAGATACTGTTTCTGCCTGTACCCGTCCAGGCAGAGGTTGTAGTAGGAAAGCGCCGAATCATAGGTTCCCAATCCTTGGAACGCCATGGCGATGTCCTGGTATACTGAGGCGTAGAATGCCACCGTATCAACGGAATTAGGGCCGCAGCACAAGGCGGCTTTGGCCCAGTGCAAGGCTGTCCCGTAGTCTTTCTGCTGCAAGCCGAGGAACATCCTGGCCCGGCATTGGCTGAAGCAGGCCATCGGCAAAGTGTCGTAGGTTTCCGATTCGAGCTTTTCAAGGCACTGCTCCACTCCTGGCACGGAAGCCCCTCCCATGGCGCAAGTGAGACGATTGCCCAGCATCAGCAGAGCTTCTTCGTAATGCCCGGATTCCTCGAACATGCGGAAGCTTTGTTCGGACAGATCCCAAGCTTTGTCGTAATCCTGCACGGTAGCATACAACATTGCCAGGTTGGCTTGGGTATACGGGTCTTCTATCCCGAATTCCATGGAAACCTCCAAAGCATCCAGGAACAAAGACAATCCTTGTGCCGTATGCCCTTTGACAAAAGCATATACACCGGCTTGGTTCACTTCATCCACCCACGCCTGTGCCGCCGACGGACTCCCGATCTGATAACGGTTCTGCAACAAGGCCGTGAAATGCTGGAATAAAGTATCTTCCTCTCCGAGCCAGCTGAAATCCCCGGAATTGACGGAATCTTCCAAATGGAAAAGCAAAAGTTCCGCGCTGCCCGTGTCCGCAGGGAACGGCTCCATTCTGGAGGAATGGCGGCAGGACGGCAAAACGGACAGCCCGGCCAGGAACCCTATTGCCAGAAGCTGTTTGAATTTACTTGTTTGAGGCATCTGGAGGGGATTGCGAGGATTGGGAGATTCCCGAAGACAGGCTTGCACTGTGCCGCCTTTTCCAAAGGAGGATAGCCGGGCTGCCTGACGTGAAAAACGCAAAAAAGACCCGGAATAGCCCCCGATGGGCAAACAAAATCCCGAAACCGGTTCCTGGAAAGCCATTCTTTTCAGGATTGCAAGAAATTTTAAACAGCTTCTTATTATATATAGGTGCAGGGATTCATGGCGGCATGGCCTACGGACGGAACGCTTCCAGCTAAGACTTTTGCAAATGCGACCCAGATGTACTTTCCCGCTCATGGCATATCAGAATTTCCGTTGCAGCACCAAAATTTCCGTCAGCGAAATTACAAAAAAAACGTAGCAGGATAAAGCTTCATTTCCCGCCGAAGGCATTTTATGGCTGAGCCGTGATAAGATTTATAAATGCAATCATTCTACAGCACCACAAAGACGTTTTTTATCAAAAAAGTTCTTTACGTTTGCTTCGGGACCACGGAAGAAAACAGCCCTGCCTCCCGGTGGCAAAAACAAAAAAAACGTAGTAGTCCGGTCTGAATGCAAAGCCGTCTTGCCCCGGATTCACGTCCAGAAAACGGGAGAAAACAGAGCAGGACTCTTCCCCAAACTGAAAACACAAGAAAACGCAGACTAAAGGGAAAAAGTCATCAATCAAAACTTATAACCAAAAACTTTTCATTATGGATTCAATGAAAAAAATTACCAACCTTTTGATGGCAGCGGGAATGCTTACCCTGCCATGCGCCCTTTCTTACGGGCAGAACACCACTTCCAGCTTAAGCCGAGCCGGAATGGAACAGAAGCCGATTGAAGCTGTCCAAAAGCATTCGCCGCTTCAAAAGCAGACGCATCCCCTGTTCCGCAGCGGGAACGGCCAGCAACTTCCTGCATCAAGCCTGGTCCTGACCGACATGCGGAAAGCCGACGACCCCACGAAGGCTAAAATCACCTTGAACGTGCAATGGCAATGGGAAACCGGCGGAGGATACCAGATAGTCCTGGACGCCGATGCCGATACGTACGGGTCGGTGATTCCCACGGACGGCTACATGGCGGCGGGCGATGCCGATTATTCGGAATTCGAGTACTTCCTGCCCGAAGATGCGACGGGAACCGTGGCCGACGGACACTGGATTGAAAGCGGTTCGGCCTCTATCTTGATAGAGCCTGGCGTGTACGACTACGCTGTGACCAACCCCGACCCTGCTACGCCCGCCGTCTGGATTCCCCGCGGGCCGCAGGCTATCGGAGACGATTTCGAATTTGCGGCCGGCGTGGAATACGTCTTTACCATCTGTGCCGCCCCCGTGCAGGACGAAGACGGGAACGACAGCTGCTACCTCTCCCTCATAGCGCCTGTGGACATGGAAGTTGTGGAAATCATCAGCCCGGCATCGGGTAGCGGGCTGGAACAGGAAGAGGTTACCGTGTCGGTCCGCAACAGCGGTTTGGAAGTGGTTTCTTCTTTCGTCCTCCGTTTGACTGTGGATGAAGGAACCGCCGTCGAGGAAACCGTCAGCCAGGAACTGCAGGCACGAGCCAGCATGGAATACACTTTCGCGGCCAAGGCCGACCTGAGCAATCCGGGGGAACACAAAGTGAAGGTGGAAGTAGTGTCGGACGGCGATCTGGTCGCCTCCAACAACAGCCTGGAAAAGACCGTATACAACGCCAAGCCCCTGTCCCTTCCCTACCATTGCGATTTCAACGAAGCTTCCGACATGGAAGCCTGGATTGTCATCGATGCCAATGAGGACGGCATGACTTGGGAATGGGAAGCCGCAGATCCCGATGACGGAGAGTATTACAAGGCCGAACCGGGCAATAGCGGATCGGTCAAAATCGATTACGCGTACAGCACGCCCAAAGACGACTACCTGATTACCATGAGCCCCTTGCAGATTCCCGCCGGGGACAACCATATCAGTTTCTGGTATAGAGGCGGCTATGGCACATGGGGTATCGAAAGCATGAAAGTCCTGTGGGGACAAAGTTCAGACCCGGCCGAAATGGAAGTTTTGGGCGAATACATGGATTTTGTGAAAAACGAATATGAACAGGTCGCCATCAATTTCAATGTGGCAGAAGAGGGAGACTACTACTTTGCTTTCTACGCCTGCTCCCCTGCCAACCAGATGAACATCAATATCGACGAAGTCGAAGTCAAGACCGGTAAATTCGCAGGCATGCCCGACATAGCAGTAACCAAAGTGATATTGCCCACTTCCGGTTGCGGTTTGAACGATGCGGCTATCGGTGCTGAAATCAGCAACATCGGCATGGCGGATGTGAATTCCATCACGCTTTCCTATTCCGTGGACGGGGGTACCGCCGTGGAAGAAACCTTTGCCCAGCCTTTGGCGATGGGCGAAACCAGGATTTTCACGTTCTCGCAGACCGCGGACTTTTCGACTCCCGACCATAAATACGGGGTTGTTGTAACGGCAACTCTGGGCGCGGACAGCCAAGAGGAGAATCTGGAAAACAACCAAGCCACCGATTCGGTAATGAATTTTTCTCCGGCGGAAGTGCCTTTCTACTGCGACTTCACAACGGCGGAAGGCCGCGAACAATGGACATCTTCGGTCGGCGCATGGGTATATGACGACTGGATTTGGTATGCCCTGCAATCGTTCAGCACGGATGCCTTGGTATCGCGTTGCGTGGCTTTGGAAGAAGGCAAAAACTACCGCATCTCGGTCAATTACCAAGGCGGCGCCAATTCCATGCTGGGCAATGTGACGGACGATTTCGCAGTTCTCTACGGACTTTCCGGAACATCCATGTCGGAATGGGATACGCTGAAAACCTACCGGGGCATCAATACGGAGTTCTCTTTCGTGGAAGAAAACATAGCCTTTACTTGCGAAGATGCTGGTGATTACAGCTTTGCCATCCAGCCTTTGACCAACCATGAAACGTTCTTCCTCAAATCCGTCCGGATTCAAGAAGAACAAGCGTACGATGTGCGTCTCAACTCTTTCGGCGGTTTTGCCCGGATGATGCCAGTGGATCAGACCGGCACAGAGTGGCAGGTGGAAGTGGAGGTGGAAAACCGGGGCGTCACCAAGGTAGACAGCGCTTTGGTTGTCGTTTATTCCGGCGAGCAGGAACTCGGACGGGGGAAAGTCCCTGTGGGCGAACAGAAAGCCATCGGCAAAGGATGGGTCTCCATCCAAGTCCCTGCCGGGCAAACTAACCAGGAACTCAAACTGAAAGCAGTAGCCAGCGTGGAAGGGGAAGAAGACCTGAATCCCGACAATGAAATCGAGAAGACCGTGCTTCTGATGGACGATATCATGGCCTACGACAACGTGACCGCCGACATGTACGGTTTCATGAATGCTTTCGGGGTCTATTCCGATTACACGGAATGCGGGCTTCCGTTCCGGCTGTTCAAAGCCGACACTTTGACCGCTGTTTCTTTGGGATGGGGTTACTTGGAAGAAAATCAAGATATTGTCATCAGTGTCTACGAATGGGATGCCGAGAACGAGATATTGGGCGATGTCATTTACCAGGCGACCCATGCCAAGGACAAGACCACGGGCCAGATCGAGCACGACATCCCCGACTTCCTGCTTGAGGCGGGAGACTACATGGTTTCGGTAAGGTGGTTCAGTTATGCCTTGGTATCGGACATGGATATGGAAAACGGCTATATCTACCAGATTGCCGACGGTGCTGTACGGCGAGAAACCGGCCTCGGCTTCCCGGCCATCCGGAGCGTGTTCGGGCATGACGGAATCATTGCCGATGTGGATGTGGCGGTGGATGCGATTTCCAAGCCTATCGAGGAAGGCGTGTTCGCGGTCAACGAATCGGTGGTCGCTACCGTGACCAACAACGGCAAGGAAAGCGTGGATGTTCCCGTGAACCTCATTGTCAACAAGGATCTGGTTTCGACACAGACGGTGACGATTCCCGGATGGTCGTCCCGCGAAGTGACTTTCTCGGCCGACCTTTCCGAACCGGGCATGGAGTACTTGCTGACTGTTTACACCAGTCTTGCAGGGGACGAGATTCCGGCCAACGACACCGCAATCAAGATTGTCCGTTCCAATGCGTCCCCCGACCCGTACGTGATGAACTTTGAATACTGCAGCGACTTTGCCACCGGTGGTTTCAACCCGGCATGGACGACCGTGGACCGCGACGGCCAGGATGTGGGCGGATGGGCCAACTTCTCATTCCCTGGCCAGCTGGCGCCTGCCGGTTTCATCGCTTTCAATCCGAGCGCGACCAATCCTTCCATGATGGACTACTCGGACGAGGTGGCTGCCACCGTGGCTCCGCATGGCGGAAAACGTTTCGGGATGAGCCTCTTCCTGTACGAAGGCGGCACCAATGACGACTGGCTGATTTCGCCGCTGCTGCGTATGCCGGCATCGGGCGCCAAGATGGAATTCTACGTGAAGAGCATGTTGGAGGACAACGGCAACTTGGAAAACTACAAGGTGCTGGTTTCCACCGCCGATAATAATCCTGACAGCTTCATAGCCATAGGCGATGTCCGCTATGCTCCGGCCACGGCTTGGGAAAAAGTGGAAGTGGACTTGAGCGAATACAACGGCAAGGACATCTACGTAGCCATTCAATGCACTTCCACCGACTTGCTGGCCTTCATGATCGATGATATCTCGATCCAGAAGCCGACCGCCAACGAAACCGGAGACCGGGTGGATGCCCAGCTTTCGCTCTACCCCAACCCGGCTGACGAGATGGTCCATATCCTCTCCACCGATGCCAAAATCCAGCAGGTGAGCATCTTCAACTTGTCAGGAGCTTGCCTGTACCAATCGGCCTTTGCAGCGCAACGCCAAGAATTCCACTACAACGTCTCCTCCTTGAATGCCGGGCTGTACTTTGCCCGCGTTCTGACAAACCAAGGTGCGGTCGTGCTGAAGTTCATGGTTCAGTAAAAGCGCATTTGGTTTTGGTTCCAAGCCCCTTGTCCTTGTCCGGGACGGGGGCTTTTTACGAAAGATACCGATGAAAGGATATATTTAAACAATCCGGATCATGAATGTTCAGAAAAACAGTTATATGCCTGTCTTTGCCACCTGCGAGATTTCCTTTGTGTTGCTGGCGCTGGCACTCTACTTTGTGCTGAAAGCCGATATGGTGCCGAGCCTGCTGATAGCCTTAGCCGGGAGCGGAGTCTTGAGTCTGCTGCACTGGATAGGACTTGCCTGGTGGAGAAAAAAGAGAAGCTTTCCGGAAAAAAAAGGGGATGAACCGGCATAGTTCCTTGGATAGTAAAAGCTATGCTGGTACCTGTCTTGCCAAGAGGGTGTTTCGGATGTCCAGAACGGGTTACGAAACGCCCTCTTCTTTTTCTCGCAAGGGGGATTGGTTGATGATCGGCTTGGGATGGCGGGCCATTTTCCAGTATTCGGAAGGTGCCATGCCGACCATGCGCTTGAACTGCCTGAGCAAGGTGACACGGTTGCTGAAACCGGCCTGCATGGCCAGATAATCCATGGTATAGGTCGCATTGGCGGGATCTTCCATCAGAAGGCAGGCCCTGCGGACACGGTATTCGTTGAGCAAGGTGCTGAAGGATTTTCCCAGATGATGGTTCACCACGTAAGACAGGTACGAACTGTTGGTTCCCAACTGCCTGGCGGCTTTCTCCACTGTGAAGTCGGGCTGCAGCCAGCATTCCTCTTCGTCCAGAAGCTTCAATATGCCGGCTATCAATTGCCGGATCCTGGTTTTGTCCAAGCGTGAGTCCTGTTCCATGTTCGGAATCTGCTCCAGATGTGAAGCCTCCGGATGCAATCCGGCCGTTTCCGGATGCGAGTCTTTTGGATGTCCATTGGCAGCCTTGAGAGACTCCTGTAACTGAGACGGGCAGCTTGCCGCTTGGCTGGAGAGGGTATCCTTGGTTCCCTTGACCGGATCCGCCTCGTGTGGAATCCCGCTTTCTCCGGAAACCGGCAGTGTGTCATGACCGCTATTTTCATCAGGCAGCATCGGAACATCTTCTGCTGGCGAATCCTGCCCGGTGGCAAGGGCTTTCCAGCGTTCGGTCTGCGCTTGCGAAAGGTCTAGCAATTGTTTGGTCTTTTCGTACAGGAGACGGTTTGTCCTCTCCTTCTTCCGTTTGCTTTGATAGAGCAGGAATAGTAATGCGGATACCAAGAGGAAGAGCAAGGCCGAACCAATTGCAAGCAATCGCTGTTTTTTGATAATCTGGTCTTTGTACAGGACTTCGTATTGGATTTGCATCATCTTCCGGGCTTGGGCGCGTTGCAAGATAACGTAGTCCAGATTCTCGTGGCGTTCGGCTTGCGCCAAGCTGTCGCTGTAACGGGACAGTTCCATGAAGGCCTCTATCTTGTCGCAATAAGACTGGTGCTGCCCTAAGCGTTTGTAGATTTCGGCTTCCTGGCGGTAGATTCGCTTCAAAGCCGGAATCCTCCTTTCTGTCAAATTGGCCTCCAAGGCTTTGTCGTAGTACCACAAGGCGGAATCGTAACGTTGCAGCCGGGCGTTCATCAAGGCGATATCCTGATATACGGAGGCCAGAAAAGCCGTGGTGTCGGCAAAGCAGGCGGCATAAGCGGCTTCGTTCCGGGCATGAATCAGAGCTTGGCGGTATTTGCCTCTTTTCATATCCAAGAACATCCCGGCTCGCTCCAAGCTGAACTGCACGGCAGGGATGGTATCGTACGGTGCCCGGAGCATGGCCTTGGCGCACTGCCTCACTTTGGCGGTATCCCCCATCCCCATGGCGCAGGTCAGCATCGTATTCAAATCCAAGGCAGCGTTTAGATAATCCCCCGCCTGTTCCAATTGCGTGTATCTCCCCCAGTTCATCTCCCAGGCACGGGAGAAGTCCATGGCATCGGCGTAAATACCGGCAATGTTCCCGGTCACATAAGGGTCTTCCATATGGAAATCCAAGGCCATTTCCAAGGCATCCAAGAAATACGAGAGGGCTTGGTCTGGCGCGTTCTGCTGATAGGCATAGACACCTAAGCGCAGCACTTGGTCTATCCAGCGGGCTGCATCCTGCGAATCCTGTACCGCGTAACGCATCCGCCAGATTTCCAGGAAATCCTGCATCGTGGAATCCTTTTGCTGCGGAGGCCAGCTATCCGGATTTTCGATGAGCAGGCCGTAAGGCGGGGCTTCTGACGGGGATTCGGCAGCCGGTTCGGGCTTAGGCTGGCAGGCCGCAAGGAAAAGGAATATAGAAACAGATAGGAAGTATGCTTTTTTCATGTATTCTGGCCGTATGTTGCAAAGTGTTCCTGTCGGAACGGCTTGCGAAGATAAGAAAAAGCGAGGCATTCTGCGTCCGAATGCATGCCAAGGCGGATACAATAGCTAAAACGAGGGATGCAGCGGATTCGGAGTTTTCTATGTCTTTTTGTTGTCATTCAAGTCTTTTACGGTTTATCAGGATACATTTCGGGAAATGTTGCCATCCGGAGGGCTTTTGATGCGGCTTCTTGCGGCAAGGCTGGTTATTTTTGTACGTAGCCGGAAAGAAGCCGTTGGTTGAGGGTGCGCCGGACTTGACGGCAACAGGCTCTGACCCGAATCGGTCCTCGGGCTTTGGTGTTGACATTTTGACGAACTATAGCAAAACCACTATTGTTTAACAACAAAAACTTTTTATCATGAGAAACTCTATTAAAAATCGGGCAGCCGCTCTTTTATGGCTTGCCGCAAGCTCTTTGCCTCTCTATGCGCAGGACGTATCCGCGGACACCCTTTCGGAAGAACCGCTTCCGATACCTTTTGCAGAGTATTTCGACAGCGAGGAATCTTTGGCCAATTGGACAATCCGGGACAGCGCGGGGAATATTTTGGAGGATGCAAGCGGATCTTATATGCGGTGGCGAGGCTCTCTCGGAGTTGGAGAGACCCCTTATCTGAACTATCAATCCTTGTATAGCGGAAAACAGGCATATCTAGTCTCCGCCCCTATGGATATAGCTATGGGAAAGGCTTATCTGAGTTTATTCATTAAAGTCGGTTTACAAGGCAATGGACAAATCCTGTATGGCAGTAGTCCTAAACCGCAAGACATGGAAATTTTGCAAGAAATCGCCTATGAAAATTCAAAATTCAAGCATATTCTTTGCCAATTCGAAGCGTCCGGTGAACCCCTGTATTTCGCTTTTTTTAACAACGGAAATAATAGAGGTGGACTTCTATCCATTGATGCCATTGAAATAGGCCAAGGCGAGTATGAACCACATCCGCGCTGTCGAATATTGGAAATGGAAACGCCGGTTTCGGGCTATGACTTGGATTTGATTGATTTTTCGGTAGCGATTGCCAATGAAGGCACCGCCCCGGCTTATGGCAAGGACATGACATTGCTGTACAATGTAAACGAACGGGTGCATCGCTCCATTCCATTGAATCAGGACACCATCCCAAGCAATGGCAACAGCCTGATAGAACTGCTTGACATAGCCATGTTCCCTGGCCGGAATAAGATTTCCGTCCAATTGGAAGGTACAGATAGCATTTATTCTGGCATTGTTTACAACAATCAGCCTCTATATCCACCCCATCGGATTAATTTGGGAAGAAGGGACATGTATGCCGGCAGCGAAGATGCATGGGAATACGATTATATGATTGGTTCTTTTGTGGACGAAGACATTTTTTTGCCTTATCCAGAGGAGGTGGAAGCCTCTGTTATCCATAGCAGCAGTCCTGTTGACTTCCCTTTCATTTCCATTCCATTTCATTTAGAAGAAGGAATAGAATATACAATCGGTTTTGAATATCAAGGAGGTTTCTATGCAGGCAAAATTGACTATGGCGATATTCAGTTGATTGCAGGCCGACAAGGGCAGGACTATGAGACATGGAACACCCTTTGGCATGATTCCGCCATCTATACGTTCGATTGGACAGAAAAGGAAGTTTCTTTTTCCGTACCGGAATCCGGATTGTATTCTTTCGGTTTTTGGAATCATGGTGTTATGATGTATATTCAAAAACCAAAAATCGAATTAGCCAATGATGAAAATGAATACGATATAGCCTTGACAGATATCTCTGGGGGATACCTTCCTCTATCCGGGTGCGGTTTGGATCAGATAGAAGTAACGGCCATGGTGCAAAACCTTGGCAGCTCGGCCATACATGGTTTTGATGCATATTATATATTAAATGAAACAGATACCATAAAGGAATATATCTATGCCGATATTGCGCCGGATGCCACCGTGGAAATAGCCTTTAACGAATATGCTCTTTTGGACAAAGGGAAAAATACCGTAAGGGTAAATCTTGACATGTATAATGACAGGAATCCCTCCAATAATATTTCCAAATTAAGCGAGCAGCATGTCGTATATAACCATCTTCCCTTGCAAACGCCGCACACCATAGATTTCACCAAAGAAGAGATGGGTATCAGTACAACGGAATATTATAGAGAATGGAATCTTGCTCAATTGACCAATGGAGAATGGATTATCGGCATGACTAACGGGGTCTCACGGATATCTTCCACCTGCTTTGAATTGCAGGCAGGAAAAAACTATTGCTTGAATTTTGAATATTGCGGCGGCTCTCTTTTTGCAAGTGGATGGCAACATTTTGTAAAACCATGCATCTCTGTATACAATATATCCGATAGTCCTGAAAATGGAAAAGAAATATGGATGGAAAGCGATGTGCTCACGTACGATTATCAGAAACGGGAAGTCTTTTTCAGCGTTGAACAAGATGGATTCTATGCTTTTTCTTTTGGCAAAAGAGATGAGGACAATTATAGGAGCGGAAGAGTTTCATACAGAAATATTTCCTTGAACGAAGTGTTAGAATACGATATACAAGCCCAACTATTATCAGAAATTCCTTGCCGCATGCCCATAGAACATGTCAATGGGGAACTTCCGATTTCTGTGCAGGTAGAAAACGATGGCTTACTGGACGCAAACGCAAGGGTTGATATATTGCTGAATGGTAAAACCTCCGGGACGGGTACCGCAAGCCTGCTTCCCAAGCAATCGGAAATCTTGGATATTTCTGCAAAAAGTGGAGACATGGAAATCGGTGACACTGTCACCCTATTTATACAAGGCTCTATCGATGGACATGAAAACGAAGATATAAATCCCGGACATGAACTTTCAAGAACGTTTACCATCAGCGATACAAGCATGTTCTATTATTCGTCTCCTGTTTTAGGTGTCGGTTGGGGTTTTTCCATTGCATCCTACGTCGTTAATGGGCCAAGAGGCATTGCCATGCCGTTCCGTTTCTCTCATCCAGACACCGTAACATCCCTTAGCATAGGATGGAGTTCTCTCGAACAGTATCCTTTGCCGCAACTCCAATTGTCCATTTATCCCTTTGATGCCGCAAACCAAAAGATTGCCGATATAGCCATATACCAACAAGACATAAGCCGTCCTACGGATTCAGGATGGATGGTGTACGATATTCCCGATTTGCTGCTAAGCGGCGATGTCTTGATATGCATCATGCAAATGAATGCAAATAATATGGGAATATCTGTGGATCGATCCATGGAGGGGTATTATTACCGACATGACCTGATGACCGATTCTTTATGGAAAGAAGACATTGCCGGTTATCCTGCCATCGCGTTGAATTTAGGGCACAACGGAGTATTGGATTTGAGACAGAATGTGGAATTGGTGTCCTTTATCAATCCGTATTATCCTTCCGCTGCTTTTTCCGCCAACGAACCTGTAACTGTCAGAATCAGGAACAACAGCGCCGACAGTGTGGATGTTCCCGTGCATCTGGTAATCAATAACCAGGAAGCAGGTTCTACCACCCTGCGTATTGCTCCCTATGTTTCCGGCAATGCCGTCATCGAAGCCGATTTATCGCAACCCAACACCCAATATGATATCTGCGTTTTCGCGGCCATGGAGAATGATGAAGACCGAAGCAACGATACCTTGCGGATGAGCCTGACAACCGTTCCCGCCATGGATCCCTACCTGATGGACTTTGAATATACGCCCGACTTTGCCATTTCCGATTTCCAAGAGCAATGGACCAGCGTGGATTTGGATGGATACCCTGCCCTTGGATGGAGCGATGTCTCTTTCCCGCATACGCACGAAGCATTCGGTTTTATCTGCTTTAATCCTGCCAAAGCCACGCCTGCCATAGACGTAAGCATCTATTCCGAATTTGCCCCCATGCAAGGCCGCCGCTACGGAGCCAGCCTGAAATGCAATGCCGAAACGACCCATGATTTGCTTATTTCTCCAAAACTCCAATTGCCACAAGCGGGAAGCAAAATCAGTTTCCTCATCAAAAGCCTTACTAAAGATTATGGCTATGACCAATACCGGGTGTTGGTATCGACCACGACCAACGACATGGAAAGCTTTGAGCCGGTAACGGATTTCCGGGAAGCTCCGGATTGGGACTGGAAACAAGAAGTGGTTGACCTAAGTGCCTATAACGGCCAGCAAGCCTACATAGCCATAGAAAGGCTTATTGAAGAAGGCGGCTATGGCTATATGCTGATGATTGACGATATCCGAGTGGACAAAACCGGCACCGGCACGGAATCCGATGCTTCTATCTTGGACGCAAGCCTTTACCCGAACCCGGCGCAGGAAAAAATCACTATCTTCTGCAATGCCGGTATCCAAGAAGTGGAGATTATAGACATGAACGGCCGTGTCCTGTTTGCCAAGCAAGACTTGAAACAGAACACTTTTGTCTTCAACGTGGAAAAGCTGTCTCCCGGCCTGTACTTTGCCAAAGTCCGTAGCAGCCAAGGCTTGCAGGTGCTGAAGTTCACGGTTATTGAATAATCACGATTTCCTTCCGTGTGCCAAGGCTTTGCATCCAAGGATCTTGGCACACGGCCTATCAGGATAGAAGCACATCGTCCTGCAAAATCAAATAGAAAACACTTTAAGACCTTTGATTATGAAACAATATTTTTTGCTTGCTATCGGCCTCTTCTTGGGATCTTCGGTTCTCCAAGCCCAAAAACCGACAGTTCTATCTGGTTATCAGTCGGATGCGCTGTATCTGAAATTCAAAGCCGGAACGCTGAATTTGCCCAAAGAAGACAGCCGCCATGTCCCGGTTTCCGCCTTGTTCCCAACGGCAGCCAAAGGGACACTGGATAAATACGGGCTTCGGACAGAGGCGTTCTGCTTGCGTTTGAACAACAACCCGGCTTTGCAATATGCTTTCAAGCTTCGCTTTGACAGCGTGCAGAACGCCGGTTTGCTGTTAAGGCAATTGCAACAAGACCCTCGCATCGAGTTGGTGGAACGGGTACCCTTGTACCGGGCATCGGCCTGTCCTTCGGATGGATTTTCGCTGAAAAACAGGCTCAAAGAAACACCTGATGATCCTTTTCACGGCATCGTGGACAGCATCCATGCTTCCTGGCATTTGGACAAGATGGGATTTGCAGAACTTTATGGAAAATACACCGGGAATCCCGATATCAAGGTGGCGGTGGTGGACAATGCCGTTTGGAGCGGACATGAAGACTTGGATATTTTGCCTGAAAACCTCTACAACACTTGTACCAATGCACAAGGGGAAGCCAACCCTCCATCTCATATTGACAGGGAAATGGTATATGGAGGTGGTTTTGCCGGCATGAACCCTGCCTACAACTGGTCCCATGGCACGCATTGCGCAGGTTTGATTGCCGCTGTCAACAACAACGGCAAAGGCATCGCTTCCTTGGCTTCCGGGGTAAGCCTGATGGGGGTACGCACGGCGGAATCCGAACCCAGCATCTTCGACAACACCATGGAAGGCATTGCCTGGGCTGCAGACCATGGAGCCAAAGTAATCAGCATGAGCTACGGATCCGGATATAACAGCAGCATAGAAAGGGAATTCTTCTTGACATGCGCCAATCAAGGCATCGTGCTGATAGCAGCGGCAGGCAACGAGGGGCATGACAAGGTACAATACCCTGCCTGCTATCCCGGTGTCATCGCGGTGGGTTCGGTCAACTCCGACGGGCATCGTTCCGATTTTTCCAATTACGGGGACTGGGTGGATGTCTGGGTCCCGGGGGGCTATTGCATAGACCATGACATGGTGGCGGAGAACCAGCAGGTGCTAAGCACCACTTGGTGCGTCTCCCA
The DNA here is from genome assembly GCA_944320265.1 of uncultured Bacteroidales bacterium. Lineage (GTDB taxonomy): Bacteria > Bacteroidota > Bacteroidia > Bacteroidales > P3 > Pullibacteroides. Next base: position 20,818 of record CALUGT010000007.1, on the reverse strand, counting down.
ATGGTTGCATGACAAGCCATCTTTCAGCGGCAAGTATTACGATATGATGGCCGGGACTTCGATGGCCACGCCCTTAGCCGCCTCGGCATCGGCCTTGATCCTGTCCTATTACCCGGAACTGAACGGCTATCAAATCAAGGAAATCCTGCAACGGGCCACGCAAGATTCCTGTGTCTATGTGCCGGAAGCGTTCAGGCTGTTGGAAAACGACGGGCTTCGTCAAGTCCGGGATCTGCAAGCAGGACGGGATGAAGCCACAAGCCAGGTGGAAGTAATCTGGAAGGAACCCGAACAGGAAGGCGTAACCGCCTACCGTCTGTACCACGGGGAAACGTATATCGGACAGACCGAAGCCGGAACTACCCGCTTCGGCTTTTCCGCCCCCGATACCACCGGTTTTGTGGGAGTACGCGCCATCTACAGCCAGGATTCTTCCCTGCTCTGCTGCGTTCCTATCCGCAAGGGAGCGCCGGAAGTGAGCAATCAGGAGCAGCCCGAATCGGCTTCCTCGTTGAGGTTCTGGGTAAATCAGGCCGAGCGCAGCCTGCACTTATCCGAAGGCATTTGGCATCGTTTGGAAATCTTCGATGTGCAAGGCCGCCTTGTCATGGAAAAGGAAGGCGGGGCAGATTCGATTTCCTTGCAAGGGCTTCCGTCCGGACTGTATTTATGTCGGGTTTGGAACGGTCCGGATTCTTCCACCTTCAAGTTCGTCCTGCCATGACACGCGCCTGTCATGGCTCTTCATAAAGATGGTTGGTTTTGGTTTCCATAGTTTTGGTGAAAAGGGAAAGCCCGGTGCGGAAACGCCCGGGCTCCTTTGCTTTCAGAATGCCAATCCATGAACAATCAAGCAAGCTCGCATCCTCGAAAATCTGGCAGCTTCTCAGAAAACCTGACTGCTTCTCAGTCCCCGCTGACAATCTCCCCGGTGGTGCGGTCCAGTTCGGAGCCGTTGGCGCTATGCGGCACGCTGAAGATGCCTGACATGACGATGGCAGCCGCCAGCACGACCCAGCGGGTCCAGGAACGGGACTCGGAAGCCCCTATCGGCTCGCCGCCTTGCATAGCCGTTTTGCCGGCAGTCGATTCCAAGGGAGCAGTTTCGTCCGCCAGCTTGCCGCCTTGCTTCACAACGGTTTTTCTTTGGGACATTTCCGAAACAGCCGGTTCGGACATTGGCATCGCACCGCTTTCTTGCAAAGGCTTTCTCCTTGGCAAAAACGTCAATACCACCGCTATCAGGAAGGCCAAAACGGCGATCAAGGTCTTGTTGTCGGTCAAGTCCCCGCCCATCGGGAATCCTGCCCAGTAGACATCAAAGGCGTGCTTCTGCACCAAGCAACCGAACACCAAGCCTCCCAAGACAAGCAACGCCAAGGTGAGCACGCTGTACCGTTTATACAAGGGATCGTTGAGCAATGCCGTCAGACCAGCCATCACCGCAAAGAACATGGCCAGGAACATCAACAGGATATGCGGGACCAGCACACTGGCAGGCACGGAACCTTTATAGCGGATAATCAGAGGCGCGTCCTGATGATAGGAATCGCCATCGGCTTCCACGTAATAGGCCAGTTTCCCCGCCATCGGCTGGCTTGGCAGGAAGGCCGTCCAATATCCGTTCTTCTGCCGCATGGGGACCTCCATCCAGTCCTCATCCTCCAGGAACGGGTAATGGCGGTAGTGCAGCACCGCCCGGGCGGCGGAGCCGGCTTCCGCACATGAAGCGTGGCATCCGGAACCAGCAGGATCCGGAACCAGCAGACCTTCATCTGACTCGGTCTGGCAGGCATCCGTGCTTCCGGTTCGTCCTTTCACCTCGGATAACTTTTCCTGCAAGGCTTTTGCCGGAATGGCAATCCGTGTATCCTCGCCCACCGTGCCGCTCCGGGGCAAAGAGAACGCGACCCGCTCGCCCTCCCTTTCCACAAAGCCGTCTTCGGGGTGCGTAGGCCCGGTCATTCGCTGGAAAGCCGCAAAGAACAGGGTCAGCACCACCGAAATCAATATCATCCAGGATTTTTTCATTGTATTCCCTTTAAATAGTCAAAAAAACGCATTCTTCTACCTTTCCTTCTTGCCTGCCACGACATCCAAGTCCACAGTCACCGTATGTTTCCGTCCGGTTTCCTTGGAAATGAAACGGACTTGGATTTGCTCGCCAAAAGACAGTGTTTTGAGTACCTCCATATAATCATCCAAGGTATGCACCTGTTTCCCGGCCACTTTCAAGAGCACGTCCCCGCTGCGGATGCCCGCGTTGTGCGCCGGTTTGCCTTCCACCACGATCATCGTGCGCAAGCCCCGCCGGTCGGTATTGTTGATGTCCGGCATCAAGCCCAAAGTTGCTTTGAACTGCCCCATGCCCATCATTTTCCGGTTCGGCTTGCCCGAAGAGGTAAAAGTCAAAGATTCCGCCTTGCCCGCTTGTTCCAGCAGATCCCCGATGACAGGCGACAAGCGTACCATCCCGTCGTAATCCAAGGTGTTCGGGTCGTCTGCCGGGGTATGGTACGTATCCCTCGGCGGCGTGCTGAAAAAGAAGACAGGAATCTTGCGGTCGTAGAAAACGGCATGATTCGAAGGGCCGTGGCCGTCCGGATAGGTGGTCAGTTCCAAATCGGTCCGCTTGGCGGCCTCCTTCACCATGGATTCCGCCTCCTTGCTGGTTCCCGTCCCGCAGATGCAGAAGGTATCGTCCTGCAAATGCCCCAACATGTCCAAATTGAACATGGCATCAATCTGCCGCACGGGAAAAGGAAACTGATCCAGGAAAGCCTGCGATCCGCACAGTCCCACTTCCTCTCCGCTGAATGCCACGAACACCAAGGTCTTGGGTAAAGGGTATTGCCTGTAATACCGGGCCAGTTCCAGCAGCATGGCCACCCCGCTGGCATTGTCGTCCGCTCCATTGTGGATAGCCCGCTCTCCTTTGTTCCGGGAGTTGCCGCCTCGGTCTCCCCATCCTAAATGGTCGTAATGGGCGCCGATGACGATGTAACGGTTTCTTTGCGTGGAATCAGTGCCGGGTACCACTCCCACAACGTTGCGGGTCTGGACAAACTCGCCCCAACGGGCATTGAAAGCGTAATGCTGCCAGTAATCGCGTTGTGTCTTGCCCGGACTGACCGTATCATAGCGGGGTGCTATCGGGAAAAGCGGCCGAAGCCCCAGCTGCAGGAATTCCTTGGCAATGTACATGGCGGCCATGCTGTCCTGGGGCGAACCGGTGAAGCGGCCTTCCATGCCGTCGCCTGCCAGCATCAGCACATCATGGCGCAAGGCGTTTTTGCGGGCTTGGAAGCGGCCGGGCGTGAAATACGGGATGTCCGGGGCGATCCGGAAGCCGCGGGCCGAATCGGGCACGGAAAGCCGGGGGGCATCCGTGCGGCGAGAGGAAGCTTCCCTCAGAGGGATTTCCTGCTTGGCGGCGCAGGTTCGAGGGACAGGTCCGGCAGTGTGCCGGACAGAGCCGGGACTGGCGCAGAGATGCGGCAATGCCACGATGCCCAAGGCCAGCCATACGGGCAGGTTCCGCAGGTTCTTGTTCATAGGGATTGTTTGTTTAGTGCGGCCGGCGATGCCGGGACGGCGGCTATCGGCGCCGGGATTCCATGCGTCCTGGAATCCAGGTAAAAGCGGGAGTCTGTCAGCCCGCAGTCTTTTTCTAATAGTTCAGCCAACGTTTGAAACTGTCGGCCTTCTCCTTGCTGACCAGGACATGGTCTTTGAACGCCGGACTCAAAGTCACGGAAACTTTCCCTTGGAAATAATTCTCTATTTTGCTTACAGCCCGGCTGCAAAGCAGAATCTGCCGCGTGGCCCGGAAAAAGAGAGCCGGATCCAGCTCGTCTCCCAAACGATCCAGAGAATAATCCACGACCATCGAGCCTTGCTTGAAAGTCTGGGCATAGGTTATCTTGTTTTCGCTGAAAAAATAAGCTACATCCTCCACCATGAGGACTTCCATCTGGTTGCCTCTCTGCATCAGGAAACGGTTGCGGTAGGTCTTGCCTTGAGCATTGATTTTTTCGGGGAACTCTTTCCAGTTGCTTTTTTCGTTGAGCTGGCGGAAATAAGCCGCTGTACGTTTTTCAAACTTCTCGATGGCCAGGCGCAAGCGGTCGGTTTCGATTGGCTTGAGCAGATAGTCGATGCTGTCGACCGAAAAGGCCCGCACCGCGTATTCATCGTAGGCAGTCGTGAACACGATCATGCTTTGCGGCCTCACTTCCTCCAGGAACTCGAACGATACTCCATCGCTGAGTTCTATGTCCAGGAAAAGGATGTCAGGCTGGGTCTTGCTGGCTTTGAACCAGGCTACGGCTTCCTCGTTGCTGCCGCCGATATGCACCACATCCCAATCTGGACGCAGCGAAAGGATCATGCTTTTCAAAAGGCGGGCGGCGGGCAATTCGTCCTCGACAATAGCCACCCTCACCAAGTTGTCTTGTTTCGTATCCATCATGTATTGTTCTTTTCTGTTTGCAATCAAGAAATCCTTCCCCTGCCCCTTTAATCCAGATCTAACATGGGGAGTTTGACAATGAAGTATTTATCGGTTTTCTCAACCACAATCTTCTTATCTGCCAGCAAGCGGTACCGCTCGGCCAGATTGTTCAGTCCGGTTCCCAAGGAATGTACGTTCTTCTTGGGATTCACATTGTTGGTCATCACCAGATATTCTAGGTTTTCGGAAAAACCAACCTGGATGTCCAGAGGTTTGATGGTTGATACAACGTTGTGTTTCAATGCGTTTTCAGCCAACAGCTGCAAGGAGAGCGAAGGCAGGTATTTTTCCTGCAGGAAATCAAGATTGGTACGGTCCGGGTAGACACATTCGTAATGCAGGCTGTCCCCTACCCGGATACGGTTCAGATTCACGTAAGCTTGCAGGAACCCCAGTTCTTCATACACCGGCACCAAGGTTTTGTCCTGCTTCTGCAAGATATAGCGGTAGACACCGGCCAGATCGATTGTGAACTTCTTGGCGCTTTCCGGGTCGTAATCGATTTCCGATACCAAGGTATTGAGGCTGTTGAAGAGGAAATGCGGGTTGAGCTGTGTCTGCAAGGCTCTGATTTCGGCTCTTGCCTGGGTCTGCTTGAGTTCCTCGCCTTCCTTGTATAACATGATGGTGTAGCGGGCGGTATGGTTGATGGTAATCAAGCACATGATGACTAGCTGGACTAGTGTTATCAGCGTGATTTGCAGCCAGATGGGTTCGGTCGGAACAAAAGGGTTGCCTCCGTCCGTCCCAGTGGCATAGACTTCGGCCACGTACATCAGGTAATTGTAGCCCCAGAACGAAAACCCGATCAAGAGGAAGAAGCCCAGCATCCTCGCGCTGGTGTAATAGGTAACCGGGTAACGGCTGTTGAACACGGTGTTGAGCCTCAACAGGCCGAAGCACAGGAGGCTGAACAATATCGGATTGACTATGAATATCAAAAAGGAGAACGCATCCCCGTCGATGCAGCGTTTGAGCACATCTGTATAGAAAATGATGCCCACGTAAGCCACTTCGGACATCAAGGCGAACAGCAAGACGCTCAACACATTGTAGAAGCCGTAGCCATCGATGCCTTCGAAGAAGCCTAACCGTTTCTTGGCCATCGCGCTCTCTTGGGGCGCCTTCGGATTGGGTCTGGGTCTCAATTCTTTCTAAATTATCGGTCGAGCTCGGATCATTGCCGGAATCCGGACCATCACGGAAACAGGATCCGGCAAAAATCCCATCGAATCCTTCCCTTTCTCCGCATTCAGCGTATTGCCGGGTCGGCATCGCTGCTCTTGGGATTCAATGGAATCTGCAAAAGTAGGAAAAAGGATCTGGCATGGTACGGTTTTTCTTACCGAAAATTTCGTCGGTTTCTCCTTCCACGAGGCTCTTTGATGCCGATAAGGCAGGAAATGGGACGGAAAGTCAGTCTCATTTGTGCCAAACTTACAGTTTAAATGACATATTTTCATATATTTATGACATTTAAGCAGTTTTTGATGCCTTAAGGGCGGCTTTCGGTTTCCGGCACGGATATTGCTGATACCTTTCAGTGTCTTTCGGAACGAAAGTCCCGAAGACAGCCTCAAGCGGCGGGCTTGGAGGAGGCCGAAAGCGGAAGCGTGGCGGGAACGCCAAAGCCGAAGCCGGAAGCCGCAGAAAGGTCCACTAAAGCTTCGAGGCGAAGAATCTGGCCGAAGCCTTCAAAGGCAGGCGATGGCCGGGTTAAAGAAGTCGAATTTAAATATAGGAGGTTTTAACTATGTTACCTGTTAGAAGAAATCAGAATCAAGCTTGGTTGCCGAGCATTTTCAATGACATCTTTGATACCGATTGGATGGTCCGCCCCAATGCTACGGCTCCTGCCATCAACGTGATGGAAGACGAGAAAGGCTATAGCTTGGAGTTGGCTGCCCCAGGCATGACCAAGGAAGATTTCCAAGTGCATGTGGATGAAAATGACAATCTGGTCATCCGCATGGAAAAGAAAGTGGAAAACAAGGATGAGAACAAAAGGAACGGGCGTTACTTGCGCCGCGAGTTCTCGTACTCCAAGTTCCAGCAAGTGATGTCCTTGCCGGACAATGTGGACAAAGAAAAGATTTCGGCCCAGGTTGAGAACGGCGTGCTGACGGTGGAACTGCCTAAGATCCAGGAATCCGAAAAGCAGGCCAGTGTAAAGCACATCGAAATCAAGTAAGGCTGGTTCAAGGACATGCCGCTTGATAGCGGTTCCGTGAAAAGAGCTGATTTGGAAAATCCCGCCGTGGAAGCGATTCCATGGCGGGATTTTTTTGTCCGGCTTGGCACAGCGCCAGGCTATTTGCCAGGGCAACCGCATCAAAATTGTTTTCAATAATCAACTGTTTGATTTGCAATGTGTAATGCATCAGGGGATGCCTACGGCCTAGTGCAAAACGATGTTGATTGTTAATCTGTTGCATTTTGATGCGGTTGCCCTGGGCTATTTGTGGGAACATCGTGTATTTTCCGCATTCTCCCTGCCTTTGTCCCGTGTTTGCTCCAAAAGGGGGAAGTTCACGGCAACAGCCTTCAAGAATTCGTATTGCTGGTACAAAAAAATGGAGTCCAAACACAATTATGGAAGTCCATTCCCATTGTTCCTTCTGGAATATGGAAGTTTGGGGTCTGATTCTAACGAATTTATGGAAGTTTGCCTATATTTGTCCTGCGGACGATATACGGTTGCGCCTCGGCATAGCTCGAACTCCGTTCGGCTCTGCACTCGACTTTCGCTATATTTGACCTTCGGCGAATATAGGATGCGTCTCGGCAGAGCAAATCGTGCAAGCCCGTTTGCTCTGCGCTCGACTTTCGCTATATTTGTGTCCTGACGGAAAAATATAGGTTTCGATTAGGCAATAGCAAAAAACTGCTTGCGCTCCTCATTCTCTATTTAAAAGAGCTGATTGATTATGGAAACGCAAACCCTCCTCACCATTCTAAGCGACCAACGCGAAGAATTCCAGGCAAAAGAGCTGGAAGGCCTCTGCCCTCGCGAAGAAGAAAGACTATTATCTGCCAGCAGTAAACTCGCCCAAGTAGTCATCGGGGTCCGCCGTTGCGGAAAGTCGACACTTTGCGAACAATTCATCCGGCATAACAAGATAGCATGCGCTTACGTGAACTTTGACGACGAACGCCTCGCTTTCATGGAAACAGAAGACTTGAACCGCCTGCTGGAAGCAATCTATGTCCTCTATGGGGATATCCAGGCGTTCTTCTTCGATGAAATCCAGAATATCAAGGCCTGGCCTTTGTTCATCAACAGGCTCCTCCGAGAACAAACACACATTTTCCTGACCGGTTCCAATGCCAAATTACTGAGCAACGAACTGATGACGCACCTCACCGGACGGCACAACAAAGTGGAACTGTACCCTTTCTCTTTTATGGAATACTGCCGGATGAAACAAGTGGATTTGGAATCGCTTTCCACCAAAGCAAAAGCCGCCCGCAAAGCTGCCTTGCACAACTACCTGACAGAAGGAGGCTTCCCCGAACTCATCGACGAAACCAACAAAAAAGGATACATAAACGGTCTGTTGGAAGCTATCATAAAAAAAGACATAGCCCAACGGTTCAAAATCCGTCACATCGATACCTTGTACAGGATGGCCGGATATCTTGCCGACAACTTCGCCCAGGAATTCACGGCAAAAACCATCGGCAATCTGTTTGAAATATCCAACCATACCGCAGAAAACTACTACTCTTATCTCAAAGAAGCTTTCTTATTGGTGGGGATTCCAAAATTCTCATACAAAGCCAAGGAACGCATCCGAGGTGAGAAAGTTTATGTGGTGGATCCGGCATTCGTTTCCGAACGTTCCGGAACCTTTTCTTTGGCGAACCTTGGCTGGAGACTGGAAAATGCCGTCTGCATAGAACTGCTCCGCCGCTGCCACCCATTCTACTCCGAAGTCTTTTATTACAAGCAACCCGGCTGGGAAGTGGACTTCCTCATCGCCGACCAGAGCCGGGTGACCCAGCTGATACAAGTAAGCTACGATATTTCCAACCCCAAAACCAAGGAACGGGAAATCAGAGGCTTGCTCAATGCAGCCAAAATATTCAATTGCAATAACCTGATGCTATTGACTTACGAAAACCATCCGGATATAAGACAAGACGGAAACACAATTGTTGTCAAAGATGCATCCGAATGGCTTTGCAAAAGATAGCTAGATAGCAGAGGTCGAACCCGGATTCGAACGCAGTTCGAGCTTAGATTGCATCGAAAGCAGGCTGCGCCTCAGCATAGCCAAAGTGAACTTTGTCTCTGCATTCGGCTTGCACTGCCTTTGCCGGGACAATGCTATTTGCGGCGACAGCTATGGATAGCGGAAGCCGGGCGCAGGGCTGAGTGCCAAATGCAAACTTCCTTTTGTATTTTTGCAGGGTTTTTATCTGCGAATCGGAGCAGCCCCGCGTCCATGAACCCGAGGGGGCCCGCACGGCGGGTTTTACGGCGAGGCGGCAGGACGCGCTATGGCTGTCCGGAGAAAGAACCCTGTGCCCGGAGGTTACAGGCACGGCCGATTCTCTTGAACTTTGGAACTATGCCCACCATCACCATCGATACCCATTCCGGTTTCTGTTTCGGCGTGGTACGCGCCATCGCCGAGGCCGAACGCCAGTTGGCATTTCCCGGGGAAACTCTCTATTGCCTGGGGGAAATCGTCCATAACACCGAGGAAGTCCAACGGCTCGAAACATTGGGACTGCGGATTATCGGCATGGAACAGTTCCGCCAGCTTGAAGATGCCAGAGTCCTTATCCGTGCCCATGGCGAACCTCCATCCACTTACGAGATAGCCAGAAATAACCGTATCCAGCTTGTCGATGCCACCTGCCCTATCGTGCTCAAGCTCCAGCAGCGCATCAAAACCGGTTTCGAGCAGATGCAAGCCCGAGGCGGCCAAGTGCTGATTTTCGGCAAGGCAGGACATGCCGAAGTCATCGGGCTTAACGGCCAGACCGGCAATCGAGCCATCGTGGTCGAATCTTTGCAGGAAGTGGAAAAGCTGGATTTTTCCAAACCTACCATGCTTTTTTCCCAGACTACGATGGATGCCGGGAAGTATGCCGAGATAGCCGGCTATATAGCCGCCCAGTGCGAAAAGCATCAAGTAGACTTCAAGTCGGTGGACAGCATCTGCAAGAGCATGAGCCAGCGTGCCGGACAGCTCCGGGCGTTTGCCTTGCAGCAGGATGCCGTTGTTTTTGTAAGCGGGAAACAAAGTTCCAACGGGAAATACCTCTATTCCATTTGCCGCAGCTACAACCCCGACACATTCTTTGTCAGCAGCGCCGACGAACTCGCCTCCAAGGACTTCCTCGATGCCCGAGGCCGGCCCCGCTTTGCCCGGATTGGTGTCTGCGGAGCCACGTCCACTCCGATGTGGCTGATGGAGAACGTGGCGGAACGTATCCGCTGCTTTTGCCGCGGACATGCCGGCGCTTCCCGGAACGCAGCTTTTGAAAACCAAGGGAACATGCAAGAAGACCCTTCTTCCCGGCATATCCGCAAAGCAGGAAACCTTCCGGCACCAGACGGTTCCCGACAGTCCGACCCGGAATCGGAATCCCGCTAAAACATTGCCGCTATGTATCTTAAACATCTTTATCTGAGCAATTTCAAGAATTACGCCGAAGCGGAACTCGATTTCTGTTCCCGGATCAACTGCTTTGTGGGCAACAACGGCAGCGGCAAGACCAACCTCCTGGACGCGATTCATTACCTCTCCTTTTCCAAAAGCTATTTCGGATCTGCCGACCGCGACAGCATCCGTCATGGCCAGGACTACTTTGCCATCAATGGTTTATATGAAAAGGGAGATGCCGAAGCCCAAGTGAACCTTGTCCAAAAGAGAGGACAACGGAAGTCCCTTAGATTCAATCAGAAAGAATACGAAAGGATGTCCCAGCACGTAGGGCGCATCCCGCTTATCATGGTCAGTCCTTACGACCAGGAAATGATTCATGGAGGCAGCGATCTGCGGCGGAAATTCCTCGACACCGTGATTTCCCAATTCAATCATCCTTATCTGGAACACCTTATACTTTACAACAAAGCCCTCGAGCAACGCAACCGCCTGCTCAAGCAGGACAATATCGATCTTTCCTTGCTCGAGGTCTTTGATTTCCAGCTTTGCCAGCATGGCAGCCCGCTTTACACTGAACGCAAGAAGTTCGTGGAATCTTTCATCCCTGTCTTTCAACGCTATTACAGGGAAATTGCCGGTCAAGGCGAAGACGCTTCCTTGGCTTACCGCTCGGCCTTGGGAGAGAAAAGCATGGAAGAGTGCCTCCGTGAATCGGCGCAGAGAGACCGGTTCTTGCAATATACCTCGTCCGGCCCGCACAAGGACGACTTGGAACTGCTGCTCGATGCCTATCCGGTACGCCGCTGCGGATCTCAGGGACAGCAGAAATCCTATTTGTTGGCTTTGCGGCTGGCTCAGATGCAGTACATCTCGGATATCCAATCCGAGTTCCCTATCTTGCTCCTGGATGACATTTTTGACAAATTGGACAAGGAAAGAGTGAGCCGGTTGATGGATTTGGTGGGCCAGGATAATTTCGGCCAAGTGTTCCTGAGCGATACCCATCACACGCGAGTCCAAGAGCTTTTTTTGCATAAATCCGTGGAACACAGAATCTTTTTTATCCGGAACGCGATTCCGGAACAAATCAGGTGAACCCGCGGGCTGGAACCGGGCACGACTCTGCGGCCACATGGGACTGGAATACGCCTATGCGCAAGCAGCCTGTTTGCATGAAGCCTCATGCGGATCAGGGAGAGGGGGGTCCCCTGCCTGCTTAATCCCAAATCGGTCATTAGACACGCCGGGGCTGTTTTCGGTTAGGAAAATGAGGCTTTCGGGCATCTTGCCCGCCTCTGTCCGCATCCTGTTTCTCGCTACGCCTCGACGTAGCCCGCTACGCCTTCGGCTAGGCGAGAAGCATGCTGCATGACACAAGCGGGCAATCTCCCCAAAGTCTAATGACCGATTTGGGTTAATGAAATCGACCATAAACCAAGCACAATGGACCAGCACAGGAAAGACAATTTTCAAGTTTCTGACTTGCACGAGATTATCCAGAAGATATCGGATGCCTACGGCTGGGATGCCCGTTTATCGGGGGAACAAGCCAAGAAAGTTTTCATGTCATTGCTCGATGCCGAAGAAGCAAAGCATCTCGCTTCGGTTTTTGTCTGTGACGGAACGCTCTTCGCCCGAACCGACAGTCCTGCAGCCCGGCAGGAATTATCGTACAAGAAAGAGATGTTCCGCCAGGCTATCAACGAGAATCTTCATGGAGAGATCATCAAGGAAATCGTGTTGCAGTAAGAATCTGCCCGGACATATTCGATTAGCCTATCCGGGGAATCCGCCTTTTTCCGGATTGCAAGGGATTTCAAAAAGCTTCTCAGTGACGGAACTGCCCGGAAGATGACCTTCTCTTGCAGGCAGCCTTCTTGGAAAAACGCAGTGCGGTCTGCGAGCGCGGATCATGCCATCTGGATTCTTTCCTGGCAGCCTGCGCGAAACCGAAACAGGCTCTCAGGCTGGAGCCGGTTCGCTGCATGACAGACTTTGATGCCTAACCGGTTTATTTTGAATGGAAAGAAAAAAAACTACAAAAAAACTTCCCGGAAAGTTTGCAGATATCAAAAAAGGCTGTACATTTGCAGCCTCAATCGCGGGGGATGCCCCCGAAGAGAAACAAGCTTCCTTAGCTCAGCCGGTTAGAGCATCTGACTGTTAATCAGAGGGTCCTAGGTTCAAGTCCTAGAGGGAGCGCAAGAAAGCCCCAGAGTTCTCTGGGGCTTTTTTTCATGTGGTTGGCATTGCAGCAAAGTGTCAAGATGGCGGCTCCGCTTCCCCATGCTTCTCGCCTTGGTGTCTGTTTTTGCCAAATTTTGCCGGGCATCTGCACTGCTGCAGCGTGTTCTGGCGATGCCGGCGCGCAGCCTTTTCCCTCTGGAAGCAATGCGGCCGGACAAGTTTGTTGCCATTGCTCTTGCCATTCCGTATCTTTGCAGCCATCGCATCCTATCAGGCCTGGAACTATGACGAAAAATAGAAGACGAACACCCTCCCCGCAGCCCGAACCACCTGTCATGCCGGTTCAGGAACCACCGGTCATTGAAGAGGAAACAGAAGAAAGCCTGCAAGACTCTGGCGTGGAATCAGGCAATGACGGCAGCTCCCGTCTTGGAAAACCGGCATTCAGCCAGAGAATCGCTATGCTCATAGCCGGGCTGCCGACCCAGAAAGCCAAGCGGATTACCGGATTCCTATGCTTGGCCCTCAGCCTCTTGCTCTTCCTTTCAATGCTATCCCATTTCTTCTATTGGTGGATGGACTATGATGTGGTGCAACAAATGCAAAAAGGCAGCGTCTGGTCTGACAACGGCTGGCAGGTGCGCAATTTCGGAGGCCGGCTGGGCGCCTATGTTTCATACGCCTTGGTGAACCAAGGCTTCGGGCTGGCATCCTTCTTCCTGCCGGCGGCCCTCTTCCTTGCCGGGATCCATGTGCTTGGCATCCGCCGGATCCATTGGCGCCGGACTGTACTGCAGATGGTCTTCGGGCTGCTCTGGATTTCCATCTTCCTTGGCAGCATCTTCAATGGAGGAAGCAGTTACATCTTCGGGGGCAGTGCCGGGATGTACGCTAGCCGCTATCTGCAAGGGCTCATCGGAAAAGCCGGGCTTATTCTTTTGTTGGCATTCCTCCTCTCCTGTTACTTGATTGTCTGCTACAATATGCTCAAAATCAAGATGGTCAAGAAAAGGAGAGTCCGTCCGGCACCGGTCGCCCCGGGACAGGCCTTTCCGGCTGGCCAGCCGGAATCCAGGATACCACGCGCTCGGACTTGGCAGAAGGCAGATGTCGAAGATTCTTCGGAAGAACCGGAAGAAGATTCGCTGGAGCAGATGACCCTCACCACCCGGCTTCGCCAGGACGGCTTCGGGACACCCGCTGCGCCGTCCAAGGCAGACACGGAAGAGCTTTCGCAAGACTCTTCCCCGGAACCGGAATTCGAGCTGCATGTGCGCAAGACCGAAGACAAGCCGGATGCGGATCCGGCATCCTCCGCCCGCATTGTCTACACTTTGGAGTCCGGAAGCGAGAAAGATGAATCGGATATTCCTGACCGCCAGTTGCAGAAGCCGGCTTCGGAAAAAGAAGGATCCGGCTCGTCCAGTGCGGTTCTGACAGTGTCTTCCCAATTGGATTCCCATCCGGGATCCGCCACGGCAGATGCGCCTGCCGAGGAAGCGGAGATGGAAGTGATCGACCTCCGGGCAAGCCAGGAGCAACCGGCATCAGGCCAAGTGACACCCCGTCCGGAGCATTTCGGCATCGACACCCCTTTCGACCCCCGGCTGGAACTTTCCGACTATAAATTCCCGACCTTGGATCTTTTGGAAGACTTCGGCGACCAGTCTCAGAAGATTCAAGACATGGAAGATGAGTTAGTGGCCAACAAGGATCAGATTGTGAACACCTTGCTCAACTACGGCATCGCCATTGACAAGATTTCGGCCACCATCGGCCCTACGGTCACCTTGTATGAAATCGTGCCTGCGCCCGGAGTCCGTATCAGCAAAATCAAGAACTTGGAAGATGATATCGCGCTGAGCCTTTCCGCCTTGGGCATCCGCATCATCGCGCCGATTCCAGGCAAGGGGACTATCGGCATCGAAGTCCCGAACCGTCAGAAGCAGATAGTCCCGATGCGCGACATGCTCACCAGCGACAAATTCCTGCACAGCGGTTTCGCCCTGCCGGTCGCGCTGGGAAAAACGATTTCGAACGAAGTCTTCGTGGCGGATCTGGCCAAGATGCCGCACTTGCTGGTCGCCGGAGCCACAGGGCAAGGGAAATCGGTCGGATTGAACGCCATCATCGCTTCCCTGCTCTATTCCAAGCATCCTGCCGAGCTCAAATTCGTCATGGTGGATCCTAAAAAAGTGGAACTGAGCCTTTTCAACAAGATTGAACGTCAGTATCTGGCCAAGCTGCCTGATAGCGAGGAAGCTGTCATCACCGACACTCGCAAGGTGGTCCGCACTCTCAACTCGCTTTGCATCGAGATGGACAGCCGCTACGACCTGCTCAAGGATGCCGGTGCCAAGAACCTCAAGGAATACAACAAAAAGTTTGTCTCGCGACGCTTGAATCCGGAGGAAGGGCATCGTTTCTTGCCTTATATCGTCTTGATTATCGATGAGTTCGCTGACCTTATCATGACAGCGGGCAAGGAAGTGGAACTCCCCATAGCCCGTTTGGCGCAATTGGCGCGAGCCGTCGGGATCCATTTGGTCATCGCTACCCAACGGCCTTCGGCCGACATCATCACTGGCCTTATCAAAGCCAACTTCCCGGCCCGTATTGCTTTCAAAGTCAGCCAGAAAATCAACTCTCGGGTAATCCTGGACGCAGGCGGCGCCGACCAGTTGGTCGGACGGGGGGACATGCTCATCTCGCTGGGCGAAGGGCTGAAACGTTTGCAATGCGCCTTCATCGACACGCCGGAAATCGAAAGGATCACGGAATTCATCGGCTCGCAACGGGGCTACCCTACCGCCTACATGCTGCCCGAATGCCCGGACGAGAACGGCGAAGGCGGCAAGGCGGCCGATATGGATGGGGAAGAATGGGATGCCTTGTTCAAGGAAGCTGCCGAAATGGTGGTCAGCAGCCAGCAAGGGTCCACTTCGATGCTTCAGCGCAAGTTCAAATTAGGATACAACCGTGCCGGACGCATCATGGATCAATTGGAGGCTGCCGGTATCGTCGGAGCTTTCGATGGCAAGAAGACCCGGGAGGTCCGCATCAAGGATCCGGCGGCATTGGAAGTGGTTTTCAAGACCTTGAATTTGTAATGGATCAGAGAGGTCCGCAAATTGAACAGAAAATGAAACTCATATTTTGCACTGTATTTGCCGGGTTCCTGCTTTTATGCGGTGTCCGGGCGCAAGAAGGGGGGCAGAATTCGGTCAAGACCGAAAAAGGCGCCGACGACCCGGTGGCGCACCAGTATCTCGGCAAGACCCGCAGATGGATGAATGCTGCGAAAGCCTTGGAAGCCCGGTTCATGGTTTGCATCGGGAAAGACGAGCAGACGGCTTTTCTGGATTGCCAGCCGGGTTCCATCCTGATTTCGGGAGAAAAATACCGGTTGCTGATGGGAGAAGATGAATACTACTGCGATGCCAGGAATATCTGGACATACACCCAGTCCACCCAGGAAGCGTCCGTTTTCCCTTACGACAAGTCGCAGGCGGACCTGAATCCTTTCCTGTTGATACGGAACTACGAGAAATATTACCGGACTAAATATATCCGCCAAGAAAACATTGAAGGGTCTATGCGGAATATCATCGACTTGATTCCATTGGAGGCTTCCGAGTTCCTCAAAATCAGGATTTTCCTGAACGAAAGCGATAACCGGATTTTCCGAATCAGCATGTACCTGCCGCAAAACCAGCTTTATGTCTATTCCGTGACCAAGTACATCGATAATCCGCAAATCGACGAGGACACCTTTGTCTTCGACCAGAGCAAACATCCGGACGTGATGCTGATCGACATGCGGTAAAGGGGAACCGGCTACCTCAAAGGCGTTTTATTGAGCAAACGCAAGATTGGCCAGGCAGAAAAAAACGATTTCTGGCAAGCAGATACGAGGTGTCGAGCCTTGCGCGGTGAAGTACGTGACCAAGCCGTGCAAGGCTCGCAACGAAGTAGATGCCGTCAAAAATCGTTTTTTACAGATGGAGGTCGTGCCCCATCTTCTCCTGCTTTGTCCTCAAATACGCCTCGTCATACTGGTTCGGCGCTTCAATGATCGGCACGGTCTCGACAATCTCGATACCGTAGCTCTGCAACCCCACCCTTTTGGCCGGATTGTTGGTGATCAGACGAATCTTGTGCGCGCCTAATTGTCGTAGAATCTGAGCGCCAATCCCGTAATCGCGTTCATCGGGCTTGAAACCCAAGAGGACGTTGGCTTCCACCGTATCCTTGCCCTCATCCTGCAATTTGTATGCCCGCAGCTTGTTCAACAGGCCAATGCCACGACCTTCCTGATTCATATAAAGCACAATACCCTTACCGGCCTTTTCCACCATCGCCATCGCGTCGTGAAGCTGTTCCCCGCAATCGCAACGGCAGGAGGAAAGCACATCGCCGGTCAGGCAGCAAGAATGCACGCGGACCAGGATAGGCTCGTCCTCGTTCCAGCTCCCCTTGACCAAGGCCAGATGCAGGGTCCCGCTATTGTTTTCGGTAAAGGCATGCAACTGGAAGTTCCCGTAATGTGTAGGCAGCTTGACCACCACTTCTTCCTTGACCAAGCTCTCGGTGCGGATCCTGTAGGCGATCAGGTCGGCAATCGAAATGAGCTTGATGCCGAACTCATCCGCAAACTGGCGCAATTCCGGCAATCGGGCCATCGTGCCATCATCACTCATCACCTCCATCAAGGCAGCCGCCGGATAAAGCCCGGCCATGCGGGCCAAGTCCACGCAAGCTTCGGTATGCCCGGCGCGGCGCAGCACACCCAGATCTTGCGCGTACAAAGGATTGATATGCCCCGGACGGCCAAAGTCGCTGGCCTTGGCGTTCGGGTCGGCCAAAGCCCGGATGGTAGCCGCACGATCGGCGGCGGATACTCCGGTAGTACAGCCTTCCAGTTTGTCAATCGTCACGGTGAACGGGGTTCCCAGCATCGAGGTGTTGTGTTCCACCTGATGCGGCAGTTCCAGTTCCTGGCAGCGGGAAATGGTAATAGGCGCGCAAAGCACTCCCCTGGCATGTTTCAACATGAAGTTGATTTTCTCCGGGGTCACTTTTTCGGCAGCAATCACCAAATCGCCTTCGTTCTCGCGGTCTTCGTCATCCACCACGATAAGGAATCTGCCTTCCTTGAAATCCTGGATGGCTTCTTCCACGCTGTCTAGTCTTATCTTCATTTTTTCGAGTTTTTGCAATGAAAATCAACGGATTTTCTTTTCATCCGGATGCTCTGCACGATGCAGGAGGCATCCGTCTTGGCACCGCTTGGAATTTCCGGGTATCTTTTCCGGAACAGGGGTGCAAATGTAATATTTTTTGCTTTTTTTTCCCTACCTTTGCGTGCCGTGAAGATGGGCTGCGCCTCGGCATTGCTCAAGCAAAGAAACGAGGACGCTTCCGTATCGGTTTCACACCGAGAACGAGATGCGGCAAAGCCCTGGACAAGTAACGACCGGGGCCGTCCGCTGCGGATCGACCGGCCGGCATCGCCCAAGGGAAAAAACGATAAAAACATACCGGAATGTAGTCTGACCGTCAAATCCAAAGGGAACAGCCATGATTGAAACCATCGAGTTCGGTGCCTTGAAATGGCATCATATACAGAATCCCAGCGAGGAAGATTTGGAGTTTCTGGAAGACGACTTCCATTTCCACCCTTTGGATATAGAAGACTGCCGAAGCACGAACCAGCGTCCCAAGATCGATATCTACGATGATTACAACTTCTTGATCCTGCACTTTCCCGGTTTCGACAAGCAAGGAAAGACCCTCAAAGTGCGCGAAGCCAAGATTTTCTGGGGGCAGGATTACATCATTACCATCACCCAGTCGCAATGGATGCTCAAGAGTTTCTTCGACCAGACGGAGAAACGGCCGGACAATGTGGACGACTTTGTGAAATCCAGCTCGGACGCGCTCCTGTACACCATACTGAACCGTCTGATGGTCGATTCCTATTCGCTTTTGCTTCGCGTCGGGGCTACGATCGAGACCATAAACCGGGAATTGTTCAACAAGCGGGCCGACATCACCATCGAACGGATTTCAATCACGAGAAGGAACATCATCCTGCTCAACACTATCTTCAAGCCGCAGCTCCGGCTTTTCCACAAGTTCGAATCGGGAGATATCAGAGGTTTTTCCAAGGATGGGGATTTCATGGAAGACTACTGGGGGAATATCCTGGATTACTATCAGAAGATGTGGGACATGGTGGAAGACAACGGGGAATTGATCGAAGGCTTGTCCAAGACTTTCGACTCGATGCAGACCAACCGCATCAACGAGGTGATGAAAATCATGACCTTCATCTCCACCCTCTTCCTGCCTCTGACCTTCATTACCGGCGTTTACGGGATGAATGTCGGGCTGCCTTACCAAGACAGGGCTTGGGTCTTCTGGGTCATCCTGGCGGTCATGGTCGTATTCATCATCGGTTTCATCTTTTATGCCAAGAGGAAACGCTGGATGTAATTCTGCCTGAGGCGGCGGGAGGCCGTCATGCCGGCGGCAATTCCTCTTTCAGCCTGAGGCAGGAACAGAATGCGCCGCAGATTGCCATGATGCCGGCCAGCAGCATCGCGTCATGCGGTGCCGAATCCCCGAAGAGATGGAACATCAAAGCCACCAAGGCCGCCCCGGAGGTCTGGCCGGTAAGCCGTGCCGTGGCCAGCATCCCGCTGGCGCTTCCGGCACGCTGAGTCGGTGCGGAACTGAGCAAAAGGTGGTTGTTGGGCGATTGGAACATCCCGAAGCCGGCGCCGCACATCATCAGGCGCAGCACCAATCCCGCATGGCTGGTATCCGCAGACACGAAAGCCAGGCTGAAACAGCCTGCCGAAAGCAGCAACAGCCCCGCTCCGCCCAGGATTCCGGGATGCACTTTCCCGATGAGCCAGCCTGCCGTCGGGGCCACGAACACGATGACCAAAGGCCATGCCGTCATGATCAGGCCTGTCCCGACAGCATCATAGCCGAAAGTCGTCGCTAGCATGAAAGGGATCGCTACCATCCCGATCATCTGGGCAGTAAAGGAAAGTATGCTGGTGGCTACCGACATCGAAAAGACCGGAATCCGGAGCAAATCCAACGGCAGCATCGGGTATGTCTCCCCTTTCTGCATCCTGACATAGAGCACGCCGACCACGGCCAGAGCCACTACCCCGACCGCTACGAGCGAGAGAGGCATATCGTGCGAGCAGGCTTCGAGCGAGCCTATCAGCAAACCGAAGACAAGGGCATTGAACACGGCTTCCGGCCAGTTGAAACGCCGTCCGGACACCTTGACCGGATTGTCAGGCAGAAACCGTCTTGCCATCAGGAAAGTGACGATACCCAAAGGGATGTTGATCGCGAACAACCAAGGCCAGGAAGCGACCGACAGGATTCCCGCCGCGATGGAAGGGCCGGCTACCGACGCAATGGCCACGATCGTCGCATTCAGCCCGACCCCCCGGCCCAGGTAACGCTTGGGGTAAATCAGCTTGACAATCGAAGTGTTGACGCTCATCATCATGGCAGCCCCGATGCCTTGAAGCACGCGGGATAAAGCCAAGGAGAGCAGATTGAACGACAAGGCGCAGCAAAGCGAACCCACAGTAAAGACAAGGACTCCTCGCGAATAGACCTGCTTGTAGCCTTTCAGTTCCCCCAGAGAAGCGAAAGGCAGCAAGCCCATCATGATGACCAGCTGGAAAGCGTTGACCACCCAGATGGAATCGGATGAGGATACTTGAAGCTGCCTGGCTATGCTCGGCAAGGCCACGTTGCAGATCGTGCCGTCGAGCACTGACAGGAAGACGCCGCAAAAGGTAGCGGACATCGCGTAGTATATCCGAGGACGGTGCAGCCCGTCCCAAGAGGTATCCCCTGCCAATTGCATTCCTCGAGCTTTGCCCGATTCAAATTCATCCCGCTGTTTCCCGTGGGCCGGTTTCTTTTCCCGAAACCGATTCCTTGAACGCATCATTTCAAAACTAAGAAGCTGTTTAAACCCAAATCGGTCATTAGGCTTCGGGCAGATTGCTCGCTTATGTCGTGCAGCATGCTTCTCGCCTAGCCGAAGGCGTAGCGGGCTACGTCGAGGCGTAGCGAGGAACAGGATGCGGACAGAAGCGGGCAATCTGCCCGAAAGCCTCGTTTTCCCAATCAGAAACGGACTCGGCGTGTCTAATGACCGATTTGGGTTAAAATTTCTTGAAATCCTGAAAAGGCTGGATTTTCAGGGACCGGTTTCAGGATTTTGTTTGCCCGTCGGGGGCTGTTTCGGGTCTTGGTTGAGCGAAGCTCGACTTTCGCTATCGTTTGCGTTTTTCACGTCAGATAGCTTGGCTATCCTCCTTTGAAAAACGCGGCGCCATCCCGCCAAATCCCCTCCCGATGGCCTGAACAAATAAATTTAAACCCAAATCGGTCATTAGACTTTGGGTAGATTGTCCGCTTATGTCATGCAGCATGCTTCTCGCCTAGCCGA
>CALUGT010000006.1 GCA_944320265.1 uncultured Bacteroidales bacterium | reverse complement strand
AGGCGAGAAGCATGCTGCATGACATAAGCGGACAATCTACCCAAAGTCTAATGACCGATTTGGGTTAAAATTTCTTGCCATCCTGATAAGGATGCATTTTCAAGGGGCGGTTTCAGGATTTTGTTTGCCCATCGGGGGCTATTTCGGACCTTGCTTGCGTTTTTCACCTCAGATAGCTGGGCTATCCTCCTTTGAAAAACGCCGCGCCATCCCTCCAAATCCCCTCCCGATGGCCTAAGCAAATAAATTCAAACAGCTTCTAAAAAAATGAGATTACCGTATTATTGCGCGATATAAATTTCGAGATTTACGTATCTGCAGGCAAAGATATTCGCAAGGAAGAAGATGTGCTGTATCTTCCGGCATATATGACAATGTTTCTTTGATTATGAGCAATACGCTATCGGATATTTTACAACTATGGGTCCGGGCTTACTTATCAGACTTCTTGTAATCTTGTAATCATGATTCGACAACAACATGGCTGTCCCACGTTCCGATCTTCTTGCCAATTTCCTCCCATGCTGGAAAACAAATAAAAAGTGCCGGCCACCAAGGACCGGCACTACAACCAAAACCAAACTTCCGGGTTGGCTCGCGGCAATCCTATTATCCCCAACCGGTCATCAGACTCCGGGGGGTATCATGAAAAGTCCGAAAACTATCGCACAACAAGCTTCAGAACCCGAGTCCGGCCGGCCTTCAGACAGACTGCCACTAAGTACACACCCGGCCTCAAATCCTCCACAATGAAAGCATCCGCCTTGCCAGACCAGGTTTTCAGAACCAAACCCTGCATATCGAGCAGCATGACCTGTTCCACTTCACCGGCATCCACGCCTTGCAAGACAAAAGCCTCATCGGCAGGGTTGGGAGCCAATCGGATTTCCGGCATGGCCGACCCCGGCAAGACCTCGTTGGCCGTCTCGCTGGAGAACATCGCCGTCAAACGCGCGCTCGTCCCCACAATGACCGAAATCGAATCGGACTCGTTGAATACCTGCCCTTGCAAATTCCAGTAATCGAACTTCCATCCCGGATTAGCCTTGGCCACGATAACGGCAGAAGTGCCTTCTTCGTACATCCCGCTGCCTTTCACCGTGCCGGCACCTTCCGGCGACACCATCAAATACAGATTGCATTGTGCAGGCATTGTCAAAAGCTGCATGATCCGGTAGCTCTCCTTGCCCTCGGCATCCACCTCGCAAATCTCGTAGCAATGTGTCCAGCCGCCCCGCGCCGTGGAATCGTAAAACACCTCCGCCAGAGGGTCAAGATTGTCCTTGAGCAAAAGATTATCCCGGTAAATCCGCAAGCAAGCCGGTTTCGATGCCGACTCGTCTGCCGACCAATACAATGCCGGTACCATGTTCCCATCCGTCTTGACAATGCTGAAATTTTCCAAACAAGCCGGTTCGTAAGGCTTTTCATACTCCGCTGCCGCACGCAAAACCGCCGCCGCATCCACAATGCCGGAATTTTCAGCAATGCCTGCCGTAAGCGAAGGCTGGGCTGAAGCCATCAAGATGGAACGTATGTCGCGGTAATCCAAGGCAGAATCAAAGGACAACAGCAAGAAATTCGGCATCCCCACCGAGACCAAGACCCACGACTATTTCCATGCATTCCTTGAACCCAAATCGGTCATCAGACACGCCGTGTCCGTTTCTGATTGGGAAAATGAGGCTTTCGGGCATCTTGCCCGCTTCTGTCCGCATCCTGCTCCTCGCTACGCCTCGACGTGGCTCGCCTCCGGCAAGGCCAGAAGCATGCTGCCGACAGAAGCGGGCAATCTCCCCAAAGTCCAATGACCGATTTGGTTGAAAAGGACGAAGCCCGGCCATGAATCCCCCATACCGGAATCGGGGTCTACCTTCAAGGAATCCGTATACCTCTCCGCAATCATGGCTTGCTTAATTTCGCATCTTGCCCGGCTTTGCCTTTGCCCGTGTCAAGGCACTCCTCCAATCCGACCCGATTTGCAGAACATGCCTTAACCCCAAATCGGTCCATTAGACACGCCGGATCTGTTTTCGGTTAGGGAAATGAGGCTTTCGGGCATATTGCCCGCTTCTGTCCGCATCCTGCTCCTCGCTACGCCTCGACGTGGCCCGCCTCCGGCAAGGCCAGAAGCATGCTGCCGACAGAAGCGGGCAATCTCCCCAAAATCTAATGACCGATTTGGGTTAACTTTGCAGCGGCCTTCCCGGCATGAGGCCCGGCAGGCTTTCCTAACAGCAAAAAGATGAAGAACTTCGATTTCGACACCCTGATTCCCCGCCGTGGAACCAACTCTTACAAATGGGACACACCCGAAGACGAGAGCGTACTGCCCATGTGGGTCGCCGACATGGATTTCCAGACCGCTCCGGCCATCATCGAAGCCCTACGGAAACGGGTCGCCCACGGTATCTTCGGCTATACCAAAGTACCCGATGCCTACTACCGGGCATTGCAATCCTGGTTCGAACGCCGTCATGGATGGAAAATCGAGCCTGAATGGGTCATCTACACTTCCGGAGTCGTCCCTGCCATCTCGGCCATCCTCAAAGCCATGACCCAGCCAGGCGACAAGGTAATCGTGCAGACCCCGGCCTACAACTGCTTTTTCTCTTCCATCCGAAACAACGGCTGCGAGCTTGCTGCCAACCAGCTGCGTTACGAGGGCAACGCTTACAGCATCGATTTTGAAGAGCTCGAAGCCAAAGCTTCCGACCCGAAGGCCAAGGTGATGATTCTCTGCAACCCGCATAACCCGGCAGGCAGGGTCTGGACACGGGACGAGCTGCTCCGGATAGGACAAATCTGCCTCAAGAACAATGTCTTTGTCATCGCTGACGAAATCCACTGCGAACTGACCTATCCCGGCCACGACTACACGCCTTTCGCGTCCCTTTCCCAGGAATTCCTGACGCATTCGGCCACCTGCAACTCCCCTACCAAAGCTTTCAACATTGCAGGCTTGCAGATTTCCAATATCGTAACAGCCGATACCGGAATCCGGGAAAAAATAGACAAGGCAATCAATATCAATGAAGTATGTGATGTGAACCCTTTCGGCGTGGAAGCCTTGGTAGCCGCTTACGACCAAGGAGAAGATTGGTTAGACGCGCTCCGTATCTATCTTTGGGAGAACTATCAGCATGTCCTGCGATTCTTTTCCGAAAAGCTGCCCCGATACCCCATCCTGCCCTTGGAAGGCACTTACCTGCCATGGATCAACATCAAAGCCAGCGGCCTGCGTTCGGACGAATTAGCGGGATTACTGCTGCACGATGCCAAGGTGATGCTCAGTCCCGGCACGATATACGGCCCGGGAGGCGAGGATTTCCTCCGGCTCAACATCGCCTGCCCGCGCCCAAGGCTGCAGGACGGCCTGGAACGCCTGCACAGCGTATTGAAACGGTGGGAATGACCAATTCCCATCAAAACCCCATATCGCGATCCGACACCGCAAAAAGGGAAACCTGACCGATTCCTGCTTTGCATCCAGCCCGTCGGACAGAACCGCGGCAGGGCTGCGACCGATCCATCTGACAGAATTTACAATAAATGCAAAAGCAGAAAAAAGAGGACATACTGTTAGGCCTGATCCGGGACGGGCGTCCCATGAGCCGCCGCCAACGGTTCAGCCTGATTGCCCGCCTTAGCATTCCCTCCATCCTGGCCCAGCTTTCCGGCATCCTGATGGTTTATATCGATGCCTCCATGGTGGGCAGCCTCGGCGCGGAAGCCTCCGCCTCTATCGGCTTGGTGTCCACCACCACATGGCTCTTCAACGGACTCTGCGTGGCCATTGCCACCTCTTTTTCCGTCCAAGTGGCGCATTTCATCGGGGCGAACGATACCAAAAGCGCCAAGGAAGTCCTAAGGCAGGCCTTCTTCGTGACCGGGCTTTGCAGCCTCTGTCTGGCAGGAATCGGGGTAGGCATCAGCAACCCGCTGCCAGAATGGCTGGGCGGCAACGAGGACATCAATGCCGGAGCCTCGTCATACTTTGCCATCTACGCACTATCCTTGCCGTTCCTGCAATTGAACTATCTGTCAGGCAGCATGCTGCGATGCAGCGGGAACATGCGCGTCCCCAGCTTGCTAAGCTTGCTGATGTGCATCTTGGACGTGGTATTCAACATGTTGTTCATTTTCCCGACCCGGACGCTTTCCATAGGGGCTTGGCAATTCGAGATGCCGGGAGCAGGCATGGGAGTGGCAGGAGCGGCCTTGGGTACAGCCGTGGCCATTTTTTGCACTTCCGCCATCATGAGTTCATTCCTCTGTTTCCGCTCTTCTTCCCTGGCTATCGGCAAGGAAATCGGTTTCGCCCGAGGCAAGACCCGGCCTGGCTTTTCTCTTTTCCGCCCTCAGAAACGCTGCCTGAGCCGGGCATCGCGCATAGGGCTTCCGATGGCGCTCGAACGCACGGTCATGTGCGGGGCGCAAATCATGTCCACCGTGATTGTAGCCCCTCTCGGCACGATTGCCATTGCAGCTAACTCGTTTGCCATCACGGCCGAAAGCCTTTGCTACATGCCAGGCTACGGTATCTCGGATGCTGCCACGACCATCGTGGGGCAGAGCATAGGGGCTGGCCGTTACAAGCTCACGCGGGGCTTTGCCCGGATGACCGTAGGCCTGGGCATGGCAGTGATGACATTCATGGGAGTTATCATGTACGTGGCCGCCCCGCAGATGATGGGCATCCTCAGCCCGGTGGAAGAAATCAAGCAACTGGGTGCCGAGGTCTTGCGCATAGAAGCCTTTGCCGAACCCATGTTCGCAGCGGCCATCGTGTCTTACGGGGTTTTCGTGGGAGCTGGCAGCACGCTTGTCCCCAGTTGCATGAACCTGTTCAGCATCTGGGCTGTCCGCCTTTCCCTCGCCGCACTGCTGGCTCCTGTCCTGGGCTTGCGCGGGGTCTGGATTGCCATGTGCACAGAACTCTGTTTCCGGGGAACCATCTTCCTGATCCGCCTCTTCCGGGGCCGCTGGCTCAAACCGGGACATGTCCGGCTCGGGAAACACAACTCCCGGACATAGGCGTCACCTTCTTTGACTTTTAGAAACAATAAAAACTATCCAAGGAGGCTGTTTCAAAATAAAAATCTTTATGACATCTCGCCCTTTTACAGAAATACCGTCCTCAAAACGACACCGGACTTACTCCTGACAACCTCGAATCTTAGAGAACACCAGCATCTATATTTGATAAAAACTATTGAGCAATACCTAAAATTTCAAAAAGTTCATGCATACTGGAATATCCTCGTTCTAACTGATTGGCATCGAACCGTCCAGTAGCCCGAGCATGATTCATCGCCGTCGGCAAATAGGACCTTAAGCGGGAATAGATATCATTTCCCTCGGCGGTAAAATAGCGCCTTGTCTTTTCATAACCCGGCAAAACCGGATACTTTTCCATTTCCCTTATCACAGATTCACAAGAATCGTAATATTTCGTTGTCCGAATCATATGCAGCAGAAACCAAAACTCAAGACAAGGAGTATTGGCAATAAAGGCAACATTACAAGGCAATTTCGTCAAGCATTCCTTCAACTTTTCCTTGGGAGAAGGACCTTTCCCTGCAAATTGCCGGGTTTCCCGGATTATCGTGTCAGTATCCACAATCCATATCACCTCCGAATAAGCTTTGCTCAATGCCTTTACACAACAAAACTGTTCCTGTACACTCTTCTTCTGAGGGAGTTCCGGTTTGATGGCCAAACCACGTAACGATGGCTCGTTCCGTTTCAGCATATTCAGATACCAGACTTCGGTCTCCCCGTCCACCACGCAGGCGATAGCCCGCCTCAAATCCTTTCCCCGGCTACTTCCCTTCATCCTCATCCAGATTCAGATAATAATCCCCAAGATTGGGAACTGCCCCTAAACGACCTGCTGTATAGGCATTGAGTATGTTGGTCGTATCTCTGACCACATCGGATTTAAAATCAGACAACTTATATACCGTAGTTGCAGAATTTTCATCCTTTTCCGTAAAAACGATCATGTCGTTCCGATAGATGTCCTTATTGTTCAGAAACTCCCGGTTGTGCGTCGTCGCTATCAATTGCGAATGCTTGGCATTGACACAAAACGTCAAAAGGAAATGCTTGGCAAGCTCCGGATGGATGGAACTTTCCAATTCATCCAAACAATA
This sequence comes from uncultured Bacteroidales bacterium, assembly GCA_944320265.1. Lineage (GTDB taxonomy): Bacteria > Bacteroidota > Bacteroidia > Bacteroidales > P3 > Pullibacteroides. Next base: position 129,993 of record CALUGT010000006.1, on the reverse strand, counting down.
GCAAGTGTCTTTTGTTACCAAGCGGTATAAAATACCGGCCAATCCAAAATAACGTTGCGTCCCCAACGATTCTTCATTGAATTTTATATCTGAATAATGCATGCCATTGCTATCATGCTGGAACTTGAGATCCAAAGTTTCAAATCCGGGAGTCCCCTGCATGGGCTTGATAAATGCAGGTTTCCTCTCAAATGGAATTTGCATCGTCCTTATGTCTCCTATGGAAGCCCCCTTTTGAATCAATATATCCGAAATGTTGAAGTCCGCTTTATTCAAAATCGACAACAATTTCTCTTTTAAAATTTTACCTTCATCAATCTGAGTAATCACATAAGAGGACAAATCATGCCTCGGCATCACCATATTGTTCAAATACAACAAAAACCAATCCGAAACAGAACGGAGCACCGGCTGATCCATGTTGGTCTTCAGAAAACCGCATATGACCGATTCGTTCCACAAGGTGTTTGTTATCAATGCCCCAAGGACATTTTTATCGGTCAACGATTCAAACGTACCCCATTTGATGACAGTCAACTGCTTTTCGATATCCGTCATCCGAGAATAAACTGTTCTGCCGCGTTTTCCGGTTTTCAACACTTCATTGACAATACAGGCTGCATTGAATTCGATACGGTAATAATAATCCTGCCCCTGCTGGATAAAACGAATCTCAAATACGGTATTCTGCTTCCGGGAAACTTCATCCATCAAAAAAGGACGTACACCTATTCCGTCTGTTTTAGATCTTTTCGGCAAACAAACCAGTTTCTGCAAGAAATCCAATGCCTTTAAAACCGTAGTCTTTCCCGATGCATTGGCTCCGTAAATCAATGCCACCTTAAGCAATTTATATCCAGCCAAGGATACCGTGTAATAATCCGCAAGATGATGAATATTCTTCTTGGCAACAAAAGACAAAATTTGCTTCTCCCTAATCGATGCAAAATTCTCTATGCTGAAATCAATAATCATAGCGAATCAATTGTGGCGAAAACTCTTTTAAACAAAATACAAAAAGAGGCTGCCAAAGATATAAAAAAAATAAACAAATCCATGATTTCTGTAATCTATTTACAAAAATAGGCATCAAAACAAAAACCACCCCAAAGGAAAGAAACGGGTTCGCGATAGCCACAACGACCGGAAAGAGGTGCGAACAAAAGCATATCTTACCTCCATATTCTTTCCAATTCTTTCCAATATTGCAAACATTGGAAAGAATCGGCATGAAAAAACGGCATCAGAGAAACTTTCTCCGATACCGTTTTCCATAAAAGGTCAAAGACAAGCAGCAATCGATGCGCTGCTTTTGAGTGAACTGAACTATCGAACCACAAGCTTACGGGTAACGACAGCCTTGCCGTTTTCTTCCAAGGTGTAGAAGTAAACACCGGCGTTCAAGCCATCCACATCCATGCGCACTTCGGCTTGAGCGTCAACCATCTTGACGGTGCGGCCGCTCATGTCGCGCAGGACAAGCTTGGAACCAGCCTTCACATTGCCCAGGCTGAAAGTAACTTCATCCGATGCCGGATTGGGGTAAGCGGCAATGGCCACGGAATTCAAGCTTTCGTTGGCCGAAGGTTGAAGAGGCACAAACTCTATGGTGCAAGTGATACTGTAACCTGTGTTGTCCGTGTAGGTAATATTCAAAGACCAGGGAGAGTAATCACCCGTTGCAGGAGTATAATCGTATGCCCATGCTATACCAGCATCGTCGGAAAGGGTCGTACCGCCAGGAATGGATATGGTTTTACCATCAAAACCAGGCATACAGCTACCCATTGTGCAATCGGAAAAGAAAGCACCGTCCGCCAGTTCCGTTACAGGAGACAAAGAGGAGGTAACGGTCAAGGCATCATCCGTCGTATTGGTCAAGGCCAAATGGGCCTGCACCATCTCCAGATTCCAGTCATTAGGATCCACCACCTGCTCAACGCGCACCGTAGAACCGTCAGTCATTTCCTGATCATTGATTTTCACTGTGAAATTTTGAGCCAAGGCCATACCTGCACCCAACACAGCCACAGCCACGCTAACAAAAAACCTTTTCATTTTCTTACACTAAAAATTAAAAATTATATAATACAAAAATTCCCTTACCCAGAGAAAATCACCCGCACAAATCACCCGCATCAATGCCCTACTCTTCTCCCAAATGGACAATGCCCGCTTGGATTACTTCATGGCTCGAAGCATTCACAATAGCCACAACTACCGACAATTTGTTTTTCCGCCACCCTGAATTGACAGAACCTGTCAAAGATGCCGAAAAAGCTGTTCCACGAGCGGGAGCTTCCGAAGCCACCTGGCTTCCCCATTCAGGACCTATGACTGCCCGCAATACATGATTGTGGACATAGCCGCCATTAACCCCCGAACCCGTAAGCTGGGGTGCAACTATGCTATCTTCCAGAATCATGGTTATCATATTCACAGCCCCGTCTGCTTCATAATCTTCCACAAAGCTGCCTTCCACATTGACCGCGATTGTAGTATCGGTAGGCAGACTGGCCGAAACGGAAAGATTCACATAATTGAGGCCTTCGCTGATGACCTCGGCAATGGATCCACCCCATTCCGCGTAGCCTGTCACTTCCTGCCTGTTCACCATCCCCATAGGAAATTGTTCAATGGCAAAAGCGCTTGCCCATGTCTGCGCCACATCTGTCCTCAGATCACGGCTCGGATCATAAGGCTTGGTCAAGCCATCAGGCAGGAGAGGGTACACACCCACCACAATCAAGTTATCGCCGTAAAATTCCTGCAAGCGTGTAATCTCGGCCGCAGCGGTCGGACAATTGATGCATTTTACCCCGGTATAATCCTCCAGCAAAATCATCCTCTCGCTGGAAATCGGCCCGGTATACTCATGCTTACGGTCGCCTTCCTCAATCGTGTCGCAAGAGGCGGCCAGCAACCCGACTCCTGCCAGCACCGCTATTCCGATATATTTCAAACTCTTCATAATCTTCTCCTTCCTTTCCTGCTTGCCGCAACAAGCCGTTTTAAACATTTAGAACGACGAACTCAATGTCAGCATCACCCCGTTCGAAGCCGGCACCTCGCGGCAAACCCCGCCGGAACACATGATACCCTGACGGATCTTGCCGTATGACAACGAGATACGGGTCGCATCATGGATATAGCCCGCCGAAACATAATAGTAGTGGAACCGGCGGTTCTTGTCGTTGTTGCCCACATTCCATTGGTCGGAAACCGACACGAACCAAGAGGGAGCAAACGTGTACTCCAAGGTCCCCATCAACCAGTCCTGATCAATCTGCTTGGTGTGCAAATACTGCAATTCAAGACGCAAGGCATGTTTTTTCAGGAACATGTATGTGAAATCACCCACGGCGATGTGCGCATAGGCCCTCGGCTCGCCATGACCTTCCACCACTTCCTGGTTATACAGCTCGAACATGTACATCAAGGTCATCTTGAAATTCTTGTTGAACTTATGCGCAATCTCCAAGTTGGCATCGATGAAATAGATATTGTCGGCATCCATATGGAACGGCTTCACATCGTAGCCCCACGAGCCCTGGGCCGGCGTAGTCCCGCCTTCCTCCGCGCTGGTGATATTGGTATGTTCCGGAGCAAAGGCCACCGAAGCGTTCAACTTCAAATCCGTACCATACTTGCCACCCAAAACGGTTCCCCGCTTGATTTTATACTGGATATCCGCCTGGAATGCCACTTCCCCCTGGGTCTGGCAAGCATAAGGATAAAGCGAAGCCAGACTGTAAGTGTGCTGGCGGGTCAAAGCCGGCATATAGTTAATCATCCCGTAGTTCCCCAATTCAGCCCGGTCGCCCCGGAAACCCATGTTATCCACGCTCTTGGCTTGCAACAAGATACCGAAACCACGCATCGAATAGCCCGCGTTCAGCAAGATAGCCTGGCCGGGACGGTAGATGTAACCGTTTTCAGCCGAAGGGTCGTTGGCCTTGTACACGTATTCCCCGCCCAAGGTAAAACCACCGCTCTCGATGTTCAAACGGGCAGCCGCCGAACCTACGTTTTCCGGCAGGTTCAACTGGTAGGGAGTCAATCCGTTTTCCGTATTCTCAATCACCAGCTTGGTTCCGGCTTCCTGGAACTTGGAAACGAAACTACCGCCCAAGGTAATCCTCGTACCCCAGCTCTGCATCGGCTTGATGAAATCGTTGAAAGCAAGATCCAAGTCAACTCCGCGGATCAAACCCACATGATCCCAGAAATGACGCTGCGTCCCGATGATGCCTTTGATCGTGATACCTTCCACAGGCCGGATGATGGCGCGCACCCCGCTGATAGCATTGTCAATGCCCAGGTTCCAATCCTGATACGCCCGCAGGATCATGCCCGAACCGAACTGTTCGTAGAACGAACCTGCCGTCACATCAATGATGTCCCCGCTGAAACGAGCAAAATAATAAGGCAGTCCCCAGCCGTCCAAACGGGCATCATAGCCCAGCATCGGCTTGAAATAGCCTTCAAAACGAGCACCGACCGAGAACTTCCCGTTGGTGTACTGCAAATACGCAAAACTGTTGCTCCGCAGCTTTTCAGGAACTTCAGGAACCCCGATCAAGGAATCCTTGAAGTACATCTGGGCATCGATCTGGATATTCCCCGAAAGGGTACCACGCCCTAACATCTCCTCGAACTTGCTTTCCTGGGCATGACCCGCGAACGGGCAAATCAAAGCTGCCGCCAATCCAGCAAACGCTATTTTTCTCAATTTCATGCGGGATAACATTAATATACGGCTCCACGGCCGGTTTGCTTTAGTAAAATACCAGAAGCCACCGGCAAGTACCGGCAGCCTCCCTCTTCCCCTATTCGGAGAGCCTTTTCAACGAATCCTTCCTGGCCTTGCGTTCCTTGGCCCCCCAAATGGCATTATAGAGAGTTCATTGCTGTTCTATGGGTTCGCCGGCATTCAGCTTGCGGACCACCTCTATCAATTCCTCCTCGCTCCCGTCAGAGTACCCATTGTGCTGGAACACCACGTTGCCCTGCCCGTCTACCACGAACACATGAGGCGGGTTCGTCACATTCATGGCACGCTTGAAATCCCCGTTCACGTCCAGAAGCACATCGAAGTCCCATGCCTGGGCGTTGGCCATCGTCTTCACCCGGGCGGAAGAACGGGAATCGTCAATGGAGACAGCGTACATCTTCACGCCGGTTTCATCCTGCCAGTCGATATATACATCGTTGATGGCGCTCATTTCCTTGAGGCAAGGCTTGCACCATGTTGCCCAGAAATTGATAATCATGGGCTTGCCATCGTTCGACAACTCGGAAGTATTGATCTGCTTGCCGTTCAGGTCCGTTACCGTGACCGAAGGCAGTTGCTGGGCAAAAGCAAAGCAGGCAGTCATCATCAAGGCTGCAGACAAAAGAATCTTTTTCATTTATTCGTGTTTTTTAGTTTCATGTCTTGTCCCCGGTCTCCGGCAAACGCCGCCGGAACCCGATGCTCCATCCCGCCTCTTCCCACGCGGAAACACTCCTGCGCCGCCTGTCCTGGAACAATGCCGGAACCGGCAGTCTTTCCGGCCGCAAACTTACAAATTTTTAAGAAAATGCAAAGTCTCTGCGCAAACCCGGCCTGCCATGCGAAGCAGCGCGAACCAGAGCTACCTGACCCGGCAGACATTCAGGAATGCCGGCTTGATGCCTTCCCTCAGTTCGTATTCCTTTTCCGGTGTCAGCATCAGGGAATCCCTCAAATCCGATTCCCGGATGGTATAAATCATGGCCGTGCATCCGGAATAATTCCCCTTCAAAACCTTGCCTAACTCGCTATAAAAAGAAGTGGCCGAAAATTCCTCCCCGCGCTTCATCACCGGCATCGGAACGCAAAGCGTCAAATCCGCCATTTCCCCCATGTTCTGCGGACGTTTCCCTCTCATGAAATCGCAAATGGAGAGGTCCACATCCTGATGCATCCGGATCTTCTTCAAGAATTCACCCGTCGATTCCACGATCAAAGGGTCGCTATCCGACGCCCAGACCGTCCCTTCCGGGTCATGAATCGCATCGATAGCCTCCGCCTTGACTTCTTTCCACAATTTGGGATCGAAATCGTTCCAATACTCAAAAGAGAATCCTGTACGGTAATAGCCAGCCGGCATGTTCATGGCCTGCATGGCAGCTTCCACCGCCACAATGCCATTTCCGCAAAAAGGCACGTACAAATCCGTGTCCGGGTTCCAGCCGCCCAACTTCAACAGACCCGATGCCAAGACTTCGTTAAACGCCTCCGATGCCGGCTTGCGGTATCCCCGATGGTTGAGTGCCATGCCGGAAGCATCCAGCAAGACCTCGCAATGGTTCTTACGGATAAAAACCTCGACCCTGATGGTATAATACTCGCTATCTACCGATGGCTTCTGCCCCAGCACACGGCGGAAACGATCCAAAATGGCAATCCTGGCATAATGAGAAGCAAAACGGGACTGAGAGAAAACCGATTCCAAAGAAGAGGAATCGACCATGAACATAGCATCTACCGGGAAAATCTTTTCCCACGGCATCTCGTAAACCCTGTCATAGAGTTCTTCTTCCTTGCTTATCTCAAACTCATTGAGGATTTTTGAAATACGCAAAGCCGTCCGGCAAAGGTAGTTGGCTTTGTAAAGGACTTCTTGGCTGCAATCGAACAAAACGGCCCGCTTGGAAAGAGTCACATCGGTAGCGCCCAAGCCCGCAAGCTCTTGGGAAAGGGTTTCTTCCAACCCTTGATAGGTTTTGGCAATATACTTTGGCATTCTCGGTTTTATCGCACAAAGAGAAAACAATCCGATGCAGTCAACCTGCCCAGGCACTCTCTCCTTGAATTCATATCAAAGAACAATACCGGAAGCGAACCAAAAGCCACAGACTGTACGCCGCATCACTCTCTTCCACTGTATATTAACCGTAAAATCCCGCCAAGCCTCGCCCTCCGGACACCACAAAAGTATATAAAATATAGTGAAAGTCGAGAGAAGAGCAGCCATCTCGGCATAGCGAAAGCATTATTGGAGCACAAAGCCAAGCTTGCTTGAGCTTGCCAATCCAATAATGCTTTCAGCAATGCCAAACGAAGTTTGGCTGCTATGCCGAGGCGCATCCTATATTGTCAACTCCGTTGACAAATATCCCTTAAAAAAAGCAAGCCTTGCCTCTGCATTCGGCTTGCACCGCCTGTACCGAACCGCATCCTATCTTTGGCGGTGTGTCATAATGAGCAATCTGCTTCGTTGCTATCGAGTCTCGAACTCAGTCACGTACTTCAGTACGCTCCTTCGTTCTCGCTCTCAGCGCCTTGCATCTTACTCACTCTGACACGCCGCCTGAGGGTGATTTCAAATGCCTATTTTGATACACCCTCCCTCCCCAAAGAGCCAAAATGCCTTTTACGCCCCTATCCTTACAGCCCGTTGCAATGGGACTTGTTCTTCAACGCCTTTTCCATAAACGGCTCCTTCTGAACCAAAAACCGCTCATGACGGGCGCTACCGATAGGCGTAAGGTCGTCCCGCGTCTCGATTTCGAACACGAACTTGCGGCCTTCCACCGCCAACAATGTCGCCTTGCAATGCACGTACATCCCAATCAAAGTCGCTTTGGTATGCTTCACATCCATCGCGATACCCACCGTGGTCTCGCCTTCGTCCATATAAGATTCCAGCAATTTGCAGCAAGTCTCTTCCATGAACGCCACCATGGCAGGGGTGGCATAGACCTCCAGCGAGCCGGACTTATGGGTCGTAGCCAAATCCTCTTCCCGGACAACCGTCACATCTTCCCGTGACAATCCCGTTTCTATCTGTTTCATATTTCTCAAATTCAGCAGTTTTTCAAAGAAACTCAGACACCGGTCATCGACCGGTTTTTGCAATCTTCAGAGAAAACATCCGCAAACAAAACCGGATCCACCATCTCGCAAACATCCTGCAAACCGCCCGCATGCCATCTCATGCTCTATTGCAAATCTGCCAGACAGGCCAAATCCAATCCTGTGAAAGAGGCAATCTGCTCCAAAGTAAAACCCGCCGATTTCAGCCTCCGAGCCAAATCCATCCGTTCTTCTCTACGGCCTTCTTCTCGTCCTTCTTCTCGTCCTTCTTCTCGTCCTTCTTCCCGTCCTTTCTCCTGTCCTTCTTTCCGGCCAGCCTCCCAGCCGGCTTCTCTTCCCTGCTCCCATCCCTCTTGCCAGCCATCGCTACGTGCCGTCTCCATCACATCCTTTTCTATCGCTATATTCTCGCAATAACGGTCGTAAGCCTGCCGATCCGCCTTGCTCATCGCGTAATATTGCAAATGCTTCTGAACAGCATCCAAGCCTGGGGCCCTCGTACCCTCACGCACTGCCCCCGTCTTGAGGTACTCCACCCATTCTTCCAACGGAGTCACCGCCACTTTGTCGAACTCGTTCACTTGAAGCAGATAATACTCCGGGAAAACATCAGAAGGAACCCTCGGCAGCAGCGCATCCTTGTCCTTCGCCGTCAAATCCAGCGAATCCCCCGTATGAACCCCCCTGAACTCGGTCTTCCCCTGGTACAGGTAATCCGTCCCTTTGCCCAAGCTGAAATACAGGATGCTTATCGAGTACACCTTCTTCACATGGTCATACGCATCACCCCGGTCGATATGTTCGGTTATCGCTTTCGACACCCCGTACAATATCCGCTCCAAATAATATTTCTCACGATTGTTCTGTATCTCGATGATCACAATCTCCCCCTTGCTATTGAGAGCCTTGATATCCACACGGTTAGACTTGTCCTCCTTACTCATCCGGTTGCTCTCGCTCTCCAACAGCTCCACTATCCGTATCTTCTCCCCCAACAGCACCGTCAGGAATCCTTCCAGTACCCCGAAATTAGCCTTCTGCCTCAGCAGCCTCTTGATGGCCCAATCAAAACGAATGTAATGCTCTTTTCCCATGGCTTGCGTTTTTCCAGATTCCGACTTGGAAATCCATCCCTTGCAAAAATAAGCAAAAACAGGTTCGTCCCATGGCCAATAGCGTTAAAAATAGTTAAGGCTCCACCATTCAAGACACTCTTCCGTGAAAAGGATCTTCCATAGTGAAGCCTTGCTACGAGCCTGACCTACCATTCCAGCCAAGCCAGCCCGTCTACTTCAAAACACCGAGTTCCTTGCCAATCTTCGTGAAAGCAGCCACGCACTTGTCGAGGTGAGCCTTTTCGTGGGCAGCCGAAACCTGGACACGGATACGAGCCTGTCCCTTAGGCACAACCGGGTAATAGAAACCTGTAACGTAGATGCCTTCTTCCTGCAATTTGGCAGCGAACTTCTGCGAAAGCGGAGCATCGTACAGCATCACAGCGCAGATAGCCGACTGCGTAGGCTTGATGTCGAAGCCGGCTTCCTTCATCTTTCCGACGAAGTATTCGGTGTTGGCATGGAGTTTGTCTTGCAAGTCGTTGTTTTCGCTGATCATGCTGAACATTTCGATAGCGGCAGCAGCTACCATCGGAGGAATGGAGTTGGAGAACAGGTACGGACGCGAACGCTGACGCAGCAAGTCGATGATTTCCTTGCGTCCGGTGGTAAATCCGCCCACAGCACCGCCGAAAGCCTTGCCCAAGGTACCGGTCAGGATGTCCACCTTGCCACGGCAGTCGAACTGTTCGGTAACACCGCGACCCGTCTTGCCTACGACACCGGCCGAGTGGCTTTCGTCCACCATTACCAAGGCATCGTACTTTTCAGCCAAAGGCAGAATCTTGTCCAGAGGAGCCACATTGCCGTCCATCGAGAACACACCGTCGGTAACGATGATACGGAAACGCTGGGCCTGGGCTTCTTTCAAGCAGGTTTCCAGTTCGGTCATGTCGCCGTTGGCATAGCGGTAACGTTTAGCCTTGCAAAGACGAACCCCGTCGATAATCGAAGCGTGGTTCAAGGCATCGGAAATGATAGCGTCCTGATCGGTGAAAAGAGGTTCGAACACACCGCCGTTGGCATCGAAGCAGGCCGCGTACAAAATAGCGTCTTCCGTCCCGAAGAATTCGGCAATCTTGCGTTCCAATTCCTTGTGCAGGTCCTGGGTACCGCAGATGAAACGGACCGAACTCATGCCGTAGCCTCTTTCGTCCATGGCTTTCTTGGCAGCGGCAATCAGACGCTGGCTGTTGGCCAAGCCCAAGTAGTTGTTGGCGCAGAAGTTCAGAACTTCCTGACCGCCGTTCACTTTGATGTCCGCGCCTTGAGGCGTGATGATGACCCGTTCGTCCTTGTAAAGACCGGCATCACGAATCCCTTTGAGTTCCTCTTGCAGGAATTGTTGAAATTTTCCGTACATGGTATTTTGGTTTTAAAACGTTAACTTCCCGGGCCGCAAAGGTACGAAAAAAGCCCCAACCCTGCATTGCAGGATTGAGGCTCTTGTATCGATGCCCGTTCAGGCAGAAATTTTCCGATTAGAACTTGAAGTTGACACCGAGGTTGACCCACGACTGCTCCCAATTTCCCAAATCAAATTCCAAGTTGGCACTGATAGCATCCGTGAACCAATAGGATGTACCCAAGATGAAAGCACCAGAACAAAAGCCATACGTTCCCGTAACAGTCACAACCTCACCGTGAGGATCTGCATAATCCCGCCAAGCATTAAAACCTCCACCAAGAGCCACACCAGCATAGACTTCCCATTCGGGAACCACCACGTTCAAACGATAAGTAGTCCGAATTCTAAAATTAACATAATTATTCGATCCCCTATCGCCAACCCTTGTACCATCGACCCTATGTACGTAACCACGTTGACCCCACATGTAGCCAATATCGCCACCAATCGTGAACGAACCTTTCCATACCCGGGCCAAAGAATAATCATAGGTCACATTGGCACCCACAATCCCAGACAAACCCAATCTCACACCCAAGACCGAGGATTTTGGAGCAAGACCGTCATAAACACCGCCAGCCTTAGCCGGTTGAATCATGGCCATACAGCCAACTGCAATGGCCGTAACCAATGCGATAATCACTTTTTTCATGTTGTTGTGTTTTTTGTGTGACATGCCAGAACAGGCATTCCCATTCCGGCATGTCGCTGAAGTTAATAAATTGCCATCGAATCCCCGTTCTATTCCTTGGCGCAGGCTTCTTCCACTTCAGCCACCGTCTTGGGAATAGGCTGTCCAAGAACCTTGCAGCCCTTTTCTGTAATCAGGACATCGTCCTCGATCCGGATACCGCCGAAATCCTTGTATGCTTCCACTTTTTCGTAGTCGATATACTGGGTGAACTTGTCCTTGCTCTTCCACATATCAATCAAAGCCGGAATGAAGTAGATGCCCGGTTCCACCGTCAGCACGAAGCCCGGCTGCAACCTACGTCCCAGACGCAGATAAGACAGGCCGAACTGGTCGGAACGCTTGATTTCATCATCATAGCCGAACAAGTTCTCGCCCATGTTTTCCATATCATGGACATCCAAGCCCATCATGTGTCCCAAGCCGTGCGGCATGAACATGGCATGAGCCCCTTCCATCACCGCCTGCTCCACATCGCCCTTCATCAAGCCGAGATCCTTCAAGCCCTGCGCAATCACCTTGCAAGCCGCAATATGGTAATCACGGTAAGGCAGACCCGGCTTCAAGGTCTCAATCGTGGTCATGTTGGCCTTCAACACGATTTCGTAAATCTCTTTCTGCCGAGCGTTGAACTTGCCACCCACCGGCGTGGAACGGGTAATGTCCGAACAATAGTTGCTATGGGCTTCAGCCCCCACGTCGGCCACCATCATGCGGCCTTCCTTGAGAAGATTGCTATGATCGTGGTTGTGCAGCGTCTGTCCGTTGATCGACACAATCGGAGGGAAGGACATCCCGCCGTGGTGACGCAAAGCGATGCCTTCCATGGCGCCGGCGACCTGGTATTCATAAGTCCCCGGCTTGCACATCTTCATCGCGGTGGTATGCATCTTGCAGGCAATATCCATCGCGATTTCGATTTCGGCCAGTTCTTCCTTGCTCTTGATGGAACGCTGGTCGGAAATAGCCTTGATCAGCTCCACCGACTGGCTGTCTTTCAGCTTGGCTGCCGGTATCGAAAGCCATTCGCTCATCTTCTGGGCAATCTGCATATTGTACGGTGCCACGAAATGCACCCGCCGCCGGCTCAAGGCCGCTTTATGCAGCAAATCGCGTAATTCTCCCACCGGAGCGGTATCCTGGACACCCACCGTAGCCGCCATATCGGATACCGAAGGCAGATGCCCCATCCAGATGATGTCGTCCATGGTCAGGTCATCGGCATAGAGATAATCCTTGTCGGCATCCAAATCTATGACACCATACATGTCCGGTTTCTGCAAACCAAAGAAATACAAGAAATTGCTGTCCTGCCGGAATGGATAGGTATTACCCGCGTAGTTGCAAGGCACTTCTGGGTTGCCTGGAAAGAAAACAAGCCCGCCCTTCAGGCTCTGCCTCAATTTGGCACGGCGAGCAGCATAAACCTTCTTGTCAAACATAATCTTGATTAATTGATGATAAAACTGGAAGCATTGCCCCATTCGAATTTTCTTCCCGAAACAAAAAAACACTGCCAAATCCGGAAGAAGCAACGCATCTTCTCTACAGTCAACTTAAACCCAAATCGGTCATTAGACACGCCGTGTCCGTTTCTGATCGGGAAAATGTGGCTTTCGGGCATCTTGCCCGCTTCTGTCCGCATCCTGTTTCTCGCTACGCCTTCGGCTAGGCCAGAAGCATGCTGCATGACACACGCGGGCAATCTCCCCAATGTCTAATGACCGATTTGGGTTAAAACGAATCCCATGAACCTGGCTTGCATGGCATGCAGGACAGCTCCCGCCCGCTTTCCCGACAGTTGCGATCCCAGCGGGACTGGCCGCATAGCCCCTGCGCACCCTTTCCGCGGGCCGAGGCTTCACCCCACCAGCGGAAAAGCCGCTTCTACCTGATTCATGGAACCAGCCTTAAGATTGCTTCCGCAGTATCCACTAACGGATACAAAGGTAAGAAAATTTCCTGCCTCTCCGCATCAAAAAGCAACGAAGCGAGCAAAAAAAACAGCGGGAACGCCATCATCCAGTATGCCAGTCCCTGAACTTGGAACGATATCCACGGAAATATCCTGACAAAGGAACTGAGACAGCGACAGCCCCCTTGCCCGGAGAACAGCAGCCCGCCAAAGCTGCCAGATCCGGCTACCAAAGCAAAGTCCCAACCTGAAAGACAATAAAAGACACAATCCACGCCACTGCCGTCGTATACACAGCCATGAATACGGCCCATCTCCAGCTGCCGCTCTCCCTGGCCACGGTTGAAAAGACCCCGATACAAGGAAAATAGAGCAGGACAAACACCAAAAAGGACAAAGCTGTCGCCGACGTGAACGAAGATGCCGGATCCATGATCATGACCATCGTGCTCACCACCACCTCCTTGGCCGAAATACCCGCCAACAGGCAGACCCCCATCTCCCAATTCATGCCCAGAGGCCGGATTACCGGCTCGATGAACCGCCCTATCCGGCTCAAATAGGATTGTTCCAGATGTGTCTTGTCCAGCTGCGCCTGCATTTCCGGTGTCACTTCCACGCCTGCCGGAGCTTCAGGCCCCACCGGGAAATAGCCCAATGCCCAGACTATAATCGAAGCAATCAGAATGATACCCCCGATTTTCTTCAGGTACTGCTTCCCCCTGACCCAAAGGCTCCGACCCACCGAGCGCCATGTGGGCCAACGGTAAGGAGGCATCTCCATCACGAACGGACTGTCGAACGCCTTCAGGATCGTATGCCTGAACAATAAAGCCGAAAGAATCGATACCAGGATCCCGAACAAGTACAACAAGAATATCACCGTCCCGGCATGCTTCGGGAAAAACAAGCCTGCCAGCAGCACATAAACCGGCAAGCGGGCACTGCAAGACATGAAAGGGATAATCAGCATCGTAATCAGACGGTCCTTGCGGCTTTCTATGGTCCGCGTAGCCATGATAGCCGGCACATTGCAGCCGAAACCTATGATCATCGGGATGAAAGACTTGCCGTGCAAGCCTATCGTATGCATCAGCTTATCCATGATGAACGCCACCCGTGCCATATAGCCGGTAGACTCCATGATTGACACAAAAAAGAACAGAATCAAGATATTAGGAAGAAACACAAGCACGCCTCCGGCTCCCTGCACGATCCCGTCCACAAAAACCGCCCGGAATATATTGTCAGGCAACACACTGTCGAGCCAGCCAGCCAGCCAGGCCACCCCGGCATCAATCCAATCCATGGGATACTGCCCTATGGTAAACGTAGCTTGGAACATGACCCACAAGAAAGCCAGAAAAATCGGGAACCCCCAGATCCGATGGGTCAGAATCCTGTCCAGTTTCTCTGTAACCCGGCGGCGGGAAGAAGCCACCGCCACAGCCTTGCCTTCCTTGGCATCCTCAGCGTCCTGCCTGGCAGAAGAAGCCGCCTTGGCTGCCGGTTTGTAGGCTTCGCGCAGAGCCCCCCGGACAAAAGCATAACGGTAGTCGGCAAACACCTGGTCCACATCCTCCCCGAAGAGCTTCTGCAAACGGATCCCTTCGTTTTCCGCCATCGTCTGCAAGTCTTCCAGATGCTCCAGGACATGCGATTCCTCGACCCACCCGGCATCGCCCTCAAGAAGCTTGATTGCCAAATACCGAGAGGAATAAATCTGATCGTACCAAGGGTCTTTCCAAATCTCTTCCTGCAACTGCCGCAGACTGTTTTCCACTTCTTCGGCATAAGGGATATGCACATGGCGTACCGTCTTGTCCCTGTCCTCATTGACCTCGATAATCTTGTCGAGCAAGGCATCGACCCCCTTTTTAGACCTCCCCACCGTCGGCACGATCGGCATCCCGATCAGCAGCCCGAGCCTGTCCATATCCAGAACCGCCCCCGAGGCCTGCAGCTCGTCGTACATGTTCAGTGCCATGACACCCCGGTAATCCATGTCTATCAATTGGGTGGTCATATACAGGTTCCGCTCCAGATTGGACGCATCCACCACATTGACCAAGACATCAGGCTTGTGTTCCAGCAAATAGGCCATCACCAACTTTTCCTCCGGGGAATAGGGAGACAAAGAATAGGTCCCCGGCAAGTCTGTCAGCCGAATCTTATGGCCTTTGTAAGTGAACTCTATCGTTTTGGTATCAACAGTGACCCCGCTGTAGTTCCCCACATGCTCGAAAGCCCCCGAAAGCGCGTTGTATAGCGAAGTCTTTCCCGTATTAGGATTGCCCACCATGCAGACCTCGATGACCGAATGACTGTCGATTTCCCGTTCCAGCGGCGCGGCCTGAGGGTCTTCGTGCGGATGAAGGCAAGCCACATGCCCCGGCTGCAATTCCCTGTACTTGGAAGCCTCTTCAGGCGTGCAAACCATGACTTCTATCAGCGCAGCCTCGGCACGGCGCAAAGAAATCTCGCTGTCCAGAATCCGGAACTCCACCGGATCCTTCAATGGCGCAGACCTCAGCACAGTAACCATCTGCCCGCGGACAAACCCCATCTCTATGATCCTATGACGGAATGCCCCGCGGCCTCTTACCTTCAGAATCATGGCCTGCTGGCCTTCTTTCAAATCGTTCAGCGTCATAATCAATCCTTTCTCGAAAAATCACCCTTTCGGCAAAATCCGGGCGAAAATAAAATTTCTGCATATGGAATGCAATACCTATACATAGGTATTTCGCAAAAACGATGCTGTACCGGATTTCCAGAAAAAAGGATGGCGGAAAAGGGACAAAACCGTTGAACCCAAATCGGTCATCAGACACGCCGGGGCGTTTTTCAAAGGAGGATTGCCGGATTTCCGGGTTTATCTGACGTGAATGACAGGAGCCGCCCCGCCCCATGGCGGATTCCATGAATCAGGTGGCAGAAGGTTTTCCGCTGGGCGGGCGAAGCCTTGGCCCATGAAGAGGGTGTCGAGCCATGCAGCTGATCCGCAGGAACGAAATGCGATCCGGCAGCTGTCCGCGATTCATGAAACAAGCCTCAGGCATTTTCTTACTCCACGGTAACGGACTTAGCCAGATTGCGCGGCTGATCCACATTGCAACCCCGTTGCACAGCAATATGGTAAGCCAGCAACTGCAAAGGAATGCAAGCCAGGATCGGGACCAGCATTTCCTCCGTTTCCGGAATCTCCACCGAAAAATCAGACAAAGCCTTCACCTCCACATCCCCTTCATTCACAATAGATATAATCCGACCTTGGCGGGCCTTGACTTCCTGAATATTGCTGACGATCTTTTCGTAATTTCCCTTCTTGGTGGCAATCACCACGATTGGCATCTCGGCGTCAATCAAGGCAATAGGCCCGTGTTTCATTTCCGCGGCCGGGTAACCTTCGGCATGGATATAAGATATTTCCTTGAGTTTCAAAGCCCCCTCCAAAGCCAACGGATAATTGTATCCGCGGCCCAGGTAGAGAAAGTTACGGGAATAGGTGAAAATCTTGGCGAAGTCGGCAATCTGGGCGTTTTTCTTCAGGACCTCTTCCATTTTCTCCGGCAATTCATGTATGGCCCTGACAATGCTTTCGAACCGGCTTGTCTTGATAGTCCCTTTCAGCTTGCCCAAGGCAAGAGCCAGCAAAGTCAGCACACATACCTGGGCAGTGAAGGCCTTGGTGGAGGCCACCCCGACCTCAGGACCAGCATGAGTATACGTGCCGCTGTCGGTAGCCCGGGCTATCGAGGATCCTACCACATTGCAGACACCATAGATGAACGCTCCTTTCTGTTTGGCCAGCTTGACGGCTGCCAAGGTATCGGCGGTTTCCCCTGACTGGGAAATGGCAATCACCACATCATCCGGGTAAACCAAAGGATCCCTGTACCGGAACTCGGAAGCGTATTCCACTTCCACTGGTATCCGGGCATACTCCTCAATAGCGTACTCGCCCACCAAACCAGCATGCCAGGAAGTCCCGCAGCCAACAATGATGATACGGCGGGCATTGAGGAACTTGTCCTTGTGATCGATTACCCCCGAAAGCGAAACAGTATTCATTTCCAAATTAATGCGTCCGCTTAGGCTATCGCGCAGAGTCTTCGGTTGCTCGTAAATCTCCTTGAGCATGAAATGAGGAAAGCCGTTCTTTTCCAGCATGGAAAGACTCATTTCCAGCTTTTGAATCAGAGGCACTTTCTTGACATTCTTCAGATTGGTGATCTCCATCTTGGGCTTGCCCCTGAGCGGCAGGCTCAATACCGCGATTTCTTCGTCCTCCAAATAGACCACATCCTTGGTGTATTCCACAATGGGGGTGGCATCGGAAGCGGCCAGGAATTCATCCTTGCCGATGCCTATCACCAAAGGGCTGCCCTTGCGGGCCACTATGATGCTGCGAGGCTCTTCCTTTGACATGATGGCGATCGCGTAAGCCCCCACGACCTGGCTCAACGCTTGATGCACGGCATCTGTCAGCGAAATCTTGCTGTTCATCCGGATATAATCAATGAACTGCACCAAGACTTCGGTATCGGTCTCGCTGTAAAAAGTACGGCCTTGCTTTGCCAGCTCTTTCTTGATGGTCTGGTAGTTTTCAATAATCCCGTTATGAATCAGCACCAGATCCCCGTATTGCGAAACATGGGGATGGGCGTTCGCCTGGCTCGGTTCGCCATGGGTCGCCCAACGAGTATGGGCAATTCCTACTGTCCCGCTCACATCCTGCCCTCGCACGGATTCCTCCAAATCCGACACTTTCCCTCTTTTCTTATAGACATTCAAACGATTATGCCCGTACAAACATATGCCTGCGCTATCATAGCCCCTGTATTCCAAACGATGCAGCCCCTTGATCAGAATAGGGTACGCCTGCTTCTTGCCTATATACGCTACTATCCCGCACATATTCTTACCTGTTTACAGAATCATTCACAACCGTGTAAATAACCTCCATCCGCATATAACTGCCTTCCGCCTTGGGGCCACGCAAGACCACTCGGAGCGGAGTCTCATAGCGATTATCGGAAATCGCAGTGACATCCAGATAGTTGTCATAATTTTTCCTATTGGATGAATCTACGGTGCACAGGTAAGCCAGCTGCTGGAAATACCGAGTCACATTCAAACGGTACTCTCCGGCATCCTCATCGTAATACCCGCCTGGATCCGACGCATCGGGCAATTCCGCTTCTGTCCCCCGGTTAAAATAACGGAAACAGCTCAACTGGCCGGGCCTGCCTATGGACAAATCATCCCCTTCCACCTCTGGCAGTACAATAACAGCTTGATTTATAACAATTTTATCCCCGTCTATCTCTGATGGGAAATTGGGAATCCGGAAACGGACACGGCTGCCGCCCGAACTCTCTATGTACAGCTTCTGTCCCCCGCTGACCGTATCCCCGGCAGTTGCCATCTGCGCCTTATACAGCGGATCCGAAGACAGGCTCCTGTCTCGCTCCACCTGAGTGTAACGCAACGGCCCCAATATGAAATCCTGGAACGAAGTCCCCGTCTCGTTCCCGTCGAAATAGACGGTAATCTTGGCGCCTTCCGCATACAGGTTGGAAACCGAGAACACAATAGTCCCGTCTTCTGCCAGGCAAGGCTCGGTCTTCAAATAAATGCCTCCGAAATATTTAGGGAAAGCCGAAAGATCCGCTTGCTCCGTCTCGCTCATCGAGCAGACCGTGCTCAGCAAGCGTTCTCCCAGTCCTTTGGAAAGATACACTTTCAAAGGTGTCACAAGGGTGGCATAGGCCACTGTGTCGTACACCGTATCGAAAGGCTTGGGGTTGACCGTAATAGGGCCGCTGAGAGGGACAGGGTTGTACTGCACCTGGTAATTGGATGAATATGCGCTATCGTACCCCACACCGTCCACCAGCTTTTCCGTGACCTCGTAAACGGAAAAAGTCCAGGCACGCCCGTCCATCCGGTCGTGCGTGGGAAACAGGCCGGAATAAGGCAGGTACATGACCACGGAATCGACCCGGAAGTCATCATCCAGATTCCCGGAATGATAATCCGCATTCTCCGTCCTCAACGTCAACAGCTGCACTATGAGATTATAAGCTTCCGAACCCCATACCGGACTGAACGAAGTCCCCAGCAGAACCGTACTGGCATTCTGCATGATCAAAGAATCGTCCGCGACACTGAAGGCCTCTATCGAAAAAGCCGTATCGTACTTGGCCACCAAATCGCTATCGCTATGCATCCCGTTCCCCAGGATGGAATCCGGATCCGTTTTGCAGGAAACAGCCCAAAAGGAAACAGCGGCAAGGAGGCACCATGCCGCCCGTCTGGAAATGTTCATGGATTTTATTTCTTTTTCTTCAAAAAGCGTGCGTAGAACGCATTGATTTTTTCCACATAACCTTCGTCTCCCGGATACTCCAGAACCGCTTTTTTGGTGTCCTTCAGCAAATCGCCGATCCAAGAGTCCGGCCCGGCCTGGGCATCGCCATAAATAAGCCCGTCAGAGAAATCAATGGCCAGCCGTGTAAGATCCTTGAATGAAAAACGCCCGTAAGGGTTGATATCCCGGCTGGAAATATTGTCGAATGCCAGCTTCTTTGGAAAATCCGGTGAAAGCTCCCCGTCGAAGCCCTCCGGATAAAGCGTGGTCACCACTTTGGTATGGGAAAAAAGAGGACTGTCCTTATAAATGCGTTTCACATACAAAGGCAGCAAAGATGAGAACCACCCGCTGCAATGAATGATGTCCGGGGCCCACGCCAGCTTCTTCACCGTCTCCAGAACCCCGCGGGCGAAAAAGATGCACTTTTCATCATTATCCGGATAAAAGTTCCCGTCTTTGTCGAAAAACATATTCTTTTTATAAAAGAACTCTTCATTGTCAATGAAATAAATCTGCATCCTCGCCGCTTGTATCGATGCGACCTTGATAATTAGCGGATGATCCGTATCATTGATAATGAGATTGATGCCCGAAAGCCGGATTACCTCGTGCAACTGGTTCCGCCTCTCGTTTATGGTGCCGTAGCGAGGCATGAAAGTCCGGATTTCGTTCCCTTGCTCCTGAATCCCCTGAGGCAGGAAACGCCCCACCTTGGACATAGGAGTCTCCTCTGTATAAGGGAAAATCTCCTGATTGACAAATAATATTTTCGGCTTATCCATCAAAATTGTTTTTTCCATCTTGCATCATCCTGGCCTGCGTCCCGATCCAGGGCAAGCAGGCCGCCGATTACCGGACAGTCGACAAGACGGGTTTGCAAAGTTACAAAAAAAACACAATTCCATCAAGTAGGGCATTTCATGAAAAAAGCATGCAACACTTTGACTATCAAAAAATATTATCATATTTCACATAAATTTCACATTCATTCGTATTGCTTAAGAGTGTAAAAAAACATACCTTTGTTGTTTTGCACGGTCATTCGTTCTGCATCCCGAACCCCTGCCACCCGCAGCCCGGTCGCATGCTTCAACCACTGACCCTCGCCACTGCTCCGATGCACGTGGCACCGGGACGGACCCATCACGAAAAGGACGCGCAACGACGCGCCAGCATCCCTGTCCCGCCCTGCTTTGTTTAATACAATAAGATGAATAAATTATGGGTTTCCAAGCAAACAAAAGGAGACATACCAAAGAACCTACATCCTGACCCGCACGTTGCCAGACTGCTGTACCAGCGAGGCATCAAGAGTCAGGAAGAAGCAGAACGTTTCTTTCATCCACAGATTGAACACCTCCACGACCCATTCCTGATGAAGGATATGGACAAAGCCGTGGAAAGGCTCAAGCAAGCTGTAGACGAAAAGGAACGGATTTGCGTCTACGGGGATTATGACGTGGACGGAATTACTGCGGTTGCCTTATTTTATCTTTTCTTGGAAAAAATCGTGGCCTGTACCGAGGATTTGGGATTCTTTGTTCCCGACCGCTATTTGGACGGATACGGCCTTTCCAAACGAGGCGTTGACTACGCCTACGACAACAATGTCACATTGATGGTCGTCCTCGACTGCGGCATCAAAGCCAACGAAGAGGTATTGTATGCCAAAGAAAAAGGCATCGATGTCATTGTCTGCGACCACCATTTGGCCGAGGGAGAGATACCCCAGGCATACGCGGTTCTGGATCCCAAAAGAGAGGATTGCAACTATCCCTGCAAAGACCTTTCTGGCTGCGGAGTCGGATTCAAGCTGGTTTCGGCCTATTGCATCAAATATGGTCTGAACCTTCGCCAATACGCTTATCCTTTGCTGGACCTGGCCGCCATGAGCGTGGCATCGGACATTGTCCCCATCCTAGGGGAAAACCGGGTGCTGTCCTACTTCGGCTTGATGCTGCTCAACACCCGTCCGCGACCTGGAGTCCGGGCTTTGTTCGAACTGGCCAATATCAAGGCTTTCCACACGGAAAACGCGACCCGGACGGCACCTCCGGCCAGAGGCTGCTCGCAACCTCGCTTCTTTACCCGGGAACTGACCACCAACGACCTGGTATTCTCCCTGGGCCCCCGGCTCAATGCAGCCGGCCGAGTCCAAGACGGGAAGAACGCAGTGCGGCTGCTGCTTTGCAAGGACGAACGCTCAGCCCGGGAAATCGCCAAGCTGATCGATGTGAACAACCGGGAAAGGAAAAACCTGGACCATCTGGCCACGGAAGAAGCTCTGGCGCAACTCCAACAGGATCCGGAAGCTGAAACGAAATCGTCGACGGTAGTCTTCAAGGACTCCTGGAACCAAGGAATCATAGGCATCGTGGCGTCACGCCTGATTGAAACGTACTACCGCCCCACGATTGTATTCACCACCACGGCCAACGCGGACAAGAACACGCTGGTAGGCTCGGCTCGCTCCGTGAAGAATTTCAATATCTACGATGCCATCACCGCCTGCTCGGAGCTGCTGGAACACTACGGCGGACACAAATACGCGGCAGGATTGACCATCAAAGCGGAAAACCTGGAAGCATTCAAGCAGAAATTCGAGCAAGTGGTCAAGGAGAACCTGCAAGGAGAAGAACCCATGCAGGAAATCGAGATAGACGACGAATTGCTCTTCGAGGAAATCACGCCTGAATTAGTTTCTGCCATCAAGGAATTCGCGCCATTCGGGCCGTTGAACCCGAACCCGATTTTCATGAGCACGCATATCAAGGATGACGGGGGGAGCCGGAAATTGAAGAACAACCACCTCAAGCTGTCGCTGTTCCAGACCAAGTCTCGATCGTACCCTATCAACGGCATCGCTTTCCAGCAAGGAGACGCCTACGAAAAAATCAAAGAAGGGCATTCGTTCGATATTTGCTACCATCTGGAAGAGAACACGTTCAATGGGGTTACTTCTATTCAGTTGAACGTCCAAGACATTAAAACGAATTTCTGACAGGCATCTGCGGCGTTACGCGCGGGATCCAAAAATGCCCGCATACGTCAGCCGCTTTTCTCACCCGCGCGTGCCTTGCAGCTGACTGCCCGAAATCCGTTTTACTCCATCTTATCACACGACTCCGATGCCTCGCGGCCGTTCCTCATAAGTCCTTCCTGACCCTTAGAATCTGTTGCGCGGCGGATTTGTCGGCTGCCAGCTGGGCTTTAAGGGATTCGAGAGAGTCGAATTTACATTCGCTGCGAATCCGGGAAACTATCTCCACACGCAATCGGAGACCATACAAATCACCGGAAAAGCCAAAAAGGTGGGCTTCGATGCTGACCTCCGCGGAGCGGCTCACCGTAGGACGGGTCCCCACGTTCAACATGGCATCGTAAACAGGCTTCCCCGATTCCACCGCCTCGATATCCTTAGCCAAATCCGATACCGCCCCTGTCCCCGTTGGCAAAACCCGAACCCGGCAGGCAAAGACCCCGGCAGGCAACACCGTTTCTGTCCGGATATTCGCCGTCGGGAAACCTATTGTACGCCCAAGCTGGTTGCCTTTGACCACCACGCCCTCGAAAACGAGCCCATGGCCATCGAAACTACCATGCCCATCCTCTTTCATGGGAACCACCGGTTCTTCCAAGACATCCGAAGCGGCATCGTCCAAAACACCTTCCTCTAACATGTCTCCAAACGGATTGTATTGAGGCTTTCCCCTCGCTGATGGAACGGGATATGGCTCAGATAAACCACCCTCGAACCATGATGGAGACGCCCTTCGCGCAGCAGTACTTCATTGGCGTAAGCAGCAGCCTGTGCCGTCCGCTCCATAGGTTCGATAGGAAAGACGCAAGCACTCCACGTGAATCCCAGCTGACTCTTCAGCAAAGGATTGATCGTGAATACGAAAATCTTGCAATTAGGACGGTAAGAAGCCACGCTCATCACTTCGTTCTTGTTCTCGGCAAAGAGGACTATCGCTTCCGCCTTGGCGCTATCGGCCATTTGCACGGCACTGTAGCTCACCACCTCCTTCGTGAAATCCGGGGATTCCGGAACCGGAGTCTTGGCTGGCCGGTAGCAAAAGCCCTTCCGTTCGGTGAAACGGATAATGCTTTCCATGGCCTTGACGCTTTCCACCGGGTATTCCCCTACGGCGGTTTCCCCGCTCAGCATCACGGCATCCGCCCCGTCCAGGACCGCATTGGCCACATCGTTGGCTTCGGCCCGAGTCGGCGCGAAATTATGAATCATGCTCTCCAGCATCTGGGTAGCCACCACTACCGGCTTGCCTTTAGCCACAGCGCGGCGTATGATTTCCTTCTGGATGATAGGAACTTGCTCGAAAGACACTTCCACACCCAAGTCGCCTCTGGCCACCATGATACCGTCCGAGCAATCCAGTACCTGGTCTATATTTCCGAGCACTTCGGGCTTCTCGATCTTGGCCAGGACGGAGACCTGGCCTTCCTTGCCCTGCTGCTTGACCAAAGCCCGCAACTCTTTCATGTCCTGCGGCTTGCGAACAAACGAAAGTCCAATCCAGTCCACGCCCTGCTCCATCGCGAAAATGGCGTCCCGATGGTCTTTTTCGGTCAAACTGGGCAGGCTGACGTATGTCTGGGGCAGATTCACCCCCTTGCGGCTGTACAGCGGGCCTCCATTGACCACTTCGGTTTCCACCCTGTCCGCGTTGTTAGTCCCGGTCACTTTCAAGCGAATCTTCCCATCGTCAATCAGGATTTCTTCCCCTTCGTTGACCACCTTGGGCAAATCGTAATAACCGATGCTGGCTCCCTGGGTCGTGCCCGTCACCGGTTCGGTAGTCAGGAAAAACGGGGCGCCCGCTTCCAGCACCGTGCCTTCTTCCACCTGGCCAATCCGGATTTTCGGTCCCTGCAAGTCGGCCAGAATCGAAATATTGAGGTTCAGCTTCCCGGCTATTTCCCGGATCATCCGGATCGAACCGGCGTGCAAATCGTAATCCCCATGGGAAAAATTAAGGCGGAACACATCCACCCCGGCTTTCATCATCGCCGTCAACGTCTCTTCATTGCGGCAGGCCGGACCGATAGTCGCTACCACTTTGGCCTGGGAATACTGCCGCTCTTTTTCCAAATTCTTCAAATAAGACATCCTTGCTGTTTTTTGCATCTGTTTCCAAAGATCTTCCTCGAACGGTATAAAAGTTTCGCCCTGAGCGACGGGCCCAGGGCGAAGCATCCTTTATCAGAACTCGAATCCAATCTTCAGCCCGATCAAATTCGTCTTCAGGTGCATATCCATAATCCCCGTCGTTCCCAAAACATCATAGCCGAAAGAATACAGTTCGTAACGTACCGCAAAATTCATTCCGAATTTTTCAGTGAAGCGAGTGGCGATGCCGAATTCCGGCCTCAACAGAAAGCCTCCCGACATACCATAGTTGTAATCCAACTTGGTTCCCAAGTTCACTCCAAACATCAAATCCACCTTTTTTGCCACCGGAGCATAACCTCGCAAGTCCACGTACAAAGGCACTAACACCCCTTCATCCTCGAAATTGGCAGAAGCACCGCCTCCCACGCCAGCAAAAAAATACCGGTTGAACCGGACACCATTGACCCATTCAAGATTCAGATAGCTGATTTCATCCTCGATACCATAAGCATAACTAAGGTCTAATTCCGTCTGGTAACGGAGCTTTTTCACCGGCTTTCCGGTGCGTTCCTTGGCTTTCGGCGCTTCAGGAGTAACCGGAGGCTCCTGCGCTCGCAGCGCAAATGCGGCAAACAAAGCCAACACCAACAAGCAAAACTTTTTCATAGCTCTTTTAAGTTAGACTGTTTAACCCCAATCGGTCATTAGACTTCGGGCTTAATTGAACTCCAGGATATAGGGTAGCCGGGCCCAGACCTGAGGACCGTCGGCCGAGAGGATGCTTTCCAAACCGGACATCGCTTCCAGGCCGGCCGTGCCGAAATACTTGGCGATATGTGAACGAGCCGAGCGGGCTTCCATTTCGGAAAACATTTCCAGCAGTTGCGTGGTCAAGTCCTTGGCCTTGGGATATTCCTCCACTTTATAATTGTCCAGACCGGCCATTTCCGCTGCCGAAGCAATGGCATCGTCCAAACCGCCCAATTCGTCCACAAGCCCGATTTCAAGCGCATTGGTCCCGCTCCATACACGTCCCTGCCCGATTTCGTCCACCTCCTCGAAGCTCATGCCCCGGCCTTCTGCCACCTTGTCCACAAAACCGGCATAGATTTCCTCGATGCTCTGCTGCATCACAGCCTCTTCATAAGAAGTCATCGGACGCGCCAGCGAACTGAAGGCCGTGGAGTTCTTATTGGTTCCCACATGGTCGAAAGTGAAACCCAGTTTGTCGGTCAGCAAGCCCTCGGCACTGGGAATCGTACCGAAAACCCCGATGCTTCCCGTCAATGTATTAGGCTGAGCAATAATCTTATCGGCCAGACAAGAGATATAGTAACCGCCGCTGGCCGCGTAATTGCCGTAAGAAGCCACTACCGGCATCTTGCTCTTGGCGTTCAGCATTTCCTGATAGATGATATCGGCGGTAAGCACCGCGCCGCCGGGAGAGTTGACTCGCAACACCAAAGCTTTCACATCCTTGTCTTTCAAAATCTTCTTGATCTGCGATGCCAGATCGGTCCCGATCGAAGCAGAAGAACCCTCGCCCACGACAATATTGCCTTCGGCATACAGGACGGCTATCTTATCCTTGGCCTTAAGCGTCTTGAGGCTTTCTTCCGTCTTCACGTCAGCCACGTAATCCGAGAACTTGACAAAATGGGAGGCATTGTCGATTGTGTCGGACAAACCTAAGCGGGAGGGCAGGAATTTCCCTTCCACATAGCTCTGCGCCACCAAGGCATCCACCAGCCCTGAACGGAGGCTTCCGCTGGCCGTGAAGCCCAACAGGCTGTCGGCAATCTCGTTGAGTCTTGCCGGACTCAAATGACGAGCCTCGCTCACATCGACCACGACTTCCTTCCACATCGAGTTGAACATCACCGAATACTGCTTGCGGTTGGCTTCGCTCATATCCGTCCTGAAATAGGGTTCCACCGCGCTCTTGAACTGCCCGTGACGGATCACTTGCATCTCGATGCCCACTTTCTCGAAGAACTTGGTATAGAACATAATCTGAGCGGACAACCCCTGGAAAGCAATCGCGCCCTGCGGCTGCAGGAACACGGAATCGGCCGCCGATGCCAGATGATAAGCACTCTGGGCGTAGCCGTCGGCAAAGGCATAGATGAACTTGCCCGACTCCTTGAAATCGGTCAATGCCTCGCGCAGTTCCTGCGTGGTGGCAAAGCCGATGCCGGCACCGTCGTAATGCAAATAAATACCCTTGATCCGGTCGTCATCCTTGGCGGCACGGATGCCTTTGACATAATCGTTCAGGCCCATCGCCGAAGAGAAGTCGGTCGGGTTCATGAAGTCGAAATTGTCGAAACTGGACTCCTGCGTCTTATCGGCAATCGCTTTGTCGAGGTCGATCCGCAAGATGGAATTGTCCTTGACAGGCTTCGTAGCGGAAGAACCGCTGGAAGCGAACATCGCGCCGATTGTGCCAATCGTCACAAAGAACATAATCAGGGACACAATCAACATCCCGATGACTGTGGCCAGAAGATACTTGAAAAACGATTTCATAAATCCTTTGGTATATTTTTAATCTATTTTCCAGATGTCTGCCCGAAGATTCCATTCCCGAAACACAACGATCCCGCAAACTTTCCTCCGGCAAAGCCGCCAGCCGCATTCTGCCGACCGACAGCCTCCGATGAAGTCTTACCGTCCGGGCAAACACAAAGGTACATCAAATCTTGCATCCGCAAAGAAAGCGGAGGTTAAGAAGCTGCTACAAAAAACGTACATCCATCCTCAACGCTTCCTTGCTACTTCCATCTTGCAAATAAAACCCGTTGGCGGTTAAAAACATAACAGATTCACGCTAAAAAATCGTGCTGATTTACACGTATCGCATGCACAACTTATAGGCAATATTCGCAAAATCTCTGGATATCTGCAAGCAAAACACAGAAGGATGGGGCAACGCAGATTCAAGTCACCAATGCAACTTTCGCAGATTCAAACCATCCTTGCAGCAGAAAAGCCAAAGCCTCAGAACTTGAACTTAATACCGAGGTTCAAACCGTTGCTGTTGCCGAACACATCTTCATCGCCCTCAAACTCGACATCCAATTTTCCTTCTTCCCTCTGCTTGCCGTCCATCCAATTGAAATAGGAGGTCGAATACACACCTGCCTGCCATTCCATAAAGAAGCTCAACATGGGATTTATATAAAAATCAATGCCCAACGCCCCTACGAATCCCAACATGAAGAAATTCTTGGCACTTTTATATCCAGCCCTATACAACACTTCATCGGACGTACCGAAAACGCCTTTGTTGGTAGCCAAGCTTGCTTCATGTTCCAAACGACCAAAAATAGTCCCTATACCCGCCTTGACATACGGATTACATCGGACAAAACCCGGATTGACTTTCATCTGAACGGACAGATAACCTCGTTGAGCATCCAAGAACAACAAAGACTCAAAACCTCTTGCAAATCCATCCATCGTCTCGGAAATCATCACCCTGCCCAATCTATTCGTAGACACGATATCCACAGGAAAGGCAATGTATCCCCCATTCAATTCCAATCCCATATACCGGTTGAAATTGAAACCAAAATTCGCTCCCACCCGTACTCCTTTCCCCACATTGGCACAATCAAGAAGGTCGAACATAGTAATATTCTCAAAGATACCCGTATTCAAGAACCCGTCTATTTCATTTGCCCCCAGACGAAACGCATAGCCCACGGATATATCCACGTAAAACCGTTTGAACTCGTATTCCGGCAAGGGCTTCTTCGCCTTCTTCTCCTTGACCGGCTTCTCCGCCGCAACCAAGCCGAGGCCAAAGCCCATGAACAATAAAAAGACCAAAATATATCGCATCGTTTTCATCACACCTCCCTTTTAAGACAGGAAAGCCTATGGAGAGTACCGTCCCACTCTCCATAGGCTTATCCGAATCATTGCACTATCAGTTTTTTCGTTACACTATAACCTTCCCATACAACCCGCACCAAGTACATGCCCGATGGTAGATTTTCCAAAGGCACAATTCCATAGCTGTAAGAAAATTGGCTCTGATACCAAAGCCCGCCGTTCAGTCCGTAGACAAAAACTTCCTTGGCTTCCGAACCGCAAGCTTCCGGCATCATGGATACCTGTACTTCCTCGGTGGCCGGATTGGGAGCCAGATGGAACAAATCGGAATATTCATCGGTATACGGCTCTTCATTCCGCATATCTTGGACATCTTCTTCGTCTTCCGGAGCGGTCTTGGCCTTGCTTTGCTGGGCGGCCAGCTCCTTGTCGTAACAAGCCAAAGTCAAAGTCGCATCACCGGAAACCTCGAACGAGCCATCGATGGTCAGGGTTTGCGTAAAGGCGATTTTCGACTGGGAATTGCCTTTCAGCGTTATATTTCCAAGCGTGGCATTGCGGCAGAACGACCGTAATTCTTCGTCATTCCCTTTGGTAAGATTGCGCAGTTCGGAATCGGTGGTAACGTTCCAGTCGGGATAAATGTCATAAACCACCATGTTATTCTTTCGATAACTGTCCCCGTCCACTTTTAACTTTTTCAATCTATAATATCCATTCGGAGACTCTTCCGTATCACTCCCCCAACCCCAATTAAAATAAAACTCGTCATCTGCATTATAGCCCGTAATCAACCAAAAATGCTTTGTTGAACACAAATCACATTTATCGCCTCGGTAAATCACCGGATATCCTTGATTTATCTGCTCTTTTATCCGATTTGGCCACCCTTCGCCATTATCTGAATCTTTTCTCTTCTTCATTTTGGCATCAGCAAACCCCATCGAAACAACCCCTTCGAGAAGCTCATTTGTGGTTGCCCATGATCCCGCACAACAATACTCCACATCTGCAGCCTCCGCACAAGCTTTCAACAAATGCGCCACATTATTCACAATTCTAACATCAGTGGCATCGTACAACGCACGTGGCATTTTATCCCAATCATATTGGGGTGGGAACTGCCAATAGCGAAACAATTGCCCCATCGCCATAGGAGCACACCCAACAGGCTTCCTCTTACCATGGATATCACATTTCCATGGAGCAGGGACACACAAGATACTAGGCAATTCCCCTGCTTTAGGCATAAATTTGTTATAAGCAGGTGCCGTTATGTTCTCGTTGTAGCTTTGATTCCACATCGGATCGCCCCCCCTGCTATCATCAGCTAATAAATTCATAGTATAGCCTTTTGCCTGCACCCGCGTATTCAAATTTTTAGAAAAATCCGAATTTAAGGACTGCAAACCATCCCACGCCTCTCGATTCTTGTTTGCATCTTCCACATATTGCTTTCTTTGCATATCCATACGGATTTCTTCTATCTGCTCGTAATAATCTTCCAATAAGCCCACTAAACCAGGAGGCATATTGTTTGTATCTGAATCCCAAAAGCCTTTGGAAGAATAAGCCAAGACCGGGTATATAGATAAATCGTTCGTCATCATTATCCATCCACCATTGGCATACTCTATCAAATGCAACTTAGCTGCCTGCGACAATTCTTTGACCGGTGTTCCTATGGCATCCGCATAAACTTGGCGAATGGAATTTGTTTGAGTTCTTGGACTCATTATAGCCATGTAGTTTTTCGCTGCCTGCAACACATTTTTTTGGTCAATTTCTTGTGCCACCATAAAATTTCCCCACACAAGAAATAACACCATCCCTAAGAATATCTTTTTCATGATGCCTGTTTTTAAATTAACACTTGCCTCACGAAAAGGCTATTCCTCTTTCGATTTCAAGGCTTCTTTCAATGCCTCTATTTCGGCTTGCTGCTCCTGCACGGCTTTTACCAGGAAAGGTATCAGGACAGAATAGTCCACCGTATAGAAATCGCCATAATGGTCATAATCTACGGCTTCCGGGCAAACCTCCACCAATTCCTGGGCAATGAACCCGACCCGGTTGCTGCGCAAGCTGTCTGCCACCTTGTTGCCTGACGAATCGATATCCGCGTAATCGAAACGCACTGGCCTCATTTCCATCACCTTGGCCGTCGCACTTTCCATCGGGCGCACATTGGTCTTGTAACGGGCATCCGAAAGCGAGCTGATACCCGTGGCCGAAGTGGAATAATAACGGGTCGAATACACCCCGACCAATTGGTTGTTGGCCGAACCTAACATCAAACGGCGCCCGGAACTGCTCAAACGAAGGATATCCCCTATTTCCACCCTTCCCTCTTCGAAGTTTCCACCCCCTCCTACAATAATCGATTTCGGCACGTATTGCAAATCCTCCTCATAAGCCAGGTCAAGCGTTGCCGCGTTGATGCCCAAGCGGATTTTTTCCGGCTGCAACTCGATAGATGTCTTGAAGGAAGCGGTCGTGGCAAGCCGCCCTATCTGGATTTTCGATGCCGTGGAATACAGCCCCACATTCGATGTCCCCATCCGGATGGATGGCATGGAGACTTCGAAACCGGATGTTACCAGTCCCGTCCCGACCCCATTTCCAATCCGGACTTTCCCCTCTGCAAAACGTATGCCCGTGTTGCCTGCTTGCATCAGGACTTCGGGCATGGAGACCTCGAAACCTCGCGTGATTTTCGCTTGCTCGTTCACATTGCCGATTTTGAGCAATTCCGAATTGTAAATCTTGAATTGCCCAAACACGGAAGAAGCCGATATCGCCAGTACGGTCATAACGGCAAACAGTCTGTTCTCTTTCATAATTTCTCTTTTTTAGTTAGACTTTTCCTGTTTCTGTATCCTTATCTTCTCATAATTTTTTTCAAATAACCCAAACTATTAGTCCCTAACCTTCCCCGTTGCGGCGACACCGCCCTACCTGCTCCCAAAGATATGCCATCGGCTTCAACCCACCAAACACAGGAAACCAAAAACGGGTGTCTCAACCAAATCTCAACCAGACAAATTTTAATAAAACACAGCTGACCAAACAAATAAGCACCGTGCTTTTTACATCAAATAAAAACCCTCAAGACAATGCGAAGATAATCCGGACAAGTGACAGGATGATGACGGAATTCCTACGTTTCCATGAAACAGGCCCATTCGTCCCGGAAGCGGAACAAAAGCAAACCGGAATCCAGAAGGCACAGCCCCGGCTACGGAAGCTGCAAGGCTGCTTGCAAAATCCGTTGCAGGATGGCTTCGAAATCGGCTTCGCTCCGGACAAAATCCATCCCGTCCACATCGATAAACAGGCAACGGGCCGGATCCAAAGTCTGCATATAGGAACGATAGCCCTCTTCCACGGTGGCGAGGTAGGCGGGATCCATATTGGCTTCATAAGAACGCCCCCGCTGCCGGATATTGCGCATCAAACGTTCCACGCCGCTATGGATATACACATAGAGGTCGGGCTTGGGAATCGAAGTCAAAATAATGTCGTACAAACGTTTGAACAGCAGGTATTCATCTTGCTGCAAGGTATTCCTCGCAAAAACAAGGCTTTTGCTGATAGAGAAATCACTGACAAGGAACGGGCTGAAAAGTTCCTGCACGAAATCCTCCTTGGCCTGGCGGTAGCGTTCGGCCAGGAAAGTCAGTTCCAACGGGAAAGCGAAACGCTCCCTGTCCGCATAAAACTTGGGCAGGAACACGTTATCCTCAAAGATTTCCACTACCAATTTTGCCCCGAAACGAGCGGCGATTTTCCGGGCCAGCGAAGTCTTTCCCGCCCCGATGTTCCCCTCTATGGCCAAGAAGCGCAGCTTTTCAGGCCAAAAGGAAGCCTGCCGTTCTTCCGCTTCCCCGCCAACTTCCTCAAGCCGGATTTCCCCTGCCTCGTTTTTTGCCTGCCCGGCATTCTCCACATCGGAAAAAGTTTCCGGGACCGGCAAACGGCAAAGCCGCACATTCTCCACCGAATCAGGACATTGCCGCAACAGGACTTGCACTTCGGAACCCAAGACCGGATGCAGGAAACGAGGCGCGATTTCTGCCAAAGGCACCAAGACAAAGGCGCGTTCCTGCATCAAAGGATGCGGCAGGCTCAGGCATCCGCCCCGGATGATGAAATCGGAGTAAAACAGGATATCAATGTCAATGGTCCGGGATGCATACGAAGGTTTCACCGGCGCTTGCCCCAGATTCCTGCTTCCGTCCTGACCCGTTCCTTCCGGGCTTTCCGCAGCGGCTTCCGCTCTTCCGGGGCGAACCCGACCCAAAGCGGTTTCTATTTCCAACACCTTTTGCAACAGGGCATAAGGGTCCAAAGCGGTTTCCAGCTCCAAAGCCTGGTTGTAAAAAACTTCCTTGGCCTCGAAGCCCCAAGCGGGCGAGGTATAAAGATGCGATGCCTTGGTAATCACGCCGGCTTGGCGTGAAAGCTGCTTGCGGGCTTCCTTGAACGTCTGGATACAGTTTCCAAGGTTCGCGCCCAACAATAAATAAGCGGTATGTGTTTCCATAGTCAAAGTTCATCTACTGGCTGATCCATAACGATTGCCGCCTTCCGGCAATAAGCGTTCCCCTCCCGCAAAGCATCCACCCCAGAGAAACCGCATCAAAATGCAACAAATTGACAATCAATATTGTTTTACACAGTCCTGTATAGGTTCTCTTGTGCGGGATTTATTGCAAGTCAAGTATTTGGTTATTGCAGGCGATTTTGATGCGGTTGCCCTGGCATCCATCCCTCTGCATTTGCAAATTTAAGGAAAACCGGACACTCTCCCTATAAACCCAAATCGGTCATTGGACTTTGGGATAAAATCATAAACGCCATTCCAGAACACAATCGACAAGGCTTCGAAAACGACCCATCTGCATCATTTTCGTGTAAAAAAGGCAGATTCAGGCAAGATGAGGCAGCGCCATGCTTCAGGGTTTGCGAAGGAAGCCCCAAGACATGCTTTTCAAAAGGAGCGTGCAGGCTGAACGCAGGAGGAAAAAAAGATGTCAGCGGGCGGATGGGCGGAAGATGGCGGAATCGAGCCAGGCCGAGGATTGCGGGCCGCAATTGAAGAGCAGGTCGAGAATGCTCAGATGCGCCGGATCGGCATCGCAAGGGAATGTCTGCAAATAGGAATCGAACTGGAAGTACGGAGGCTTCTGCGGGTCGAAATCCACCGGAGGGATATAGCCGGCAGCCTCAGGCATGGCCTGCGCCGGTTTCGAATTTTTCCTTGCAGTCGGAAGACTTTCATCGTAAAAAACAGGATGGCCATCGGCATCCATATCGAAAGGCAAGGGTGCCACTTCCATCGGGTTCGCCTCCATCGGCACGTCCGCTACCCGATTCCATACCGGCATCGACCGAGCCTCTTCCATGGAAAACTGCCGCACGGAAAGATGCAGTTTAGCCAGCACGAAATCGAGCAGACGCTGGTTGAAATCGGCCAAAAGCAGGCCGTCCCTGGCTTCGGCCTCGGCCTGGCGGTATATGGCTTCCAGTTCGTCCTGATAATACAAAAGATAGGGAGACTTGTTGTAAGCCGTGCGGATGCCGCGCCAATGCTCGCGGGCCCAATGCCGTTTAGGGTCAAGCAAGACTTCCGAAACCGGCGTATGATTGCCTTTGGGACGGACGCATGGCAGGGAAAGCGGCAATACGCCTTGGGATGTCACAAGGCAGGTTCGGTTGCGGAACGTCTGCTTGGGATAGGTCTCGTCCGTATCAATACAGAAACTGCCCGCATTTAAAATAGCGGCAAAATAGTCCAAAGGCGGCAGATAAGCCGTGCATACACGCAAAACTCCCTGATTTTCCATCATTCACACATATTTTATCCCTTGCAATTCCCTATCCTTCATGAAAATAAAAACAAACTCAACTGCCCATCGGGGCCAATCCAAGTCTTTGCCTGCATTTTCCACTGCAGGCAGCATGGCGCTTCAGGGAAGAAAACGGCCCACTGGACAGACACCTCCAAGACGGATTTTATATTTTCATGATTTTAAACCAAATATCTTTTACATACAAGCCCCTGAGGATGTTCTCCGATGCTTGAAACCGCCCGATATAAATCCCTGGTGCAACATCTTGCATTCCAACATACTGTCTTCCTTCTTCCAAATGGAACCGGCGAACCGGACGGCCTCCGGCATCGAACAGGCTGACAGTGCCGGAACAAGGAACATCCACATAAAAACCGGAATGCACCGGATTGGGATATGGATTGATGCCCGGCTCTGGCGAGGGCGGTGCGGAAGCGGCGTCCTCCCAGATGCTTAGCGCATCGGAAGTGAAATACTGCAAGCCGCCGCATTGGTTGCCCACGATTAATTCCGGCAGGCCGTCGCCCGTGAAATCGTACAGCAGAGGAGCCGCATGAATCCCCACATCCAGCTTCCGGGACGCCGCCTCCGGGCCGCCCTCGCCAGAGCCTTCCGCACAAGCCATCTTGCCTGAATAGGTGAAAGTCCCGTCCAGATTGCCCCGGATGCCCGAATAGAGGAAAACCTCCCCGTTCTCGCTGCCGCAAGCCAGATAAATCTCCCCGTCCTCCGCCTGGAAGAAAGACGGCCGGGCGTAGCCGAAATTGGAAAAACTGCGGTCGATCACGTCCACGCCTCCCAGACTGTCGGTCTGCTTGACAAAGACCGGGATACCGTCCGCACCCGCCCCTTGGTTCTCGAAATACGTCAGACTGCCTTTCGTCAGACGCTGAGGCCGGGTCTGCCACACATGCTGGCGTTCGCCCGCAATCAAATCGGGCAAACCGTCCTGGTTCAAATCGAAAAAGACCGGCGCGGAAAAACGGTTCAACGTCACATCCAGGAAATTGGAATCCAGCAGCACGGCATTCACCGAAGCAGGGTCTCCGCCATCCACCGGCGAACCCTCCAAACGGAACAGCCAAAGCCGCCCGTCCTCCATTCCGGCCACCATCTCATCCTGCCCGTCTTCGTCGATATCCGAGAGACAAGGGAACAAAGCTCTCAATCCCAGCTTGGAAAGCCCCAGGAAATCTTCCGAGACCAACTCGAAAGCAGGCTGGCTCGCCGTACCGACATTCCTCAGAAGGGCCAAAGAAGACACCATCTCTGTGTTCCAGTCCCCCATCTCGAAATAAGCCCCCGTTTTCCGGCCATAGTTGCCCACCACCAAATCAAC
This sequence comes from uncultured Bacteroidales bacterium, assembly GCA_944320265.1. GTDB lineage: Bacteria > Bacteroidota > Bacteroidia > Bacteroidales > P3 > Pullibacteroides. The sequence continues at coordinate 94,474 of CALUGT010000006.1, read as the reverse complement.
CAGCCCGTCGTGGTCGTAATCATAAGCCGCCGGATAAGCCCCCGCCCCGAAATCCAGCATCCTGTCTTGCAGAAAATCTTTCTGCACCAGACGGCTCCAAGCCGGTCCGGAACCTGTCTCGACATAACGCCAGACGCTTTGCGAGCCTTCGGCATTAAAAGGGTCGGTCTCGTAAGGCGACAGCAGGTAGCACAGCGTATCCTGGCAATATATCGTGGAAATGACCGGGAAATTATACAGCCGGACCGGGTCACTCAAAGGGAAAACAGTATCATAGGCAGTGATACGGGCAGTCTCCGGCGTGCCGCCGTTCTGCAAATAATACAGCCCCGGATAGCCCACATCGCCCAAGACAATGTCGTACAAGCCACTCTGCGGGTTCTGCAATCCAAATATCGTGGATCCGGCGTGTTTGGGTCCGGCCACGGCATCTTCCACACCGTTTCCATCCTGCCATAGGCCTCTTCCGGAAGCATTCTCCCAAGAGCCGTATCCGGGAAAATTCCCCTCTGCAGCCGGGGAAACCGCCCTCTCGGCACATTTTCCCTCATTCCGGCTGCTGCAACTGTCCAAGAAAATCTTGTTGGACTCCTCGCTTTCCACAAAGCAGCCCCAGCTCCAATCGGCCACTTCCAAGCAGAACGTATCCGCCCTCCCTAGTTCCTCCATCGCGGAATTACGGTAATACAGCAGGAAATCGCCCGAGGAGGGCACCCAGAAATTCAAAACATCCCAGTCTCCGTCCCCGTCTATGTCTGCAATGACCGGGAAATCCTCGTTAGTGCAATAGATTGGCGTAAGATTCCCGAACATCAGGGCCGGCAAGCCGTCTGACACAAGGGCAAAAGCCAAATGATACCCGTCCTCGTCGGCATAGGACTCGTTGCGGTAAAGCCGGATTCCCGAAATGCCGTTGAAGGTGAAGATATCTTTTAACCCATCCTGATTGTAATCAAGCGTCTGCACCCAGTACGACAAAGCCGGCAGCTGGTTTTCCAAGCCCGGCATCGCCTCCCAGGCAGAAGAGAAGCACCGTACCCGCGAACCGATGCGGTCAAAAAGGACATAGTCGTCCTGGCCATCTCCGTCCAGATCGATAGCCGCCGTATGGACAGCATTCAAGCCTCCGAACCAGGCATTTTCCATAACACGCCCGTCTTGCCAACGAACCATCGGTTCCGAATCCGATTTCCGGAATGCAAAAGGCAGGCTCACAAGACTATCCTGGGGGAAAACCGCATTCTGCCCCCAAGCAGGAAGCGGGGGGAAAAGCCCGATTAAGGCCACAATGCAACCCAAACAAGCCTGCAAACGCAAGAAAAAACGAAAAAGCAGTTTGGCAGAAGCCGGACTTTGCAGATTCACCTTCATTTGTTCGAGTTTATAAAATTGAAGCAAGACGCAAAACACAGCAGCGTGCTGAAACGCGATGGGTTCATCCCCATATCCTAAATAGCCTCGGATTGCAAAAAACAATTCGTTACGGAACGGATTCAACGCAATCCAGTCCAATTCGACACAATCCGTCCCTCGCCAAGAATCAACGTTCAAAAAGCAGACGCTCGCCCCGGTAACCGGGCATCAAAACCTCGCCCCTGTCGTAAACCAGGTTGCCATTGACAAAGGTGGAAAGCACCTTCCCGTGCAACACCTGGCCTTCAAGCGCACTCCATCCGCACTTATAGTCGATATTCTGCTTATCCACCTGCCAAGCCTGCTCCGGATCCACAATCGCCAAGTCGGCGGCGTAACCCGGCCTCAGGAATCCACGCCCGGCTATCTGGAACAGACGAGCCGGCCTATGGCACATGGCTTCAACTACTTCCGTCAAAGAAAATATGCCTTGATGAACCAATTCCAGCATCATCGGCAAACTGTGGCCGACCCAAGGCGAACCCGACGGGCATTCAAAATAGGGTTTCTGCTTTTCTTCGTAGGTATGGGGCGCATGATCGGTAGCCACGACCAACTTGCCGCTCTTGACCGCCCGGCGCAAAGCTTCCCGGTCCTCCGCGGTCTTAATAGCCGGATTGCACTTCATCCTCCAGCCGTATTTCCCGTAATCCTGATCCGAAAACCAGAGGTAATGCACGCAGATTTCACCCGAAATGCCATCATCGCCCAGCAGTTCCAATTCCTTGGCTGTGGAAAGATGCAGGATATGAAGCTTGGCACCATGCTTGCGAGCCAAAGCCGCAGCCTTGCTCGAAGACTGGTAGCAAGCTTCCGCGCTCCTGACCAAGGGGTGTATCGAAAACGGCGCCGCATCCCCGTACCGGGCCTTGAAATCAGCCGTATTCTGCCTTATGATACTCTCTTCCTCGCAGTGAGCCGCCACTATCGTGGGTGCATTGGCAAAGAGTGCCTCCAGATACGCCGGGTCTTCCACCAGCATGTTGCCAGTGGACGATCCGAGAAAGAGCTTGATGCCGCACACATCGCGAGGGTCGGTCTTGAGCACTTCATTCAGATTGTCCTCGCTGCAACCCATGTAAAAAGAATAATTCACATGGCTGTCCTCGGCTCCCATCCGGTATTTCTGCGCCAGAAGGTCCTGGGTCAACGTCTGGGGCTTCGTGTTTGGCATGTCCATGAAGGAAGTGACCCCTCCTTTGAGCGCGGCCAGGGACTCGGAGGCGATATCGCCCTTATGAGTCAGTCCGGGTTGCCTGAAATGCACCTGGTCGTCGATGATGCCAGGCAGCACGCAAGCCCCCTTCAAGTCGATTTCCTGATAAGGTCCCGGAAAGGTTTCTTTTTGAGCCATCGACCCTATCCCGGCGACAACATCAGATGCCCGTTCGGCATCCTCAGCCGCCCCTCTCCCTGCTGCGCAATCCTTCCCGATAGCAACGGACCCATCCTCTCCGGCCGCCTTTTCCCAGCAAACCGACTCTATCTTCCCGTCCTTAATCCGGATTTCCCCTTTCCGGCATCGGCCTTCGTTGACCAAGACCGCGTTCTTCAACAGATAATTCATGGCTTTCGCATTTTATCAGGCGATTCCGAACCAAGCCAAACAGGCCGGAATCAGGTCAGCACCCGAACAATTCCTTGAACAAAGGTACTAAATCGGTCTTTTCCCAAGCAAAGAAATCCACTTTCTTGAAGTAATGCTCCTGCTTTCCGATTTTCCTGACCCTGGTGGTATCGTCCTGATAGAACACCTCAACCTCTTCGGTGTAGGGCTTGCGGCCGAAATGCCCGTAGGAAGCCGTCGGGCCGAATATCGGGTTGCGGAGCCCGAAACGTTTCACTATCGCATAAGGCCGCAAATCCACGTTCCTGCGCAGGATTCCGGCAATCTTCCCGTCGGATATCTTCACATGCGAAGTGCCGCAGGTATTCACATACAGGCCTACCGGTTCGGCCACCCCGATGGCGTAGGCCACCTGCACCATCGCCTCGTCGCACACCCCGGCCGCCACCAAGTTCTTGGCGATATGCCGCATCGCGTAAGCCGCCGAACGGTCCACCTTCGAGGAATCCTTGCCTGAAAAAGCCCCGCCGCCATGCCCGGAACGGCCGCCATACGTGTCCACGATAATCTTGCGACCCGTCAACCCGGTATCCCCGTGCGGCCCGCCAATGACGAACTTGCCAGTCGGATTCACCAAAAGACGGTACTTTTTGTCGAACAGAACCCGGACTTCCGGTGCCATCTTAGAAAGAACCGCCGGCAAGAGAATGCTCCGTACATCAGCGGTTATCGTCTCCCGCATCTCTTTCTCCGATCCAAAGTCATCGTGCTGGCAGGACAACACCAGCGTATCGATTCCTTCCGGCTTGCCGTTGTCGGCATACTTGATGGTAACCTGGCTCTTGGCATCAGGCCTGAGATAAGCCATCCGCTTCCCCTCATGGCGGATACGATCCAGCTCGATCAGGATGGAATGCGCCAGATAAATCGGAAGCGGCATGTACTCCTCGGTATCGCGGCAAGCATACCCGAACATCATACCTTGATCGCCAGCACCTTGATCCTCTTCTTTCTTGCGTTCCACACCTTGGTTGATGTCGGGCGACTGGCTGTGAATGGTGGAAATAACACCGCAAGAATTGCCTTCGAACCGATATTCGCCCTTAGTGTAGCCGATCTTGTTAATCGTGGACCGAGCCACGTTCTGCACATCCACATAGCCATGGGTCTTGACCTCCCCGGCGCAAACGACCAAACCCGTCGTCACCAATGTCTCGCAAGCCACCTTCGCTTGCGGATCCTGACGCAGAAACTCGTCGAGCAACGCGTCTGAAATCATATCGGCCACTTTGTCGGGATGCCCGGCCGATACGGATTCCGATGTAAATAAATAAGACATATCCATTGTTTTTTTCAGAATCCGCGCAAAGCACGCGCAAATCCTTCGTTATCCTTGCCGGAAAGTTTGGAGAATTGCTGGAGAAACAATGGAAAAAAAGAAGAAGACACAACGATAAGGGATTCCTTTTCAGGGTTTTAACAGAATGAACCGCGAGCCGCAGATTGCCAATCGCTCAGGAATCCGCGCATCCGGCTTCCCTTCTGATCCCCCGTATCGTGCATTTTAGCTTTTTTTCCTGTGGTAGCAAGCAGCCAAATCCTTCCACATGCATTACCGAAGCCAAATTCTTGGCCAAAACGGAAGCGGCCAGACCTGGAAACAGCCTTTCCCTCACCATCCCGATGCAACGGCTTTCTCAACCACGCATCGCTATGGAACGAAGGGACTCCTCCGCTTAACGCAGTTGCAAAACTAATAAAAAATTTCTTGTTTTGTAAAAAAATAGTATCTTTGCCGTCCAAAACAAGTATCAGCAATTGCTCCTGTACTCACCAAAAGTCAGAACAGCAATCTGATACGAAGCCACGGATGAAAAATCCGAAAAGACGGGATGTAGCGCAGTTGGTAGCGTGCAACGTTCGGGACGTTGAGGTCGCAAGTTCGAATCTTGTCATCCCGACAAAGGAACTCTTCCCGGATCGACCGCAAAGGGACATTCGGAGCAAGTTGATTCTTTTTCTTTCAAGCCTCGTTAGCTCAGCGGTAGAGCAGCTCACTCGTAATGAGCAGGTCGAGAGTTCAAATCTCTTGCGAGGCTCTTCCTTGAAAAGAGGATATGCTTCATGCGCATATCCTCTTTTTTTGTCCCCTTCTCATTTTGTCCCCTTCTCACCGGCCGTGATATTGCCCCCGAAGACACCGCGCGCCACTTTTCCACCGGACCAGTCCTCTTCCAAGGCTAATGATCCAATCGGTCATCAGACTCGCCTGGCCTGTTTCCGATTGGGGAAATGAGGCTTTCGGGCATCTTGCCCGAAGTCCAATGACCGATTTGGGATAATCCAGGACGTCTTCCTCTTCGGCACCCCCGCTGCCAAATCCTGATTGCCGGCATAATGATAATGCACGGAAAAAGAAAAAGCCGCGCCTATCCCTAGACGCGGCCCAACTATGAAAACACGTAATCTTTCCCTGTATTCCTGTATTTCCGAATCCCCGGACGGAGTACTCTGCACTCTGCCGGCTACGGCACTCATCCGGTTTTTCCTCGATATCCTGCCGCGCCCGTCCGGCTCGATTGAAACCCGGCATTGCCGGGATTACACCTTTCCCGCGACAGCACGGCAAACCTCACTTCCCGGCACACTGCTGGAACGGACATCGGCCACCTTGCCGAACACCATTCCTTACTCTGCCGACGGCTGATCCGCGGAGGGTTCAGATACCGGAGCCACGGGCATAGCCGAGGGAGAGCCTGCCGTCGGCAGGCTGGTAGGCAGAACCATGTTCTGGTCTACCGACAATTCTGTCTGAGGAGCGCCGGAGTTATCCTGCGGCTTGGGAATGACATATGCGGCGACCAGACTCAGAACCAGCAATACGACGGAAAGGACCCAAGTCCCTTTCTCCAGGAAATCAGCAGTCTTGCGAACCCCCATATATTGATTTCCTTGCCCTCCGAATGTGGAAGAAAGACCTCCTCCTTTGGGATTTTGAACCAACACAATCAGTCCTAGCAAAACGCAAACGACAAGGATCAACACCGAGATAAAAATGTAGAAACCCATTTTAACTTCTTATTATTTAATGGTATACTCTTTTTTCACCTTCTGAATGAGTTTGGCAAAGTAACTACTTTTTTCGGGAAATTTCAAGCGCAGATGCTCATAAACTGCTATCGCTTTCTCCGGAGTATGGCTTTTCAGGTACATTTCAGCCAAGGTTTCCGTCCCGAAACTGAAGTCTTCCACAGACCCGCCGCCTTGATCCGGGTCAAAGGAAGCGTAATCGAAGTTGTCATCGATCCGGATCGGATGCTCCCCTCCGCCCCGCAGAAAGCGGTCTATCAATTCTTCCGCTGTAACAGAAGCCGCATCCTGCCGGCCCTGCTCCACTTCGGGTCTTTCCGGAAAAGCCATTTCCCTCGATTCCGGATGCGGAAAGGAGCTCGAATGCCGGACGGCATTCACCAAAGGGCGGGATTCTTTTGCCGGGAAACGAATCGCCGGCTGAGCTTGCGCGACGACCGCTTTGGACGGTTTTCTGTCCAATCCCAGCATGACGCTCAGGGTCATGCCTTCAGAAAAAGACTTCTGGACCTTAGCATGGCCTTTATGCAGCATGGCTCTGACACGCTCCACATCTACCGGCCTCGAAGGCTCGTCCACTACAGGCACGAAACCTATTTGGCGGAGCTGCTTTTCATGTTCCCCGCTTACCGTCCCGGGCCTTGGAGCAGGCATCTTCAACGCCGCCTTGCCCAATGCATCGTCTTCTTTTACGCCGCCATCCCGAATCTTGCCGGTTCTCTCCACCTGGAATCGAAGCCTTTCCCTGTCAGGCAAGGCTATCGCCACATAAGGAAGCACCCTCTTGCAAGTTTCCTGATCCCCTAGTTTCTCCAAGTTAAGCAAGAACATGAGCTGGGCGTACTGGCAGTACGGGTAACGGCTTACCGCATCCTTGTAGTCCAGCAAGGTATCCTGATCCAGCTGTTCAGGCTTATCGTTATATAAAGAAAATTTCCTGCCCATGACCGTGCAAAGATACAAACCTCTTCTCAATATTCACGACATGCGCAGCTTCCCGAACCCGCTGCTCCGCCATAAGCTTGCATTGCGCCTGGCTCTGCGCCCGACTTTCGCTACATTGGCCTGCCGGCGAACACAGGATGCGGCTCGGCATAGCAAATCGTGCAAGCCCGTTTGCTCTGCGCCCGACTTTCGCTACATTGGCCTGCCGGCGAACACAGGATGCGTCTCGGCCATGCAAAACCGAGCAAGCTCTTTTTGCATGGCACTCGACTTTCGCTATATTTGCAGTCGGGAAAATCGGCCGATCCGCGACTGTCCGAGAAAAGCCGGATTCCCGTATTATCAACCCGGAGGGCTCCGAAAAGCAGGCATCCACTGATAACGGCATTGCTGGCTCCCCCCCCGCAGAGGCAACCCAGCCTGCAACAGGACAGTGTTTGCCCCGGCTTCCAGGAGTCGCCCCAACCAAAAACAAGAAACCATGTCAGTATTAGCAAAGCGCGTATTGGAAATGGCTCCTTCTGCCACCTTGGGCATGAGCCAACGAAGCCGCGAAATGCAAGAAAAAGGCATCGATGTGATCAGCCTCAGTGTCGGCGAACCCGACTTCAACACGCCGGAAGTCATCAAGCAGGCCGGTATCGACGCCATCAACAACAACTTCACCCATTATCCTCCTGTGCCTGGCTACATGGATTTGCGCAAAGCCATTTGCGCCAAGCTGACGCGGGACAACAAACTCACCTATTCGCCCAACCAGATTGTCGTCTCCAACGGGGGAAAACACGCCATCATCAATGTGCTGCTGGCCATGATCAATCCAGGCGACGAGGTAATCATCCCTGCCCCGTGCTGGGTTTCCTACCCCGAAATGGTGAAATTCGTGGAAGGTACGCCTGTACTGGTCCATGCAGGCATCGAAGACGATTTCAAGATCACGCCTGAAAAACTGGAAGCGGCTATCACGTCCAAAACCAAATTGGTCATCTTCAACAGCCCGAGCAACCCTACAGGCATGGTTTACAGCCGTGAAGAGCTCAAAGCCATTGCCGATGTCCTGGCAAAGCACCCCGATGTATACGTCCTTTCGGACGAAATCTACGAATACATCGTGTTTGAAAGCAAATTCGAAAGCCTGGCGCAGTTCGAGGAAATCAAGGCTCGTGTCATTATCATGAACGGGGTTTCCAAGGGCTACGCCATGACCGGATGGCGTATCGGTTACATCGCCGCTCCGGCTGAAATCGCATCGGCTTGCAGCAAAATCCAAGGCCAGATGACCTCGGCGGCTTCGTCCATTGCCCAGAAGGCATCGGTGGCCGCTTTGATGCAGGATCCCGCCAAGTCGGAAGACCTGAGGCACATGGTGGCCACGTTCCGCAAACGCCGCGACATGATGATTGAGAAGCTGCGCGAAATCCCCGGCTTCAAAGTCAATATCCCTACCGGGGCTTTCTACATCTTCCCCAACATCGAGGGTCTGATCGGCAAGAAATTCAACGGCAAGGAAATCACTTGCGGCGATGACTTGGCAGATTTCCTGCTCGACGAAGGCCATGTGGCTTTGGTCGGCGGCAATTCCTTCGGCGACCCGCACAGCATCCGCATCTCTTACGCTACCAGCGAGGACAAGCTGATGGAAAGCGCCCGCCGGATCAAAGAGGCCGTATCCAAACTTGCCTGAATCCGGCATCCTGACTGCAGGCAAGCTTGCCGCTTGCCTGCTATATCGAAAGGCGGCGTACTCTCACAGGAAACCCCGGCAAGCAGGGAATTCCAACAAGGGTACGCCGCTTTTTTATCCTAAGCTCCGATGCCTCTGCCACATATCATGCATATTGCATCTCACCCATTCTGACAAACCGCCAAAAGTGTCATGAAAGCCTTTATTTCGACACTCCGGCTCCTTGCCTCCCTTGCCAAGTTTATCCCAAATCGGTCATTAGACACGCCGTGTCCGTTTCTGATTGGGAAAATGTGACTTTCGGGCATCTTGCCCGCTTCTGTCCGCATCCTGTTTCTCGCTACGCCTCGACGTAGCCCGCTACGCCTTCGGCTAGGCCAGAAGCATGCTGCATGACACAAGCGGGCAATCTCCCCGAAGTCTAATGACCGATTTGGGTTTATTCCTCGCGCCTTTGCAATTCCCGGGTTCGCTCAACCTTGGCCGCCTGTGCCAGAACAGCTATCAAGTCCCTTTTAATCAATCACATACTCTTCAAGACAGAAGGCCTCTCCTCCAGGAAACAGCTCCCCTGCAGGACCGCAAAGAGTCCGCACTCTTGCCGCCCCAGATTGAAGACGGCCCTTATCGAAAACGTAGCGAGCCAGACTCAATCCGCCTGGCATCTGGGACAAATCCCTTTCAGCATGAAATTCACTGCCTCCAACACAAAACCTTCCGGCAAGTCAATGGAAGGAATACGTGTGGGCAGGCAATACGTCCGATGGCAACGGATACAATAAAAATGGACATGCATGTCCTGTACGGAACAGCCTTCAGGATTCCGGCAGAGCTCGTATTTGAGCACCCCGTTGCCATCCTCGAATGCATGGACCACATGATGTTCCAGAAAAAGGCTCAATGAACGGAAGAGCGTCGACTTGTCTACCGTTTCCAGGCATGTTTCCAATTCCGAAAGCGAAACCGGTTCTTCCTGTTCACTCAAAGCCTTCAAGACCAACAGCCGGATAGCCGTCGGCTTCACGCCTTTCTTTTCGAGAAGTTCTTCTGTCCAGCACATGCGTACCTCCGTTTCCTTAGAAGCTGTCTTTAAATTTCTTGCAATCGTGATACCGGCCCGTCGGAATCTATTCGGGAGCCATGCCCGCGTTTTCACCTCAGACAGCTTGGTCTTCCTTTGAAAAACACGGCTGTGCAAGCCGATGCAGAGACGAAGCCCGTTCAATCTCTGCAAGGCGCAACCGATCCTCGACCGCGACTCAGCGACCGTGCAAGCCAAACGCGAATCCAGCCGGAACAAGCGGTTCGCCCGGCAGCATCATTTTTTCCTGAGCCACACTCCGCGCACCGAATTCAGGACTGCCAGCAAAGCCACGCCGGAATCGGCAAAGACCGCCAGCCAAAGCGAAGCCACGCCCAACACGCCCAACACCATCACCAAAATCTTGATGCCGAAAGCCAGCACCACATTCTCCCAGACTGTCCGCCGAGTATCGCGGGCTATCCGGAACACAATCGGCAAAACCGAAAGGCTGTCGGTCTGCAAGACCACATCGGCTGTCTCTATGGCCGCATCGCTGCCCATCTTCCCCATCGCGATGCCCAATGAACTGGAAGCCAGTACCGGGGAATCGTTGATGCCATCACCTACAAAAGCCACCCTGTACCCTGCCTGCCTGAACTTTTGCAAATATACCACCTTATCCTGAGGCAGCAAGCCTCCGTATGCCTTTTCAACGCCTACCTGCGATGCCAAAGCCTCCGCCACTCGTGCATGGTCTCCCGAAAGCACGGCCAAAGGCCTGATTCCCAAAGTCCGAAGTTCCCGCATGGCAGAAATCGCATCCTCCTTAGGCAAATCGGCCAGTTCCACCCGACCGGAAAACACGCCGTCGATACCGCAGAAAACCACTGTCCTGTCCGCGGCATCCTCCTGCATCGGCATCGCAACCCCGCATTCCCTTAGCCAGGATGCCGAACCTGCCGCGACCCAGCCAAAGTCCGGAACATCCTGCTCCGACCCCCTGGAATCATCCACTCCGCCATTCCCGTCAACCCGGGCATCGAACTCCGCCAGAATTCCTCCGCCAGCCTTCTCTTTGCACCTCGCAGCATGGTACAAAACCACGGAACGCTCCCTGGCATAAGCCACGATTGCCTGCGCCAACGGATGCCGGCTGTCATTTTCCGCCGATGCCAAAGCAGACAGCAAACGGGATTCCGTCCCAGGGCGGACTGCCGAGACCGCACGAACCTGGAATCGGCCTTGAGTCAAAGTGCCCGTCTTGTCGAACACGATGGCATTGACCTTATAAGCCGCATCCAAGCCATTGCCTCCTTTGAACAGGATTCCTCGACGGGAGGCCATGCCGATACCAGCGAAATAAGTCAACGGAATGCTGACGACCAAGGCGCAAGGACAGGAAACGACCAAAAACACCAAGGCCCGGTAAAGCCATGCAGAAAAATCGTAACCAAAATCCATGAACAAAGAAAGCAAAGCCGGAACCGCCACCACCAGGATTGCCAAAGCCATCACCACTGGCGTGTAAATCCGGGCAACGCGACGCAAGAAAAGCTCGGTGCGGGCCTTCCGCCTGGAAGCCTCCTCCACCATCTTGGCCATCTTTGCCAAAGCGCTCATGCAATACGGCCTCAAGACTCTCAATCGGATGCCTTGATTCAGGACAAGGCACCCTGCCTGCACCTCATCGCCCTTTTTCAAACAGCGAGGCAGGCTTTCGCCGGTCAGAGCCGCCGTATCCACAACTGCTTCCTCGTCTTCCAGCGTCCCGTCCAGGCAGATCTTTTCCCCCACCGCCACACGCAAGATTTCGCCGGGCTGCACATCTTCCGGCTTGGACTCCACAACCTCTCCGCCGCGAACCACCCGGACCTTATCCGGATGCATGGCAAGCAAATCCCGGATATTACGACGGGATCGTTCCACCGCCATGTCTTGCAATTGTTCGCCTACCGCATAAAAAAGCATGACCGCGACCGCCTCCGGATATTCCCCGATGCAGAAAGCCCCGATTGAAGCGATTATCATCAGACTGAACTCATTGAAGAGGTCTTTCCGCATAAAGGCCTCCAGTGCGTCCTTGAAAACAGGCCAAGCCACAGGAAGATACGCCAGCACATACCAGGCCACGGGCATCCAAGCATCCCGTCCGAAGCCCGTCCAATACCGCCCCATGAGCCATCCCAGACCGAGCATGACAAGAGACAATATCTTCGGCATCCAATCTCGCAAACTTTTCATGACACGACAGTTTTAACCCGAATCGGTCATCAGACTCTCCGTGTCCGTTTCTGATTGGGGAAATGAGGCTTTCGGGCATCTTGCCCGCTTCTGTCCGCATCCTGTTTCTCGCTACGCCTCGACGTAGCCCGCTACGCCTTCGGCCAGGCCAGAAGCATGCTGCATGACACAAGCGGGCAATCTCCCCGAAGTCTGATGACCGATCTAGGTTAAGATTCCGTTGCAAGTTTAGAAAGAAGCTACTGCAAGCCGGTTGCAATTCCATGGGGTTTTATCGGAAAATCAATGGGAAGCAAAAGATTCTGTCTCTTTAGCAGGGCAAGCGCGTCAAAATGCAACAGATTAACGACCACCATCGTTTTGCACCAGCCTGCAGGCATCTTCTAGTGCAGTACACATTGCAAATCAAACAGTTGGTTGTTGAAAACGATTTTGATGCGGCTGCCCTGGCCTCTTTAGCGTCCAATCTGGCGACAGGTTCACCGGAACGCGGCAGCGGCATAGCGAACAATACCGAATCCATTGCCGGCACATTGTTTCTATTCAAATCGCATTCAAAGCAAAACCTGCAAGAAAAAAAAGAGGTTGCAGCCATTGCCGCAACCTCTTGATTTCCAACGTGGCCCCACTTGGGCTCGAACCAAGGACCAAATGATTATGAGTCACCTACTCTAACCGACTGAGCTATGGGGCCTGTCTTGAAAACACCTCTCCGCAACGGGACAGCATTCCAAAAACGGTGCAAATGTATAACTTTGCCTTTGAATAAGCAAACCTTGATCTGTGGAAAGCCGGTAAAAAGCCATAGGAAACCGCTTCAAGGCCAAATAAAACGCCATTCCGCGCTCTCCTCTCAGAGCCGGGCTGGCAGGACAGGAAAACACAAGACCAAGCAAACCGCTGCCGTAGCCGGAGTCCGATGCCACGCATTGCCCTGGCCGGCATCCAAAACAAACACCATGCAGACAAACCGAATCAACACCGTCATTCTCGACTTAGGGCAAGTAATCGTCCCTGTGGATCAGGATAGAACGTTAAGAGGGCTTTCCGCTTTCGCAAGCCCCGGCCAGATGCAATCCGCCGCCTTGCAGCCGTTCTTCGGTACTATCGCCCGCTTTGAAAACGGAGACATAAGCAATGACGAATTCCTGACAGATTTGGACTTGTTCCTGCATCAGACCAATCCGGATCTGCCCGCGGATTATCCCTGCCGGCAGACTCTGGCAGATATCTGGAATGCCATGATACCCGAGTTGCCGGCACAGAACCTGACGCTGCTGAAAAAGATACGGCAGCATTACGAATTATATCTGCTGAGCAATACCAACGGATTGCACATAGACCACTTAGACCGCTTGCTACCGAATGGCTCGGCAGGCTTCGCCTCCTATTTCGACCGGATTTTCTGCTCCTACGCTATCAAAATGCATAAACCCGATCCGGCTATTTACCAGCATGTATGCCAGTCTATCGGCAGGAAACCCGAAAACTGCATCTTCGTGGACGACCGCGCCGAGAACATCGAATCCGCCCGTGGCATCGGACTGAACGCCATCCATCTCACCGATTTCAATCTCGGCAAGTTGTTCCAAGCCGACGGCCGGCTCGCATAAACCCAAATCGGTCATTAGACTCGCCGAGTGTGTTTCCTGTTTTCGAAGAGGGATGCTTTTGTGCATCTTGTTCGCTTCTGTCCGCATCATGCTCCTCGCTACGCCTCGACGTAGCCCGCTACGCCTTCGGCTAGGCGAGAAGCATGCTGCATGACATAAGCGGACAATCTACCCAAAGTCTAATGACCGATTTGGGATAAACATTTTCATTACAGACGACCGATACCTTTTCCCGTAAACCCGAGCGGCCACTAAGACCAGAAAGATTCCATCCCATTGGCACGCAAGCGGGCTGTCGCATTTATATTCGAAAGCATCGCGGGTACATCAAGAAAAGCAGCGTACAGAAAGGAATTCATTCCGGCAAGCTGGACAGCAACAGCAGAACCGCTATCCGGCAGTCCAATGACCAGCCCGGTCAAACAACAGGATGCTTTCCCGAATCAGATTCAACCCGGAACGATACAAAAAAGAGGGCGGCCCAAAAGTCAGCTTTCCAAAAGAGAATCCACGTTAGAATATGTCCTATCGAGGATTCTTTGTTGAAAAATCATCTTTTGAGTCACCCTCTCCCCTTCAAGATACCGGCCTATGGAATCAGAAACGGATTCCATGAATCACGTTTGCAGGCCATGCGGAACAGCTTTTACCCGTCCGGAAACTATTGGGCAGGAGCCGCAGCAGCAGCCTGCGCATTGCGCGTGGACTTGACTAGAACGACCGAAGCTGTCATATCTTCCTGAATCTGGTACTTCTCGCTGCAAAGATCCTTTACCTTCACATCCTGGGCAATGTCCAGATTAGTCACATCCACAGTGATATTCTCGGGCATGTTAGCCGGCAAAGCGCGCAGACGCAGACGGCGCATGCGTTTCACCAGTTTCCCTCCTTTGAGCACACCCACAGCATTACCAGTCGTCAGCAAAGGCACAGCCATGCGGATAGGACGGTCATCGCGCAGTTCCAAGAAATCAACATGCAGCAAAGCATCGGTGACCTTGTGGAACTGGGCTTCCTGAGGAACAGCCTGGATTTTCTTGCCATCGATATCCAAATCCACAAAGCAGACTTCCGGTTTGTTGAACAATTGAATCAGGTCTTTTTCATCAGCCGTGAACATGACTTGCTCTTGGCCGCCGTAAACCACACAAGGAATCCGGCCTTGCAGACGGAGGTCTCTCGCATCTTTCTTCCCTACGTTCTGACGTGCAGAACCGCTAATAGATACAGTCTTCATTGAATTTATCTGTTAAAGTTGTAAAAAATCTTCCAATCAGCCCGGCAAACTCCCGGAACACCTCGAAAGCCCGTGTCCATGAGGGTATCCCGCACGGAACCCGCCTTGAAGCAGTCCGCCCGGCAGGCGGACAGGAAACGGGCGCGAAATTACACTAATTCTGGAAGCTATACAAATTCGAGATGCTTTCGTAAGCTTCCACGCGGCGGATCACCTCCGCCAACAGCTTGGCGGTGGAAATGACCGTAATCTTGTCCGAAGGCCGGGAAAGAGGAATCGTATCACTGACAATCAATTCAGTAAGATTGGACTTCTCAATCCGGTCTATCGCGTTGCCCGACAGCACCGGATGGGTGACAATAGCACGCACGCTCTTGGCTCCTTGCGCCAGAATCAGGTCTGCCGCCTTGATAATCGTATTGCCGGTATCCAGAATATCGTCCATCAGCACCACGTTCTTGCCTTCCACATCCCCGATCAGCTGCATCTGGTCAACCACGTTTGGCTTGCTGCGCTGCTTGTAGCATATGGCGAACCCCGTGTTGAATATCTTGGCGTACATGCTGGCACGCCGGGTTCCCCCGGTATCGGGAGAAGCAAACATCAGATTGTCCATGTTCAGCGAACGCAAATGAGGCACGAACAACGAAGAGGCATACAAATGATCCACCGGGGTTTCAAAGAAGCCCTGGATCTGGTCGGCATGCAAGTCTATCGTGATGATGCGCGAAACCCCGGCATTAGTCAGCAGGTTGGCGACCAACTTGGAGGTGATGGGGACACGGGGTTTGTCTTTGCGATCCTGGCGGGCATACCCGAAATAAGGGATGACCGCGATGATTTTCCTTGCGGAAGCCCGCTTGGCGGCATCAATCATCAAAAGCAACTCAAAAAGGTTGTCGGTGGGCTGGAATGTGGATTGTACGATGAACACATCGTTTCCCCTGATGTTTTCTTCATAGGACGGCCTGAACTCCCCATCCGAAAAAACGGCCACATCCGATTTTCCTAAGGGCGCACCGTATTCCTTGGCAATCTTGTCGGCCAGGTAACGTGTGGCACGGCAGGAAAAAATCTTGACTTGCGCTTTGTTTTCCATCACTGTAGTTTTTAGTTGTTCGCGATCCGGTTCCATGATTCGGCCATGCCTCGGATCCAGCTGCAAAAGTAACTTTTTGCTGACTTGCTTGCAAGTCCGGACTGAAAAGCGCCATAAATGTCAAGAAATGTCAAGAATCCGCTCAAAATCCCTTGCCATACGGAAAAGACGGATTTCCACGAATCGGGCCATTCTCTTTCGTCTATCAGGCAGGATTCCGTTTTTTCCGCGTTTTTCACATCACCCAGCCCAGCCATCCTCCTTTGAAGAAACACTGTACACAACGACAGTACGGTCCGATTGCAGGGCCAAGCTCGCTTCAGCTTTGATTGCATCAAAACAGGCTGCGTTCCAGCCATTCCCGGACAAGTCCGGCCATGGCTCTGACTTGCGCCGCTTTTGCCGAGGCGCAGCCAGCCAGGAGCAAGATACAGGCCGGAGCAAGCAATCTGCAAGAGATCTTGCCAACCATCCGGAGACCCCAGGATACCGGGGCGGCCCGGACATCCCGAAAGCATCAAAAATTGTTAGAAGCTGTTTAAACCCAAATCGGTCATTAGACACGCCGAGTCCGTTTCTGATTGGGGAAATGAGGCTTTCGGGCATCTTGCCCGCTTCTGTCCGCATCCTGTTTCCCGCTACGCCTCGACGTAGCCCGCTACGCCTTCGGCTAGGCGAGAAGCATGCTGCATGACACAAGCGGGCAATCTCCCCAATGTCTAATGACCGATTTGGGTTAAAATTTCTTGCAATCCTGAAAAGGCCGGATTTTCAGGGGCGGGTTCAGGATTTTGTTTGCCCGTCGGGGGCTGTTCCGGGTCTAGGTTGAGCGATGCTCGAAGATAGCTTGGTCTCGGAGAAATCAAAGCAAGCATTGCTTCCCCGCTCGACTTTCGCTATCGTTTGCGTTTTTCACGCCCGATAGCTTGGCTATCCTCCTTTGAAAAACACCGCGCCATCCCTCCAAATCCCCTCCCGATGGCCTGAACAAATAAATTTAAACAGCTTCTAAAATTTGGAACACTCCACACAGAAGGAAGCCTCTGCCAAATTCAAAGTTGAACACGTTATCGAACAAAACAATACTAATTATCAAAAAAATCAAGTTTTGAAGCCGTCACATGGGATATAGTCTTCCTGAAATCCTCGAAGCGGAGAACAAACAAAAAGCGTGTTACGGAAGTTTTGAGTATCTTCGCGCCTTGGCAGACAGGCAACAACGTACTACAAGCAAAGGCCGGCAGGCCGCAGAACGCCCAAGACAAACTTGAAACAGAGAGTACCGGAGACTCCTGCCGCAAGGCTGTGCAAGTCCCAGGCATCCCATAAAACAAAACGGTATGAAAAAACATGTTGATTTCCTGATTATCGGAACTGGCATCGCCGGTCTGAGCTATGCCTTGAAAGTGGCTTCCAAAGGCAGCGTCTGCATCATCACCAAATCCAAGGCCGACGAGACCTCCACCGCTTTCGCCCAGGGCGGCATCGCCACCGTGATGGATGCTCTGGATTCCCACGAAAAGCACATCCACGACACCTTGGTAGCCGGAGACGGCCTCTGTGACGAAGAAGTAGTCCGATTCACGATAGAGGAATCGAACGACCGCATCAACGAGCTTATCGCCTGGGGCACCGAGTTCGACCGCAAACAAAGCGGGGAATTCGAATTAGGCCGCGAAGGCGGGCATTCGGCGCACCGCATCCTGCACCACAAAGACCAGACCGGAGCCGAAATAGAACGCGCCCTGCTGAAAGCCGTCCGCGAACACCCTGACATCGAGTTGCTGGAAGGCTATTTCGCGATAGACCTCATCACCCAGCATCACCTTGGCATGGAAGTGACCCGGCGCACTCCGGACATTGAATGCTTCGGGGCATACGTGCTCAATCCCAATACCAACAAGATAGAAACCATCTTGGCCAAGACCACGATGCTGGCCACCGGCGGCAACGGCAATGTCTACACCAACACCACCAACCCGGTAGTAGCCACCGGCGACGGCGTGGCGATGGTCTATCGAGCCAAAGGCAAGGTCTCGAACATGGAATTCATCCAGTTCCACCCCACCGGGCTTTACAATCCCGGCGAAAAGCCCTGTTTCCTGATTTCGGAAGCCGTCCGGGGCGCAGGTGCCAAACTCTGCACCATCAAAGGAGACTACTTCATGGAACGCTACGACCCGCGTTTGGAGCTGGCGCCCCGTGACGTGGTGGCCCGTTCCATCGACAATGAAATGAAAATCACGGGTGACGACCATGTTTACTTGGATTGCCGCCCCATTTCCAAAGAAGAGATATTCCATCATTTCCCCACCATTTACGCCAAATGCCTCTCGATCGGCATCGACATCACCAAGGATTTGCTCCCCGTGGTGCCGGTGGCCCATTACAGCTGCGGCGGCATCGTGGTGGACAGCAACGCCTGCACCAGCATCAAGCACCTGTATGCTTCCGGCGAATGCTCCTGCACCGGACTGCATGGCGCGAACCGATTGGCATCCAACTCTTTGCTGGAAGCCTTGGTATTCTCGCACCGCGCTGCCCGACATGCCGTCAGCCAGGTTTCCCATATCAATTTCTGCGAGGAAGTGCCAGACTGGAACGACGAGGGCATGGTGTTCAACGAAGAAATGATTCTTATCACCCAAAGCCTCAAGGAAGTGCAGACCATCATGTCGAGCTATGTGGGCATCGTGCGTTCCAACCTCCGGCTCAAACGCGCCTTCGACCGCATGGACATCATTTACAAGGAAACCGAAGACCTTTACAACAAGTCCGTGCATTCGGTCAAATTGGCGGAATTAAGGAACCTGATCAATGTAGGTTACTTGATCATCAAGATGTCGATGGAACGCAAAGAGAATTGCGGCCTTTACTATAACATCGACAACATCAGGAAATGAGCAATGCCTGATAGATGGAATCCTGCTCCATGTCCCCCTCGGGCAAGATTCCCACGGGCAGAAGGACATGCAGCTCTGCCTTCCGCCGTGTGCCTTGCGCCTTGCCCGCACGGCCTCGCCGCGAGGGAATCTCTCGGGAATCACGACGGCAGAATGCCCTGCGCGGGGCAGCCACAGAGCAAGCCGAGCGCAGAGCCGAACGAAGTTCGGGCTTTGATGTCCCATCGAAAGCAGGCTGCACCTCAGCAGAGCCAAGCAAGCTTTGCTCTGAATCCGGTTTGCACTGCTTTTGCCGAGGCGCCATGTTCATCGGGACCAAAATTTAAAATAACACTTTACAAGACAAGGAAATAATGGAAACCCCTGCAACCTCCTTCCAGCTCCACGCCATATCGCCTTGCGATGGCCGTTACGCAGACAAGACCGCTCCGTTGCGGGAATATTTCTCCGAACGGGCGTTGATCCGTTACCGACTTCGGGTCGAAATAGAATATTTCGCCGCACTCTGCGGCTTCGGTATCCCGGCCCTCACCGCTTTTCCCAAGGAAAAGTTCGAGGATCTGCGGAACCTATACCGGAATTTTTCCGATGCCGATGCCTTGGAAATAAAGGAAATAGAAAAAACCACCAACCATGACGTGAAGGCGGTGGAATACTTCATCAAGGCCCGTTTCGAGCAGTGGGGGCTGCAAGGCTTCGAGGAATTCGTGCATTTCGGCCTCACATCCCAAGACATCAACAATACGGCCCAGCCGCTGATGCTCAAGGAAGGACTGGAAAACGTGATTCTTCCCACCCTGCAAAGCCTCCTCGACAAGATTGGCGCAAAAGCCGAAGAATGGAGCCAAGTAAGAATGCTGGCGAGGACTCACGGGCAACCAGCTTCTCCGACCATCCTTGGCAAGGAGATATTGGTGTTTGTGGAACGTATCTACAGCCAGCTGCACCTGCTTGCGCAGATTCCGCACTCAGCCAAGTTCGGCGGTGCCACTGGCAACCTCAACGCCCATTATGCCGCTTTCCCCGACAAGGATTGGGTAGGTTTCGCCAACCGCTTCGTAAAAGAATACCTGGGTTTGGAACGTTACCAGACAACCACGCAGATAGAACATTACGACAACGCTGCTGCCATTTTCGACGCGATGCGGCGAATCAACACCATCCTGATTGATTTCTGCCGGGACATCTGGACGTATGTCTCCATGGATTACTTCAAGCAGAAAATCAAACAAGGCGAGGTAGGCTCCTCTGCCATGCCGCACAAAGTCAACCCTATCGACTTCGAGAATGCCGAAGGCAACTTAGGAGTGGCCGATGCCATCTTCACGCATCTTTCGATGAAACTGCCCATTTCACGGATGCAGCGCGACCTGACAGACTCCACTGTCTGCCGTACAATAGGCTTGCCGATTGCTCATAGCTTGATTGCCTACAAATCGCTCGAAAAAGGCTTGGGGAAATTGCTCCTGAACCAAGAAAGCTTTGAACACGATTTGGAAAACAACTGGGCCGTGGTCGCTGAAGCTCTCCAGACCATTTTACGAGCCGAAGGCTTCCCCCACCCCTACGAAGCCCTCAAAGCCCTGACTCGCACCGGGAACCGAATCACCAAAGAAACGATACATGGCTTCATCGACCATTTGGACGTGCCAGCAAAGCTCAAGGAACGCATGAAACAAATCACTCCGCAGAACTACACCGGCTTCTACGGATTGCATCCTGAAAGCATTGCCGAACGCATGACCGAATGCAAGAAACTTGCAATGTGACAACCATGGCAGCATGATGTTCAAGCACTCCTTATTTTACAGATACGTGGCCCCATACACGGGCCGCCTGCTCTTCAATGTACTGTTGAGGGTGCTATCGGCACTGTTCACTCTGGCATTGACCATCGCCATTGCTCCCTTGCTGGCTCTGCTCTTCAATACCGGACAGGCAGAAAGCGCAATCTCCGGCGGCGGACTGGCACAGGACGGCATTGCCTTGCTGGAACACTGGGTCCGGATTTCGGTAGTCAGGAACGGTCAGTACATGACATTGTTCTATGTAGTGCTATCCTTGCTCGCAGCCTATTTCCTGAAGAATTTCTGCGCATACATGGGGTTGTACCTGTTCATCCCGATCCGGAATCAAATGGTGGCCCGGCTTCGCGATGACATGTTCCATAAATTCATGATCCTGCCCCTTTCATTCTACGCCAAAGAACAAAAAGGAGACCTGATATCCCGCATCAGCAACAACACACAGGATGTAGACACACAGATGCTCAACCAGATCCAGCAAGTCATGGTGGACGTGGCCACATTCATCTTCTTGATTGCCGCATTGTTCTTCATCAGTACGCCCTTGACTGTCTGCATCCTGATTCTGCTCCCCTTGATAGGCACCCTGACCAGTCTCGTGTCCCGGTCTTTGAAACGGAAATCCAAGAGACTCCAGGACACCTTGGGCCGCATCTCATCACAAGTCACCGAAAGCCTGGAAGGGATGAAGACCATCCGGAGCTACAATACCACAAGCTACGCGCTGAAGAAATTCAAAAAAGAAAACGAGATGTTCTTCAGTACCAACACCAAGGTCCTGCAAAGAGTCTACGCCAGCCATCCGCTCAATGAAATCCTGGGCACATCCGCCGTAGCCGTCATCCTGATTATCGGAGGCTATTTCATCATCGCCGACCAGAGTTTGCGGCCAGAAGCCTTCATCACATACCTGGTCACGATGATCCAAATGCTGCCCACGACCAAGAATATCATGACCGCCTATTTCACCTACCAGTCAGGCAAAGGTTCCTGGATGAGGATAAAGGAAGTTCTCAGAGCAGACGAAGTAATCATGGAAAAAAAGAATGCAAAAGAAATCCATGAAATACGCAACGGCATAAACTTTGAAAACGTCTGCTTCACATACGGCAAGAAACCCACGCTTAAAAACATAAACCTGGAACTGCCCAAAGGCCGGTTCATTGCATTAGTAGGGCCTTCCGGCGGAGGCAAATCCACTATCATCAACTTGATTCCCCGCTTCTTCGACCCGGTTTCAGGCCAAGTCCTGTTCGATGGCAAAAACATCGCTGATTACCGGATAGACAACATCCGAGCCTTGTCGTCCTTGGTCTCGCAAGACACCATCCTCTTCAACGATAGCATCTACAACAACATTCTGCTCGGCAATCCCCAAGCCAGCCGGGAAGAAGTGATCCGGGCAGCCAAGATGGCCGATGCCCACGACTTCATCATGGCTTCGCCCGATGGATACGATACTCTGGTCGGGGATAGCGGGACAAAACTCTCCGGCGGTCAGCGGCAACGGCTCAGCATTGCCCGCGCCCTGGTCAAGAACGCCCCGGTACTCTTACTCGACGAAGCCACTTCCGCCTTGGACACCGAAGCCGAAAGCCGTATCATGAAAGCCGTGCAGCAAGCCGGGAAAGAAAGCGGCCAGACCATTGTTTCCGTTGCGCACCGGCTCTCCAGCATACGCCATGCCGATGAAATCATCGTCATAGAAGAAGGCGAGATCGCAGGCCGAGGCACCCATGAAGAACTCTGCCAAAACAACAAGCTTTACCGCAAACTCTGCCATATGCAGAACCTGGACAATCGATCCTCTGTTCCGAATCCCGGCCAAAATCCATCCCGATGAAAGGCCGTGTAATCAGCAGTACCGGAAACTGGTACGAAGTAGAGACAAGTGCAAGCCAGTCTTTCGCCTGCAAAGTCAAAGGGAACTTCAGGCTCAAAGGCTTGAAAACCACCAACCCGGTTGCTGTGGGAGACTGGGTGGAAATAGAACATGACCCCAGGATTTCTTCCGGAAGCGGGATGCCGGGAGGCTGGATCACCTCGATTGACGAACGCAGGAACTGCATCATCCGCAAATCGGTCAACCTTTCCAAACAGACCCATGTCATTGCCGCAAACATCGACATGGCCTTCCTTGTGGCCGGGCTGACCCAGCCACGCACGCCTCAAGGATTTCTGGACCGTTTCCTGGTCACAGCCGAAGCTTACCATGTACCTGTCTGCCTGATCTTCAATAAAAGCGATCTGTTCGATGCCGATATGCAAGCCGAATACCTGGAATACAGCCGGATTTACCGGGATATCGGCTACCGAGTCTTACGGACCAGCACCATGGACGGGGATGGGATCGGAGAACTCAAAGAAACGATGGACGGCAAGACTTGCCTCTTCGCAGGAAACTCCGGAGTAGGGAAATCAGCCCTGATCCATTGCCTGGCGCCTCAACTGAATATCCGGATCGGAGAGATTTCCCAGACCCACCTCAAAGGCAAGCATACCACCACGTATGCTCAGATGTACAAGCTATGGGGAAGCACAGCCATCATAGACACGCCAGGGATCAAGGAATTCGGCATGGTACAGTTCACCAAAGACGAACTGGCACTGTATTTCCCGGAAATGAAAGAACTTCTCCCGCATTGCCGATTCAGCAACTGCACGCACGAACACGAGCCAGGCTGCGCTGTCAAGGCAGCCGTGAACGAGGGGAGAATAGCACCGATCCGCTACAAGAGTTACCTCAATATCCTGCACGGGGAGGAAGTACCGGCCCCGAGCCTTTTGGACAACAGGCAAGAAAGAAAATGAAACTTTCCTTATCTTCGCACCATGCTTGATCCTGCAAAAAGAAAAAAGAGAATCATCGGCCTCGTGTCCGGCCTGATAATGATAGCGGCGGTCTTGTATTGGCTGTCAGACTTGATCATCTATATCCTGGTGGCATTCTTGATTTCCATGCTGGGACGGCCATTAGTCAAGTTCCTGAACACAAGGCTGTCCTTTTCCCCCTCCATAGCCAGCATCGTCTCCTTGGTCGTCATCATCGGCATCATCAGTGGAATCTGCTGGCTCTTATTCCCCATGTTCGTCAACCAGATACAGCAACTTTCCAAATTAGATTACAGCCAAATAGCTAGCCAATCTTCCGGATGGATGGACAATCTCCTGGCTTGGCTCAGTGAAAAAAACATCCATATCACACGGGAACAAGTCAATTCTTACATAGCACAGACAGCAAACCAGATATGGAAAGCCATCAACATAGAAGGCGTACTGGTGAACATCGTCAACAAAATCTCCTCGTTCAGCGTCGCCGTATTCTCCATCATCTTCATCTCGTTCTTCTTCCTGCGGGACGAAAAGCTGTTCAAGAAAATCATCTTCATTTTCATCCCTGACCGTCAAATCAACAAGACCGAAAACGTGATCCGTTCCTCCGAATACCTGCTGACCCGCTACTTCATCGGGCTCTCGGTCGAGATGATATGCATGATGACCATCCTCTCCCTCGGCCTATGGGCATTCGGTATCCAGAACGCCTTGCTTTACGGTTGCATCGGAGGCTTTCTGAACATAATTCCTTATATCGGCCCGGTCATCGGCACCGTGCTGACCTGCATCGTCACGCTCCTGAACAATATCGACCTTGGCCTGAGCATGGGTATGTTCTGGCTCCTGATCAAGGTAGTAGGTGTCTTTGTCGGCGGCAACATGATAGACAACATGCTGCTCCAGACCTTTATCTATTCTACCAGTGTCAAGGCGCACCCTCTGGAAATTTTCCTGGTAATACTGATTGCAGGCAACCTGTTAGGCATCTGGGGCATGATTCTGGCCATCCCATGCTACACCGTGCTGCGCATCTTCGCCAAGGAATTCTTCAAGGATACCAAAGTGGTCCGGGAGCTGACCCGGAACATTTGAGTCATGTTCCATAACTGGACCCAGAAGCACCTTCCATGATTTTATCAATATTATTATCATGTGATTACAAACAAAAACTTCGTTAAATCCCACCCTATGCGTTTATAAATTAAACGCACATCATGGAACCAAGCACCTCACTTGCACAAGAAAACCAAAATCCAGGCAAGGGCTTCACAGTCCAGAAAAAACATTACCTTCCCATCAAAGAATGGGATATCCAGGATCGTCCCCGGGAAAAACTCCTATCCGGCCACATGCCGGAAATGCCCGATGAAGAACTCTTAGCCATCCTGATCGGCAGCGGGACAGAAAACCTTTCCGCCCTGGACATCGCCAAGCGGATCCTTGAATATTTCAATGGCAACTTGGAATCACTCAGCAGCCGTTCGGCCAAAGAACTGGCCCGCAAATTCACCGGCATAGGCACCGCCAAAGCCGTCAGCATCCTGGCCGGAATTGAATTAGGCCGGCGCAGCTTCGTCCCGCAGCACGATTCCGAAATCGTCATCGATTCAAGCGAAAAAGCATTCCGCTTCCTGCGGAGAGACCTTGCCAACCCCTATGAACGATTCTTCGCACTTCTGCTTTCCCAATCCGGCAAACTGATCCGCAAAGTCCTGATCAGCGAAGGCGGCCTGGCCTGCACGACCGTCGATGCACGCAAAATCTTCAAATTCGCCATCGATGAACACTGCTGCGGCCTGATACTAGCCCACAACCATCCTTCCGGCAATACCCGCCCCAGCCCGGAAGACATCAGCATCACGCAGAAAATCTGCGACGGCGCCCGCCTGCTCGACCTGCACGTGTTCGACCATATCATCGCAGGAAACAACCGATACTACAGTTTCTCGGATAACAATCTGGTCATAGGAAAGACTGCCGACTTCCGTTCCATAGCGCCGTAGCCATCCCTATATGCAAATATGATTCTTGACAGACAAAATCAGAAGAATTCGCCGAAACCGGTTTCAGGATTTTCTTCATCGGAACCCTCAGAACCTTGCTTGCATTTTCCTGCGGATAGCACCTTCTTAAACCCGAATCGGTCATTAGACTCGCCGAGTGTGTTTCCGGTTTCGTAGAGGATGCTTTTGGGCATCTTGTCCGCTTCTGCCCGCATCCTGCTCCTCGCTACGCCTCGACGTAGCCCGCTACGCCTTCGGCTAGGCGAGAAGCATGCGGCATGACATAAGCAAACAATCTGCCCAAAGTCTAATGACCGATTCGGGTTAAACAACGGAAACAACTGCGCCGCATCCCCTCAAAATCCCTCGATGAAACAGAACTGACTCCACAAGCCAGCTCAGAGCGGCTGCCGCCAATCATCCCAAACCGGTCATCGGACTTCGCCGAGTCCGATTCGGAATCATAGGCCTTCCCCTAAGTCTAATGACCGATTTGGGTTAAACCCAAATCGGTCATTAGACTCGCCGAGTGTGTTTCCTGTTTTCGAAGAGGGATGCTTTTGTGCATCTTGTTCGCTTCTGTCCGCATCTTGCTCCTCGCTACGCCTCGACGTAGCCCGCTACGCCTTCGGCTAGGCGAGAAGCATGCTGCATGACATAAGCGGACAATCTACCCAAAGTCTAATGACCGATTTGGGTTAAACCGGATCAGCCATCAGGATCCAGAATGCCCCTTTCACCGCATGAGGCAAAAAAAGGCGGCATGCCTGTCCGACATGCCGCCTTAGAAGATACATTAATTTACACCGCTTCCCTCAAAACCTCATGGCAAAGGGAGCAAAAGTCCCGCTCCCGCTTATTTTACCAAAGCCTGGAAGTCGGCATCTTCGCGCAAATCAAGGAATTCGATATCGCCTTGAGCCTGGGCCTTCAACGAAGCCTTGCCTTGGATAGCCTGCCTCAAGTTGCTGATCACATCAGCCTTGGCATCCTGACGGGCAGCGCATACAGCCAACAGGTAATAAGCATCCGGAGTCTTGGCCTGCATGCAGCTCAAAGTATTCTTGGCCTGGTCAACCTGGCCGTTCAGCAACTGAGCCAACGCCAAGTTATAGATGCATTTTTCCGAACCCAGAGCACTGACAGCCTTAGCATATTCACCATCCTTGATGTTCATCAATCCCATGTTGAAAGCGGCTTCCGGGCTACCGGCCTTCAAAGCGTTTTCAAAATGAGCGCGAGCGTTTTCAAAATCACCCTTAGCCAAGGCGATAGCACCCAAGTTGTTCAATACAGCTCCATTGTTCGGCTGCAGGCCGTTGGCCGTTTCGAGCAACTGTTGAGCCTGGTCGTACTGCTGTTTTGCATACAGAAGAGCGGCCGCATTGGTGAAACCACGGAAATCTTCTGGATAAACCTCGGTAGCCGACATGAAAATCTTCAGCTGGTTGTCCTTGTCTTCCGTCAAAGTAGTAGCGTACAGAAGTTCTTCCAACTTCAAGGAATCGGGTGCCGCCAACGACAGACGAGCGATTTCTTCATCGGTCTTCTTAGGCTCGAGGAAGTTCACCGTAATCTGGGCGCGGCGCAGCGGAGGAAGGATTTCATCTTCGATTTCCTTGTAGATAACCGTCATATTGCGGATTTCCTGTTCACGAGCCTCACGGTCGGTATGCGAAGATATCACATTGATGATCGTGTTCTTTTCGGCAATGTCCGAAGCACGCAAGTCGGCAATGAACTTGTCCCAGTCCTCGCCCATCGACTCGACCGTCGGTTCGATATCCTGCCTGATGGCAGAAGCCTTCACCTTCATCTGACGAGCCAGCTTGCTCACAGCCTTGCTATAAGCCGAGTTGAAATACTTCAGGGCCGTCTTGGCACGGTTGTCGGACAAGTTCTGGTTGCGGGCTTCTTCCCCTTCGGGCGATGCCCAAGCCTTGATATCCACCGATTTCATAGCCATTCCCGTGCCGAACAAGCTATCCAGGGCACGGATACCGGCCTTGGCTTCCGGAGTCTTGTTCAATTCAAGACGCCAGTTCAAGTTGTAGGTATCCACCAAATAATAGATATAAGCGGTGTGAGGGATAACCGTTTCCTTTTCGTATTTGTGAGGAACGACTGCCATCCTGGAGCTTTCCTGATCGATACGGGAAGAGGTCACCATCATGCCTTCGGCAATGGTGCGCTCACCCAGACCAAGATTCTTGGCCACTTCCGAAGCTTGGGCAGCGTTGGTCACTTCCATGCCTTCAGCCTTTGCTTCAGGATAACCTACCGGATTGATGACCAAACGGCTCTGGGCCATGGCAGGAACATACGCCACCTCATCCGAATAACTGAACGAACCACCAGCCTTGTTGTCAATCATCGTACCTTCGCCCACAGTCTTGGCACCACGCAAGATGATAGGTTTCAAATCCTGCTGGCCGCCTTCGTACACCAGAGCAGGCTGGAATACGACAATAGCTTTCTTCCAGAAATACTTGGGCGGGACAGTACCGCTGATTTCCACCTTTACCTTGTCCCCATGCATTTCCAGCGGGCTTGGATTCACTTGATACTGGACCTGGGCATGATTTTTTGCCATTTTCTTGAGACTCTCACAGGATGAGAACAAGACCCCCAACCCGAGAACCAAAGAAACACCGATAAACTGTGCTTTCTTCATTGCTATTCTGTTTTTGATTTCATTTCTTTTTCTTATTTCCTCTTGCAGGATGCAAGAGGCAGAGAAAATTCATCGCCTGAAAAGGCACGCAAATATAATAATTTTTGCAAAACCACATTGCAACGCAGGTTTTCCTGCAACAGAATCCCCCCTGCTCTATTTGAAAACCCTTGCACGCTTGGCCAGATAAGCCTGCAAGACCGGCACGAAACCTTCCCGGATATCAGCTTCCACGAAATCAATCCTATATTGATTGCAACGCTCTTTCAACATATCCAGATAGGAATTATAACGGGCCACGTAAGCTTCACGGTACTCGGCCGGACTCAGCTTGATTTCCTTGCCGTCCTCCAAGTCCACCAGACAATAGTGCTTGCCGGGAAACACAAAGCCAGCTTCCTTCCCATGCTCAGTCACATGGAACAGAATCACTTCGTTATTCCTGTATTTCAAGTGCTGCAACGCCCCGAACAAAGACTCCGGTTCGTATTCCCCATCAAACATGTCGCTGAACAGAACTATCAAAGAACGTTTATGAATCTGTTCCGCTGCCAGATGCAAAGTCTTCACAATATCAGCCCCCCTATGCGGCAACGGCCGCCCTTTTCCCCGTATCAGACGCTTTTCCAATTCCGACATCAGGTATTTCAGATGGGAAGGGCTCGATTTGATTTCTGTCTGGAACCGACCCTCTTCCGAGAAAAAGCTCAACCCTACGGCATCCCGCTGACGGATCAGGATGTTCGCCAGGACTGCCGCCGCGCAGACCGAGAAACCCAACTTGTCCGGATGGACCAATCCAACTTCTTCCGAAACAGGAAAATACATAGAAGAAGACGTGTCAATCAGAATATGACACCTGAGATTGGTCTCCTCCTGGAACTTTTTCACATACAAACGATCCGTCCGACCGTACAGCTTCCAATCCACATGACGGACAGACTCTCCTTGATTATACTGCCGGTGTTCGGCAAACTCCACCGAAAAACCGTGGAAAGGACTCTTATGCAAACCTGTAATGAAACCCTCTACCACTTGGGAAGCAAAAAGATCCAAAGAAGGGAAGAGTCCTGCAACCTGTCCGTAAAAATCTTCAGACATAAGGCATCAAGGCATATTCCATGTATCAGCAGCAGGACGAGCCAAGTCACCGGCCCGCTCCGAGTATCTTTCATTCCGGCAAAAAGGATTCCCCGAAGTTCATGAAGCCGCCTCGCCCGGTCCCACCGCCTCGGCATAGGGCGGCCCGGAAGACGGTCTTCCGGCAAAGAATCCCCGACAGAATACATTCCGACGCGGATTCTCTTCTGGAAAGCTGACTTCCGGGCCGCCCTATGCCGAGGCTTGATCAAAGGCTCGCCCACCCGGTGCAAAGACATCCCGGCTTGATTCTTTTCATAACCCGCATGAAAAGCAAGCCGTACATCAAAACCCTCGTTCCGGCATGGCTGTCCTTGCATGGGAACCCGGCCGAACAAAAAGGCCTACAGCAAAGATTCGAGTTTCTTTCTCAAATCTCCTTCGCTGATGCTGCCCACATGCTTGTCTACCACTTCCCCGTTCTTCATGAAAAGAATAGTAGGGATATTGCGAACCTTGTACCGCTTGCTGATTTCAGGGCAAGCGTCCACATCGACTTTGCCGACAAGAATCTTCCCTTGGTATTCGTCAGCCAGTTTGTCCACGATAGGAGCAATCGCGTTGCAAGGGCCGCACCATGCAGCGCCGAAATCCACTACGACCGGAGTTGCAGCCTTGATTGCAGTTTCTTCAAAGTTCACATCGGTGAATGTTGTTGCCATTGTATTAAAGTTTTAATGGTTATACATTTAAGGATCGCCCGAAGCAAACCAAGCGCAGGCCTGCCCCAAAGGACGCCCCAGTAAATTCAGGAAAGCGAAGTTACATTAAAATTACTAACCTTGCAAAAAGCCTTCACTTCAATTTGATATCCACCTTCAAATCCGACTCCTGCAAAGCCGGCACGAACTCGGACGGCTTGACCTTGATCCGCATCGGCATATTCAAAGCAAGCGCACCGCGCCGATCAAGCACATGGAAATTGACCGACGCCCCCCCGGCGGCAGCCGCTTTCTTAGGAATCGTGTACTTGGCGCACAAATCCCTCATGCGCTGCGTAAAATCAGAGGATATCTCTTCCAAGTCAAGAACCATTTCCACCTGGCGGGTGTTCTTGTCCATCAATTCCGGCAACGGGATCATGTTGGTCACTTTCAGTTCCAGCTCACCCCCTTCCCTGTTCCAACGCGGACGGATTTCCGAATAAATGTAAACGAACTCTCCTGTATTGAGCAAATGCCTGAACTTCAGGTAGTCTTCCCCGAACAACGCCAATTCCATCGACTCCTCGTAATCCTCTATCGTGATACGCCCGTAGCCGTTCCCGTTCTTGGTAATCAAATGGGATGCCGAAGTGATAATAGCCCCGAAATTGAGCTTCCTGCCCCGCAAAGCAGCCCATTGAGCCTTGATAGCCGAAATGTTGGATGTGGCAAACTGGCTCAATTCCAACTTATAGGTTTCCAACGGATGCCCGGAAATGAAGAATCCGACCACCTCTTTCTCGTTGGAAAGCTGTTCCACCTTCGACCACGGCTCCACTGCCGGCATGTCGATTTCCGCAACCTCGGACGACCGGGCCTCCCCGAACAAGTCCGTCTGTGCCGAATTCTGGCTGTTTTGATACTGGGCCGCGTAATGCAGCAGCTTTTCGGTAAAGGTCTGGTTCTCGCCCGGCTTCTGGTAAAAGAACAAGGAACGCGGAATGCCGCCCAAGCTGTCGAACGCCCCCGCCTTGGCCAAGGACTCCATGCAGCGACGATTCATCCCCTTGAGATTAGAACGGCGCACAAAATCCACGATGTCCTTGTACAAACCGTCCCTTTCCCGTTCTTCCACCAGCAAATCCACCACCGCCGCCCCCACATTCTTGATACCGCTCAAGCCGAAACGGATCGCCCCTGCCTTGTTCACGGTAAAAGAAGGCATGCTTTCATTCACATCCGGCCCGAGAAGACTGATCTTCATCCGCTTGCATTCATCCATATAAAACGATATCTTGCTGATATCATTCAAGTTGTTTGTCAGAACCGAGGCCATGAATTCCGCCGGGTAATGAGCCTTGAGGTAGGCTGTCTGGTATGCCACCCAGGCATAACAGGTAGCGTGGGACTTGTTGAACGCATAGGATGCAAACGCCTCCCAATCCGACCAAATCTTCTCGCAGACCTTGGCATCGTAACCATGCTTGGCGCAACCCTCCATGAAACCAGTCTTCATCTTGTCCAGAACATCCTTCTTTTTCTTTCCCATCGCCTTGCGCAAGGTATCCGCATCCGACTTGCTGAAATCGGCCAGCTTCTGGGAAAGCAGCATCACCTGCTCCTGGTAGACCGTCACCCCATAGGTATCCTTGAGGAACTCCTCCATATCCGGCAAATCGTACTCGATCTTTTCCCGGCCGAACTTGCGGTTGATGAACTGCGGGATGTATTCCATGGGCCCGGGACGGTACAAGGCGTTCATCGCGATGATGTCCTCCAGACGGTTCGGTTTCAATTCCCGCAGATATTTCTTCATTCCTTCCGATTCGAACTGGAATATCCCATTGGTATCGCCCCGGCCGAACAGCTCGTAGGTCTCATGGTCATCCAACGGAATATGATCAATGTCGATCCGGATGCCGTGCCGCCGTTCGATATTGTCCAAGGCTCCCTTGATAATCGTCAGGGTCTTCAGGCCCAGGAAGTCCATCTTCAACAAGCCCACCGACTCCACGTACTTGCCTTCGTACTGGGTCACAGGCATTTCCGAATCCTTGGCCGTCCCTGTGGGCACGTATTCCACCAAATCCTCCGGAGCGATGATCATCCCGCAAGCATGAGTCCCCACGCTCCGGATGCATCCTTCCAGCTGGCAAGCATATTTCAAAGCCTTGCGAACCAGATCGTTCGGACTGGTCTCCATCTCTTCCTTGAGCTGGGGCACTTCCTTGAACGCCTTGGGCAAAGTCATGCCCGGCGTCTCAGGGACCAAGTCCGCCAGACGCTTGGATTCCGGCAAAGGCAAATCCAGCACCCTTGCCACATCCTTGATGGCCGACTTGGCCGCCATTGTGCCATAGGTGATAATCTGCGAAACCCTTTCGGCCCCATATTTGCCCACCACGTACTTGATGACCCGTTCCCGGCCCACGTCATCGAAGTCCACATCGATATCCGGCATCGAGATACGCCCCGGGTTCAGGAAACGCTCGAACAGCAAGTCGTACTTGACAGGATCCACGTTCGTGATCCCGATGCAATAGGCAATGGCCGAACCTGCCGCCGACCCACGCCCGGGCCCCACCAAGACACCCATTTCGCGTGCCGCCCGGATAAAGTCCCACACAATCAAAAAGTACCCCGGAAAACCCATCCTCTCAATCGTAGCCAGCTCGAAGTCGATACGCTCCTTTACCGGCTGATTCTCTTCGTAGTCTTCTCCGTAACGCTTCTTAGCCCCCTCGTAGGTAATATGCCGCAGATAGTCCATATCCGAGGTGAAAGGTTCCGGCAAAGTGAATTTTGGCAGCAGGATATCATGCGTCAGCTTGTAAGTCTCAACCTTGTCCACAATCTCCCGGGTATTTTCCAGATATTCCGGATGATCAGGGAACAAGGCTGCCATTTCCTCCCCGCTCTTGAAATACTCCTGCCCCGTGTAGAGCATCTTGGTCTCCTCGTTGAGCTTCTTGCCCGTGTTGAGGCAAATCAGGATACGATGCGCCTGGTAATCGTCAGCCTCCACAAAATGCACGTCGTTCGTGGCCACGCACTTGATGCCGTACTGCTTCGAAAGCTGCTCGATGCGCTCGTTGACCAGCGACTGCTCTGGATGCCCGTGGCTCTGCACCTCGAAATAATAGTCCTCCCCGAAAAGATTATGGTAGAACTCTATATTCTCTTTCAACTGTTCCTCCTGACCGGACAGGATGCTTTGCGGAATCTCGCCCGCCAGGCAAGCCGAGCAGGCGATGATGCCTTCATGGTATTGTTCCAGCAAAGCGTGGTCGATACGAGGCTTGTAATAGAACGCCTCCTTGCGCTGGCTGAACGAGCAGAGCTTGACAAGATTATGGTAACCTTGCAGGTTCTTGGCCAGCAGAATCAAGTGATAGCTGCTGCGTTCCTCCCGACCCGTTTTCTCGAACCGGCTCTTGGGGGCCACATAGACCTCGCACCCTACAATCGGCTTGATACCCGCCTTGGCTGCCGCTTCCACGAATTCCATCACCCCGTACATATTGCCATGGTCGGTAATGGCCACCGCATCCATGCCAAACTCGGTGGCTTTTTGCATCAAAGCCGGTATCTTGGACGCGCCATCCAAGACGGAATACAATGTATGCAAGTGCAGATGAGCAAAATATGGCATAACAGGCTCCTTTTTCCAAAATACGTGAAACCAATCTCCAAGCATCCCCCGAATCCCGGACACTCCTCCCGTCCGGCCGGACAGGCAGATCCGAGGCAAGTTCCATGCATCAGGGACGCAACCGGCAAGACACCCCGGCCCCGGAACACAAGACCTGTCCCGGAACAGTCCTCCAAAAGCCGGCTTTACAAAGGTAAAAAACTTTGCTGTATTTTTGCGGTCCCATCGCTGCGTGCGGAAAGCGCAGAACACAGGAATACTTCCTTACCGAAACAGGATCAAGCCATGGAACAAGCCCGCGAACCTCTCGTATCTGTCATCATGCCGGCTTACAACGCAGCCAGATTCATAGGACAAGCCATCCAAAGCGTCCTGCAGCAAAGCTTCCCTTGCTGGGAACTGCTCATCACCGACGATGCCTCCACAGACAACACGCCCCAGCTGATCGAACAAGCCGCCCGGCAAGATCCTCGTATCCGGGTTTTCCCGAAAGAGACCAACCAAGGGCCCGGTGCTGCCCGCAACCATTCCCTCTCGCAAGCAAAAGGGAGATACATAGCCTTCCTCGACAGCGATGACATCTGGCTGCCCCACAAAATAGAAAGGCAGCTGCGGTTCATGCAGGATCGGCAGTCAGCCTTCACCTTCGCCTCTTACAGCCTGATAGGCCAGCAAGGGGAAGACCTGCACAAAACCATACAAGCCCCGGCCAGCATCACTTACCGGCAGTATCTGCGCAACACGATCATAGGCTGTCTCACCGTGATGATCGACCGAGAAAAAACCGGCCGGATCGTCATGCCTGACATGAGAACCAGCCAGGACATGGCCACTTGGCTCGACCTCCTCAGAACCGGAATCGTCGCGCACGGCATTCCGGAAGTCGTCGCCCGTTACCGCATCGTGGAAGGTTCCAATACTTCCAGCAAATGGAAATCGGCCCAGGATGTCTGGAAAGTGTACCGCCAGCACGAAAAGCTCTCCGTCCCGGCCTCCTGCTTCAACTTTGCTGGTTATTGCTTCAACGCCATCAAAAAAAGGATGTAAAGCCATGGTCCGACCGGATTCGCAAAACCTTCCTAAAAAACATTCCATGCTGCTCAAGACCTTATTCGACCGGACTTGCGCCTTGTTCGGCCTGATCGTCCTCAGCCCCGTCCTTCTTGCCGTAGCCATCCTGATTCGAGCCAAGATGCCCGGCGGCCCGGTCATTTTCAAGCAGACTCGCATCGGCCGGTACGGCAAACCATTCACCATGTGCAAATTCCGTTCAATGACCGTGAATCACGGCGGTTCCTCGATTTCTATCAAAGGAGAAAACCGCATTACTCCTTTGGGCAGCGTGCTGCGGAAATACAAACTGGACGAGCTGCCTGAACTCTGGAACGTGCTCAAAGGAGACATGAGCCTGGTAGGCCCCCGCCCGGACGTACCGGGATATGCAGACAAGCTGCAAGGCGGCGACCGCGAGATCCTCTGCCTCCGACCCGGCATAACCGGACCGGCAAGCCTCAAATACCGCAACGAGGAAGAACTCCTTGCCCGGCAGCCAGACCCTCAACGGTACAATGACGAAGTAATCTTTCCCGACAAGACCCGGATCAACCGTGCCTACCTGGAACGCTGGAGCTTCGCCCTGGATTTGAAAATCATTTTCTGCACCGTCCTCGGAAAAGACTTCAAGCAAATCCCATAACCGCCCGTTTCAATCCTTTTATACTCAAAGGAATCATATCTGGCACAAAATCAAGGATCTGCCTGCCGGCACCACTCCAAGGACCGCCTGCGCCTCCCCGCCAATCCCCTTCGCTGAATTTCCGCCCGTTCCCCGTGCATGCTCCACATGAAGAGCATCAAAGCACGCACGACCCGCAACAAGTCTACCCTATTCACTTTTCCACGCGAATACATTATTTTTGCAATTCCATCCTTAAAACTACTTATATGCAAAAACGTATCTGTCTCTCTCTTGCCCATATGGGAGGAATGGAACAAGCTTTCGTACAGGAAGCTTTCGATACCAACTGGATCGTTCCCTTGGGACCGAACGTAGACGGATTTGAAGCCGACATCGAAAAATACCTTCACGCGAAGCCAAAAACCGTAGCCGCCCTCAGCGCGGGAACCGCAGCAATCCACATCGGGCTGCTGCTGGCCGGAGTGGGGAAAGGCGACGAAGTAATCTGCCAGTCCTTCACATTTTCCGCATCCTGCAACCCCATAACCTACCTATGCGCGACCCCGGTTTTCGTGGACAGTGAAAAAGAAAGCTGGAACATGGATCCGAACCTGCTGCGCGAGGCAATCGAAGACCGTATAAAAAAAACAGGCAGGAAGCCCAAAGCCATCATTCCTGTACATCTCTACGGGATGCCGGCCAAGATTGACGAAATCATGGCTATCGCCAATGAATACGACATACCGGTGGTCGAAGATGCCGCCGAAGCCTTCGGTTCCACCTACAAAGGCAGACCTTGCGGCACTTGGGGGCGTTTCGGAGCCCTTTCCTTCAACGGGAACAAGATAATCACGACCTCCGGGGGCGGCGCCTTGATCTGCCCCGACGAAGAGACCTGCCAAAAGGCCATTTTCTATGCCACCCAGGCCCGCGACCCTTACCCGTACTACCATCACACCCATATCGGGTACAACTACCGCCTCAGCAATGTATGCGCCGGCATAGGTCGAGGCCAGATGCTGGTCCTGGCCGACCATATCGCCCGTCGCCGGCAGATCCACCGGATGTACAAGAAAGCCGTCGAACAAATCCCAGGCTGCCATATCATGGACAATCCCTCGACCGATTCCGACTCCAATTTCTGGCTCAGCTGCATCGTCATCGACAATGAAAAAGCCGGCTTCAAAGCCGAAGACCTGAGGCTATACCTGGAAAGCCGGAACATCGAATCCAGACGCCTCTGGAAACCCATGCACCAGCAGCCCGTTTTTGCCGAAGCACCCGCTTACATCAACGGCATTTCCGATGCCTGTTTCGAGAACGGGCTCTGCCTGCCCTCCGGCTCATCTCTCACCGATGAGGAAATCGAAAGCGTCATTTCCTGCATACAGCACATTGCAAGCCGGAAATGAAAAAATAAGTTGCAGAAAGCGAATCCAAATCTTTGAAAAATCAAGAATCTCATATACTTTTGCTACGCTCAAGAGCAGAAGGACATGCCCGAGCTAAGGGAACAGAGTACCCCCCAAAGTCCTCTATCGGCAAAAACGCAGTTTCCTTACCCCGAAAAGACTTTTACTAACCCCTAAATTTTTTTTACCAATGAACGAATTAATGAACCAGATCAATGAACAGCTGGAAGCATTCAAAAGCAATGCTGCCGCATACAGCGAAAAAGGGAACAAAGCCGCCGGCGCCCGCGCTCGCAAGGCATCCTTGGAACTGACAAAGTTGTTCAAAGATTTTCGTAAGGCTTCTATCGAAGAAGGCAAGAAATAATTGCTTCAATTGCCTTGCCGAATAAAAAAGGGAGTCTTCTTTGAGGACTCCCTTTTTCTGTATCAGGCATGTGGGTGGCAGAATACCCCGCTCGGACCCAAGACATGCGAAGAAACCTGCGCTGAACGTATCCTTACCACACGGAACCGGCCGCATAGCCCGCCATGGACCCTCTTCGCGAGCCAAAGCTACTCCCTCCCCGGCAGAATCGCCTCGAACAAATCCGCAGAACCCGCCTCAAGCCCAACTCGGCCCATCTGGGCAGATTGCCCGCTCATGTCATGCCGGATGGCGGGGATGCCATAACGGGAATCGGCTTCGCCGGAGACTGGCTGCGCCTCGGCAAAAGCAGGCAGAAGCGAGCAAGATACCCGCAGAGCGTCATCCCCGGATTGGAAACGCCCTCGATGCGGCTAAACCGACCCCGGAGTGAAACGCTCCTATATGAATCGGTTTTACACCGTCATGATATCCTTCTCCTTGGCTGCGAGGATAGCGTCAACCTTAGCCACATATTTGTCTGTCTGATCCTGGATATCCTTTTCAGCCTGCTTGGCCGTATCCTCAGGCAGAACCTTGTCTTTGCCCAGTTTCTTGATCTCCTCGTTGGCATCGCGACGAGTATTGCGGATCACCACCTTGGCATTCTCGCCCTCGGCACGGCACTTCTTCATCATCTCCTTGCGGCGGTCTTCGCTCAACGGAGGCAAGGTGATACGGATTACCTCCCCGTTGTTCTGCGGCGTGAAACCAAGGTTGGCCGCCAGAATCGCCTTCTCGATGACCGGCAACATCTTCTTTTCCCAAGGCTGCACCACAATCTGCCGCGCATCCGGGGTATTGATAGCCCCCACTTGGTCAAGCGGCGTCATATTCCCGTAATAATCCACACGGATACCTTCCAGCATTTGCGGACTGGCCTTGCCGGCCCGGATCCGGCCCAGTTCCTTTTCCAGATACTGCAAAGCAGCCTCCATCTGGGCCTTTTGCTTTTCCATACAAGCTTTCACTTCTTCGGTCATCGCAATTCTCTTTTAAAGATTAAAAATGCAAGATAGCATAAACCTATCTCTGAAATTCCAAATATCCAGAAGCTGTTTTAACCCAAATCGGACATCAGACTTTGGTGAGACTGTCCGCTTGTGTCATGCAGCATGCCTCCCGCCTGGCCGAAGGCGCAGCGGTGCTACGTCAAGGTGCAGCCAGAAGAAGGATGCGGGCAGAAGCGAGCAGGATGCCCGGTCCGGGGTAAAAAAGCGCCAGAAGTCCACGGATTCCATGGCAGCTTCAGCCACAGGAATTCCTGAGCGGATCCCATCGGGAAGTCCTCCCGCGCCCGTCCAATCCCAGGCTAATGCACCAAAGTCCCTATCTCTTGCCCTTCCACCACCTTGGCCAGATTGCCCGGCGTATCCATATCGAACACATAAATAGGCACACGGTTTTCCTCACAAAGCGTGAAAGCAGTCAAGTCCATGATTTTCAATTTTTTCTCGTATGCCTCGGCAAAACGGAGCTCTCGATACTTCACCGCCGTCTTGTCCTTTTCCGGATCGGCCGTATAGACCCCGTCGACCCGAGTCCCTTTCAGCAGCACATCCGCATGGATCTCCACCGCACGCAAAGCCGCGCCCGAATCGGTAGTGAAGAAGGGATTGCCCGTGCCACAGGCCATGATTACCACATTGCCCTGCTCCAGATAGCCGATTGCCCGACGGCTGCTCATCTTTTCAGCCACTGGATCGATTGCCAGCCCCGACAGCAATACAGCCTTGACCCCTTCCTTCTCCAAGGCCGACTGCAAAGCCATCGAATTGATTACCGTGGCCATCATCCCCATATAGTCGCCTTGAATCCGATCCATGCCCTTGGCCGCCCCCTGCAACCCGCGGAAGATATTCCCTCCCCCGATGACTACCCCGATCTGGCACCCCCGCCGGGCCACCCCCGCTATCTGCGAGGCATACTCACCCAGCCTTTGCGGGTCTATCCCATACGCCTGCCCTCCCATCAGCGACTCGCCGCTCAATTTGAGCAAAATCCTTGAATATTTCATCCTCTTGTCCTTTTTCAATTCCTCCAGCCTTCCCGCCGGAAAGTCCGCCGGCCACCCCGACGAACCGAATTGTAAAAGTACGAAAAAAAGTGTTCCAAGAGGAATCAGCCTCTCAAAACACTTTTCATCCAATGAAGCGAAGCCCGCCACGATAACGACGCATCAACATAGCGCAGATGCAAGCGTTTCTGAAACCCCAATCGCCTCAAACCGCCGCAGAAGGAGGCTGCCACGAAGCATCGAGCTGAAGCGCGGGAGCGTATTCAGTTGCTGCTTCGCAGCGAAAGCAGGCTACGCCTCGGCATATCCCAAGCAAGCTTGGCTATGCGCGCGGCTTGCACTGCAGTCCGTGCCAAACCGCGCAAAACTCGCAACGAAGTAGATGCCCCCTTATGCGGCGTTTGAACGGAGAGCCTTGAACCCACGCCCCATAACCTCGCTCGAATCGCTCACCGACACAAAAGCGTCCGGATCGGCATCGCTAAGCAGGTTGCGCAGGGTCACTAATTCACGACGGGTCAAAGAAACATATACCAAGTCGCGCTCCAGACCCTGATAAAGCCCTTTGGCATGGATATGGGTACCGCCCCGCTTCATTTTGGAGATAATCACCTCGCGCACAGCATCATATTTATTGGTGACAATAAACACTGTCTTGTAGGACTTGAGGCCATCCACCACGATATCGATAACCTTGCCTTCAATCACAATCAACAGGATGGAGTAAATCGGCAAGCGGAAACCCTTGCCCAGAACCAAAGTGGACAACGTAATCGTGGTATCGACAATGATAACCAAGGTCCCCAGCGGAAGATGCGTGTACTTGTTGATAATCATCGAAATGATATCGCTACCGCCCGAAGTGGCCCCCGACTTGAAAATCAAGCCGATTGCAATCCCGTAAATCAGACCGGCCACAATCGTGTTCATGAAATAGTCCGGCACGAACCACACCAGCTGTTCGCCTTGGCCGATAGAACACATCGTATTCTGCATATATTCCGGCATCGCCGCCACCTGGCTGGCATCCAGAATGCCGTTATGCAGGATAGGCGCGTAGCCCCAATAGGTTTCAATGACCCAAGTGGCCCCCAGAATCACGAAAGTGGACAGAATCGTCTTGAAACCGAAACGCGGCCCCAGAATCAACGTCCCGATAATCAGCAAAGGAATATCCATGCACGCTGCCAGATAACTTACCTTCCAATGCACAATAGCATTCAAAACGTTCGAAAGACCGTAAGTCCCCCCCGGTGCCAGACCGTAAGGCGTAGCGAATTTTATGTTCCCGAACGCGAAAATAATACTGCCGCTGATTACCAGCAGATAGGAAATCAATTCCCTCTTGTTGAACCACTGATCCTTGCTAAAGGAATTCTTCAGAGCCGTAGCCATAATCCACCTATTTTAAGTTCTATTTGGAATAAATGCAATTTAATTTCTTTGACGAACCTATCGGGATCAGCGCACTCCTGTCAGCACATCCGCGCCGATCTCCAGACACAAAAAGAGGGTGGCTAAAAATATCTTAGTCACCCTCTCATATAAACACAATCGGATTAGGCACCCAACTGTACACGACGGAAAGCCGTAATCACAGCACCGCCGCCATTCTGCTTCACATAGTCAGCCACGCTCAGCTTGCTGTCCATGATGAATTCCTGGTGAACCAAGGTGTTTTCCTTGTAGAACTTGTTCATACGGCCCATCGCGATTTTTTCAATCATGTTCTCAGGCTTGCCTTCAGCGCGGGTAGCTTCCTTGGCCACTTCCATTTCACGGGCAACCACATCGGCCGGAACTTCCTTCTCGCTCAAAGCGATAGGATTCATAGCAGCCACCTGCATCGTCACATTGTGACCCACCTCAGGAGCGGCATCCGCCTTGTCGAACGAAACCAAGGTGGCCAGCTTGTTGCCATTATGGTTGTAAGCGAACACTACCGGAGCTTCCAAAAATTCATAGTGGGGAATTTCCATCTTTTCACCAATCTTGCCCACCAAGTCGGTGATATGGTCGGCCACCGTGCGGTCGTCCACCTTCAACGCCATGACTTCTTCCTTGGTCTTCACCTTCGATGCCAACGCCAGTTCAGCCATCTTGCGAACCAAACCGGTAAATTCATCGTTCTTGGCGACAAAGTCGGTTTCGCAGCTCAAGCACACGATACAGCCGAACGTCTTGTCAGCCGTCACCTGCGCCCAAACCATGCCTTCCTTGGCTTCCTTGTCGGCACGGTTGGCAGCGACTTTCTGGCCTTTCTTCCGCAAATAGTCGATTGCCTTTTCAAAGTCCCCGTCGCATTCGGTCAAAGCCTTTTTGCAATCCATCATGCCGGCCCCGGTCATCTGGCGGAGCTTATTCACATCAGCAGCAGTAATAGCCATTTTTTTCTGTTTTAAGTGTTAGTGTTAAATCAAAACCTTGAAAAAAGGCTCGCCATCCGTGAATAGCGAGCCTCGAACCATTTACTTCTTGGAAACTTTCTTGGCTCCAGCCGGCGAAGAGCGGCGAGGCCGACGCTCGCGATGCCCTTCTTCGGTAGAATCCTCGTCGGAAACACGCTTGCGTTTCTTTTCGCTGCCACCTTCGTTCTCTTCCTCGTCCATGCCATCCACTGCCAGCCTTTCCTCTCCCTCGGAAGCTTCCTCCTCTTCTTTCTGCTGGTCCTTGTCGAGCTTGCGCTCGGTCAAACCTTCCTCGATCGCGTTCACGACCTGTTCCACGATAATCGCAATCGACTTGGAAGCATCATCGTTGGCCGGGATTACAAAATCCACCAAATCCGGGTTCACATTGGTATCGACCATGGCGAATACCGGGATATTCAAACGGCGGGCTTCGGCCACCGCAATATGTTCCTTATTGATATCCACCACAAAGATAGCCGAAGGCAAGCGGCTCAAATCGGCAATCGATCCCAGATTCTTCTGCAGTTTTTCCTTTTCACGGGAAATCTGCAAACGTTCCCTCTTGGAAAGGGTCTCGAACTGCTTGTCGTTCATCAGACGCTCGATGCTGGCCATTTTCTTCACGGCTTTGCGGATCGTGGTGAAGTTGGTCAGCATGCCACCCGGCCAGCGTTCGGTAACGTAAGGCATGGATACGCGCTGGACTTGCTCCGCGACGATAGCGCGCGCCTGCTTCTTGGTGGCGACAAAAAGGACTTTCCGGCCCGACTTGGCTATCTGCTTGATAGCCGCGCAAGCCTCATCCAACTTGGCTTCTGTTTTCTGGAGATCAATGATGTGGATCCCGTTCTTTTCGGCAAAGATATAAGGAGCCATCTTGGGATTCCACTTCCTTCTCAGGTGGCCGAAGTGCACACCTGCATCGAGCAATTGCTCAAAAGTTACTCTGGACATATCAGATTTTTTTGTTTACGTTCACTAAAACAACCGCCCGGTAGCCAGACGGATCCGGGCAATTTGGATTCTAAACGGGAATTGCGACCCTCACACGCTGCAGCCAGGCCCGCAGCGAACCCTGCAGGCAGTTCCGCGCCATATCGGGAAAAACAGGCCCGGAACTGCCGCCAGGAAATATAACTAACGCTTGCTGAACTGGAAACGC
Organism: uncultured Bacteroidales bacterium; assembly: GCA_944320265.1. Taxonomy (GTDB): domain Bacteria; phylum Bacteroidota; class Bacteroidia; order Bacteroidales; family P3; genus Pullibacteroides. Next base: position 51,819 of record CALUGT010000006.1, on the reverse strand, counting down.
TTACGAGCTTTGGGACGACCCGGCTTCTTCCTTTCAACCATGCGCGGGTCACGAGTCAAAAGGCCTTTTGCCTTGAGCGGGGCACGGTATTCGGCATCGATGTCGCACAAGGCGCGGGCGATGCCCAGGCGCAAGGCTTCCACCTGGCCACGGATGCCACCGCCGTCCAGATTGGCCTTCACATCGAACTGATTCAAAGTGCCTGTGACCTCAAAAGCCTGGTTGGCCACATACTGCAGCATCGGCGTAGGGAAATAGGCCTTGTAATCCTTGCCGTTTACCACGATATTCCCGCTCCCGGCCGTCAAATACACACGGGCCACCGCGGTCTTTCTTCTACCTGTTTTATTTGTAACTTCCATGACTATTTGAGATCTTTTACATTAATCAGCTCGGGTTTCTGCGCCTGGTAAGGATGCTCCGGACCGGCAAACACATGCAGGTTGCGGAACATCTGGCGTCCCAGGATCGTCTTGGGCAGCATCCCTCTCACAGCGTGTTCGATTATGAAGCAAGGCTTGCGGCGCAGCATTTCTACCGGCGTGGCAAAACGCTGCCCGCCAGGATATCCGGTGTGACGCACATAAACCTTGTCCGTCTTCTTCTTTCCGGTGAGGAGCACTTTCTCAGCGTTGATCACCACTACGTAATCGCCACAATCCACATGCGGCGTGAAATTGGTCTTGTACTTCCCGCGCAACAAAGATGCGACTTCGGAAGCAAGACGTCCCAAGCTTTGGTTTTCGGCATCCACCAAAACCCATTTCTTGTTCGCCGTTTTTCTGTTGGCCGAAATGGTTTTGTAGGTCAAGGTATTCATTTTCAATCTGTTTTTGACATTCACCCTCCTGCACACGCTGCGCAAAGGGAGCGCAAAAATAACACAAGTTTTATTTATGAACAACTATTGCACAATTTTTTTCTCCACTTTTTATCCGCGACTTATCCACTCCAGGAGAAACGGCTACCGTCCGGAGGACCGGCCCCCACCCCTTGCCGCCTTATCCAACTCTCCCAGACGGAAAAAATCAAAGGCCCGCATCCTCGGCTTTGCAGACAGCAGGTTTTCCCGCACTTTCCGCCCTGCAAGCTTGTATGCCGCGGCCAGCAGCCAGCAGCAGCCCAGACGGCGGATCCTCAAGTACGCGCCCAGCAAGCGGCTTTCTCCTTCGATTCCCGGATAACGCCCGCTTCGGTATATATGCCACAGATTCCGCCCCGCGCTTACCGATTTGGCAAGCATCGCCTCGTTGGTATCCAAGCCCAGATGCAGCAACGGATTATCTATTTGCTTCATTTTCACGCCAAGATGTTTCAATTCCAACCCCATGACCGTATCCTCGTGCCCATAACCCGCCGGAAAGGCATCATCCTCTTTCAGCTTGCGCATCACCGCAGCCGGAATCATGTAATTGAAACAGCTCAGACCTTTCTTCACATCCCGGCGGCATTCCCTCTCACGTTCATAGGCAAGCCGCAAGCTATGCCCGGCATCCCGCACCGTTTCCGCCCTGGGCGCCAATCCCCCGACTATCACATCCCCGGTCCCGGCGGCCGCATAAGAGAGGTACTTGCGGATGAAATCGGGACGAACCACCCGGGCATCGCTGTCGATGCAAAGCAGATACGGGAAACGCGCCATAGCCGGCATCAGGTACCGCATCCGGTACCGGCCCTTGTTTTCCCTGGATACGATATGCCGGACATCCTGCAACTTCTCCATCGGCGCATTCTCCTCCAGGCAATGCGTCGAACCGTCTTCAAAGACCAGAATCTCGAAAGGCCGCCCGCACTCCTGGAGCTGCTTGTGCAAATCGCAGACCAGAGCCAGGCAATTGTAATCATGGTTCGGTATCAGAACGGATAACATATCGGTTGTTTTGACGAAAAGATAACCCGCATGGCAGCCAGACACCAGCCTGCCCCGGGAAAAAGGCTTCCTTTCAACCCAAATCGGTCATTAGACTTCGGGGAGATTGCCTGCTTGCGTCATGCAGCATGCTTTTCGCCTAGCCGAAGGCGTAGCGGGCCACGTCGAGGCGTAGCGGGAAGCAGGATGCGGGCAGAAGCGGGCAAGATGCCCGAAAGCCTCATGCCCCCAATCGGAAAAAGCCCCGGCGTGTCTGATGACCGATTTGGGTTCAAGGCACGGGGTCATATCCGCTTCCACCCCAAGGATGGCAGCGCGACAGGCGTTTCATGGCCAGCCAAGTCCCCTTGAACGGCCCGTATTTACGCAACGCCTGCACCGCGTACTCGGAACAAGTAGGCGTAAAACGGCAACATCCCGGGAAAAGCGGCGAGATGCAGACCTGGTAGAAGCGGACTCCCGCCCACAACCCCCACATAAGAGCATCGCACGCCCATTTCCACAACCTACGCATGATGCAACCGGACGGAAAGTATCTTGAGAGCCTGTTCGACATAGACGTTCATTTCCTGCAAAGATATGTTTCCATTCCCTGTAAATTGCAGGAATACCGATAATTTTTTCCCTGAAGGCACCAGGCCGGCAAAAACAGACTTGTGCGCCCGATAAGATTCCCGCAGCAGGCGTTTGATGCGATTCCGATCCACAGCATGCCTGAACGCCTTCTTAGGAGCATGGACCATGACCCGGCACGCGATACCGCCGCTCCCCGGGCAAGGCTGGCAAGAATCATCGTCCAACAAGTACAAAACATGCAAGGAAGATACCGCCGGACGGGAAACTTTCCCTTGCCGTTGCTTCCTGCCCTGTTTCGACAGCACCTTGCATCGAACCGGAGCAGCACTCTCCCGCGGGGATTTCCCTGACAGATGCAGCGCATCGGAACCCGTCGAGGAGAGAGCCTCCTTGCCAGGCCTGCCAGTCTTCAGCACGACCGAAAAGCGGTGTCCCCGGGCGAAAAGAGCCTTCACCGGACCTTCGCCATATAACCGTTCCTCTTTAGACAATGTAGGCATCGCACTTCGGGTTCTTCCCGGCAAAAGGCCGCGCCGTCCATAGAAAGGGCCCGTGAAACTTCTGCACAGGACAAAAAGACGTTCATTTCTGGGCTCGTGCCAACTGGCTGATCCTGCCGCCTTTCTTCCCGGCAATCACCGCCAATGCCGCAGCCTTGTTGGCCGCCACTTTGCTTTCTATCGTCTTCTTGACTTTGGACACCGGGTCTTTCACGCCTTTCTCCTGCCCCTTGCCTGTCTTCTTGTCCGCATCCTCCGCTTTCTGATAAGCGTATTTCGCGGCTATTTTCGACAAATCGCCTCCGTGCTTGCTCAAATCATTCAGAAACTCTTCAAGCGCCTGCACCATGGAACTGGATGTCGGCGTAGGAGCCAGCAGGTTCACTGTCAGGCCTGCCTGCTCGGCCGCATCTGCCACCGAAGCGCCGAATGTGGCGACCAGACGTTTCTCCTGCTCGAATCCGGGGAAATTCTCGAACAAGGATTTCACTCCCACCGGACTGAACAGGACTATCATATCAAACCCTTTGATATCCAAGACATCCGACACCTTGGTCGGCACAGTCCGGTACATCGGGGCCTTTTTTATGGCAATTTTGGCTTTGGCAAAAGCCGCCGGCACATCGGAATTGCTTTCTTCCGAACACGGGAAAAGGAACTTTTCATCCTTATGCTTGGCAATCACCTCCATCAGATCGGCCGTAGTCTGTTTCCCGTAAAAGATCTTCCGCTTGCGGTACTGGATATAGTTCTGGATATAGAAAGCCACAGACTCGGAACTGCAGAAGAACTTCATCGAAATAGGAATCTGCGTCCGCATCTCCTTCGCCAGCCTGAAATAATGATCCACCGCATTCCGGCTTGTCAAGACAACCGCCGTATAATCAAGCAAATTTATCTTGTTCTTGCGAAACTCGATGGCAGAGACGCCTTCTATCTGAAAGAGCTTCTTAAAAACAATGGTGAGGTTGAACTTGTCAGCAATAGCCTTGTAAGGTGATTTTTCGTAATCGGCCGGAGCGGGTTGCGAAACGAGAATCTTTTTTACCTTCAGCATATTTTCAAAAACTCCTTTTTAATCCTCTCTGCGACGGAAAAGGATCGAGGTGAAACTTCCAGCATGCCATCCGCCTCGCCCGCACAATAAAGCAAAAGGCACTAACTGCCAGCCTTATAGAACAAAAAATATCCGCCAAAAGCAGGCAAACGGCAATATTTCGAGGGCGCAAAGGTAAACAAAAATATGCAGGGGAGAAAACCGGCTATAAGCCCGTCCTTCTACCGTGAAACGCAACATCCTGACAAAGAAAATCATACAATACAAGATAAACAAAGCCGGAACCACGCCAGCCAAAACCCTTCCATCAGCATGAAAGCACAAAGCCAGCACCGGCAGGCAAAAGAGAGAATACGCCAAATCGTAATACATCCCTGTTTTCCATGCAAAACTTGCAAAACGAGGTTCGTCGAACACGGCCGACACCAAATGCAGAACAAGGAATTTGGCCGCATACCAGGCCGCAATCAAGCCCGCGCTCAGCAGCATCAGAGCCTGCCCTTTGCTCCACCCGGCCTGAAGAAGGCCCTCCAAGCCTGGCCGAACCCAATCCGGACCTTGGAGACAGACTATGCAGACAAACCATGCGTAAGCCGTCAAAGGAAGAAAGGAAAACAAGAAATTCACCCACGAGGAAGGCGGGTTGCCGTCACGGAAAGCACTGCGCAAAGGCTTGTCAAAGTTCCTGAAATCGAACAAAGCCTGGAAAAGAATGCTCATAGGACGGAAATACCGCTGCACGACCCAGGCATAAAACAGCAGGCCGACCAAGACCCACACGTCCATATTCCAGAACGGCACCTCCGGCATAGGGTTCCACTGCATCTCAATCCTCCCCTTTCCTATCCGTCAATTGATGGAACACGGATTCCAGACTCCGCTCTTCTCTCTGCAATGTGAGGATTTCCCATCCCCTATCCACTGCCAGACGGAACAAGGCCGGCCGCAAGTCCACGCCAGCCGCACTCGCGACCTCATACTTGCAGCCTGACAAACGCCTTACTTCCCGCACCCCCTCCAATGCAGACAAACATTCCTCTGGAACGCCGTTCCTGAACTCCACCTCTACAAGCACCTGCCCGTGCAGCCCCCGCATCAGCTCCTTGGTCGGAGCATCGGCGGCTATACGGCCTTTGTCAAGCAAAAGCACCCGGTCGCAGACAGCCTCCGCCTCTTGCATGATATGCGTAGAAAGGACTACCGTCTTTTGCCGGCCGATTTCCCGAATCAATGACCGGATTTCTTCTAACTGATTAGGATCCAGCCCGGAAGTAGGCTCATCCAAAATCAAGACCGCCGGGTCGTGAATCAAAGCTTGCGCCAACCCCACACGCTGCCGGTAACCCTTAGACAATGCCTTGATTTTCTTGCACGCCTCTGCTCCCAAGCCTGTACGGGCTATCACCTCCTCCCTGCAGCGGGCCACCTTTTCGGCAGGCATGTGAATCTTTCCCACAAAATCCAAGTATTCACGCACATACATATCCAGATACAAAGGGTTGTGCTCCGGAAGATATCCTATCATGGCACGTGTCTCCAAGGAATGCTCCCGTACGTCCAGACCGCAAACAAAAGCAGTTCCTGAAGTAGGCGCCAGATACCCGCAGACAATTTTCATCAATGTAGACTTGCCTGCACCGTTCGGACCCAGCAGACCTGCCACTTGGGCAGCCTGCACCGAAAAAGACACCCCGTCAAGCGCTTTCTGAGTGCCATATACCTTTGTAAGATTATCTACCTGCAACATTATACCACTGACAAATCCATTCGGAAACCGTACTCGGCTCCATTCCTTTCCAGAATCTTATAAATGCCAAGACAGGCTCTCCAAACCGAAACCGGATGCTCTTGCATCGGGAAACACCCAGGAACCAACCATGCGCAAAAGCCGTCAAAGGCGGGTTCCATGAATCAGGCCGTCATGACATCTTCGGCCGCCAAACGAGGAAACAGCCTGCCCGCCGGCCTCGCCCGGACAGGGACAAGCCTGGAAACGAGCCATTGGAATCCAGTTTTTCCAAACACGAGGACACATGCCTCAATATTCGACCCTCTGGTCGTATTCCTTCCAGTCTGCAAAGGGTTCTTTCCCCTCATCCGGCACCAATACCTTGACCGGAATCCGCCGATCCCGGAAAGGTTTCACAATCTCGTCATACAGGAACTGGTCGTCGAAGCCCGCATCAGCCGCATCGGAACGCGAAGCCGAAATATAAATCCTGCTGATGCCTGCCCAATAAATAGCAGACAAGCACATGGGGCAAGGTTCGCAAGACGAATAAATCTCGCAGCCTTCAAGATTGAACGTCCCCAATCTGCGGCAAGCTTCCCTGATAGCATTCACCTCCGCATGAGCCGTAGGATCATTGCTCAGTGTCACAGTATTGCCTGTACGGGCAATTTCCTTGCCATCCTTGACAATAATAGCGGCAAACGGGCCGCCCCCTTTCCTGATGTTCCCGCGAGCCAACGCAATGGCTTCCCTCATGAAATCCTTTTCCATTACTTTTTCTCCGTTGGTTTCAGCAATGCCTGGTATTTTTCCCCGTCCAGCAGGATCCCGACAGCCGTGTCCACAGTCTCATCCCCGGCCAGCTCGGCTTCAGCCCGCCCCGCCTGATAATAGTACCGAGAAACTATCTCTTCGCGCAAATAACCGGAAATTTCTTTCTGGTGACGGCGCAAATCCCCCTTTTTCGTGCCGGCCAGAGTCTCTGCCAACGCATCATATTGCTCTTGGACCGCAGGCAAGCAGCTATCAGCCTCCACCACCCTCCTGAACTCTTCCAAGACACGCTCCGATGCCAGTTTGTAGCTATAATCCTTTCCTTCCATGAATTTCAGGAAATCCGCGTACAAAGCCTCATCGACCACAAAATCCGTCACAGATCCCAGCTTGTCATGCTTCTTGGCATACTGGTTGGCATAATCGAAAATCAGGAACTTGGTTACCAGACTGTATGCCACATCGCTCACAACCGGCACGTCCACCGTCACATCCGGCTCGATCCCATCGCCGTCATACACCACGCGCCCTCCCAGAGTCTTGAAGGCCGTGCGCAACGAATCCGGCACAGGCAAAGGCCGCCCGTCCGCATCCTTATGGCTGTAATCCAACGCCTGCACACACCGCCCGCTCGGGATATAATACTTGGCAACCGTCACCTTCATCTGCGCATTGTAAGGCAAAGGCAGAATGTTCTGGACCAAACCTTTGCCAAAAGTCCTTTCACCGACAAGAACAGCCCGGTCGTAATCCTGCATCGCCCCGCTCAGAATCTCCGAAGCCGAAGCCGTCCCCCGGCTGGTCAGGAACACGATAGGAATTTCCGTATCCACCGGTGCTTCCCTTGTGTAATACGTGTGATCCTTGGATGCAATCCGCCCCTTGGTACTCACGACGGGAACGCCCCTGCGATAGAACAGATTCACGATATCCACTGCCTCGCTCAGCAATCCGCCCCCGTTATAACGCAAATCATATACCAGATACTTCATACCTTGGCTCTTGAGACTCAGAAACGCCTCTTTGACCTCGTCCGAAGCCCCTTCCGTGAAACCATCCTGACGGATATAGCCCACACTGTCACGCAGCATACCGTAATATGTGACATTCTTGAGCTGGATCTCACGCCGGGTCAACGATACCTCGAAAGGCTTGGATTCCCCCGGACGCTCGATCAGCAGCGTCAACGAAGTCCCTGCCTGACCCTTCAGCATCGCGCTCACATCGGCCGTGTTCTTGCCCTTGGTCGATTCCCCGTTCACTTCCAGAATCCTGTCTCCCGGCTTCAAACCTGCCTTGTCGGCAGGGAAACCTTCGTAAGGTTCGGAAATATAGACCGAGCCGTCCCTGTAATGGATCAAAGAGCCTATGCCGCCGTACTGCCCCTCGGTCATGATGCGCACATCCTCTATATCCGACTCCGGGATATATACCGTATACGGATCCAAAGTGGCCATCATTGCATCCAAAGCCGTCTTGATGAGTTCTCCCGGATTGACTCCATCCACATATGCAAGCTCCAGGTTCTTGTATACGGCAGTAAAAATCTCGAGATTCTTCAGTACCTCGAAATCCTTGTTTTCCACCACATCCGACTGCTGGGCTTGCGGAAAGCCGCCCAATCCCAGCAGCAAGGCCACGATCAGCCCTAAATCCTTCAAAATTCTCATTCTCCAATAAATTAAGAAGCTGTTCAAATTTATTTGTTCAGGCCATCGGGAGGGGATTTGGAGGGATGGCGCGGCGTTTTCCAAAGGAGGATAGCCAAGCTATCTGACGTGAAAAACGCAAGCAAGACCCGAAATAGCCCCCGATGGGCAAACAAAATCCTGAAACCTCTCCCTGAAAATCCAGCCTTTTCAGGATTGCAAGAAATTTTAAACAGCTTCTAAGAAGCTGTTCAACCCAATCCGGTCATCACAACGGGGGAATCCCCCATCCGGGGAGACGCTCCGCAGGCATCTTGCTCGCTTCTGCCCGCTTGCGTCATGCAGCAGGCTTCTCGCCTAGCCGAAGGCGTAGCAGGCTACGTCGAGGCGTAGCGGGCAAGATGCCCGTAAGCCTCATTTTCCCTATCGGAAACAGCCCCGGCGCGCCTGGTGACCGATTCGGGTTCAAGCCATCATGAGGGGAATCCAAGGAGAATAGCCGGACTACCGGCCATGGAATTCCAAAAAGTTCCTGACAGCCTGTCCCGTACAAAGAATCTGTCTCCCTGCAGACCCACATGGAAAGCTGCCGGCAATCCGCCCTTCCCCGGCAATCTGCCGGCACGCCCCTCATCGGCGTGTCACCCTTGGCCCGCACGTCCGAGTCCGGCAAGGACATCGAATCCGCGGACGACTACTCCCATTCGGACAAAACCCGGTACAAGCGTTGCGTCGGCAATCCCATCACATTATAGAACGAACCTTCCACTGCCTCTATGCCGACATAGCCGATCCACTCCTGGATACCATAGGCACCCGCCTTGTCGTAAGGCTTATAGGTATCGACATAATACTCTATCTCTTCCAAGGAAAAGACCCGGAAAGTCACTTTAGACTCCACCGACATCGAGAAATTCCGTGCCTTGGTCCGCAGCGCCAATCCTGTAATCACTTTGTGCGTCTGCCCCGAAAGCGCGTACAAAGTCCGTATGGCCTGATCACGGTCGGCAGGCTTGTGGAAAGGCTTGTTATCCAGCAGAACCATCGTATCGGCCGTAATCAGCAGGTAGTTTTCAGGAAGTTCCTCGTCAGTATAAGCCATGGACTTCAGGTGCGCCAGATATTCAGGCACCTCGTCACGAGGCATTGCAAGCGGGAAAGTCTCATCCACCTCCTTGTGCATAGTCTGGAACTCGAACCCCAGCGCAGCCAGGAGTTCTTTCCGGCGCGGAGAGGCCGAACCCAGCACAATGTTATAAGGAAAATTCTGAAAAGGAAGCATATTGTATGTGGTTTTTAAGGGTTTCCTTGTCCGATGCCCACGCAAGCAAGATCCGACACTGCCTGCATGGCAGCTCAAGCACGAAATCTTGAAACTTCCAAGCATGTTTGCCGGGTTCGGCAGCCAGAGAGCCGTCAAAATTAAAAAAATTCATTATACTTGCAAGTTAAAATTTCTTAAAAAAGCCGTTTCTCTATTTCCAAGAATTCCTCCCTCCGAGGAACGTGGCAAGGAAAAAGGGAACGAGGAGGGGAACCCCCGACCCTCAAGGGAGGGTTCCTGTTCCAAGAAGTTCTTTTTAAGAAAGGCACGACAAAATTCACATTTTTCATAAACAAACAAAGTACAACGTTATGTTAAAAGGACACCCCAAAGGACTAATCGTCCTTGCGTTGGCCAACATGGGTGAACGCTTCGGCTATTACACCATGCTTGCCATCCTGACCCTGTTCATGCAGGCGAAATTCGGCTTGTCGAGCGCCGCAACCAGTATGATTTACGGCATATTCCTTGCCGGAGTTTACTTCCTCCCCCTCTTGGGCGGTATCATCGCCGACAAGGTATTGGGTTATGGAAAGACCATCCTGATCGGTTTCATCGTCATGTTCGGCGGTTACCTGCTGCTGTCGATGCCCACCGAAGCCAACATGTCGGGCAAGCTCATCATGTTCGCCGCCTTGGCCTTGATTGCGATAGGGACAGGGTGCTTCAAAGGTAACTTGCAGGCCTTGGTCGGCAATCTTTACGATGATCCCAAGTACAGCCGTTACCGCGACATCGCTTTCTCCATTTTCTACATGTTCATCAATATCGGAGCTTTCTTCGCCCCGAGCATGGCCAACTCCATCAACAATTACTTCCTCAAACAGGACGGTTATACCTACGATGCTTCTATTCCGGCCAACTACGTACAGCTCAACGACTTCACCGCATTGTACGATGACAATGCCAATTTGGATGCCTATACCCGCGACAGCTTGCAGAAAGGCCACGATGCCGCCCTGCTCCGCCTCAAGGCAGCTGCCTTGGCACAGGAAGGCCAGCTGGATTCGGCCCGTTATGAAACATTCCTGAGCCGCCACGTAACCGAAGCCGATAAAGCTCCTGTAATTGCCCAAATCATGAACACGCCCCTTGACAAGCCCAATGTGGCCGAGGGCAAGAACAAAGCCGAAATCGAAGCCGGCTTTGCAGGATGGGAAACGATGGATGAAAACACGCAAGTGACCAAATGGGCAGATAATTATGTACAGAATGCCCTCAGCAAGTCGTACAACATGGCCTTCGGCGTGGCTTGCATCAGTTTGATTGTATCCTTCCTGATTTTCATCATCTGGCGTGGCACATGGAAAAGCGTTGACAAGACCTTGAAGGAACAGCTGGCCGAAGCCGCCAAAAGCGGAAAGCAAGCCGAGGTGGTTCAATTGACCCCGGCCCAGACCCGCGAACGTCTGATTGCCCTGTTCTTAGTATTCTTCGTGGTTATCTTCTTCTGGATGTCGTTCCACCAGAACGGCCTTACGTTGACCTTCTTTGCCCGCGACTACACCCAAAGCTCCGTCAGCGGCGGCGGTTACATGTTCTTCAACCTCATTTCGCTGATTTCGATTATCGTGTTCGCTTACGGTATCTATTGGGCCACGATGGGTCTGTTCGGCGGCAAGAAGAGCACCGGCAAGGGTCTCGTCACGATGCTTATCGGCTTGGCCGGCATCATCGCTTTCTACTGCCTGCGTGCCGTCGATGCCGAAAACATCAAGATTACCCCGCAGATTTTCCAGCAGTTCAATCCTTTCTTCATCGTATTGCTGACCCCGCTTTCGGTGGCCTTGTTCACCAGCCTCAACCGCAAGGGCAAAGAACCTTCGGCACCGCGTAAAATCGGCTACGGCATGGTGGTTGCCGCCTTGGGCTTCGTGGTCATCCTGATTGCCACCATTTCCAACCATCTGCCTTCGCCCAATGAAATCAAGGGCGTTTCGGATGTACTGGTATCGCCCAACTGGCTCATCGGAACCTACTTCACGCTGACCATCGCCGAGCTGCTGCTCAGCCCGATGGGTCTGTCGTTCGTAGCCAAGGTGGCACCTCCGCAATACAAGGGGATGATGCAAGGCGGCTGGCTGGCCGCTACCGCTATCGGCAACCTCTTGGTCGGCGTCATGGGTTCGCTTTGGGAAAAAGTGTCCATCTACATGTTCTGGGGAATCCTGATTATCTGCTGCATCTTATCGGCATTGTTCATCTTCTCGGTAATCAAGAAACTGGAACGCGCTACCAACGATTAGGAGTATAACGGGATCAAAGTCCCGGAATACACATGCTTTGCAGCGAACCGCTGGCGGCAAAGGGAACGTCTCCGCACGTGACCAGCCTGCCAGCGGTTCGCTGTTTCATATCCGGCCTTGCGCTGCCCAAGCTCTCACCGAGGGAATCCGCCTCATGCAACCCGCCTTCACCCAGAAAGCCTTCAGACCATCAGCAGCGGTTTTGCCATGCCTTGGCCTTGCCTTGCCAGAACGGTTCTGGTTGAAAACAGTCTTTTTTTGTAATTTTGTAAATTTATCAACCGACAAAGGAACGACCGGAGCAACAACGGTTTCGGCGCAGATGCGCCGGACAGGCACACGAGAAACCGCATTGCAGTCGTTATTCCATTCGTTCCCATTACCAAAACCAATTACATCATGAAAAAGCTCATTGCAGCCTTGACAGCATTCATCGCCATGGGAGCCGTTTCCATCTTAGCCCAAGAACGCTTTGTGGACACGGCGATCCAGAACCGCAAAGCCGTGCTGGAAGAGTACACGGGCGTCGGATGTCCGAACTGCCCGTCCAGGCACAGGGCCGCCAACGAAATCCTCAATGCCAACATCGGCGATTTCTTCATCATCAACATCCATTCGGGCCGATTCGCAGACCCCAACAGCTACTACGGCATCGACTTCCGTACCGATTACGGGAACGCGCTCACCAGCCAAGCGGGAATAAACGCCTATCCTTCGGGAACAATCAACCGCCATGTGTTTTCCGGAGGTTCGGCAATGGCCAGCAGTTCGGCCGATGACTGGGAAGCCTGGACGGAGGACATCGTGTCGCAGGAATCCTATGCCAACATCGCCGCCCGCGCCACCATCGACACACTTTCCCGCCAAGTGGAACTCACCGTCCAGATTTATTATACCGGGAACTCGCCCCAAAGCACCAACTACCTGAACGTGGCCTTGCTCCAGGACAACATCCTCGGATACCAGCAAGGGGCGGGTGCCAATCCTGACCAAGTGCAAGGGAACCTCTACCTTCACATGCACGCCCTGCGCGACCTTCTCACCGGCCAGTGGGGCGAGGAAATCACCACCACGACCCAAGGTTCGTTCGTGGAAAAGACCTATTCCTACACCGTGCCTGATTCCATCCGGGAAATCCCCGTCGACATGGACGACATCAGCTTCGTCGCTTTCCTCGCCGAAGGCCGCACGGAAATCGTCACCGCCTGCGATGCCGGGCTGACCTATCTGGAAGGCGGCCCGGAGCTGGTCTACCAGTTCGGCAAGTTCCAGCAACTGCCGCAGAACACCTGCGACAACAACATCCGTTTCTCAGCCAAGATAGCTGTCCGGGTGGCCAAAGAACCCATATCGAGCATAGACCTCAACTTCGACCATCCTGAAGGCCGGGCCAAAGTGTCCGTTTCTTTCGAGCCTGCCTTGCAGGCAGGCGATGTGGCGGAAATCACCAGCGAACCGATAGGATTCCGGGCCAACCGGAGCGGGACCTGCTGGCTCGACCTGGCAAAAATCAACGGCTCGAACGATTTCCCCGGAACAGACCCCTTGCAACTGAGCTTTGTCAAAAACTACATCGACATTCCCACCGATGAAGCTCTTCTGACCTTGTACCAAGACCTTCCCCGCTACAACCGGGACTACGAGGTTTTCTGGAGCCTGACCGGCCTGGCCGGCGATACTTTGGCTTATGGCGGGCCGTACGACACCTTGAGCAGTCCTCGAATCGACACCTTGCCCCTGATCGACGGATGCCAGCAATTCAGCTTGCAGGTGGCCAACCCGAATGCAACCAGCAGCCAAGGGGAAGGATACCTCCAGTTCGACAACGCGGAAGGCGACAGCATCATCCGTTACGAGGGCACATATCCGGAAAGCATGGTCATCATGATTTCGCACAACCTGCCCGACAACCCGGACCCCGGCCCGTCGGACACCACCGCCAATGAAGGATTCGCCCAGAGTCTCCCCATCGTGCTTTACCCCAATCCGGTCTCGAACTCGGCATTCCTCGAACTGGACATGAGCCAGGCAAGGCATCTCGGCATCCGCGTGCTGGACAATACAGGCCGCTGCGTGCTGAATCTGGGAGAACGGACCTTGCCGGCCGGACGGCAGACCCTCGAACTGCCGGCAGGGAATTTGACGGAAGGCATGTATTTCATCCTGATTCAAGGAGAAGGCATCCATGCCGTCCGGAAAATGGTCGTAAAACGGTAAAACATCGGAGGGTGTATCAAAATAGGGTCTTGAAATAAATCCCAGGCGGTGTGTCAGAGTGAGTAAGATGCAAGGCGCTGAGAGCGAGAACGAAGGAGCGTACTTTGGTACGTGACTGAGTTCGAGTCTTGATAGCAACGAAGCAGATTGCTCATTATGACACATCGCCCTTCCAAATTTTTTACATTAATAACACAAAACGACATCGAAACCATGAAAAATTTCATTGCAGGAATCGGACTCTTCTGTGCCTTGACGGCATCCGGGACCGCCCAAGAGCGGTTCGTGGACGAAACGCCCCAAAACCGGAAAGTGGTCTTGGAAGAATTTACGGGAATCCGCTGCGGATACTGCCCCATGGGACATCGGAAGACGAACACCCTGCGGGCTGAGCATCCGGGAGACGTATTCGTCATCAACATCCACCAAGGAGACCTGAGTTCGCCCCAATCAGGAATGGATGACTACCGAACCAACTACGGGGACGCTTTGGCTTCCCAATGCGGAGTGGAATCCTGGCCCACCTTATCCGTGAACAGGCACCTGTTCCCAAACCAGACAGCCATTGGCTTAGTCAATGACAACGGAACAATCTGGTCCGACCGCACCGAGGAAGTGCTCGCCATGGAGGCTTACGCCAACATCGCCGCCCGGGCCACGGTGGACTGGCAGACCCGGGAAATGCAAATCACGGTGCAGATTTATTATACCGACTCATCTTCCGAAAGTTCCAACTACCTGAACATCGCCTTGCTCCAAGACTACATCTACGGGTATCAAAGCGGTGCCTCAAGCAATCCGGATCAAGTGGACGGCAACTATTATGTCCACATGCACGCTCTGCGCGACCTTATTACCGGTCAATGGGGTGAGGAAATCACCACCACGACCCAAGGCTCGTTCGTGGAAAAGACCTACACGTACACCATTCCCGAAGCCGTGCGTGACATCCCCGTGGAAATGGAGAACATCAGCGTGGTGGCTTTCCTGGCCGAAGGGCGCACCGAAATCATCAACGGCTGCGAGGCCGAGCTGAGCTTCACCAACGGCGGGCCGGACTATATCCTGCATCTCTCCAACTTTGCCCAAGAAGCCCACAACACCTGCGACAGCAGAATCCGCTTCTCGGCAAAAGCCGAGATACGTGCCGCCGTCGAACCGGTTTCCACCATGGCCTTCATCCTGAACACACCTGACGGCCAGCGGGAGTACACCCACACTTTCGAACCCGCTCTGGAAGCCGGCTCGACCGTCACCTTCACCAGCGAACCCATCGAATTTCCCATCAACCAAGAGATGGAAGCAAGCTTGTCCCTCGCCGCCGTGAACGGTTCGGACAATTTCCCCGAAATGGACAGCCTCGCTGCCGATTTCAGCAAGTACTACATGAACATCCCCTCCCAGGAAATGATCCTGACCGTGGCCCAAGACCAGTACGGGGAAGAAA
Organism: uncultured Bacteroidales bacterium; assembly: GCA_944320265.1. Taxonomy (GTDB): domain Bacteria; phylum Bacteroidota; class Bacteroidia; order Bacteroidales; family P3; genus Pullibacteroides. Next base: position 36,427 of record CALUGT010000006.1, on the reverse strand, counting down.
TAACCTGGAATATCGTCACGGATGAAGGCGACACCATAGGGCAAGGCGGCCCGTATGCCAACCTCCAGAACATGGGGACACGCAACCGGATCGATACCCTGACCTTGGCCGAAGGCTGCCAGACCTTCACCATCTACGATGCCATGGGAGACGGCATCCATAACACCCAAGGCGACGGGCATATCGATTTCAGCGACATCGAAGGCAATACCCTGCTTACCCGCGACGGGGACTATGGCGATAGCGCGGTGGTCATGATTTCCTACAACCTGCCGTTCGCCAACGAAAACGCCATGGTGCAAATCAAGGCGCAGCTCTATCCTAACCCGGCTTCCGAAAACGCGAACCTCCGTTTTGAAACCGAAGCAGCCTGCCAGGCGGACATCAAGATACTGAACCAAGCCGGGCAATGCGTGCTGGATCTTGGAAAGCAAGACATCCCTGCGGGCATCCACACCGTTTCTATCCCCGTAAACAGCCTCGGCAACGGAATCTACATCATCCATGTCCAAGGCCAAGGGTTCCAAGGGATACAGAAACTCATCGTGAATCGCTAAGATTGCAAGAAAACCGGACAGCCATTTTGCTGATCCATAATAAAAAAGGCAACCGTTTCACAACGATTGCCTTTTTTTCATGCAGGAAGAATCCCTGGAACTAACGCACCACGATCTTGACCGAAGACACGCCTTGGGCCGTCGTCACGCGAGCCACATAGATGCCCGGAGCCAAAGATTCCGCATTGTAACGGAACACTTCCGCCGCAAGCGAACCCGAATCGTACACCAAAGCACCCGAAACCGAATAGAGGCGGACCCGTTCAATCTGAACGCCGGAAGCGGAAATGTTCAAAGTCTCCGTCACCGGATTGGGATATGCGCTGACTGCCGGGCCTGTCTGTCCGTCAACAGCCTCGTTCCCCGCATTGGCTCCCACGCGGATATCATCGATGACAAAACCGTAGTTCTGCGCCTGTCCCTGGATAGCCACATAAATGCTTTGTCCATTGTATTCCGAAAGATCCACCGTGAAACGGGTCCACGGGTAAACCGGGTCTGAACGATCCGGGTTCATGGCCGGTATCACGTAATTGGCAAGGAACCCGAAAGAGGCCGGTTGCGCGTTCGTCGTCGAAATCATCACATTCAACGACTCTTCGGCCGGACCGTTATCGTCTTCCGCCGTCATGCTCATGGCAATGAAAGACAACTGCGCACCGCTCTCAGGCATTTCCAAGCGAGGCGAAATCAACCATGCATCGTTCGCCGTGGTACTCATGATCGCAGTGTCCACATCAGCCAAAGTCAAAGCGAACCTGGCACCTTGACGAATCGGGAACCACTCTGCGAAACTCTGGGCGATCTGGTCGGGATTCACCGCCATGAAACCCATGTTCGTCCCTTCATTGGGAATGTTCCAATTGTCAATGAAAATGGTATTGTTCTGGTCCTGGACCGTCACCATCCAAGGCTGGAAGCCCGTCGTGGCGAAATCGCCGCAATACTCGAAATCCATCACATAGGGATCCGGATCGGACAAGGTTTCCACCTGCTTGCTCAAAGTGTCGTTGGCCGGATTCTGATCTCCAGGGAGGTCGACCGACAAGCTAATCGTATGCATCCCGGTAGCCATCAAGTCGGCAAAGAACGATACCGTCCCGCGCCGGTTGGGCTGCAACGAAATCGAAGCGGAATCCGCCAACACCCCGTCCACCTCGCAATAAACGGTAGCCGTGCCGCTGAAGGTACCCCGGTTCACCACGGTCGCTTCCACCCTCTCGTTCTGGGCGAACAGACCTGTGTTTTCCGGCTTGTCGATAGACAACAAGGCAAAATCGTTGGCGAACACCTGCCCATGGCTCGGCCCGAAGTTCAAACGCATAGCGGCAAATCCGAAGTTGTCTTGCGGGTTCAAGCGTCCGCTCGCAGTCGATGTCACGTACAACATGCCGTCTTCCTGCCCGTCGGCGGCTACGCCGGCATGGGTGTTCTCGCTGGTCTGGGCCACCTCTATCAAATAAACCCCCGGTTCCAGAAGCGTGTGCGGGCAAGGGAACGTCAGGAATCCGGAAGTATTATCGGGACGGTAATACTCCGTGGAGAACAACTCGTAATCTACTGCCTCGGTTTCTTCATTCCAACGGTAGAAAGAAAGCCTCTGCAAGCTGTATTGCCCGTCTCCGAACCCTATGGTGAACGAAGTCAAGGTGTCAGTCTCCACAAGCGTGTACAAGACCCCGAAAGAAATGGAGTTGTACTGGCTACCTATGTTCGAAGTCCTCGCATCATCCAACAAATCCACCGTCAAAGTGTCGAAAGTCAGCACCGAATCAGAAACCGACAAGCTGTAATACCGGAAATTGTTCTCCATGTTCTTGTCTTCCTGCCCTTCGATATCGACCCGCAAGGCGACTTCTCCCTTGTAACCTGCCGCCAAGCCCGAGAAGACAGCCTCGGTAGCGATCACTTCCCGCCCGTCAGCCGGGATTGTTATCGGATCGCTCGTTCCAAGCACATTGTCCGGAGCGTCCACCAAATAGGCCGACACAACGGCATTGACACTTTCCGTGCCTTTGTTCCATACCGAGGCATGGAAAGCATGAGCCGCATTGGCCTGGTCCACCGGCGAGATATGCGTCAAGTCGGATTCAACCCGGGTCACGGCCACATCGTAGTCATGCATGGCTTCCACGCTCATGAACTCGAAGCCCAAGGAGAATCCCTCCATGCGGACCGTGTCGTTGCTATACATAGGAATGTCGGCCGAAAGCACGGTATCGGGAACGATGGCAAAGCACACCGTATCCGTTTCCTGCAACTTCAAGAAAAATTCATCATACACGATGGTGTTCTCGCCCGTGCAAGCCGTCGGGTTCCGGTATACTTCCGCCCCCGCTTCATAGTCCACCACCCCGTCATGATCCAGCATCCGGATGGAAAACGGAGCCAAGTACATCAGAGTCGTCGGGATATCTCCCACCACACCTTCCCGGCACATACCCGCCTGGTAATTGAACCCGACACGGTAACTGCCCGGTTCCAGGATCACGCCCGGAGTCCGCAAAGGAGTATAGAGATTCAAGTCGTTTCCCATGATCGAAATAAGGCCGCTCAGCGGATCGTAAGCCCAATCATTGGCAACCACGGACACGAAATCGCCCTCGCTGGCATGGAATGTCACCGGCGGGACATCCAGCTCATCAGCGGGCTTGGGCATCGCAACCGCCCCCGGCATACCTTTGGAAAATGCAGGATTGCTGTCCTGCAATCCCTCTTGCGCTTGCAGTGCCCCCACGCAGAACAGGAGGCAAACGCAAGCAAGAAAATTCTTTTTCATTTGGTTTTACTGTTGTTTTGGTTATCAATTGTTCTAACAAACATACTATGTCAGCGCACAATCACGCGCAAGGTTTCCATCCTGCCATCGGGCAAGAGGAAACGGAACAGGTACATTCCAGATTCCCACGCAGACACTTCCAGCTCCTTGACACCCGCAGGCAAGACCTGACGGACCCGCCCGTTCATGTCCAGCACCACGCATTCCTCATAGTCTCCTTCGAGAGAAAGGAAGGAAGTGGCCGGATTCGGGCTTACCCGGACACCCGCCTGGCCGGCGGATTCCACCGCCACATCCCCGGCTTGGAAATCCAGCAAAGCCCTCCGGCTGGAACCAGACTCGAACACGGCTTCGACACCGGCCGTATGCCATCCGTCCGGCAAAGGCCCGAACGAATAGGAAAGTTCCCCGGTCTCCGCCTTGAACTGATCATCCAGATATACCCGGTAAGCCTGCAAAGCCTTGGATGCCCCGCAACCATCCTCCCAAGTGAACACGTAGTTCCCAGACGCATCCTTGCTCACCTGCAAGGATTCCGGCACGCAGACAATCTCTTCCAAGACGTAGGAAAGGCGCAACGCCTGGCCATGGACGGCTTCCACGGTATCGCGGACAGAATGGAAACCCGCCAAATCGATAGAAAGGGCATACGATCCCTCGATAATCACCGTGTCCACCGCAGAAAGCGCAGGCCAATCCACACGATAGGCCGCTTCCGGGTAATCCAGGCTTTGCAAGGACACCTTCGCGCCCTGAGCCGAGCGTCCCTCGATATTGGTGGAAACTTCCAATGTCAATTCCACATCCATATCCTTGGCAGCCAGGTTGGACAATGCCGCTTCCGACATCCTGCCGCCCGAATAAACCATCCGCAGGCCGTAACGGTAAAGCCCGCGGTCAAGGCCGGCAAAGTCCTCGTCCACCCACAAAGTGTCAGAGGCCGGACAATTGCCCAGGTCAATCCAAGCCGTGCCGGCTTCTTCCTGGCCGTAACCCATCCGGTAAACCGCATACGACTGTGCCGATTTGGGCATCGCGCCCATCTCAGGAACCTGCGCCTTCGCGGAAACCAGGGACAAAGACTCCTCGTCCGCCTCGAAGCCGTACAATCCCGTCACTTCGCCCTCGGCCCGGATAAGCATGGTATTGGTAAAGGTGGCATCCATCGACTCCAAGGTGGAGAACTGGCCCCGCGTGTAATCCGCCGTATAGTACTGCGTCCCCGGCACAAACGGATAATCCGGGTCTGAACCGGCCGTGTGCAAGTCGTTGGCAATGGCCAGATAGCCCTCGCCGTCCTCGTAATAGCTCAAGCCTACCATGAAGCCGTTTGGAGCGGAAACCAAGGTGTCGAACACATGGGTCGTCCAGGCCGAATCCGTATTTGGAACGCCGTATTTGGAATACAACAGACGCGAAGTAGGCTGGCCGTCCTTGTCCAGATCGAACACGAACACATTGACCGTCTCGTGCCGTATATCCTGGTACTCCATGGTCATCCAGCTCATGGAACGCAGCAAAGCCGGGCGGCGGAACACCGTTCCCAGCACGGTCTTGTCCGTTGCCGCGTCATCACCGTAAAACAGGTTGGGGACCCCGTTGTCGTAACGGAACACCTCGTTGCCGTCAGGCCGGTTCCAGGAAAGGCGCATCCGGCCATCCGGCTGCGGAACCGCCAGCAAATCCGAAGGAGCCAGCAACGCATCCTGCATCCTGATTTCCCCCAGATCCAAGGCTCCGTCCAAATTGACGGAATCGGCCACGTACAACTCGAAACGCGGCTTGAACGCCTCCAGGACATAGCCCGACCCCTGGTAGGCCGAAAACGAGAACCGTCCTTGGGCATCGCTGTACGCCATGCAAGTATCATAACCCGTCAGGCGCACCTGAGCGGAAGCCACCGGCATACCGTCGGCATCTTCCAGCACGCCCTCCAGCACGAACTTCTCCCTTGGAGACAAGGCGACATCCACCACCCGGTCGGCATCGAAATCATCCATGACAACCACCGTGTCGGCATAGGCATAACAAGTGAAAGCCACGGCCACCGTGTCGGCAAAAGGCACATACGGCATGTCCCATTTCCCGTCCGCACCGGTCACGGCAGAAATCCCCTTGCCGAGGATTTCCACCCGGACCCCTTCCATGGGCTGTCCGCCCAGAGCCGCCGTCACCGTCCCGGACAAAGCAGCGCCCGCGCAATGGTCGGCCCAAAGCGAAATGGACGGCACATTGTCGGATATGATGCCCGTCTGGCTGAAATCGAACTCGTAAGAACTTTCCCCGTCCTGGTAGACCCAATAGCGGGCAGCGCCCGGACGCTGGTATCCGACCCAGTAATGGAAGGAACCGAAAAACTGCGAATGGACGGGAGCCACAGCCATCAGGCAAAGGTTCCCTCCGTCATACACAAAAGTAGAATCCAACTCGAGCGTCACCTTGTTGCGGAAACGTTCGAACACCACCGTATCGTCGAAGACAAGGGAAAAATCCTCTTCCGGAACCCAGCCTCCCGTCAAGGTGGAAAGGTCGGTATTGGCCATATAAAGACGGAACGGCCGTGTTTCGGTCATCCCGTTGGCATTCTCGTATTCCAAGGATATACGGCGAACCACGCCCGGTTCCATCCCGATCTCGCCCGCCACATAGACAATCTGGCTCGCGCTCGAACTGGCCGCGAAAGAGAAAGGAATCCCGTTCTGGCGCATCGTGCCCGCCGTGCCAGGCATGTAATCTCCGCAAGATTCCATCACCTGGACCGGAATCCTGAAAGAAGAGTCGTTGGCAGCCAGCAAATCCCCCTCCATCCCGGCTACCACCCGCAGCTCCTGCATACCCGCCTGGTCGGGCGTGTACGAAAGCCGGACCGTGCTTTCCTGCCCGGCATTCAAAAGGGTGACCCCGTTCTGGGAAGCCAGCACTCTGCCGGCAGCGTCCACCAGCGACAGGCTATAAGAGTTGCTCCTGTTCAAGCCCGTATTGCGGATCGTAGTCCGTACCACAGTCTCTTCCCCCGCCTTGAGGTAATCGGGGCAATCCACATCCCACACGGCCACGTCCATCTCCAAGGAAGGCTGCAAGACCACATCGCTGATGAAAAGCCCGGCCGATTCCGGAGCTTCCGAAACCACGCGGAACGCAAGGTAATACACCCCGCTCTGGTCCACGGTGAAAGACTGGTTCGAAGACCGGGGATCATCAATCAGGACCGAAGAAGTACCCAACGTCCGGGAAAGGGCATCCACCGTGGGAGCGTTCCCGAGCCGGATTTCCAGTTTTTCCTCGAACTCGAAATACAACGTGCCCACCTCGTACCGCAGCATGTACGACGTGCCAGCCTCCAGTTCCACCGGGGGAAGGACCAGCCAGTCGTCAGCCGTGTTGGTGCCTGTCTGGAAAACCGCTCCCGGCTTGCCCAGGTACTCCCCGTAAGCCCATGCGGCATAATCCTCATTGGCATCGATCACAGTCCAAGGAGTCCAGGATCGGGCATCCGAGAAATCACAGGCGAAATATCCCTGATGAGGCTCGCCCACCATCATGTTCCCTGTCCGGGTCGCAGGCCCTTGTCCATGCTGCGTGAAAGGTATCACGGCATAACTGTAATTATCTAAGACAGTAATCCCTTCATCCGTGAACGAGCTCTCCCCGATTACCCATTCCACCGTATCCGGGTAACGGACTACCCGGTACTGGAGACTGGACTCATCGATACGCCCCCCGAACTTGCCGCCGGCAGGAGCATCCCAAGACAGGGATACCGTGCCGTCTTCCGCCCGGGCTTGCAGATTCCCCACCGCGGCCGGCACATCGTAGCCCACCACGCAACGCACCAAGGAAAACCGCCCGTTCCCGTCGGCATTGCAAGCCCGCACGCCATAGTAATGCAAGCCGTCAGGCTGGTTCTCCAGGACATGCTGGCAAGCTTCTCCCGCAGCCAATCCGTCTTCCACGGTAGCCACCAGCTGCCCGTCCCTGAAAATCTCCACTTTGGACAAGGATGCCAAAGCCTGGCCCCCTTCATCCTCGGCAGGGTTCGTCCACGACAAAACGACCCGGGAAGCCTCTGTCTGGCAAGACAAACCAGCCAGCCGGCCCGGCACGGAAGACAAACCGCCGAAAGGTATCGTCAAAGCATTCACAAAATCATACCCGGCCGGATAGGTACCCACCAAGGAAGCCTCCCCGGAAAGCGCGTCCACACGGTACAAGGAAGGAACCCCGCCCTGTTCCACCGTGCTCCAGTAGAGGAATCCATCGTTGGGATTGAAAGCCATGTTCTGGAAAGTCATGGACGGAAGCACACCGGTCGGCCCCACTTCGGTCAAAGCCGCCGTGGCCGGATCCACATAATAGAACATGCCCGACAAGCCGATGCCGTACACATGGCCGTCCTCGTCCGCGTCCAAGGCGCACAAATCCTCGGCAAAGCGTCCCAGCACACGGAAAGTCCCGCAGCTGTCCCCTTCGCTGATATTGACCTCCAAGAGATAAGAGCCCCAGTGCAGGTTGTCGGTACGAAGACCGGCAATCGCATACATCCTGCCCGCCTGACGGTCGTAGGCCATGTCATAATACAAGTAGTCCATCGTATTGTAGACGGCAAGGATCTCATCGTAATACGCATCCTCGCCGAGCGAAACCGCGCTGAAAGCTCCCGGCATCACCATATTGAAGAAAGAAAGGCCGGTATAGGCATACACCCGTCCCTCCGCTTCCTCAGCGGCCAGCACGAAAGAAGTCTGATCCAACGCGCCTGGCACGGTGGCAAACGAAGAAGGATCCTCCAAATCCATAAAACCCACCGTGGCACGGTAGGAAGAAGTAAAGAAGGCATAAGCGTCCCCCTGCGCCCGGAGAAAAGTCCCGGACAAGAGACACAAAGCCAGCAAGGCTGCAATTCGTTTCATTTTGGTTGGTTTCATCTATTTTTTTCAATCATTGGCCCGAATTCATCCGCCATCCGGAAGAAGCGCATCGGCACTTCCGCCCGGCCTGTTCCGGTCCGGCATCAACCCGGCATAAACCCAAATCGGTCATTAGACTTTGGGTTAAACACACACCCTCTTATCCTTCCGGATGGACAGCCTTGACTCTCCCTCGGCCTGCCGCCTCATCATCGCCCAGGCATATCCTCCAGACACTGCGCCCGGGAAGGGTTCCCACCCCGCCCGGGCAAAAAAAGTGGATTGAAAACCCACGGAAGCCGTTCCGGAAAACAGCCAAACGACGAACCCGGAACGGCTTCCACGCTTTCAAACCCGCAGAGAAAGCTTAGCGCACATAAACCTTGAAGATAGCGTTCTCACTGCCGCTGAACACGTTCACCAGCAGGATGCGACCGCCATCGACCGGAATGCTGACATTGTTGTCGGCACGAACCGTCAAATCAGCTACCCGTGCACCCGTTGTCGTGTAAACCTGTACACGGTCGATCCGGATCTTGGCCGGATTGAGGATATGGATCATGTCATCCTGCGAAAGCACGCGCAAGGCAGCCGCCAAGCTGTTTTCGTTGGCGGTTTCGTCCAAGGTCTCGAACTCGGCTTCTTCAGCAAAGTCGCTGCTGATTTCCTCGCAGATACCGCGTACCGACCAGACGTAAGCCGTCTTCTTGGTCAAGCCGCGGACCACGCACGAAGCTTCTTCGGACTGAACCGTATCGTACTGGGCAGCGGAAGCTTCCTTGTAAATCACTTCGAAGCTGACATTGTTCTCGCCGGCCGTCCAGCTCAAAGCCACCGTGTCAATGCCCGGCACGGAAGCCAGAGCGGTAGGAACGCCGCATCTTTCCGGTTCGGGTTCGGAAGCCGTGGTGAAGCTGGCCACTTCGGCAGCCTCGCTCCGCAAATCACCGCAAACCCCAATCACCGTCCATGAATAAGAGGTCTCGGCGGTCAGGCCGGTCAGATTGTAGGAAGCCTCGGCGCAGTCCAGCGTATCGAACTCGCTTGCCGATGTCTCGCGGTACAATACCTCGAAAGATTCGTTCCCTTCGCCGGCAGTCCAGCTCAAGGAAGCATTGTCCACGCCCGGCACGGAAGCCAGAGCGGTAGGAACGCCGCATCTTTCCGGTTCGGATTCGGAAGCCGTGGTGAAGCTGGCCACTTCGGCAGCCTCGCTCCGCAAATCACCGCAAACCCCGATTACCGTCCAGGAATAAGAGGTCTCGGCGGTCAGGCCGGTCAAATCATATTCGGCAGCCTGGCACTCCAACGTATCGAACTCGCTTGCCGATGTCTCGCGGTACAATACCTCGAAAGATTCGTTCCCTTCGCCGGCAGTCCAGCTCAAGGAAGCATTGTCCACGCCCGGAACCGCTTGCAAGCCTGTGGGCACCTCGCAGACCGGCTGAGGCTCGGCCTCGGTGGAGAAACGGACCGTATCGGCGCTCCACACGCTGGAATCGCCTTCAGCACAAACCACGCGCACCAAAGCCATGTAATCCGTCCCGGCAGTCAAACCGCTGGCCGTGTAATACAAGGTGTTTTCCGGCCAAGCGTAAGCCCGGTCGAAAGAAGCGTCTTCGGTGAAGACACGCAGAACCTTGGCCGCGCTGTCCGTAGCCGGATCCAGCACTTGGAACGTGGCGTTGTTCCGCGTGGCAGCCATCAAGGCGAAAGTATCTACCGGATAGCAGGAAACCAATGTGGCAAAATCGATGTAATCGACGTAATCCATGCAGACATAACGTCCTGCCAAATCAATGGCTTGATATACATCGGACGTATAGGCCGTGGCCGGAGCCAAGCCTTCCAGTTCGATGACGCGGCTGTCCGTGAAAATCGTATCCCACTGCTGGTTGCCAGAGAAATCCAGCACACCGTAACGGAACATGTACGACAGTGCTTCCGATTCCGGCAGCACGATGGTGGCCGTGGTCGCAGTCACCGCATCAGCCTGGTTGATGCCCAGCGGGCCGGAAATCTCGTCACAGGGAGAAACGACGCTCTTCACATAAACCGAGTCGAGCAGGATATACGTGTAATCAGTCTGAATGGTCTTATCCGCTTCCGTGTTCATCCAGGCGAAACCGATCCGGCACAAGCCTTCGTTCTCGGTCTGGATCGGGAAAGTAAACGGCAGATAAGAGCCGTATACCAGCTCGCTGCCCGAAATCTCGCCGATCACATCGGCATTCTCGAATACACCGTCGGTCGACAGCAGCACCTGCAGTTTGGATGTTTCCGCCAAGATGGAATCCATGGTCGACGGCATGGGGTTGGAAGAACTGGCTGTGCCTACGCCTACCTTGAAGGTCACGAATTCCTGCCGTTCCCCGGTGCTTTCCTTGTAGAACTCGGGCAAGGCAACCAACACGGAATCGGTCAAATCGCTTTGGATGGCCTGGATAGTCAAAGCGCGTACCGAACCGATGTTTTCCATATACATGGGGAACACGCTCCAGCCAGACCCGCTCTGATCGTAAACGCCATTCTGGCTGGCATAGACGTTGGAACCGGCAATAGGATTCGTTTCCTGGGCAGCCAGCATCGTGTACGGGAGGCCGCGCAAGGTGGTGAAATTCCTTTCCGAAACGTTCGAGGTATCGCCTTCCCCGCACAAGGCGCGGACATTGACCGTATAGGTCGTGCTTGCAAGCAAGGACTCCATCAAGAAAGAAGTGTCGGAAACCAGGACGGGTTCGGAGAACGCACCTCCTTGAGGACCGTAAGAGAAGATATAACCGGAGTTCGTGTCAGCTTCGTCCACCGTCTTTGTCCAAGTAGCCAAGGCTTGGGCATCGGTCACATCCACCACGCTGACACTGGGCAGAGGGCAGGCCGCCCTTTCATTGACGTTCACTCTCCTGACCAGCATGTAGTAGCTGTAAGCCCCGCCACTGGTAGCCGAAACACGCAACAGCACCGGTTTTTCCGGGTCGATTCCGTCGATGTTCACATCCCACCAATACAGACCGTCGATGCTCCCCTCGGCCAAAGAAGCCAAGGATGTCAAGGTTTCTACAGTATTCCAAGTGGTATCCTCGGCATCGGTCTCAGGCTGGGCGTATTCCAAGAGGAAAGAATCGCCCGACTGGAAATCTTCCGCCGCGTTGCTCGAAGCAGCCCGGGCAAGTTCCATGCTGACCGTCAAGGCCACGCGCGAAGTGGTGAAAGCCGGCGTGGTGAAAGAAACCGTCCCGTTCGCGGGAACCGACATCTGGATGAAACGTTCGTAATGGGTCCGCCATCCGAATATCATGTCGAAACGGCTAAGATACTGGGACATGTCAACTCCTTCCGGCTGATTGCCCCAGCCTGCATCAGGCCACTGCTGGTCATAGGATATCAGATACGTACCTTCTCCGGATTCATTGAGATTGGTTGCCGGATAAGGCCCGAAGCTTATGGGAACCTCCGTGGCGGGAACATACACGGAAGCATGCGCGCAATCGGCAGTGAAAACAAGAGCATCGTCCGAACCCGTCACCGTATAGGCAATGGCCGAGTAAACCCGGTTCGGAGTCAGGCCTTCAATCCTGATGGAAGAACCATCCAAAGTTCCGTAATAAGCATACCGGATCTGGATGCCGTCCACTTCCATATAGGAATCGCCGGCCTGTGCATCAGGATTGAAGCTCGCACTGCCGCCATCGGGCCGGTACTCGCCATAGGCACCGAAAGCCCCGTTCCAGTTGAAAGGCGCATCCGTGTACAGGACAAGGACTCTCTTACCCTGCATGGCATCATCAAATGTCAATTCCAACGCATCTTCCGTGTAAGTCAAGGAATTGATTTCCGGCGCGCCTTCAGGCGAGTTAAACTTGCCCACCTCGATAGCAGATGCATATTTCAGGCCATCCTGACGGCAATCGTTGTAAGGGAAGCAATACACCGTGTACTCGGTGCTGCCTTGCGTTGCCATGTTGAAATAGAAGTAGGGCTCGCCGGAAGAATTGTTCGGCCAATAAAAATTGTCATAGGTCAGGACTACTTCCCCGTTCCCGATTTCGGAGGTAGCATTGTATGTCAGCCCGTCCTGAGGGGTAAAGGACAAGGTACCATCGTTATCCAATACGAAGAGGAAGTCATCGGCAGTACCCCATTGTTCCCCGGGATAAGCCTTGTAATAGCACCCTGTAGGAGTGGAAGAAGACAGCAATTCCTGCTGGGCAAATTCAAACGTCCCTGCCGGCGCAGCGCACTCAGCTGGCGCGGAAGGCGCAGTCACAGCAACCCCGATGGAGGTCGATGACATATAGCCCGGGAAAAGATAGAACCCATCCTTCCGTAAATCATAGATCTGATAATCGGGAAGTTCCCCGTAGAGTGCAAAGAGGGGATCGGCCTCCACATTATCTGTCTCCACACCGCTTCCTTTTACCCAATACTGCAGATTCGTCCCGTTCAGGAAGTACTTATGCGGCCGATACTGATTGTAGTATACATGCGTGACCCGCTGGACAGTACCGGATTCAAAGAAAGGGAAAGCGGCCATGAACGCCGTATTGGTCGCGCTAAAAGGGAAGTTATCCGTACTCACATTGGTAAAGTCGGCATCCTCGATTCCATCGATGGCAAAAATGACCGACCCGTCTTGCTTGAACTGTACCTGCCAGCTCAAGGTCAGAGCTATTTTCTTGCTCTCGTCCGCGATATAGCTGTTATTGATTTCAACATCCTTGTATTCCACAACAAAAACATCGTCTTCCGTGGTCCAATACTTGACGGAACCGCCCGATTTAAGGACCCTGTTCCCGATGGCCTGCTGAAAATTGTCGTCATACGCATACACCTCGAACATGACAGCATCCAGTCCATCCGCGTTCATGTTATAAATATTCACATAAGGCTTGGCCATGTCCGACATGTCTTCCTGTTCCGACAAGGCGATACGGCCATCGGCCATCGGCAGGACATATTTCATGGTCTTCCCATTGTAATAGAAATCAAAAGGAAGAGCAATCCCTTTGATGTCTGTATTTCCTGAAATATCATGGGAATACGAACTGCCGTTGTATGTCGCAGTTACCTCAGAGGCAGTCTGCCCGTAAACATAACAAGTCACATCGTAATTATAGACCTCATCATACCTGTCTGTAATCGTATAAATGGCATCATCGCTACCGGTAGCCACAACGGTTGCATCTTCAGGTGCTGCCAAGAAAGGAGTTCCTTCCGCCCAGGCGAGCGTGTAGTCTTCCACCTGCCCTTGCGAAAAGGACAAGCCCGCTGCCATAGCGGTTAAAATCAACATCAATCGTTTCATAACATTTGGTTTTAGGTTAGTATTTGTTTTCAGGCAAGTCTGCCGCAGCAGCTTGCTTTTTCTTTTTTTCCTTAGCCGGTTTGCTGCCAAACCTCGATGGCGGAATATCCCCGCTTTCCCGGAGAAGCCCGAGGAAGGCCTCCATGACCTGCCTCCTTCCGGAATCCAGGATGCTCGCGCTCAAAGCACCGCCACTTTCCAGACTTTGGCACCGATACGCACCAGATAAAGCCCGGGGGCATCCACGGCAACCGATGCATCACGGCCTTCGTAAATCAGATGTCCTTGCAAGTTGAACACCTGGTAGCATGAAGAAGCGTTGTTCTTCACATAAATCACACGATCCTGCGCATGTACGCTCACGCCCGGAACCGATTCGCCGGAATATGCCCCTGCATCGCCATCATCCTCATTGCCAACTCCTCCACCCCCTGGCACGGACACCTTGGCGGAAGCACTCTGCAAGACCTGCCTGGCATCGCCTTCCTGCACAAAAACCACCAAGGAAAGGTCTTCCCGTGCCTCTTCTTCCAGATAAGAAGCATCGAAATCCAGTTCGTAAAGGCAGGAAGAATCCATTTCGAACGAGAGGCCGAAAGCACCGTCCACCGGACTCAGGCTCCGCAATACATCATGGTATTCTCCGCCGACCGCACCTTGGGTCAAAGCCACAAAGACATCCAAGCCGGAAACATCGGCACTGCTACGGAGCGCGAACAGACCCCGCACGCGACCATCCGCATCCAGGTAAACCGTATCGAAACGGATGGAAAGGAAGGTTTCCGGGTGGGTATCCAGCAAAGCACGCAAGGCATTGATGGCTCCCGGCCCTTCCTTGGGCCATACAGCCCCGTTCCCGTTCATGCGCGGCAAGCCGTCGCTGGGGCTGTAATACCACAGGAAACGGTCATCTCCCGTCTGGGTGGCATAAGGGTCGTTGCCCATGAAGGTGGTATGGTACTTGATGACGCTCACCGTGTCGCCCATGGCTTCCAGAACCGGGTTCATGTACTCGTTGGCCGCTGCGCAATAGGAACAGTACACGCTGCCGAAAATCTCCAGCAAGGGTGTCTGGGGAAAACGCCGGGAAGAATCCACCTTGACCACGCTGAAGCGCAGGGTATCCGGCTCGGCTACAGTTACCGTATCCAAGCTGGCCACCCATGCCGCGAAACCACGCCTCCCGCCTTCCAATCCGGCCCATTCCGGAACCGGAATCCGCAACGAGACGTTCTCCCCTGCCTGCAAAGGCGAAAGGAATTCCCGGCTGAAAGGCGCAGGCTGCCCGCCGTCTATGGCGTAATAACCGCTGCAACGGGAAAAGGCCTGCGTGGAAGCGTTCGTCAGCTCCAAAGCCATGGAATATTCCTCTTCCAGACTGTAGGTTTCACCCTGGTAACGAAGCGAAGCATCGGCCGAATCGGAATAAGCCGCCAGCATGACATCGTCCACATACCAGAGATAGTCGGCCGAGACAGGGTCGGAATTGCACAGGAAGAAAGCAATCTGGACGGTTTTCCCCGCCAAGGAATCGGGCAAAGCCACCCGGATCTTTTCCACCTCGGTAGTCTGCAAGCCGCTCACGGACGTGCGCTTGGCGTAAAGGCATGTCCACGACCCGCCTTCTTCACGGACTTCGATACCGAAGTTCCGCTTGTTGGAAGATTTGGAAGAAAAATAGAAGGATTTGAAAACCAATAGATTTTCCTTTTCGCCCAACAAAACGGGAGAGGTGGCCAGACGGACGGTGTCATTTATCTTGGGCAAACCCAGATCCGCTCCGCAACCCATCACCAATTCAGGGGCCGCCCCACCGGCATTGGCCGAAAGGACCACCATGAAATGTGCCGTATCGCTTTCCGGCCCGGACCATGCGCCGGCAAAAAGGCTGAACGCGGAAAAGTCCTCGGAAAGGCAGACATCTTGCCCCATGCCGGACGGGAAGCATGCCGCCAGCATGCCTCCCGCCAACAGGGCCGTCATCCGTTTGCTCAATGCCGCCTTCATCCTTCAAATCCTCCTATTGTTCCTTGTTTCAAAAATTACAGTCCACCGCCTCAAAGCTTCACCACTTTCTTCACGCAGAAAGCACCGTCCTTGGCAAAGCGGACAAAATAGACTCCGGGACGCAAGCCGGACACATCGATGACTTGCTCGTTGGCCAGCTTGGCGACCAAACGCCCGCTCATGTCAAAGATCCAAGCCTCGTCATAGTCCCCTTGCACGTTCACATTCTCCGTGGCCGGGTTGGGGTAAAGCCGGATCCGCGAAGCCAGGGCGGCATCCTCGTTGGCGATGATGGAGGGATCGACCATGAATTCCACCGTCTTCATCTGGCTCTTGCCCGTCTGGTATACCGATACCACACCCGCCGTGTGCGTGCCGTCGGAAAGGTCGTCGAAGTTGTAGGTCAGGACACCTTCCACGGTAGCCACCTGCGTACCATCCAAATAGATTTCGTAATGCAGGGCACGGGAATTATCGGGACGTTCAGCCGAAGGCTCCGGTCCGATATAGAGGTCGTCCAGCATCAGGAAGTAGGAATCTTCCCCTTGGGAAATGACATGGATGGTCACATAACGGGCCTCGGCCGGTATCGTGTACGAATACTGGTACCAAGCACCGGGAATGACCAGTTCGTCTTCCAGCCAAGTGAAAGCCGAGGGCTCGGTCGTGGTGGTGGAATAGCCCACCTGGATCGTCTCGGCCAAAGATTCCATACCGCTCACGGCCCAGAAAGAGAACACATAAGGAGTCTCGAAATGCAGTTCGGGCGAGAAAATCCAGTCATCCTTCTGCACCGGGTTCTCTACATCCAGGTTGCGCATGTTCATCAAGGCGCGGCGTCCGCTATGGCTGGTGTTGAGAGAGGTGTAAATGGCCGGCGTGGTCTCGTAAGGGTTCATGACAATAAAGGCGTGCGGCTCGTAGATGCCGGGCCAGTCAATGACATCCTGCCCGATGACTATGCCGTAGGTCTCCGCGCCGTCCCCGTCAAGGTAAGTCCAGCCGAACTCGCCTTCGGGATTGATTTCAAAGTCAGGCATGGCTTCGCAATCTTCCGATACGGTTTCATCCACGTTCCAGAAGAGGGTCTTGTCACGGTAATCGGTAGACGAAGTCTCCACATAGAGCGAATAAGGATCCACGATGCGTTCCTTGATTTCGTAAGTCTGGGTGGTGTAGGCGTTTTCAGTACTGAAATCAACTTCTTCTTCCACACCATCGAAAAGACTCTTGGAAATGCTCAAGCTATAGGTACCTTTCCATACGGAATCGAACACAAGCCGCCCGTCGGTGCCGAAAGTACCTTGATACGTGTATTCGGGGAACTCGGTATTGGTCAAGCTGGCCACCGCACCCTCGATCTCATCCGGAGTAGTGTTGGTCTTGGCCAGGACGGTCACTTCCGTGATCATGTCTTTGCCGACCACGTTCGAGAACACGGCTTCCGCTTCATCCTCGCCATAAACGTTGGCCAAGGCGTAAAGGTAACCGCCGCGTTCCAAGGAAGACCAGTCTTCATCGCGGTAGGATTCCACGCCGCGCAAGCCTTCAGCCACCTGTGTCCAACTGTCCCTGTTCTCTTCCTGGCCTTGCGCCAGACGGTAGATGTTATAGATATCCAGATTGTCTTCCGCCGCCTTGGCTTGCTTGCCCTGTTCCTGCTCAGGAACACCGATGGCACGGATCATGAGGTTCTGCAGGATACCCCAGTCTTCCAAAGTGGCCAGGCTGCCCACATTGGACCAGTCCGTGGTCACCCCGTGGCGCTGGGTCTGGAAAGGATAGTCGGGATCGGTCCCGTTGTCCACGCCGATAGCAATGTTTCCTTCCGAAGAACCGATCATAATCATGCAGCCCGCAGTTATCTCCACGGGATAGTCCAGGACATACTCGCTCCACTGGTCGTCGGTGCTGGGCACCCCTTCCTTGCGGAAGAGCAAAGCACCGAAGCCCCGGCCCGGATTCGGATCCACCGCGTAGATGGAAATGTCGGCGGTCGTGTGGTTCATGGTCCCGCCTTCGCTCGACATCCACCATTTCACCGAACGGAGTTCCATCGGCTGGTAGTAAATAGTACCGAAAGCAGCCTCCGTGTACAGGATACCCGAAGCGGAGTCGTTGCGCAACTGAGCCGCACCGGCAAACGTCCCGTTGTCATAACGGAATTCCTGCATGTCTTCCGCCTTCTCCCACTGCAACAGCATGTTTTCCCCTTCGGGCGTAGCCGTGAAATTTTCGGCCGAAATCCGGAGGAAAGGCAGACTAAGGTCTTTTGAACGAGTTTCCAAAGCCATGGATACCGTATCCCGGACAGTCTGGTAACGGCTCTTGAAGAATACCATGGAATATGCCCCATCGTGACGGTAGACATCCTCTATCGTATACCGGCCATCCGCTCCGGTCTGGGCTGAATAGGTCTGGTATCCGGTCATATAAACGGAAACGCCCGGTACGGGGTCGCCGTATTCGTCTTCCACCAGACCGCTCAAAGTCAAGAGCTGGCGGGATTGCATCGTGACATCCCGGACAACAGGCTGCAAAGCTTCCACCGAAATGCTTTCCGAATGGTCTTCATAACCGAAATACGAGAAGACCAAAGTATAGGAGGCCTCATCGAGGTATCCCAAATCGTACTGTCCTTCCGCGTTGGTATAAACCGTGTCGCGGTAGGATGCATCGGCAGCGGCGACCGCCACGCACACCCCTTCCAAGGGATTGCCGGCCTCATCTTCCACCGTCCCGGTCACCGGCGCGTCAATCACATAGTCCAGTATCACGTTGTCGACCTGGATGCCGGACTGGTTACGGGGCGATGTGGCGTGGAAAGCAATCGTGTAAAGGCCTTCCCCGGCTGGCTCGGCTACCGGCAAGGCAACCCGCATGGTCTGGAATTCATACCGGGTATTGAAGTCCTCATAAGCCTGCATGAGGGTTTCCGTGCCATCCTCGGCTATCAGCAGGACTTCCATGTCCTCCGAGGTGGAAGCATCGCCGGTGCTTGCCAAGTCGAAACGCAGGCGGTAATGTTCCCCGGCCACCCGGCGGAAAGGAGCCGAATAAGCGTAATCGTTCCCGTCGCTGTTGGTGGATCGTCCGTAATGCAAGTACCCTTGCGTGCCTTCCATGCCTTCGTTCAGGTAATGTTCCCACGTAACGCCGTCAGGAATAGGGGTATTGGCATCCACCAATTCCCAAAGGAAACCTTCGGCAGCCGTGTTGAAGGAGCAGACATAGGGCAAAGCCAAAGCGGTCCCCACCCGTGCGCCTTCGCTTTCAACGGCCTGGCCGCGTCCCTTGAAGGAATAGCTGCGAACCGTATACCAATAATAGTTGCACCCCTGACTCAAAGTTTCGGTAAAAGTGGTCTCCTGCAAACGGGAAGCCACCACGGTTTCATCCGGGTAACGGACTACCTCGTAATACACGGCGTCAGGATTGAACCAGCCGCCGTTCAAACCTTCGGTCGGAGCGTTCCACGTCAAGGTCACCACCGAGTCGTCGGCCACTTCCATCCTGAGGTTGGAAACCGGACCGGGGATATCCTCGCCCACGGTTGCAGCGCAGCAGGTGGAAAAGCCCGCACCCGCATCGTTGTAAGCCACTACGCGATAACCTACCACATCTTCATCCTGCAAGGCGGCATAGTCTTCATCAATCCAAGTAATGGATTGCCCGGGCGTGGCATCCGTGATGGTATGCACCAACTCGTAATCGCGGTAAATCTCAATCTTGCTGATGGAGGACAAAGTCTGGGAAAGGGCGGCATATCCCGTAGGAGCCGTAAAGGAAAGTTCCACCGAAGTACCTGCACCATCTTCCCGCACAGTGGTTGCTACCAGGTTATCCACGGCATCGGGAGCAGCCCCTCCGCCGCAAGGTGTCGAAGCGTAGAGACCGGTGATTTCAACACCCACGGACACAGGTCCCAAATCCTCCATTTGGCCGGTCTGCATGTCGATCCGAGCCAAATAATCCCCGTTCAGGGAAGAAACCGCCCAATAGCAAACCCCATCCGTCAAGTCGATGTCCATGCTCTGGATATAATTTCCCGGACTCGGTTCACCCGTGAATCCTATGGGTTCTACCCCGCCTGTCTGTTTCTGCAACTTCACGAACCAGCCATGCATGGTCACCGCGTAAAGCTGCCCCTTGATATCCGCAGCCAACGCCACCAAGGAGCTGTCGCAATGCGTCACGAAAGTCGGCTGCCCTGTGGTCAGGTTCACGGAATACAAATCCGTCACCGCGTTCTCCCGGACAAGAGCGAACATGGTCTTCGTGCTGTAGTCGTAAGTCATATCGATATACGACACTTGCATATTTTCAATATTGGCCAACACGGTTTCCGACCACGTGGCCGTATTGAAACGGCTCCAAGTCTGCACATCATAACTGCTTATACCCACGCTCGCCATCTGGCCGTACATGATGCCATCCACCACGGCCGCACCGAGAGGAGCCCAGTCATGGGACACTTCAATTACCCAGTCTTCATCGGGATTTTCAGGAGAGAACGAGGCCAAGCCCCAATCAGGCACGGCATTATAGCTCGCCAGGAACCAGCCGTAGAGCCGCCCATCCCTCAATTTCGGGGAAACCGAGCGGGGAGTCTGCAACGGAGCTGCCACGGTCGGATTGTCCATCCGCCCCTTGCTTTCCGGTTTCGCCTCCTGGGCCTGCACCCGGCACGTCCCCAGCAAAACAATCGATAGCAAAATGTTTGCAATATTTTTCATTGGTTCTGAAAATATTATTCAATAAAATAAAAACGAAAAAACTCCAATCGCGCCCTGCCATCATATCCACGGCTGCCTTTGCAGAAATCCGACTCCCGCACCAACGGAACCTTTTTTCCCCCGATACCCGGACAATCGAAGCCGTTGATATCGGAAAACAAGCCCGCCAGCCTACTTTCTTCTTATAAACTCACTAAAACAAGGATTCTGCAAACCAGCGTATCTTCCCATTGCCCATGTTACCCAAGCAATAGGCAAGCAGTACGATGCTCCCGGACTGTCATGCCATTGGAAGCCTTTTGCCACAAACGATGGATTCAGGGCGGTGCGCCACAACGAGTAATCTGGCTTTGCAGCTTACCCACTCTGACACACCGCCCGAGGATGATTTCAAATGTCTGTTTTGATACACCCTCCTCTGAAAGAATGATGCGAAACTTTGCTCTTCGCCAATTAGCGGACAACAACTTTCTTGACCAGGCTGCCGTCTTCGGTATAGACCTTGACGAAATAAACGCCCGACTGGAAAGCCGAAGTCTCGATGAGGCAACGGTCACCGCCCACGGTCTGGTTGCTGTAAACCACGCGGCCATCGAGCGAATACATTTCCACTTTCCGGATGTCCTTGACGGAAGCCACGTTCACATAATCATCGGCCGGATTGGGATAAACCGCCACCGAAGAAGGATCGACAAGCGGCTGGCCTTCATTGGCCGTTTCCCAAGTCACCTGGATATCGTCCACACCGGTAGCAATGGAATTCATGCCTGAAACCAGCTTGATCCCGATATAAACTTCTCCTGCCGTATAGCCTTCGTCCGCCAAATCCACGGTATGGCGTGCCCATTCGCCTTGTCCGGCATAACCGGAATAAAGAAGATCCGTGAAGTCGGATACATTGTTGCCCGTGGTGGAAACATAGACCTGCACTTCGGTAGTGGTCAGCATTATCACCGGAGTCAAGCTCGCGGCGTTCTGATGGGAATAGAATGTCAGCACATCGCTGCCATGCATGGACAAAGCCGGGGAAACGATCCAGTCTTCGCCTGTTCCCTCTATGGCCGGGGAAATGCTCAACGCGAACTTCCCGCTGTGGGATTGGATATAGTTATCGTCGCTTTCCGTCACAATGAACGCCATGGGAGCATAGGGCGTGGTCGGCAAGCCCAACTGGGCGTTATACCAGACTATCAAGCTGTCCTGGTCAATGAAACGCCATTGAGGATTGAGATAACGCATGGCATAGGTATCGCAGGAATCGAAATTCATCACATAGGGGTCGAGAGCGGCTTCCGTCTCCACGATGACCCTGGCCGTGTCGTTAGCGTGCTGCAAATCGTTCTCCAACGACGTGTACACCACGATTTCATGCTGCCCTATCTGGGACAAGTCGGCCGTGAACTGCACCGAAACACTGGAAGAGAGCGGCAAAGAGTCCACCGTGACCGGCGAAAGCTCTTCACCGTCAACCCGGCAGTACACAGTCATGTCCGTGACAGCGGTCGGTCCCACGTTGGTCAAGGTAGCTTCAATGCTTTCCGCTTTGGAGAACACGGCCGATCCGGCAGGCGCATCGATGCTGCGGACCATCACATCCTGAGTCCCCACGTTGACAGCGTTGTGGCCGAAGTTGGCCCGGATGTACGCATTTCCAATCGAAGAACCGCCGGCTTCAGGAACAGACAACCCGATACCGTAAGCATTGGCCAGCACCGTCATGGTCCTTGCATCGGAATAATAGTTATCCGTGGCAATGGAAAGGACATCGAGCGAAGTCTGCTGCATCAAGGAGAATGCGAAAACCCCGGCAGGCAACAGCATGGGAGGAACATCGATGGTCATGATGGTATCCCGGCCCAACGGACGCGAGAACGAGGTCTCGTAATAATGGGTTCCCAAGTAGCCATACTCTCCGCGCTCGAAGTCCACCGTGCTTATCTTGAAATCGAAAACAGGAGCCTCTGTCAGGTACGTATCCGAAGCGGAACCATTGAAAGCGAAAGTCACGGAGGTAATCGTATCAGGTTCGGTCAAATAAACAAGATTGGTGTACCCGGCATTGTTGTTCATCACGAACACGCCGTTCCCAATGCCGCTGCAACGGTCCACGCCCCATACGGAGTCTGTCTTGATGAAGGATACCGTCTGCCTGTCATTGGCGGCATACGAGTCCGTGTTGCCATTGGTCAGCACCACGGACGCCTCGAGGGAAGTTTCCACATCCAAAGGAACGGACACATAGGACGGGATGAGGAGTTCCAAATCGACCGTAATCGTGGAGTCCTGGTCGATGGTGAATTCCTCGGACTCGCCGCACGGCGCGCCGGACAAGGTGAATGCCACCTTCCCGGTCTGCTCCCCGACACCCATATTGGCCACCCGGGCCGTAAAAGGAAGGGATTGTCCCAGATGGTCGGCCGGCACACGGTATGCCAAGGCATCGCTCTCCAGAGCTTCCAGGCTCAAATCGGGAGCAGCCTCGTCCAAGAACATGGAAACGAACTGGAACCGCTTCACATACGCGTCGGAAGCATCCTGCGTGGTATTGATCATGGCAATCTGATAATCACCCTCTTCATCTATCGTAAAACGGAAGAACTTGGTATTGCCCGAGGTCCAATTGGTCGAATTATACAGTCCTTCCTCCCTATAAAGCAACTCCCACTGCGAAGCATCCGGCTCCACGGCTTCCGAACCCAAACGTATTTCATAATCCTCCCTCGACTCGTAGGCTCCATCCCAAGTGTTCAGATAACCAGCCAGGACATTGTAACGGAACACATAATCGCCTGCTGCCAGATGGATGCAGGTGGACACCAAAGCCGCACCGGCCTCCCTGGCAACGTAGGCCGTGCCATCGTAAGTCCATGCTTCAGGGTCGGAGCATGACCAGTTGAGGGCATCTTCCTCTCCCGACACTCCGAAGAAGCTGAATTCCACCGGCAAGGACAAAGGCGGCACATGGCTCGTCGTGGCCGACTTATAGTTGTCGGCATAATTTTCTTCCGCATTATAGTCTTCGGAAGGCAGCAAGGAAACCACACCGTCTACCTGGTAGTCCCCTTCCACGGAGAAATCCGCCCGTTGGGAGAACGTCATGGTACGCACCTCTCCGGCAACAACATCATCCCAAATGGTATCGTACAAGGTTGTAACAAGGTCGCTGCCCCTGTAAACGGAAGCCTGGCACGCGATTCCCTGAACCCGGCAAAGGGTGTTGGTAATCGTCATCGAAATTTCTTCTTCCCCAAGGTTGCAGCCTACCGCCGGCACGCTCACGGAAGAAAGGATGATATCGGGTGTCAGGTCGGGTATGCCGGGAAGAACGGCGAACTCGTCAAACGACAACCAGTCTCCCGCATCGGCCGTGAAATTCGGTTCATATAAACGGACACCGAAATACAGGTCGGTCGCCTGGTCCATGTGCAGGGCTTCGGTCATGAACGTCATCCACTTGGAGGAAACTTCGCATTTGAGGACGCCCAGCCGTTGCCAGCCGGAACCGTCATTTCCCACATCCGGCGTGGTCCCGTACCACACTTCCATGGTCAAGGTCGTGGCTCCCAGCACGCGCTTCATGGAAAACTGGGCGTAGGCATCGCCTTCTACCGTGACAGGCTTTTTCATGATAAGCCAGTCGTTAATGGTCCGATTGGAGGACTCCAGGTTCACCTGAAGGAAGCCGGCCGTATGGTATTCGCTCGTATTGGCATCGGGCAGGAAGCTGACAATCCCCCCCGTCGCATCGGTTTCCCAGCCGCCGTCAGAACCCGCTTGGCCTCTCCAAGTGCGGCCGTTCCCGTCCCCGTCCCGGAACTCCCAGTTTTCGCGCACGTTGCGGTAAAAGTTAGGATCCGTCTGTATAAGAGTGGGATCATCCAGAGTTTCCTGCGTGGGATGGTCTTCTTGCGAAGAGTTCCTCATGTTGAAATGTTCCTCGTAGGGGAGAGTCCAGGCATCGTCCTGTGCATGGACAAATTCAAAAAGGGAAAAGGCTGCCACAGCCATCATCATTCCCAAGATTCTTTTCATGTTGAATTGGTTATTGGTTTTGTCTTTAATGGTTTCTTTAATCCGCCCCATTAGGGAAATGCATTCCCCTATCTTTATGAATGACACTCTTGCCTCCCAATGGCCGTCCCGAACGTAAATCCGTAATGGACAAGGGTTCTTTCTTGCATTCCCTCCGCTTCCATTCCCATCCGGTCCCATATTTACGTTTTTCCTCAAGGTGCTTGTGCAGGTGATATGGAAGGTTTCTGTTGCTTATGTCAACAGACATTATCGAAGGGATGTTTCCCTTGCTTGATGATGGAGTTTTTCACCCTGAAGGCCACCCCTACAAAAAAGCAAATCCTGAACCGTTTCGCAAAAATACAACATTTTTACAATAAAGAAATGTTTTATTCACATTTTTTCCACCGATTAGTCGAGAAAAAAGAGGGTCTCATAAGAAATTGAACCGATACCGACCATGTTCAGCCTCGGGATCGCGCTTGCTGTAAATGCTTCCGTCCAGATTCACATAAAGCCTCACCATCTGCTGCGTGCCAAGACGAGAGCCTTGCAAATGGAACACGAAAGCCGCCCTGGCTTCCACGAAATCATTTTTGAAGAATTCCACGTACCATTCGCTCTGCAGGTAGGATCTGGCTCGCAGCATAGGGTTCCCCCAGTAGGTGTTCGACCAGACATCCGTCGGCACCGTGTAACGCTCCTGGCCGTAATAATACAGCGTCCGCGTCCCCACTCGCCAGTACTGCGCATGCAAATCCAGCACAAGCCCCATCGGCATCGAGACCGGCGTGGCATGATCCCGCTTGCATTCGTACCCCAGCATGAACGATGCCGAGAAGCGCATCTTCTCCAAACGCCGCGCATAACCCGAAAAATCAAACCCGATGCCGACTTGCCCCTGCCCGTTGTCATGCACGAAACCATCGCCCGAGACAGGCTTGGTGTGAGAATAATGATAGTAATAGCCCAGCAAGGAGACAAAGAACCACTTGATTCTCTGTTCCCCGCTCAATCCCACAAAAAAGGCCTCACGCACCGTCTTCGAACGAGCGCCCGTCCAATCCAGCCATAGGTTCACAAACTGCGAACGCCCCGTGAACTGGTAGAAAAGCCCCGTCATATTGGGCCGGAAATACTGGAAAGAATCCCGTATATATATATTGGTATAGTTGTCCAGCAAACCCTGGCGGGGGAAGGCCCCGAACAAGAACTTGTGACGCGGGTTCTCGTACTGGAAATATCCCGTGAAATAAACCTTGTCGAGATACTTGGGCGAACCGAAAGAAGTGAGCAGGTGCGTGCCCACGAACAAGCCGAAGTCCTTGTACTTAAGCCCCACCTCCGGAGAAAAACGCATACCGAACATGGTCTGCGATGGAGCCCCGTCTTCCATCTTGGAATACTCTCCGTTGTCGAAAAAGCCAAACGCCCCCGCCTTCCATTCAAAAGACTGCGCGTCCGCCCGGGCTGGCGCAAGCAACAGGAAAAGCGCAAAGCCCCAAAACAGCCATCCCCGCTCTCCGGATATCGTAGTAGGTCTCATCATCACTGGATTAATCAGCGGCAAAAGTACAACAAAAACGGTGGCGGCGTGTCACCGCAAGCAATCCGCTTCTGGCGCACTGCCAGGCAAGAGGCTAAAGCCCTGCGATCAATTCATCCAGTGCCTCGTCTTTCTCCATTCCCAATTTCTTCCTGAGCCGGTAACGGTTCTTGTTGACCGATTCCGGCGAGAGGTTCAGCATCTGCGCGATCTGCTTCGAGGACATCCTGTTGCATATACGGCTTTATCTTAATGATTTCCACACATTCATACATATGTACCGCTCTTCCTGGAACGTTCTGGATTCACTCGCCTGGCGAGCAAGCAGGTGTCTTGGCTCGCAGAACCTGCCTGCACCACAGTTCCTCCCTTATCTTTCATGCTCCTTTCAATTCGTTTCCTCCATCCAAACCGGCCTCGTACTCCTTTATCCACTTCCGGTAGCAGAACAGCTGGAATCCAATGGCGAGGATTCCTGACATACTGTACAGGAAGATAGCGACCTCGATGCTTTCCGATACAATACCGACAATCAATCCCGCCAACCTCAGCAAGGCATACGAGATTTCCACCCAGAGCATCTGCGCCTGTTTCCGGAAAAGATCGCTCACAGAAGAAACGCAATTTCCCACAAAACTCATCGCTATCCAAGGCAGCATCAGCCGGATATACTGCCCGCTCACTTCCCATCCTTCACCCAGAAGCCATGCCGTCAAAGAGGGCAAGACCCAGTATAACAAGGCAAAACCTGGGATTATAATGGCAAACGTATTTGTGACGAATGTCCGAAAAAAGGGCATGACTCGTTCCCGATGTTGCACCGTCTCAGCGAACCTTTGAAAAAAAACTTGGTACAAGGAACTGGAAATCATATTGACCGGACGGAAAGCCAAAGTGAATCCCATTCCGAGGAATCCCATTTCCGCCACCCCGAAACAGGGGGTCAATACAAAGAAAGGAAGGTTCCCGCTCAAATAATTCACAAGGCTTCGAGGCATCGAGAAGACAGGGAAACGCACATATCGCTTCGCTGCCAGCCTGATTTGCCTCCAGTCAAAATGCAGCAAGGCGGCCTTCCACGAGCGGAAAGTGCTAAAAATATTAATAATCAGCGATATAACCAAGCCAAAAATCGTCGATACGAACAATCCCCATTGCATGCGGCCTGCTGCGCCGAATCCCCATTTCAATAGCGCATTGCTCAGACTCTGGCTGACTTGGTAGGTGCTGATGATCCCGAAGCACTTATGCCTCGTGAACCAAAAATTCAGCAGCATCCAAGCCGCAGACAAGGCAACAAACAAAGGGAGCAACGGGTACACAACGGCTAATTCCGGCGTATTGAACAGCCCGGCAATCGTTTCCCTGAAAAACACGGAGACTCCGCACAGAACCACCACGAGCAGACTGCATAAAGCCGATACTTGCCACGCCGCTGCTGCTTTTTTTTCGCTTTTCGGCAGCAGGACTGCATAATGGTAGTCCGCATTGGCCATCAACAGCAAGACCCCGCCAATGGACAGGAAAATATTCAGAAGGCCGAAATCCTCAGGCCGGTACAAGCGTGTCAAAAGAGGATAGAACAGCAAGCCCACCATCTGCGCGACAGCGTTCCCCGACAACATCTTGGCCACATTCCTGTAAATCTCAGACTTGAACATAAAAATCCTTAAGGCAGGTTCATAAACCAGGCCGAGGCGATTCTTTCGCCGGGCGGCGAGGTCTCAACCACGAAGAGCGCATAACGAGAGGACATGCAGGCAGTCCCTCCGTGGGCTGAAAATACGCTGACAGAGGGAGAAGCGGCCGAAAACTGTCCTGCATGGCATTCAAACCCGAGTCATGGAATCATCCTGAAACTTTCTGTGCCGCACAGCCCGATGCCTTTCCCTGAGTCGAACTCGGTATCCCCGTAAACGGCTTCGAAGATACTTATTTAGTCTGACATGCCCAGAATCTGTTCACAATTTCTTGCCATCCTGAAAAGGGTGTTTTCCCAGAACCGGGTTCAGGATTTTGTTTGCCCATCGGGGGCTATTCCTGGTCTTGGTTGAGCGATGCTCGATGATAGCTTGGCTATCCTCCTTTGAAAAACGCCGCGCCATCCCTCCAAATCCCCTCCCGATGGCCGAAACAAATAAATTTAAACAGCTTCTTGATCGCTTTTTCAAGCGAGCTCGAAAATACGCTTGCTGAAGTCACTACGCCTCAGCCAAGCTCAAGGCGGGAAGCCTTGACACGGCCTTCAGCCTGAATGGGGTTCCGGATGCGGTTCGGCCATGCAAACCGAGCAAGCTCCTTTTGCATGGCTCTCGACTTTCACTATCTTTGCTATTCCAAAAAGTGTTTGGATTTTTCCAAGGCTGGTTACAGGAACTGTTTTAACCCAAATCGGTCATTAGACACGCCGGGGCTGTTTCCGATGGGGGAAAAAGAGGTTCCCGGATCTTGCCTGCCATCCTGCATGGCTTATGCGAAGCGCCGCCGTATCACGTCTCTTGGATATTGCATGATATTCAAAACAGATAAAAAAAACAAAAACATGGAATCTCTGACACCCGACGATCTGCAGCAACTCCAGCAGAAAGGCATCAGCGAGGAGAGGCTCTTGCAACAACTCCGCGACTTCAGGAACGGATTCCCCTTTGCCCGCCTGGTAGCACCTGCCATCAAAGGCCATGGCGTGCTGAATCTCACAGACCAAGAAAAAGACCATTACCGCAAGCTCTACCGAGACCAAGCATCCCGCAACAAAATCCTCAAGTTCGTGCCAGCTTCCGGTGCGGCCACCCGGATGTTCAAAAACCTCTACGCTTGCTACGAAACCCTTAAAGATTACCGCGCCGCCACGCATCAGGAAAAAGCTCCGGACAATATCGGATTCAAGCCCGATGTGCAGGAATTCTTTCATCATATCTCCGATTTCGCCTTTTACGAGGCATTGGAGAAAGCATTGAACAGGATTTATGGCAAAACCGTGGCTTCCAGCCTCATCGGCAAAGAATACTTCTGCATTCTCGATACCCTGCTCGAAAACCCGCAAGGGTTACGGTATGGAAAGCTTCCCAAGGCTCTTTTGCTTTTCCACAACTATCCGCAAGGCCCTCGCATGTCGCTTGAGGAGCACCTGGTCGAAGCAGCCCTCTACGCTGGTTCGCAAGGCGTATGCCATTTGCACTTCACCATCTCGACCGAGCACCGCGAGGAATTCCGGAATCGGATAGGCCAAATCCTGCCCCGATACGAGGCGCAGTATAAAGTAAAATACGACATCAGCTATTCCGAGCAGAAACCTTCCACAGATACCGTAGCCGTCACTCTCCAGAACGAGGTTTTCCGCGATGAAGAAGGCCGGATGGTCTTCCGCCCTGGCGGGCACGGTGCCCTGATAGAGAACCTGAACGAAACCCAAGCCGATATCGTTTTCATAAAAAACATAGACAACGTAACTTACGATTCCCTGCGCCAAGACACTGTCATTTACAAGGAACTTTTGGCCGGTATCCTGATCCAGTGCCGCGAAGACATCTTCCAGAAGCTCCGCGAACTGGATTCCATCTCGCCTGCCAATGCCAGCCAAGCATATCTCCAAGGGCTCCAGGATTTTGCGACCCGGAAGCTTTGCATGGCGCTGCCTGAAAACCTGTCGAGCTGGTCTCCGCAACAGCAGTCGGATTGGTTTCGCACAGCTTTGAACCGTCCCATCCGTGTCTGCGGCGTAGTCAAGAATACCGGCGAACCCGGAGGCGGCCCTTTCTGGGTACTCGGTCAGGGCCAGCAGGCTCCTTCTTTGCAGATTGTAGAATCATCGCAAGTAAACATGGACGATGCCAAGCAGAAAGAAATCTTCAACACCTCCGAATTTTTCAACCCTGTCGACTTGGTATGCAGCCTGCGCGATTACAAACATAATAAATTCAATTTGTCTGATTTTGTTGACCCGCAGACCGCTTTCATATCCCGAAAGTCTGTCAAAGGCACTGACATAAAGGCCATGGAACTGCCAGGTCTCTGGAACGGGGCAATGGCCCATTGGATCACGCTTTTCGTGGAGGTTCCCCAAAGTGTTTTCACGCCCGTCAAGACTGTCAACGATTTGCTCCGCCCCCAGCACTTGGCAACAGGCAACAACTGACAAAACAGCGTTCTGCAAATAATGCGGCTGCGTTCTTGCATCTGGCAAGCAGCAAGCTTGGCAAGCGGCATGGCTGCGAATGCGAGGCGCGTAACCCGCAACCTTGAGCGTCACCCTGTTCCATGCAATCAACCATCCAGAAAAAAATAAAAAACATGACACCTATCAAAGATTACATCCAAGCCAACAAGAACCGCTTCCTGGAAGAACTTTACGGACTAATCCGGATACCTTCCATCAGCTCCGAAACAGCCCGCAAACCTGACATGCAGCGTGCTGCCGAATACTGGAGAGAGCAGCTTCTCAAAGCTGGCGCCGACAAAGCCGAAGTGATGCCCACCCAAGGCAATCCCGTGGTCTATGGAGAAAAAATCATCGACCCGAAGGCTAAGACCGTGCTTGTCTACGGCCATTACGACGTGATGCCTGTCGATCCTGTCGAACTCTGGAAAACCCAGCCCTTTGAGCCGCAGGTTATCGGAGACCGACTCTATGCCCGTGGCGCCAACGATGACAAAGGACAGTCTTTCATGCATGCCAAAGCCTTCGAATACATGGTCAAGGAAAACTGCCTTCCCTGCAACGTCAAGTTCATGCTCGAAGGTGAAGAAGAGATAGGGTCTCCCTCGTTAGGACAATGGTGCGCCGATAATAAAAACATGCTCGAAGCCGATGTGATCCTTGTCTCCGACACTTCGATGATAGCACCCGAAATACCTTCCATCACTGTAGGGCTTCGCGGTCTGAGCTATATCGAAGTGAGCGTCACCGGGCCGAACAAAGACCTTCATTCCGGCATCTTCGGCGGCGCGGTAGCCAATCCTGCCAACGTTCTGGCCAAGCTGATATCCGATCTCCTTGACGAGAACGGCCATGTCACCGTCCCTGGTTTCTATGACGATGTGGTGGAAATCCCGCAAGAAGAACGCGCTGCCATGGCCAAAGCGCCCTTCAACGAGGAAGAGTACAAAAAAGCTCTTGACATAGAAGCTGTAAGCGGCGAGAAAGGTTACACTACCCTTGAACGTACCGGCATCCGTCCCTCTTTGGATGTCAACGGAATGTGGAGCGGATACACCGGAGAGGGTGCCAAGACGGTCCTTCCCTCCACCGCTCATGCTAAAATCAGCATGCGTCTCGTCCCTAATCAGAATTGGGAAAAGACAGGGCATCTGGTAGCAGAGGCCCTGAAGGCTCGCGCCCCCAAGAGCGTCAAAGTGGATGTCAAGCTCCTGCACGGCGGATCTGCTTATGGCGCAGACCTCGGTTCCGAAGCCTACAAAGCTGCCGAGCAGGCCTATATGGATGTTTACGGCAAGCTGCCCATTCCTACCCGCAGCGGTGGCAGTATCCCTATTATCGCCACTTTCGAACAAGTCCTTGGAATCAAGTCGCTCTTGATGGGTTTCGGTCTGGAAGCCGACGCGATCCATTCCCCTAATGAAAGCTACCTCCTTCAGAATTTTTTCCGCGGCATAGAAACCATCGCTGCTTTCTACAAGCATTACGGAAAATAATCCAAGAAACAGTGCAAGGCGGTCTCCCTGAATCAGGTCTGCTGCCATGCCGGGCAGTTTTCGCCCGATTTTCCCGCTGGGCTGCACTTCTATCTTACGGAATCGGGGCTGCATGGCCTGATGAGCCTTCTTCGAGAGCCAAGACTTCACCCGCTCAACGAAAACATCGTCACGGCCTGATTCAGGGAAACCGCCTTGCACTGTTTCTCAGAGATTCTCGGGCTCACTGGAAAGAGATCGCCGGCAAGACAAGTTCCTGCGCCGGCAAGTCTCTCAAGCGGGTCGATTGCATGCCCGGATAACCTTCGATGCTCTTTTTCTTTGTCTATCAAGTCAAGTGTCTTTGTCTATCAAGTCAAGATTCCAATCCAAGAAGCTGTTTAAAATTTCTTGTAATCCTGAAAAGGCTGGCTTTTCAGGGACCGGTTTCAGGATTTTGTTTGCCCGTCGGGGGCTATTCCGGGTCTTGGTTGAGCAATGCTCGATGATAGCTTGGTCTCGGAGAAATCAAAGCAAGCTTTGATTCCCCGCTCGACTTTCGCTATCGTTTGCCTTTTTCACGTCTGATAGCCGGGATATCCTCCTTTGAAAAACGCGGAGCCATCCCTCCAAATCCCCTCCCGCAGGCCTGAACTAATAAATTCAACCAGATTCAAAAGTTGTTTTGAATTTATCCATTCAATTCTTCGGGATGGATTTCAAGAAATAGTACCGCGTTTTTCAAAGGAGGTTTGTATCTGCTACATCTCCAAAAGCAGGCAAGGCGAACACAAGCATGTTCTTTGTCGGACATACCGACTTGATTCTCCTCAAACCTTCAGCATATCTCAATGTCAGCGAACCTATGCCATCTACGTCCCAAATCCGGCCAATAGCGAGAATACGGTCTTGAACCCAAACCGGTCATTAGACTCGCCGAGTCTGTTTCCGATGGGGAAAATGAGACTTTCGGGCTTCTCGCTACTCCTCGACGTAGCCTGCGCCTTCGGCTAGGCGAAAAGCATGCTGCACGAGACAAACGGACAACCTCCCCGAAGTCTGATGACCGGTTTGGGTTCAAGTAAACTGCAAATGCAGACCCATGTTTCCGACGAGGATTCCCGGCTCGAACAAACCCCGTGGGAATCCCTCTTGCCAAGGCGATTCCTAAGGGATACGGCCGGTTCTAAGGGGGCAAATCTTTATGAAACGAGCGATTTCTCTTTTGGCCTTCGCCCTCTCCGGCCTCGCCAACGCCCAGTGGTCCAGCGACCCTGCGGAAAATCTGCAACTGATGGACAAAAGCTATTGGTCCACGGAAGTTTCCATGCTTCCTGACGGCAGTTGTCTTTTCGCCTGGATGGGAGACGGCATCATGCTGCAGAAAGTGAGCAACGAGGGTGAAGTCCTCTGGGGGCAAGGAAAGAACATAGGCGGTGGCGCTTATCCCTATATCTTCGATGCCGGAGCCGGGGACATCCTGGTCATTTACCAATCCGGAGGTTTGGAAGCCCGCCGTCTGGACTATGAAGGCAACGATGTCTGGGCTGCCCCGGTACCTGTCTTCAGCGGAGAATTGAACCCGCAGATTCCCTTGTGGACATACTTGAAAGTCCTGCCTACCAGCGAAGGGGTCCTGGTCGGTTACTACGGATTTGAGGGCGATGCCCATTACGCCATGATGTCATACATCAAGTTCGATGGGACTCATGCCTTTGCCGAAGCCGACCAAGGCTTGCGCTTGGGTTACAGCGACAACTGGGGGTACGAGCCTGCCATGGCTTTTGATGAGGAAGAAAAAGCCGTCTATGCCATCTGGCAGGAGAACGCGCCCGGAACCCAGTTCACTTCCCGTTTTGTCACCCAGAAAGTAAGTGAAAACGGCGAACTGCTGTGGGATCCCAACGGCGTGGAATTGATACCCTTGAAAGAAAGAGCCGTTGGATACCAGGCGGCTTCAATCGGACCCAAGAACACCGTCTTGTTTGCTTTCATGGAGCATGGTGGTGTAGGAATCAGCGCGGGCGACCCCATTTTGCTGAA
This sequence comes from uncultured Bacteroidales bacterium, assembly GCA_944320265.1. Lineage (GTDB taxonomy): Bacteria > Bacteroidota > Bacteroidia > Bacteroidales > P3 > Pullibacteroides. The sequence continues at coordinate 2,902 of CALUGT010000006.1, read as the reverse complement.
AGCGACCCTGATGGACAAGGACGGGGCTTTCGTATGGGACAATTCCGTCCAGACCATCGGACCGGAAACCAGCACGAAATACGATGTGCAGATATCCTCCTGCATTGACGACCAATGGATTCTTTTCTGGGAAGACTGCCGGGTGGACGGCGGCGTGAGTGATGGAATCATTTTCGGACAGAATCTCCGCGTAGACGGCAGCATGGGATCCGGTGCGGCCAACGAAAGCCTTTCCCGCACAATTCCAGGCCTCTCCATTACGCCCAACCCGGTAGAAGACCAGGCCCGTATCACGTATACCAGCCAAAGCAACGGCCGGATCGAAGCAGAAATCAGCCTTCTTAGGCTGGATGGCGCAAAAGTAGCCAGCCTTTACAACGGGAGCCTGCAACCGGGACAGAACACCATTGAATGGAACCGTCCTGCCAACCTTCCGGCCGGCTTGTACATTGTCCAAATGGCCACAAACCAAGGAAACGCTTTCTGCAAGGTAATATTGAAATAGTCCAACTGCATTCTCGGTCAAGCGTGTACCTATGGACACGCTTGACCGCCGAGGACGAAGTGCCATACGCCTTGCCATTGCCGAAAGGCAGGACACCAATCCAGCGACAATCGTGGACAGGCATCTTTGAAAGAGCAAGGCGCAAGAGCTTTTCAGCAAAAACAGGATAGAGAAATACAAATAACGAATATCATGAGAAAAATTTTGACAAGCCTGCTGCTGTGTGCCGCCGCCATTGGCGGGACGATGGCCCAGCAGGTGGAATTTTATGACTTCGAGGCCGAAGTGACCGGAACCTATTCCCCGTTGGAAGGTGCCACCGTGATTGGAATGTCCGACAAAGTGAAAGGCGATGCTTTCGGCAAGCTTTTGTTTAATGAAACCGATACAACCGGACTTTCGGAAGAATACAGCACGGACAATCCCGCTTACATGGAAGGGATTCCTCTAGGTTTCGATTTCAGGTTCGGAGGAAAGGTTTATGACAAATTTGTCGTTTCCGGACAGGGATACGTGCTATTCGGCGAGAAAGAAAGCCCGGAAGTGGCTATTGGCGGGACTAACCTCCAGATAAGCATCGGCATAGCTCCTTGGCTTGGCATCGCGACCTACGACCCTGTCTTCGGACTGGACGGAACCAAGATTTCATACAAAAAAGAAGGTACCAGTCCTGATGCCTCCCTGACGGTAGAGTTCTCCGGGATGGCCTATTTGTCGGAGACTCCGGAGGCTACTTTCAATTACCAAATCAAACTGAACGAAAACGGATCGAGCATAGAGATGCTGTTCGACGGATTCACGATTCCGGAGGATGCCTTCCAATGGTATCTGGGCATGAAAGATGGTTTCGGTTCAACACATTACCGCGGTCCCGAAGGTGACGAAGGAAAAGAATGGTCGGAAACCTCCAAGTCTGCGGCTGTTTGATGCGGAGGAACCTCGTTTGAAGAAGGGACCCTGTACAGGTTCTCTCTGCCTGGCGAATGCTCGGATCCAACGGAACACATTACGGAAGTTGTTCTGTCCCCTTTCTCGGAAGAAATGACTATCGATGTGTTTGTGGACACTACCGAGTATGCGGAAGGATATCTTATCCTTGGGTCGGACAAACCGATAGAAGGCACTCTTGACGGAAGCGAATACGCACTTGGGGAAAACGTCCTGGGTGCCGAAGTGGTTGCCGTCGGATCTCTGGATGAATTCGATAACATGCCTAATAGCCGTACCCATTTTTCGTTTACCCATGAAGGACTCGAACCGAATACGACTTATTACTATGCTGCGTACCTGTACAATTTCCAATGTACGAACACCAAATATACCCAAGCCTTTACCTCGCAAGCCAAAACCAGGCCAGACAGACCGGATTCGTTGGAAATTGCTTCCATCGATCTTGACATGATGACATTCCTGGTCGATGCCCAAGAGGAGAATGAAATATTGATTGCCGTAACTACCGCTAAAGGTGTTGATTATACTGGTGTAAACAGAATTTATCTAGGAAACTTCGGCCTCCCTGGCGATACAATGGAAGCGGGCGATACCATTTGGAAGGAAGAAACGGTCAATACACTGACGGGAGAAACTCGTCGATATCCGGCTTTGGTGTTGTATGCGGGACCAACTGTTGCTGACCTTGACATACCGGTACAACTCGAAGACAACACCATCTATTATTTCGGGGCTTTCACGAAAGGTGAGGATGGAAAATATTCGTCTACTTTCGCGCCGGCTTGCGGCATCACACCGGCTCAAATTCCGTTCACGGACAATTTCCAGAACATGTCCACTGCCGAAGACAACCCGTTTATAGGCTGGAATGGCACTGAAGGCTTTGAACTGATGCTGTCTGGCAGGTATCCGGACGTGGAGGACGGTTCCGCCACGGCAACTTTCGATGCCAACGAACCTGGCAACCATCAGGAGGCCGTACTGGTTTTGCCACCGCTGGACTTCCCGACCGACTCGAACGTGCTGTTCCACGTGTCCTATTCGCTGGATTCTTGGGATTTGACTTTGGCGGAAGGGGACTCCATTGTCTTCGAGCTGAGCGTGGACGGTGGAAATACTTTTGAAAAGCTGCGTGCCGTGCATTACCAGACAGCCAAGCCTTATCCAAGCGACATTATCGTTTCCGGCCATGCCGGGGCAAAGCAGGCTATCCTGCGCGTGCGTGCCGTTTCGTACAACCCGGAAAGCTGGGGCTTGACGGTCAACAGCATCGAAGTGAGCGGCATCGCCTTCTGCGATGTGCCTAAAAGCCTGCGGGTGGACAACTACAATGTAGTGGGCGGCAACCTCCGGGTCGTATGGTCTCCATCCTTGAACCCAAATCGGTCATTAGACTTTGGGTAGATTGTCCGCTTATGTCATGCAGCATGCTTCTCGCCTAGCCGA
>CALUGT010000005.1 GCA_944320265.1 uncultured Bacteroidales bacterium | reverse complement strand
AACAAGATGCACAAAAGCATCCCTCTTCGAAAACAGGAAACACACTCGGCGAGTCTAATGACCGATTTGGGTTTAACAGCTTCTGAGGTTTCCGGCAGGATTGGCCCGCGAGGCGATACGTCCTTGGATGCCGAGTGCCACGAACGAAACCACCAAGCAGAAAGCCGCCACCAGGAACATGTACCAAGCCATTCCCGAAATCCGGTACGAAAAACCCGAAAGCCAAGAATCCGTCAAGTACCAAGCCACAGGCAAGCCAACGACGATGCCAATCCCCACGCAAACCATGAACGGCTTGAGCAAATGCCAGAACACCTGCCGGTTGTCCGCACCGAACACCTTGCGCACCGCCATTTCCTGCAAGCGCTGCCGCATATGGAATACCGATATCGCCACCAAACCCAATACCGATACCAACAAAGCCACCCCGGCAAAGCAGGCCAAGAGTTTGTTGAGCCGGATTTGCTGGACAAAAGTATTCTGCACGTTCTGATCCAGGAAAGAAATCTCGATTTCCGCCTCTGGGCCGAAACATTCCTCCGTCACCTCCTTCACAGCCCGGTGGATGCTCATCGGATTCCCCGAAAACTCCACGGCCAAATCATAGAACAGATCCCCGTACTCCGCGTAATTATCGTAAAGCTCGATAAAACAAGGGGTAGCCTCGCTCAATATGTTCCGTTGGCGCATATCCCCTATCATCCCCCGGAGAGGAATTCTCTTCTTGAACTCTTCCTCGCGGGATTCCTGCTTCATCTCCACCTCATCGGCATCGGCCGGCAATTCCATCAACTCGTACCCCCGCTTGGTAAGGAAACACCCTCCCAAGGCTTCCGTCCGGTTATCCCTCAGCACCTCGAAACCCATGAGGCGGAAAGCCACCGAATCCATCGTCATCCAATACGCCTCCAAAAACCGGCCGTTGTACCAAGCGCCCACGTTGTTGCCGCCCGCTGTCGGCAAACCGGTGGCCATCCCCACCCTTTCCACACCCGGAATCCGCCGGATTTGCTCCAAAGCCGCGTAAAAAGCATCTTCCTTTCCATCGAAAACCACCGGCATGAAACAGCCCACAGCCATCACATGGGAGGTCTTGTATCCCAAAGGCGCATGGAGCATGGAACGGACCTGGGTAGCCGTCACCAAAGCCAAGGACAGCAAGACAAAAGTAGTTCCGGCCTGGAAAGCGATGAAAACCGGTCCGGTCACCCGTTTGGAACGCTGCCGGAATGTCCCGTTCACGATATCAATCGGCCTGACGGCAGACACCCTGCCCGCCGGAAGCCAACCCGCCACCAAGGAAACGCACAACACCAACAACAGGCAAAGCAGGATGCCTTCCGGGCTTCCCAAAACCGACAAATCGATTCCAGCCTCCAAGAAATCTTCCGCGTAAGGCCGGAAAGCGAAAGCCAGCAACAAAGCCAGCAAAAAGGAGAACAGCGTCAAACCCAAAGCCTCTGCCAAGAAACGAAGCCGCACCGACAGACGGGAAGCTCCGACCAAACGCCGGGTCGCCGCCTCCCGGTAACGGAACTCCGCCTGCGCCACCGACAAATTGATATGATTGAACAAAGCAAAGAACAGGGTAATCAAAGCTAAAACCCACAGCACACCTATCAATTGCTTGTCCCCGTGACGAAGCGCGTACGCATCAATCAGCGCGAACTCGTCCACCTCGGTATCCGAATCCAAAATGGAATTATACTGCCCCGTCTGGAACAAATAAGCCTTGTCGAGCCGCAGGAACATGACATCCGTCTTGGCCAAACAGACATAATCCGGATTGAAAATCCAATAACCTTTCCGCTTGTACATCTCCAAGGCTTCCTGTCGGTGCTCGTTCATATCTTTTCCCGGCCTCATTTTAAGGTAGGTGATGGCTACGCCCGCATTGTTCGTGTTTTGGCGGGTAAGCCCCGGTTTGAAATCACGGACCCTTTCCACCCGCAAAAGCAAGTCGGCAGGCGGCAAGACCGTCTTTTCCCAGTCTTCCATCACCCCGCTGACAACCACCACCGTCGAGTCGGATATCCTCAGCGTTTTCCCCACGGGATCTTCCGTGCCGAACATCCGCCGGGAGAAACTTTCGCTCAACACCGCCTCATGAGGCTCGTCCAAGACCGTTTCCGGGTTCCCCGACACCAAAGGATAGGAGAAAAAGCCGAAGAAATTCGCCTCCGTGAACAAAGTCACCGCTTCCAGCTCCCGGTCTTCGCAGGCCACGGAAAGATTGCCATTCCTGACCACAGGGCAAACCGATTCCACGTCCGGAAAAGTCTCTTCGTACCAATAAGCCACCGCCAAAGCGTTCCACTCGTCCCAGTAACCGTCCACATCCTTGTTCATGACGATATAGATTCTGTCGGCATCCCGATGGAATGCATCCACCCTGCTTTCCTGCCAAGTGTAGGCAATGGTCAGGATCACGAAAGCCAAGGAAAGGGCGAAACCAAGCACATTTATCAAGGTGTAAGCCTTGTTACGGCCCAGATACCGGAAATACGACTTCAGTTCCATAGCTGTCAATCTTTTATTTGAGACCAAAAGTCAAGCGATGCCAAAATATGCCGCTCACTCCTGCCGCACGCCTTGGACCGGGTCGGCATGGGCTGCCCGGTAACTCTGCCATGCCACGGCCAGGAAGGATACCAGCAAGCAGAACAAGCCCGCCAGCAAGATATACAAGGGATTGAAGGCGATATGGTAGCTATAGGTTTCCAGCCAACGGGCAAGGAACACCCAGCAGAAAGGCACGGCAAGCACGAAACCTATGCCCACGTAAAGCAGGAAGGAGCGCAGCAAAAGGGCCATTACCGCCCCGTTCTCCGAACCGAAGACCTTGCGGATTGCCACTTCCTTGGTCCGCTGCCGGATAAAGTACATCGACATGGCCACCAAACCCATCACCGAAATCACCAAAGCCACCCCGGCGAACAAGGCCACGATTTTCGACAAACGGATCTGGGCATCGAAGGATTGGCGGACCTTCAAATCCAGGAAACCGGCATAAGCCTCCTGCCCCGTCACCTCCTTCACCACCTGCGTGGTTTCCTTGTAGGCTGTAGCCGGGTCGCCCTGGATTTCCACCAAGATATCCCAGACATATTGCAAGTCTTCCGGAGAGCGAATCCCAAGCATGAACCAGGAATTGTCTTCCGGGAACAGGATGTTCCTCCGCTGGAAATCGGCCACCACGCCCGAAATCGGGATTTTGGAATCGTAATAATGGAAAGCCGGGGCATCTTCCGCCAAACCCATCGCCTTGAAAGCCCCTTGGGTCAGATAGACACCTTCCCCTGTCACCAAGTTATTATCCTGCAATATCTTCAATCCCAAGATATGGAAAGCCGTCGAATCCATGAAGAGCTGCTGCATGGAAATGTTCCGGTCCTCGTAGGTTCCCGAAAGGTTGTTCCCGCCGTCGAAAGGCGTTCCAAGGCTCCTTCCTACCCGTTTCACGCTGGACAAGGAAAGCAAACGGTCTATGATCCGCTTGCTTTCGTCCGCCGTATAGCCTTCTGCGGAAATATCCAAGACGTTCAAGGTATTGTAGCCCAAAGGTGCCTTCACCAGATGCCGGATTTGCAAGGAAAACACCAAAGCTGCCGTCAGCATTCCAATCGTGATTCCGTTTTGCAAGACCATGAACACTTTGCCGGACACCATCTTGGAACGCCGCGTGAAAGTCCCTTTGACGACATCCACGGGCCGGAAAGACGAAATGAAGACCGCCGGCAAGCACCCCGAAAAAAGGCCGGTCAGGAGAACCAGCAGCAAAGCCGCCGCAATGCCTCCCGCTGAAGCGAGCAAGGACATATCCAAGGAAGCCTGCAACAAGTTTTCCGCCACCGGCTGGAAGGCCAAGGCCAGCAACAAGCCCATAAGGTAAGAACAAAGAGCCAGGAAAAGGGCCTCGCCGACCAAATGGGACATCACCGAAAAACGGGATGCTCCTGACAGACGCCGGATAGCCACTTCCTTGGCCCGGAAACCGGACTGTGCCACGGTAAGATTGATATAGTTGAACACGGCGAACAACAGAATCATGAGGGCGACCGCCGCCAGCACCTGCACGAACTGCTTGTCCCCGGCCCGGGTCAGCCAGGCTTCCTCCACCTCGAAATAAGCATCACGCAACGGCACGAATTTCACATCGGTCGCAAATCCCTCCCGGAACAACCAATAGCGTTCCTTGTAGAGGTCCAAGACTTCTTCCCGGTAGGTGTTCATGTCCTGGCCCGGCAGCATTTTCAGGAAAACGAGCGTGCAGCCCGCATTCCCGGCCTGGTCTATCCCGATGCTCCCGTTGAATTCGGAGACCCTTTCCACCCGGAGCATCAGGTCCTCTTCGGGCAGAAGGGAATTCTTCATGTCGGCCATGACCCCTTTCACGACCACCCAGGTAGAGTCGGTAATCCGTATCGACTTGCCCATCGGGTCTTCGGAACCGAAAAGCTTCCGGGCGAAACTTTCCGACACCACCGCCGAATATTCGTCCTCCAAGACCGTTTCCGGATTCCCTTGCTTCAAGGGAAAGGAAAAGAAAGTGAAGAAATTGGACCCCGTGAAAGCCATGGACCCGTTCACCACCAAATCCTTGTAATGCAACGGAATGCTCTGCGTCTGGCGGCTCACCACCGGGCAGACTTCCTCGATGGCGGCAAAGCGTTCCTTGAGCCAATAAGCCACCGGGAGCGCGTCCTGAGGGCTGTAATACATCCCGTCTTTGCCTATATTGCTACCGCTTTCCACCGGGGAACCCGTAAATTGGAGGCAAATCCGGTCCGCATCCGCATGGAACCTGTCCACCGAGAGTTCCTGGTAGATGTAAACCGCCATCAAAATGACGAACATCAACGAAATGGCCAAGCCCGCCATGCTGATGGCCGTGTAGGACTTGTTCCGGTTCAGGAATTTGAAGAAAGCCCTATCGTAAAAGCTGTTCATAGCTGGTACAATATATTATGTATAAACACTATAGCACCGTGGCGAACGCCACAATGCCGGAGGCGATGCCAGATTGCCCATTATCACGCGCCACCCCGTCTTATACGAACTCGCTCACCGAGGCCACGATGCTGCCGTCGAAGAGGTTGACGATGCGGTGCACCATGCCCGCATCGTGCTTGGAGTGCGTCACCATGACAATCGTCGTTCCTTCGGCATTGAGGTCGGTCAGCAACTGCATGACTTCCGCCCCGTTCTTGGAATCGAGGTTACCGGTAGGCTCGTCCGCCAGAATCAGATGAGGGTTGCTGACCACGGCCCGGGCAATGGCCACACGCTGCTGCTGGCCACCGGAGAGTTGTTGAGGGAAATGCTTGATACGATGGCTGAGCCCGACCCGTTTGAGGATTTCGTTGACCCTTTCCTTGCGTTCGGAAGCCTTCACGTTCAGATAGGTCAAGGGCAGCTCCACGTTCTCAAAGACATTCAATTCATCAATCAGGTTGAAGCTCTGGAACACGAAGCCGATATTGCCCCGGCGGACCTTGGTCCGGTCGCGTTCCTTGAGCTGCCCCACCTCTTTCCCCATCAGGAAATACCGGCCCGAAGTGGGGTTGTCGAGCAAGCCGATAATGTTGAGCAGGGTGGATTTTCCGCATCCGGAAGGCCCCATGATGGCCACGAATTCCCCTTCCTTCACCTCCATGTCCACCTTGTTCAAGGCAATCGTTTCCACTTCTTCCGTCCGGAAACTCTTGCTCAACGCTTCCAATTTGATCATTGCATCCATAATAAAAAGTTTTTGGTTATTTAATTCCTAATCAATTATCAATATTTCGGGCGAAACCTATCCGGATTAATTTCGGACGAAACCTATCCGGATTACAGACCCGTCTGTTACCCGGTATCCACAAGGCTATCCGGAAAGCTTTCCTTCCCCCAAATCCCATACCGAACGCCAAGGTCTCCTTTCGAGTCCAATGCCTGACCCAAGCCTTATTCCGAGCGCAAGCCCTCTACCGGATTCCGCCCGGCAAAACGAGCCACCAGCAACACCATGCAGCCGTAAGCCAACACGCAGACCGGTAACAGACTGAGCACGAACAACCACCAAGGCATCGTGGCCTGCACGGAAAACTGCTGCAACCAACGGGCAAGCACCGCATACGCCAGCAAAGCCCCCACCAGCATGGCAGGCAAGGAAGCCCACAAGATGTCCTTGCTGAAAAGCTTCTGGATGCTTTCCATCGTGGCCCCGTGCACACGCCTCACGGCAACTTCTTTCCAACGCCTTGCCAAATCATCGTTCAAATAGCCTAACAAGCCCGCCAAAGTAATCAAGAGACAGACAATCCCTCCCAGCAAGACCTGGTTGCGGAATTGCACCGTATCGCGGTAAGCCTCCTTGATTTCGTCCCGGAACGCATACAGGAACACGTCCTGGTTCGGCAACAAACGCGCCATCACTTCCCTTACCTTGGCCATCGCCTCCGCGTCCCGATGATGGAAAGCCACCATCAGATATTGGAAGTTCCGGGGAGCACGGCTGTAAAACAAGACGGAAGGCCGGGTGTCCTCCTCCCCGATGACTCCGACACGTACATCCTTGAAAATCCCGCAAATTTCATAAAAAGGACCGGAGTACAAGGAATGTTCCGTCACGCCAATGTGCTTGCCCACCGGCCCGTCCGGCCAATCCACAAAGGGTTTCATCGCCTCGACAAAACTTTCCGACACCATGATTTGGTCCGGTCTCCCGTTGCCATCGGAAAAGGACGTACCTTGGACGACTTCCACGCCCGTCACTTCAAAATACCGGTCTCCCGCAAAATAAAGGTCGCAAATTCCCAAGAGGTTCTGGGTCGAACCCGGCAAAAAGACGACATTGCCGCTCGAACCGTCGTGTAACAAAGAGGTCGCCAAGGCCGTTCCTTTGACTTCCGGAAGACGTTCCAATTCCTGGGCCAGTTCGTTCCTGAAAGTCGTATCCACCGCACGGACATCCAGATAAGCCAGATTCTCATAATCATAACCCGGGTCGTCCGTCACCATGGCATGGTATTGGCGGGAAACCCCGGCCAGCAAGCAAAGCACGAAAGCCGAAGCCATGAACTGGAAGACCAGCAAGCCCGTTTTCCAGGAACGCCGCCTGAATGACAGGTTCCGGAAAGCATTCGAAACCGGTATCCGCCCCATGAAACGGGCAGGCAGCACGGAGGTCAGGACAACCAGCAACACACAGGTCAACAAGAGGTAAATCCCGCCTTTGGACAACAGCAAGGCCTTGGCAGACACATTCAACAGCTGTTCCACCAGGTTCCCGCAAGCCAGCACAATCAGAATCGCCAGAAGCAAGGCCAAGAACATATGCAAGGCCGTTTCCGCGACCGACAGCCGGAAAATGGAGGCGTTCCCTGCCCCGTAACATTTCCGGACCGCGATTTCCCGTGTCCGGTTCATGATGCCCGACACACTGACCAAGCCGTAGTTGAGGACGGAAACCACCAGCAAGACCACGGCCAAGAGAACCAAGATACGGAGCATGGTGCGCACCGAGCTATCCAACAAGACGACTTCCGAGATTGGCAGCAAATTGTATTTCATTTCAATGCCTTCTTTTTCCAAGGCTTCCTTACCCACATGCCGTTCCAACATCTTGTTGAAAGCCTCTTCCGTTGCCGCCAAATCCGTGCCGGGTGCCAAACGTACAAAGGAGGCGAAGCGTTCTCCACCCATCCAACCTTCCAAAAGCGAGGGGTTAAGGAAGGGACAATGAATCGACAACAAGACATCACAGGACAGGGAACTGTTTTCCGGCAAATCTTCAAACACGCCTTCCACCGTGACCCGGTAAGCAGGATATTCGTCCAAATACAACCGTTTCCCCACGGCCTTGCCCACACCGCCCATCTTTTCGGCCAGTTCCCGCGAAACCATGGCCCCCATGGGTTGGGAAAAAATCCGGCCCGGGTCACCGGCCAAAACCGGAGTCCGGAACATCGAAAACCAAGAAGTATCGACCATACCGATTCGTTCCACGGCATAGCGGTTCCGTTCCAAGTCCAAGACCGAAGAAGTTTCCGGATACCAAAAGCTGATACGGGCACCGGCTTCCACACCCGGAATCTCTTCCACCGCCGTCGGGACTACCGCCCCGCTGGTAACGCCGGCTTCGGTAAAGTCCTCCCCGATGGCAAAAGAAGTCTTGACGCGGTAAATCTCCTTGTATCCCGGATAGAACCTGTCGTAGGAATTCAAAAAGAACACCTTGGCCAGCAACAACAGCCCCATCGCCAATCCTATGGCCAAGGAGACAATCTTCAACACATTGTGCTGCCCTTTCTTGAACAACGACCGGAATGCAAAAACCAAATATCGCATAACGTTTCCGTTTTTTATTCCAATATTAAGACATCATTATCCCTAAAGCCTTCATACCCAGACACAATCACCTGCTCCCCGGGAGCCAGACCCTCCAACACCTCGTAATACTGCGGATTCTGCCGCCCGATCCGAATCGACCGCTTGTAGGCCCGCTTGCCTTCCGAATCCAGGACATAAATCCAGCTCCCGCCGGTGGTCTGGAAGAAAGTTCCCCTGGGAATCAGCACGCTTTCCGAGCTTTGGCCCAACTCCAGATTGATGTAATAGGTCTGCCCGCTACGGATATTCTCAGGCCGTTTCCCTGTGAAGACGAAATCGGTCTTGAATTTGCCTTCCCGCACTTCCGGATACACCTTGCGCACCGATAAATCGAAGGAAGCCCCTTGGCGTTCAAAAGTGGCAGGCAAACCTGTATGAACCCGGTCGATATAGTGTTCGTCGATGGAAGCCTGGATTTTGAAGTCCGACAAATCGTTGATTTGCCCTATTTTCTGACCCGAAGCCACGTTCTGCCCCAGCTCCACGTCCAACAAACCCAATTCCCCGTCAATCTGGGAACGGATTTCCAATTTGTCTTTCCGCGCACGCACCAGTTTGAGGTTCTGCCGCATACTGGCCAGATTGCTCTCCAATTCCGCCATCTGGAAAGTCCGGGACAAGGAATCCTGTTTGAGCCGCTGGCTCACCAAGCCGTATTGACGCACAGCCAGGTCGTAATCTTCCCAAGCCTTGATATAATCCTCCTTAGCCACCAAATCCTCTTCGTACAAACGTTTCTGCTGTTCGTAGGCCCGCTTGTACCGCCCTACCTGCATGTCCAGTTGCAAAAGTTCCCCCATGTTGTTGAGCCTGTCTTGCTCCAAGGTCACTTGCGTGTTCCGCAAAAAGTTCTGCTTTTCCGCCAACTGGGCTTCGGCATCCAGGATCTGCAAGTCCAAATCCGAATTGCTCAGACGCACGATCACGTCCCCTTTCTTCACATGGGCACCTTCCTCGACCACCTTTTCCCGCACGATGCCCCCTTCTTCCGGGCTGATTTGCACGACTTCTATCGGCTGGACTTGGCCATCCACCCGCACATAGTCGTTGAACTCCCCTTGCCGCACTTCCACAATCGTGATGCCCCGGCTTTCCACCCGCAAAGTGGAAGCATGGTTCCCGAACAAAATCCACAACAGCAAAGCCAGCACCACCGCTCCGCCCGCTATGTACGGGATATGTTTTTTCCGGATTCCTTTCTTTTTCTCAATCGCGATATCCATGGTATCTTGTTTTTAGCTCAATTCTTTATCATTTTCCAATCGAAGCCCGTGGAAGAAATCTCTTACCATGGGCAGCTAACTCCCGGTCAAGGCAGGCAACATCACCGAGACGTGAAAGAACCCACTTGCCATGGAACAGCCAACTTCTTTTAATCAACCCTGTTACCATCTCGTCGGCATCGTGGTATGATTATTGCCAGCCGGGGGCCACATTCAATCGACCTTGTTGCCAACCACCATCCCATCGGCACCGTGGCATGGCTATTGCACCTTCAATCGGCCTCGTTGCCATCCTCCTTCCCGTCGGCGTGTCAGAACGGGTAAGATGCGAAGCCGCCGAGGGTGAGGACGCGGGAGCGTACTAAAGTACGTGACCAAGTCCGAATCCCGATGGCAATGAAGCAGATTGCCCGTTATCACACGCCGACCTAGTACAAACTTTCTCCCCGGTAATAAGCCACCGTCTTCCACCTCATCACATACAACAGCACCTTCTGCAAATAGTCCGCCCTCGACTGCAAGAGCGTATTCGCGCTGGTCTGCACATCGAGCGGGCTCATCAAGCCTTCCTCGTACTTGCGCAAGGTCAGCCGGTAAGAAATCGAATCGCTCTCCACCTTGGCCTTCATCTGCACCGCCTCCTTGGCATAGCCGTTGCAGTCCATGATGGCCCGCGTCACCGCATCGTGCAGCTGCCGCAAAGCCTCGTCCTGGCTCTCCCGGGCTATCATCATGTCGTTCTTGGCCTTGCGCAAAGCCGTGTTGCTGTACAAACCCGAAAAGATAGGAATACTCATCGACACCGACACATAGCCCCCCCAATTGTTCTTGAACTGGTCATCGAAACGCATCAGACGGTTGTTCACATCCCGCAAGCCGCCGATATAACTGGTGTTCAGCCCGCCGCTCACCGAAATGGACGGCATCATGGCCCCGATGCTCATCTTGTAGCTCAGCTGCGCCGCCCGGAACTGGTAGCGAGCCTGCAAAGCCTGCGGATTGGTTTCCCTCGCTGCCTCGAACAGCAAATCAGGGTTATCCAGAACCGGTGCCAAGTCCAAATAAGGGAAAACGCTGTCCAAAACCAAAGGTTTGTCCAAAGGAAAGTTCATCACTTGCTTCAAGGTCAGCAGCGAAGTATTGTAAAGGTTCTGCCGGGAAGTCAGCTGGTAGTCGGCGGTGGCCACCTGGCTCCGGAACTGCGCCACATCTGCCTTGCCTTTCAAGCCCAAAGCCTCTTCCTGTTCCGTCTTGTAAAGATTGCGGCGGCTGTCCTCCAGGTTCTGCTCGGAAAGCCGTACCGTCTCCCGGTAATAGACCACATCCACAAAGGCTTGCATCGCGTTCATCGCTGCCTCGTCCTTGAGGCGGGCAATGTCGTTCTGCCCCATCTTGAGATTGGAAGCCGCCAGCATCCACTGCTTCACGTACTGCCCCCCGGCAAACAAAGGCATCGACGCGCTCAAATCGTAATTATTGGCAAAACTCTGCTGGGTCGTGTAGGTGTTGGTATTCGGGTCGATGGAACGCCCCCAGTTCATCGTCCCGCCGATGCCCGCGCTCAGGCTCGGAAAGAACGAGGCAATGGCCCGGTCGCGCTCGGCCTTGTACGAATTGGTCTCGTACATCTGCTTCCTCACCGCGTAGGAATGTTCCGCCGCGTAGCGCATGCAATCGGCCATCGACCAGATTTTCAACGTATCCGCTTCTTCATTGCTTGCCCTTTCTTTTTTGGCGATGCCGGCCGATGCCGAGAATCCGTCAGACTCGCTCTCCGAGACCACTACGCAATTTTCCAAAGCTTTGGCCTCCATAGCCGGTCTTTCCAATCCGACATGCAGCCCTACCGACTCAAGACGGCCTGCCTGGAGACAGGCAGGCTCGCTCGCCTTGAGTGGAACAAAAAAAAGAATAACACAAATCACGCTGCTTATCCTGAACACAAATCGGCCATTAGACTTTGGGAGAAAGAAATAGCTTACGCCTGATTGCCCGCATGGCCTGCGCTGCGCCTGCCCTTGCTGAAAAGAGGTTTTCCGCTCGAATCCCAAACCCTCGGAATCCGATTTACAGAAGCCGTCCGAAACATATCCGTCCTTTTCCATCCTTTTCACTTTGTGGAGAACGCCGGAACCTTCATGAATGCCCGGTTCCCTGCCGTCCCCATGTTACGCGCCCCATTTATAGCAAGAACCGTGCCAAATAAACCAACTTACTGATAATCAACACTACAATTTTCCAAGAAAACGCAAAAGTGTAACAAAATGGAACACTCGCTGTAACACAAGTGTTACAGTTTACAAGCGGAATTCGACTCAATCGGGGATTGACTCCGTCCAAGCCCCTACGCCTCGGACCTGCTCAAGCAAACTTGGCATGACTCTCGGATCAGCCGGGGGTTGGCTTCGCCGAAGCCCCTACGCCTCAGCAAACTCGAGCAAGCTCAGTTTGCGTTCGGCTTAATCGGGGCTTTGCCTCTGCACTCGACTTTCGCTATCTTTCCTCTAAGAAAAGTCAAGACCACGTCATAAAGATAGGGGGCTTGATTCTTTCTTATTCCACCGGCATATAAATCGTGATTTATATCTAAATTTGCAAACAAGAAAACAATAACAGCCATACCGCAAATCAGTACTTTTTACGGAATCATTATCCTGATGAACTTTGCAGACCATGCACCAGCACACTTTCATGCATGGTACAACGAATACAAAGTCATTGTCAGCATCAAAGACGGAATTGTAAAAGGCGACATGTTTACAGAAGTAGTGAAAGCCGAGTATGTGGATGGCTATCGCATCCGGCTGTGGTTCAACAACCAAATGGTAAAGGTGGTAGATTTGCGAAGCTCGTTGAAAGGCAAGGTTTTCGAACCGCTGAAAAACTTGAATTTCTTTAAGAGGTTCGCCGTGAAGTACAACACTATAGAATGGGAGAACGGAGCAGATTTCGCCCCCGAATACCTGCTTTCTTTACCGGAAGCCTGAATCCACCGGCTAAAACCCATTCCTTTCACACAAAATTCCGAACAGAACCCCAAAATACTTCACCGTACCGGGGAAATATTCCAATCACCGCATCAAGGCAAATTTGATGGGGGCGAGGATGCGGTCGAGGAGGCTCAGGTTCCCGGTCACGATTTCCGCCGTACCCGGCATCTCCTGCATGAATTCCAGACGCTTCCCGTAGTTGGTCACCAAGCTGTCCGGCAATGACACTTCCACCATCCGGAACGTCCCCTCTCCCTCCTTCACCGGCACGGCCGAGATGCCCGCCACCATGCCCGTCACCATGCCGTACTCCATGTACGGGTAGGCATCGAACTTGACATGCACCTCCTGCCCCGCCTTCACCTTGCCCGCCCCCTGCATGGGCAGCTTCACCCGGCCCGACATCCGTACTTCCCCCTCCGGCACCACGCTCAGCAGCACGTCCCCCGCCGCCACCTGCTGGTTCGCCTGCCAGTACCCCGACAAGACCACCCGGCCGGATACCGGCGCGATGCACAGGTACTCCTGCCGCCATGCCTCCAGCTGCGCCTGCCATTCACCCCATGCCCCGCCCAAGGCCGTTACCAAGGCCTGCCGCCTGTCCCGCTCCTCCTGCTTCGTCTCCCAAATGCTTTGTTCTAACTGCGCCGCCGACAAACGGGCGTTGTCCGCCGAGGCCTGCAAGCCGACATAGCCTTGCCTCGACTGTAATATCACCTTACGGCTACTCTCATATTCTGACAAAGAAACAGCATTCCTAGCATACAAAGCAGAATCAGTAGCAAACCAACGCTCCTGCACATGCAACTCTTCGTTCGATAGATTCACTTGGCAATCCATTCTTGACACAATACGCTCTTGAATCCGCAACTGCCGCTCTATCCAATCCACCCTAGCTACATAATACTCATCCTGCATGAAACAAATATAATCGTCCGCCGCCTTGGACAGAGACTGCCAGGCCGTCTGCAGCGAACCCAACTCCAGACCCGTTGGATAGACTCCGGACGGGATGCTGTCCGTCCTCCCCTCGCAGAAGCCGCGCCATCCCTCCGCCCATGACCGCGCACGCTCCACTTCCTCGTACCGCGCCGGATTCCATAGCGACATCAGCACGTCTCCCGCCGCCACCGCTGCACCATCCCCCACGAACAGGCTGTCTATCCGCCCCGCCGACCGCGCTGTCACGTGCGCCGGAAGATTCCATGTCGTCACCGTGATGGAAGAACTCACCACGTCCGGGAACTTCAGCAACGCGCTGCCCGCCACCATGACCGCCACCACCAGACCCGTCACCGTGATGCCCCAGCGCACTATCCAGCGCGGCGGCCTGCCGAATATCTCCTGCACCGCCGGGCTGTGCAGCTCCACTGGCGGCTCGTTCCGCTTCTTTCCGTCTTCCTTGGCCTCTTCCATGAATGTTTTCTTTTATCCTTGATGAAATCCTCGACCGTTTCAAAAAACAGCCTCGCTTCCAATCCTGCACGCGGCGACTCAGAACGGGACAGGCGCAAGGGGCCAGGCCGCCGGTTGAGGCGGGAACGCACCCCTTGTACGTGACCGCCCAGCCAAGACCTGCAACCAAGCGGGTATCCCGTTCTGACGCGCACCCGATCAATTGCCCAGTTCCAACTGGTTCCTCACTAATTCGTAGTACGCGCCCCGCTTGGCCGCCAGCTCCGCGTGCGTGCCCTTCTCCGCTATCCTCCCTCCCTTCAGCACCACGATCTGGTCGGCATCCTTCACCGTGCTCAGCCGGTGCGCCACCACGACCACCGTCCGACCCTTGAAGAACCCCTTCAGGTTCTCCATGATGGCTTTCTCGTTGTTCGCGTCCAAGGAATTGGTGGCCTCGTCGAAGAAGATGTACTCCGGATCCTTGTACACCGTCCGCGCTATCAGTATCCGCTGCTTCTGCCCCTGGCTCAGACCGTTCCCCTCCGCCCCTATCTTGGTGTTGTATCCCAACGGCAACCCGTCTATCAAGTCGGACAGGTTCGCCACCCGCACCGCCTCCCGCAGCCGCTCCCGGTCAACCGCCTCCTCGCCCACCGCAATATTCCCCGCTATGGTATCCGAGAAAATCACCCCCTCCTGCATCACTGCCCCGCAGGCCGCCCGCCACACGTGCGTGTTCACCCGCTCTATCCGGTGCCCGCCCACCTTCGCCTCCCCCTCCGTCGGCTCGTAGAACCCTAAAAGCAGCTTCACCAAGGTCGTCTTCCCGCTCCCGCTCATCCCCACGATGGCCATCGTCTTGCCCCACGGTATCTCCAGGTCTATCCCGTCCAGGACCCAAGGGCTTTCTGCCCCCCCGTAACGGAACCGAAGCCCCTGCACGCGCAAGGATGCCCGTGCCGGAAGCTCGGACAGGCGTTCCGCGTTCCCCTCCTCGTCCTCCCGCTCCTGTATCTCCCCAAGCCGCTCCAGGCTTATCTTGGCATCCTGCGCCGACTGGATGAAGCCCACCAGCATCGAGACCGGGCTGTTCAGCTGCCCGATGATGTACTGCACCGCCATCATCATCCCCAAGCTCATCTCGCCCCGTATCACCGCCCGCGCCGACAAAAAGGACACCACGATGTTCTTCACCTGGTTGATGAACGCCCCGCCCGCCTGCTGCCACTGGCTCAAGGCCAGACCCTGCACGCTCACCCTGAACAGCTTGGCCTGTATCGCCTCCCAGCCCCACCGCTTCTGCCGCTCGCAGTTCTGCAGCTTGATCTCCTGCATCCCCGTCACCATCTCGTACAGGTTGCTCTGCTCGGCCGACGCCTGCGCGAACCGCCGGTAGTCCAGTTCCCTCCGCTTCTTCAGGAAAGCCGTTATCCACAGCACGTACAGCACGCTCGCCCCGAGGAACACCCCGAAAATCAGCCCGTCGTACATGGCCAGCACCACCAAGAAAACCACCAATGTCACCATGGAAAAGAAGCTCTGCAGCGTCTCCCGCGTCAGGAACGCCTGCACTCGGGAATTGTCTTCGATCCGCTGCAAGAGGTCCCCCACCAGCCTGGTGTCGAAGAAACGGATCGGCAGCTTCATCAGCTTGGTCAGGAAGTCCGAAATCATCGACACGTTCACCCGCGCCGTGATGTGCAGCAGAATCCATGACTGGATGAACTCCACCATCGTCTGGCTCGCGAACAGCACCAGTTGCGCCACCAATACCACTGTCACGAAATTCAGGTTCTGGTTCCCTATCCCGTAGTCCACGATGCTCTGCGTCAGGAACGGGAACACCAACTGCAGCACCGAACCCACAAGGATGCCGATGCACAGCTGCGCCGTCTGGCCCCGGTAAGGCTTCAGGTAGCGCAGCACCCCGCCTAACGTCCGCTTGCGACGCTTCTCGTCCTCCTGCGCGTAGAAGTCCGGCGTGGGTTCCAGAAGCAACGCGATGCCCATTCCCCGGCCCTCCTGCCGCGTACTCTCCCAGCCCGCAAGGAAGTCCTCCACCGGCAGACGCGCCAACCCGTGCGCCGGGTCGGCCACGCAGACCGTCCCCGTCCAGCTCCCATCCGAACGCTTCCGCGCCTTGACCCGGTGCACCACGATGAAATGGTTCTGCTTCCAGTGCGCGATGCACGGCAGCACCGCCTCCTTCGCCAGCTGGGCAAAGCTGATGCGCACCCCCATCGTCCGCATCCCCAAGCCCTCCGCAGCCTCGCTCAGCCCCAACATCGACACCCCGTCCCGCATCGCGTGACACCGCTCCCGCAGCGTGCTTACCGGGTGGTACTTGCCGTAATACCGGCTCACCATCGACAAGCAGGTCGCTCCGCAGTCCATCGCGTCCGGTTGTCGTATGAATGGGAATCTCTTCCGCATGGCTCGTAATTTTAACACAATAATGGAAAATATATACTTTTATCGACAACAAACCTATCAAAACATCCACAATAGCAAATATTCCGATTAACGTAAATCATATCGGCAAGGCAAATAACAAAACCAAAACAATACACGCTATCACTTATTGAATATCTTATAATTACAAAAAACATCCACCCCAATTGATGTGGGGCGGATGTACAGAAAACAGCACGGCACAATTGCTTACCTAAATCAGAAAGGAAAAAGCATCACGCCTCCTAATCACCAATTCTCGCTATATTATATTCAGCACATCAGGAGTTCGACTCTTACCATTTAATAGACACTCATTGTGTACATTTCCATAAGGTTGACACACTGCACGACCATTAACCGGTTCTATTGCCATTCCACCTTTGATTTTACTCAAATCCAATTCCTCATCATGAGGTTTCACAATCATTTTTTCAATTTTCATCTTTTTTTTATTTAAAAGTCTTTTATACACTCAATCTTTCCATCTTCCCTATACCCGGTCGTTCCAGCGGGAAGTCACCAAAACGGCCGAATAAAACAAATCTGTTATACCCCAATTCTTGCCATGCTGTTCTTCTTTTCATGTCCATAATTCAATGTTTTAAAGAAACTATTCCTCTCATTTTTCGTTCTCCTCAATAAATCCTTTTCAATTCCTCCTGCGTGGCCTCCTTGCGGCGGATTCCACTCTGGATGTTATTGAAATTGTAGCGGATGCCTACCCGGATATAACGGGTGTCGGAATCCTCTTTGTTCAGCATGTAATAATTGCCGTACATCGAATTGAAGCAATTGTAGTCGGCCAGTCCCAGGATATTGTCGGCCATCAACGAAATCACCAACCGCCCCTTCAAGGCTTTCCACACCAAGCCCGCCGAAAGGTTGTACATCGGCTCGAAATGCAGGGCGAACTCATCCCCTCCGCTCTGATAGGAGAAATCGCAGTTCAAGGACAACCCCTTCGCAATCTGGAAAGCATTCGACACCCGAACCTGGAACAAGGGGCGTTCCCGGCGGATTTTCCCCTCCAGATAAGGCACCCGGGAAAACTTCTTGGTCATATAGGCCTCGTACTGGCCTGTGTACCATTTCCACGTATTGGAATAAAGGACTCCGGCATACACATCGTGCATCGCCTCCATGTTCTCATACGTCCACACCATCACATCCGGATCTGCCTCGTCCATACGTGCCACCTGGCGGATGGCATCCCGCCTATGGGTATAACCCGCCATCAGGTAGAAATTTCCCAAAGTGGCCTGTATCTCCACGATGTTCAGGAACGAGGGCTTCAAGGCCGGATTCCCCATATTGTAGGCATAGGTGTCGATATACATCTTTTCCGGGTTGATGGCAGCGAACTGCGGACGGCTGATCCGCCGCGAATAAGACAAGCCTACCCCGTATTTCCCTTGGCTGTAATCCAAAGCGAAGCTCGGAAAAAGACTGTGGTACGAGGATTCTATCCTCTCCGCATTTATTTCCGTCCGTGATGAAGTGTACTCGTACCGCAAGCCCGCTTGCAGCGACACCGGGCCAAAAGACTTGGAAATATCAAAATACCCAGCGGCTATCTTGTCCACAATCCGGGTGGAAAGGGAATACGTCTGCAAGCCCGTCGCCCTGTCCCACTGCTCCGTCAGCCCGTCATTGACCACTTGCGAGTACTTGGCCCCAACCGACATGTTGGCAAAGCGGAACAGGTTGAACGCATAATCCGCCTGTGCCGAATAAATGCTATAGTCGCTCCGTCCCCCGACACGGGTTTCCAGAAGGCTTGAATCGCCCAAATCCAATTCCGTCACATCCTGGCTGATGCGGCTTCCTTGGTAGGCATACCCGGCTATGACCGACAAGGTCTTCAATGAGTCCGGACGGTACTGGTAATTCAAGTTGGCATTGTACAAGCTATTATTTCCCGTCGTATTGCCTGCCGACTCCCAATAACGCTCGGGCAAAGCGGTCTGGCTCACCCTGCTCCGGTTCCGCAAAGCGGTAGCATCCCGGTTCCAGACCCCGGAAAACTGCAAGCCGACGGAATGCCGTTCGTTTATCGCATACTCGTTGCCAGAAAAGACGGAATGGGTCTCCTGATAGTATTTGACACGGCTTTCCATTTCTTTGACCAAGGTATCCTCAGCAAGGTAACGGACGGTCTTCTGGCTTACAGGATAGCTCATATTGGTATTCTGGAAAGAATAGGACAAAAGATTAGACCATTTCCCGCTTTTGTGATCCAACTGGAAGCCCGCCGTATTGCCTATCTTCCTCCCGAACTGCACCTGGTCGTAAACCGATAAGGCCAGTCGGTCGGCCAAGGCCCGTTTGGTCCTGATCCTGACCACGGCATTGCCTTCGGCCGAATACCGGGCCGATGCCGTCCGCTCGATTTCTATCTTGTCGATGTCCGTGGATTGCAAGGCATCCAGCTCGTCCATCGTCCGGACTTCCCGTCCATCGATGTAAATAATCGGCTGGCCTTTCCCCGGCACGGTAATCCGGTCCTGGTTGTCCACCATCAAGCCGGGGCTTTTCTTGAGCACGTCCACCAACGATCCGGCTTCCGACAAGATCGTGTTGTTCACGTTGACCTCTATCTGCCCTTTCTCCTGCCGGAACACGGGCCTTTTTCCCTGCACCGTCACCGTCCGGAGAAGCTGCGCGTCCTTCTCTATCCGTACTTTTCCCAAATCCACCATTCCGGAATCCACCACGGCTTCCAGCATCCGCCCTTTATAACCCAGGCAGGAGAACTGAAGCAGGTAACGGCCTGCTTTCAACGGAGCGAACTCGAACCGTCCATCAAAGGCCGTCATGCCCGCAATCTGGCTGCTGTCCTCTGCCTTGGACAAGACCACTGCCGCAAACTCCACCACCGTGTCGCAGTCGAAGACAATGCCCTTAATACCGCCCGCAGACTGCGCAAGCACTTCGCCGTTCGCATGCAACATAAAACATGACGCCAATAAGAAACATACCTTTTTCATGGCACCTCCTTTTCTGTATCATTTGTTCAACCCAACCCCACACCCACTGATTTCTTCAGACAAAAAACGTGCCAAAAAAACTAAATTGTTTACAATCAGTGTTTTAAGAATTAAAAGCAACTTCAAAAGTGTAACAAAATGTAACACTCGCTGTAACACAAGTGTTACAGTTCGGGCAAAAAAAGGAGGCTTGACCGGAATTCTCAAACTCCCATCAAGCCTCCTGTCCGCAGTGACGGAATGGCCAAATCAACGCACGTCCCTTGCGGCGGTTTCCTCGCAGACGGCCATCTCCGCTCCTCTGAACACCACCTTCAGCAGGTGCAGCCGCGTCCCAGCGCAAAGGCGTTCCACCACCTTGTCATGGCTGTATCTTTCCAACTGAGCGTCCGCCTCCCGACTCTTGGCATCTACCTCGGCATCGCCCGCCACGGGCTTCACGTACTTCAATTCCAGAATGTAGCTGTGCGCCACTTCCGGGAAACGCTGCTTGTCCGGCAACAGCAAAAAATCGCTATAGCCATAGTTCAGCTCGATTTCCGGCTCCACCAAGTACAAATTGTTCAGGGCCAAATACGCCTTGAAGAAACCTTGCAGATTGTGTTCGCCCAGGATGCTGTCCCTCACCGAGGAATTGGCCTTGTATGCCTCCGCAATCTGGCACACCAGCGGTTTCCAATCCCCGCTCTCGGCTATCGCCCGCATATTTCGTTGCAAGCCTATCAAATCCACCTCCGCGCTTTTCCGGTAATAGTCCCGCATGAAACCCCAATACTGTTCCTTCACGCAAAGGTTGGGTATCACCATCTTCAGATTGCCCCACTCCATGCTGCCCATCGTCAGCAAACCATAATAATAGAGCAGGCTCCGGAAGTTGTCCTCCTCGGTCACGTATTCGGCCGGGAACGAGGTCCTCAATGTCATGGTCAGCGAACCCGTGGCCGCTATCTCCTCAATCACGTTCATCCGGTCCTCCCGCTTGTTGCCCCGGTCTATGTCCGCCAGCATCTTCAATTTCTTGTAGTCCGTCCGGATGTTCTTGTCCACCATTTCCTTGGGCGGATGCCCGAAAGCCACTTGATGCCGCAAATAGTAGTACACCATGTCGCAATTGTACAGCCGGTCTTCTCCCAGACATTCTTCGGCAAAACAATAGTTGTTGTACCACGGCTTCATCTCCGCCATCATCCCCTCGATATCCGCTTCCGCCCTCAGCTTGCCATGCGCCTGGTAATACCGGAACATCTCCCGCACCTCGCTCTCCGAAAAGCCTAACATGTGGTTGAACCTCGGATCCTGCGAAATGTTCCAGTCGATATTGTAGCCGCTCGACAGGTCGTCCAGGGTCACCGGCGACACCCCGATCAGGAACACCCGGCTGAACATCACCTTGAATATCTTGAAATATTCCCGGTAGAAACCGCTGGCGTGCGTCAGCTTCCGGAACATCTCCGTCCCCCCGTCGCTCAGTATCACGTTGGTGAAGTTGTCGTACTCGTCGATAATCAGGTACAAAGGGTAACCTTTCTCATGCGCCTGCAAATTGATGTAGTTGAGCTTGTCGCTGGCCGTCTCGAAGCCTTTCACTTTCCCAGCAAAGCCCTCCCCGTAATACTTGGCATAGGTGTCAGCGAACAAATCCAAAACCATCCCGCAATAGGAATTGAAACGGCGGCTCAAATCCGCCATGCCGTCCCCCACCCCGATCAGCGAGAAATCGAAATACACAATCTGGAACGCATTCTTCAAGGGCGTGGGATGCTCATGGATCCACAATCCCTCGAACAAGGCATCGAAACTGTCCGCCCTGGCGATATCGTAATACGCCCGCAGCATGCTCACGAACACGCTCTTGCCAAACCGCCGGGGCCGTATCAGGAACAAATACTTGTTCATCTCCTCTATCGCCGGCAAGTACATCGTCTTGTCCACATAATAAAAATCCTCTCTCCGCACCTCCTCGAAACTCGCCACCCCGTAAGGAATCCCTTTCACCTTGTCCATGTTGTTTATTTTTTGGATTCAACCAAATGCAAAAGCATAACATTACAAAAATACAATTTCCCTGCAAGAAAAACAGCATCACCGATTACATGAACCTCAGCGTGAAAGTGGTGCGGCCGGGTTCGGAACGGAGCGTAATCGAGCCGCCGGAAAGACGCATCAGCTGGCGGGAAACGGCCAGACCGATGCCGGTTCCTTCTCTCTTGGTGGTGAAAAACGGCATGAAAATCTCCTCGGCCAAATCAGCCGGAATGACCGGGCCGTTATTGGACACCTCTATCACCACCGCTTCCTGCTCGTCCACGTAGGCCGACAAGGAAACCAGGCCGTCCTGACGTTCCGTCCCGATGGCCTGCTGGGCGTTCTTCAGGAGGTTCACCACCACCTGGCTCACCAAGCGTTCATCGGCATACAACAGCAAATCCTCCGGATCCACATTCAATTCCATCCGAGTGGAAGGATTGAGGTCTTGATGACGCGCCAATTCCATCATCCGCATCAAAAAGCCCTTTACATAAAACAAAGCCGGTTCTGGCACAGGAAGATGCGTGAACTTGCGGTAGGAGGACACAAACGAAATCAAACCCTTGCCGGTAGTGCAAATCGTTTCCAATCCCTGCCGCATCCCCGTTTCCGATTCCGGGCAACGGTCCAGCAAGGTATTGCCCAAGGAGACAATCGGTGTCACCGAATTCATGATTTCATGGGTCAGCACCCGCGTGAGCCGAATCCAGGCATCGATTTCCCGTTCATCCAACTCGCTCTCGATATCGTTCAATGCCAAGATGCGCAAAGCCCCCTGCGGCATGTCCACCACCGAAAGACGGATGGAGAGTTCCACTTTGCCGCGCTCGTTCTGGAAAGACACCGTCTGCTTGCTGCCGGGAGTCAAGCCCCGAATTACCTTGGCCAGATTCTCGTCCGCCTTAGAGAGGTCAGCCAATTGCCGCGGACGTTCCAAGCCCAGCAAACGCGCCGCCTCCCGGTTGCTTTGCACCACTCTTTCGTTGGCATCCAGCACCAAGACTCCAGTCTTGACCGATTGCAGCACATGCTCGTAGAAAATCTCCCGTTGCCGGGCTGAAAGCTTGGCTGCCGAAAGAATCTGCAAAATCCGGTTCAAAGCGGCATTGATGGCTTTGGCATAGAGGTCTCCCCGCTGGGTCGGAAAACGGAAAGCGTAGTCCTCGTTATCCACCGCATCCACCATCAGCCGCAGCTTCTCCCGTCCGGCAACATAGAGCTTGCACAACCAGACCCCATGCCAGGCCAAGAGGAATGCCGCCACGCCTGCCAGCGCCCAGCAACGATACGACAAGGCCAAGGCGAGACCGGCCGATGCCAGCACCACCCATGTCAAATCATACCAGAACTTATCCCTCAATCGATTTTTCATCTATCTATACCCCTATCGCGAACCGCAACGTCCGCCCTGAACCGATAATGCGTCAGAACAGAACCTTGGCGCGGCGTGTCAGAATGGCAAAATACGAGGCGACCAACCGATGCCCGCCCTGAACCGATGGTGCGCGTCAGAACAGAACCTTGGCACGGCGTGTCAGAATGGGCAAGATGCAAGGCCGCCGAGGGCGAGGACGACGGGAGCGTACTTCCGTACGTGACCGAGTCCGAGACCCGATGACAACGCCGCAGATTGCCCATTATCACACGCCGCTATATTCCGTATTTTTTCATCTTCCTGTACAAAGTCTGCCTCGACACCCCCAACTCCGCCGCCGCCAACGACAGATTCCCCTCGCAACGCGCCACGGCGTTCTGTATCACGTTTTTCTCCATTTCAACCAAATCGACCTTGACATCCTCCAAATGCGAACGGTCGGACTTCTGCTCTTTCAGCTCGAAATCCTGAGCCCCGAGCGTCCGCGAATCGGTCATGATGACAGCCCGCTCCACCGCGTGTTCCAGCTCCCGGATATTGCCCGGCCAAGTGTGATGCTCCAGCCTTTCCACGGCATCCGGCCCCAAGTTCAAATCCGGCTTCCCGTACATCTTCCCGTATCTATCCAAAAAGAGCGATGCCAGTTGCCAGATGTCCTCGGTCCGAAGGCACAATGGAGGAATTTCGATATGGATGGTGTTGATACGGTAGAAAAGGTCTTCCCGGAAATGCCCGGAAGCGACCCGTTCGTGCAGATTGCAATTGGTGGCGCAGACAAGACGGATATCCACCGGAATGGGATGATTGCCCCCCACCCGGGTCACCTGCTTGCGCTGCAAGACAGTCAGCAGCTTGGCTTGAAGATGAGGCGGGATATTGCCGATTTCATCGAGGAAAAGCGTCCCGTGGTCGGCCAGCTCGAACTTGCCTTCATGATCCTGTTTGGCATCGGTAAAAGCCCCCTTCATATAACCGAACAACTCGCTCTCGAACAAGCTTTCGGACAAAGCTCCCACGTCCACGCTAAGCATCGGCTTGTCCCGGCGAAGCGACAAACGATGTATTTCCTTGGCCATCATCTCCTTGCCAATCCCGTTCGGGCCGGTTATCAGGATATTGGCATCGGTCGGCGCCACTTTTTCCACCAATGACTTGATCCGTTGCATGGCCGGGCTCGTGCCCCAGAACATCAGGGATGCGGAATCTTCGGCGGATACCGGCATTGCCGTCTCCGGACCTCCTTTGGATCGCCGTATCCGCAAAGCGCGTTCCAGCACGCTGACCAGCTTGCCATTGTCGAAAGGCTTGACCACAAAGTCGCAGGCTCCTTGCTGCAATCCCCTTACTGCCAAATCGATATCGGCATAGGCCGTAAACAGGACCACTTCCGTTTCCGGTTCCATCGCCTTGATTTCACCCAACCAGTAAAGCCCCTCGTTGCCGTTATTGATGGCGGCTTTGAAATTCATGTCCAACAGAACCACGTCCGTTTCCTCCCGCCGAAGCACATTCCGAATCTCGTCCGGGCAGGACAAGGTCGTCACCTTGGCAAACAAGGGTTTCAGCAGCATCTCCACAGCAGCCAGCACCGCCTTGTTGTCGTCCACCACCAATATATGTCCTTCTTTTTTCATGTTCTCTGCTTTCATCCACACTGGTCCCGTTCCAGCCGGGATGCGATGCTTCCCTTTCCTCGAAGCCGGACGGTACAACTTAACAAAGTTATACATTTTGGTCGACAAACCTCCATGCCGGATTGTAAACCACGTTGAGGGTCGCTCCGGTCTCTCCGGAAAACCAGCAAAAACCTGCCTCCAAACCGGATTGCCAAGCCTCCGGATACATAATAACGAAAAAAAATAGTTGCAACTATAAAAAATAGTTGTATATTTGCCAGTGATTTCTCCAATCTGTAATAGTTATGAAATATCTCATTTTGACAATTGCATGCCTCATCGGAAATTCAGTTCTTGCACAAGACAAAAAGGTTTGTGAGGGAATAGTAGGTATTGCCATCGATGCTGTCAACAACAGTTCAACCGTTGAATTGAAGAAACATTTATCATCAGATTTCATTTGTGCAGGACAGACAGGCACTACCGCCATCATGACAATGGAACTATTGGTTACCCAATTGAACGAACACATCTCCGACATCAGCAAAATAAGTGAGCAGCAGGAAAATGGAACATTAACCCTGGTTTATGATTTCAATTACAGTAAGAAGTTGGGACATAAGAATGCGACTTTTGTATTCAATACCGATAATCAGCTGAAACAGATTGATTTGTTGCCCGTTCAAATCAAGAAAGCAGATACAAAGACCGATTTTGAAACACCTGCACAAGACATTCTCACCGTCCCAATGGAAATCCGAAACGGCTTGATAGTCGTAACCGCCAAACTGAACGGTATCGAGAGGAAATTCATTCTCGACAGCGGTGCGCCAACCCTCTATTTGAACAGCCCGTACTTCAGTAAAGACACTATAACTTCAATGAGTACTGCGCAAAGCGTAAATTCCAGCATTTCGGGACAAGATATCATCCACATCGATTCTTTCGATTTTTATGGCATCAAAACACAAAACAAAGATTTTGTAATGTCCGACCTTTCCCATTTGCTCAAAGACGAGGAAATCTACGGGCTGATAGGATACCAAGTCATTAAAGACTACGATTGGCTGTTCGATTATGCAAACAAAACCTTGACATTGATTAAGCCGGATAAAACCACTGATTATATCAGCGAATTACAACATACCACTTACGAAATACCTCTCCAAATGACATCTGAAACTTCGCATATCCCTTTTGTAAAAGGGAAGATAGGAACAGAAGAAGTATCTTTGGGCATTGATTGCGGAGCTTCAGTAAATTTGTTGGATGTTACTCTGCTTGACAAGTTAAAAAACAACTTAGCCAACATAACCACAACCAAATTAACCGGTGCATCTAAGCAAGAAGCGAATGTGCAAAGTGCCACAGTAAAATCACTGACTATCGGAAATGCATTATTTGAAAATGTATCTACTGTATTTAATGACATGAGCCATTTGAACTCCCGCCGGGAAAATAAGATTGACGGACTTATTGGTTATGAAATTTTCTCCCACCAAAAGGTCTTGGTTAGTGTACAAAATAAGAAACTTATTTTTATAGAATAGTTTAGTTATAACTCTATCCAGCCCGTTTGCCTTGCTCCTCATAGGCTCATTTTTTGCAGAGGATACAAGGGCAGGCCCGATGGAGGTTCCAGGTTCCGGCATCGCCAAAAATAGAAAGCCATGAAAAACAATATGACGAAAAAGGAAGAAGAAGTGATGGAAATGCTGTGGAAACACGGCCCAATGAGCGTGTCCCAGCTTCTGGAGAAATACCCGGATCCCAAGCCGCATTTCAACACCGTTTCGACCATGGTCCGCTCCCTGGAGAAGAAAGGCTATGTGGACCACAAGGCCGAAGGCGTTTCCTACCACTATTTTGCCAAGGTATCGGAAGCCGAATACGGCAAAGGCTTCATCAAGAATATCATCCATCGCTACATGGACAATTCGTACATGTCGGCGGTCTCGATGTTCGTGGAGGAGGAAAAGATTTCGGTGGAGGAACTCAAGAAGATGATTGCCGACATTGAAAAGAGCGGAACAAACACCTCGAAATCAACCCACGGAAAACAAAACAAGCTCCTGAACCCCAAAGCTCCCGGGACTAACCTTTGAAAAAAACGATATCATGGATGCATTTCTTGCCTATCTCGGATATTCGGCCATCGGCATCGCCGTCTTCTACCTCTTTTTCAAGCTTTTGCTTAGCAAGGACAAGAGCTTCCGATTCAACCGTGCCTTGATTTTAGCCTCGGCCTTCCTCTCCATGATCCTGCCCTGCATCCATCTCGAAATGAATTTCTTGATCGAAAACCCATCCAGAGGCATAGCTTTGGACTTCCTGCAAACGAAGCCCATTTCCACAACGGCATCCGGTATCGCGGGAAATCCTTCTTCGACAACAATTTCCAGTCCAATCCTGTCCGGAATCTACTTCCTTGGCCTTATCCTCTGCCTGCTCCATATCGGCATCCTCCCCTGTTTAAGGCTGCACCGGTTGGTTTCTAAAGGGAAAAACCTTGAAACGCAAGGAAGCATCAAGATTCTTTCCATCCCGGAAGCGATTCCGGCCATGAGCTGGTTCCATTACATCTTGCTGCCGGATATTTCCGGTAAAGAGTTCAACCCGTACATGTTGCAGCATGAAAAAGCCCATATCCGCTCCGGGCATTCCTACGACTTGGTGTTCATGGACTTGATTTGCCTGCTGCAATGGTTCAATCCGTTTGCGTGGCTGTTTCTCAAGGAGTTGAAAACCGTGCATGAATACGAGGCGGATGCCATGGTGCTGCATTCCGGAGCCGATGCCAAAGGCTACCAATATCTGCTAATCGAGGAAACCATGGGCCGGGACCGGTACCACCTGGCCCATCTCTTTAATACTAACCTTAAAAAACGTTTGACCATGATTCAGAAAAAGAAATTCTCGAAATGGGTCTATGCAAAAGCTTTGTATATGATCCCGCTGGTAACGGCTTCCTTGGTCGTGTTCGCCCGGCAGCCAGAGAATCCCGCTTCTTTGGTATCGACGGGGAAACCGGAATCTTCCTTCGCCAAAGCCTTGCCCCAGGAAGGGGATTTGGCAAAACCGGTGAAGCAGGCGAACCCGGACGAGCTTGCCTCCCCCACCAAGGAGCAAGACACGTATGCTATCCCGGATAAGAGGCCTCAAGCTCCGGAAGGTTTCCTCGATTGGATAAGCCAAGAAATCAAGTATCCTGAAGCATTGCAGAAAACCGGGGCGGAAGCCACCGTTTACGTCGGCTTCACGGTCCGGAAAGACGGCAGCCTTGGTGACATCGAGCCCATGGAACTCCGGATTTCCGGCAAGAAAGCAGAGGCGGATTACAGCCTGTTCGAAAAAGAAGCCGTCCGGATCATCTCGAAATCCCCGGCATGGACGCCCGGTGAAACGGACGGGAAAAAAGTGGACGTACGCTATGTTCTGCCCCTTGTGTTCTCTGCAAAAAAATAAGCCTATGAGGGGTAAGGCGAACGGGACGGATTAGAACGGCAGAACGGAAGTGGCTTTACGTCCGATTCCCGTTTCCAAGCCTTGCCTCTCCTTTCCTGATATGCCATGACAAGGGCGGCCCGAATGCTATTTTCCAAAAGGAGAATCCACGCCAGAGCATGTGCCATCAAGGATTCTCTGTCCAAAGAGAATTCCCGGGTCGCCCTCTTTCAAAAAAGACATCCTTGCCGGACAATTCTTCCGTTCATCCCGCAAACTCCCGCTCCGCGACAATCCCCGTTCCGAACGAGAACGAGACCCCGATTTTGAACAGCTGGCGGGAATCGCCCGCATAAGGCCGGACATAGCCTTTCTCCTCGATTTGGCGCAAAGCCTCTTCCGCACTGCCGTCCAACTTGAAGTCGAACACATAGACGTATCGCGGGCTCTCCACGATGCAATCCACCCGACCCTGGCTCTGCCAACAGTAAATCAAGACCATTTGCCCACATAGACGGAAAACTCTTCCTCTGATTCTCCAAACACTTGTACTCCATCAGGTATCTTAAACCAAAATCGGCCATTATCAGACTTGCCAGGTCTGTTTCCGATGGGGAAATGAGTCTTTCGGGCTCTTGTCCGCTCTGTCCGCATCCTGCATCTCTACGCCTCGACGTAGCCCGCTACGCTTCGGCTAAGCGAAAACCTTTCCGTCCATAGCAGAAGCCGGGCGGAATTTGCCCGGCTTCTGCAAGGTTACGAAAATCTACAACCCTTCATTACTTTATCCCGGAACATTCCGAGAATCGATAATTTCCTTTTATTTCGCTTTCTTTACCATCTTGCTCAAGGTACGGGCAAACGTGCCAAACACCAGAGTTTTGCGAACGGCCTCATTTGGGCTTGAAAGACCCTGAAAATCCAACAAATCCACGGAACAAAGAACTTCCCCGCTGGCCTTGTCCAAAACGCTGAAAGTCCCTGTCAGCGTAGCACCACCTGTCTTGCCACTGTCAAACGGATTGAACATGGCACCTACCGATGCTCCTGTACTGCCCACATCGAAGCGATCCACCTTGAATACCATCTTGTACTTGACATCCGCCTCATCCACATATACCGGCTTCTTTGGCTTAGCGACCATTACCAGTTTACCGGATGCAGTATCTGCCAAATCCAATGCGACGGATTGCATTCCCTTTTTGTTATACTTTGCAAACAAAGACGCAAACGAATATAGCATGGAAAGCTCATCCGTCGCCCATGACAATTGAGCCCCTTCGCTACGGGTCTTGACATACTCGTCAACCGGCATCCCGTCTATCTCTGTCTGCGACCAATCAATCTCAACAAGGGCATAGGCACCTTTTTCTTTCAGAACCTTCAAATCCCCTGATTTGACAACAACCGATTGCCCAAAAGCAATCATCCCGATGAACATCATCGACAAAAACAATGCAAACTTTTTCATTTCAGTTTTTTTTAGTTATTAAACAATAATTTGCGATTCAAAATCCCTGTAACAGACCTCCCCTGAAACGATTTCAGAATCCTGTCTATCCCTCGGAGAATAATCTCCAGCAAACATCTTGCAGGCAGAAAGGTTTACTTTTTCGCTTTCCGGTTCGCTTTCCGGCTCTGGGCTTGCTCCCTCCTCTTTTGCAAATCCAATTCCTGCTCCTCGAACAACATTTGTCTCGATTCCTGGAGCAAGCCTGTATGAACCGATCCGGCCCAATAGTTCCGCAATCCATACCCTCCGGCACTCCCCTCCATCGTCCTCCGCCAAATTATGTCCTTGGTTTTCCCATCAAACGCAACAATCTCGTATTTTCCGGTCTGAGTACTTTTATTCAGCTCTATTGCTACTAAAATCAAGCCCGGGACATCAGTCGAGGGGTATTGGCTCAAGAGATGCCCCATCGTTGAATCCGCGATACCAGATGAAGCCCTGTTCCAAAAACTTTTATCAGCCAATACTTCAACTTGCTCATTGGCTATATCGATATCTGTTTCAAGAACACGCAATCCAAGGAATTCCCCTACATCATATTTCTCAGGTTCTGAAAGGAACAAAACATTAATCCTTTTAAAAGCATCCATAAACTCTGATTCCGGTTCATCCACGCCAAGGACTTTTACCTCCGAGAAATCAATTCCATAAAAACAGACTTCTGACGGTTTCTGAGCAAAAGCACCCGACATGCAGGCCAATCCCAACAGAAATACACACATCTTTTTCATTGCAAATACATTTTCTTATA
Source organism: uncultured Bacteroidales bacterium (assembly GCA_944320265.1). GTDB lineage: Bacteria > Bacteroidota > Bacteroidia > Bacteroidales > P3 > Pullibacteroides. The sequence continues at coordinate 111,923 of CALUGT010000005.1, read as the reverse complement.
AACGCAGCACCTCGGCAAAAGCCCGAACCCTGTTCAGATCCGAACTCAGCCTGCAGTTTATTCCAATTTCTTTTGACCACTAGGAAAAAGCCACAAAACATGGACAATATCTACTTCCGTCTGCGAGATTCCTTCTTCAGCTGCTTCTGCAGATTTTCCAAACCGTCATAGACAGACCCGGCCCAATAGTTCCGCAATCCAGCACCACCGGCTTCGCCTTGCATGTCCCTGCTCCATAATATCTGCTTGGTCTGTCCGTCAAAAGCCACGACTTTGAAATATCCGATGCCACCTTTCTTGTCCAACCATTGAGCCACAATCAGCAAACCTGGCGTTTCCGTTTCCGGGTACGCTCCCAGTATCCCAGCAAAATCCTCTGCCGTCAAATCCTGCTTTGCCGTATTCCAAAGAGGTTGCTGCTGCCAACTTTCAACCTGCTGCTCGGAAATAGAGATATTAGTCTCCAAGACATTGAAACCTAAAAATCTGGACAAATCGTACTTGTCCGACTCCGAAACAAACAACAAGTTCATTCCCTTGAAGGCCGATACAAATTGGCCTACACTCTCTTTCACTCCGGAAACAGTAACTTTCGAAAAATCAATCCCATAAAAGTCCACATCCGCCGGTTTCTGGCTTTCCTGAGCGATGCCGACAACCGAAAAGAACGGCCATAACAGCATCATAAACATCATTTTTTTCATAAGGCTATAAAATTTAAGGTTAATAAAAAGTCCTTCTCCCAGCAATGACACTACGACAACGCCACATCTTAACACTCACATTCTCTTTTATCCACAAATTTGACCTGCTTCCGGCTCATAGGCGGCATCAATAGAGATGCCATTCTATCAACCGATTCAAAACATATTTCTGGGGCGACCCGCACCTTGGCACGGAAAATGTCCTTCAACTCCTTTTCAAAATCTTCCCCGTCCCGCTCGCCGCCAATCCGGACCAGAATCTGGTCTGTTCCTAAATCTCCCGTATAGACCTCTACTTGATAATTCACTATGCCGGGCACATTATCCAATATGTCATACAAGGCAGACGGATACAATGTCGTCCCTTTGTACTTGATCATCTGCCCCTTCCGCCCCAAAACAGAGCTGAGACGCAGGGTATGCCGCCCGCAGCGGCAGGGGCTCCGGTCTCCAATGCACATATCCCCGGTCTTGAACCGCAACAATGGCATTCCACGCACCCCCAATGTGGTAATAGTCACCTCGCCAGCCACCCCGTCCGGCACTGCCCGGTTATCTTCATCCAGCAGCTCCACGATTATCAAATCGGGAGGAACATGGCAACCGCAATGGAAAGCGCATTCAGTCAGAGAACTCTGCATTTCAGTAGAAGCATAGGTTGAAAAAAGTTCCAATTCAGGCCATTCAGACGCAATTCGCCGCCCCAAAGCATTGAAACTTCCGTCCGTGGCACGCAGAGCCTCTCCAATGCAGATAGCCCGACGCAAAGAAGAACGATGGTAATCTATTCCATGCTTTTTGGCAAAATCGACCACCTTTATCAAAAAAGAAGGCACCGCAATGCAAACCGTAGGAGAAATCCTCTTTATCGTTTCCCACTGCAATTCAGGAATGCCATTCCCGACCCGCACCACACCGCAACCTAAAGCTCTCGCACCCAAAAAATAAGCAAGCCCGGCCATGAACCTCTTGTCTATCGTTGTCATCAATTGGATGATATCCTCCGGGACACAGCCTGCCGTTGCAAAAGACTGGGATTCGTTATAGGCCAGACGCTCCAAATCAGAATCCGTCAAAGCAAAGGTGACCGGAGTCCCCAAGGTTCCTGAAGTCGTCACATAGTCCACAACCGAAAGTTCCGGCACGGCCAGGAAATCCCGGCTGAAGGATTGCAAATCCGTTTTGGTCGTAACAGGAATTCCTTGCAAATCATCCACGGAAACAATATCCTCCGGACAAAGTCCCATGTGCATGAACCTCCTCTGGTAAAAAGGGGAACTCTTTGCCAGGAATGCCACTTCCTCACGCAAACGGCGATTCTGAAAATCGCGTATATCTTCTTCAGTCGCAAACTGAAGTCTCGGTGACCGTATCATTGCTCCGTACGCTTTAATTGCTTTTCTATTTCTCTCTTATCCGATTGCCAAGGTATCTCGCATTGCAAAGCCCGCTCATACATCCTGTTGGCCGCCTTTATGTCCGAGAACGCTTGGTAGTAATCCCCTACTGCCTGATAGGCATGATAATGGAAAGGATTACTCTTCAAAAAAGATTCAACATACGATTCAGGCAAACGGGTCCGCGCCTTGACAGCCGCCTTCAGACGCTGCAAGCCCTCCCTATAGGCCAACAAGGACGGATAATCCGAATTCATGAATACGGAGTCTGCCGGCATATCCAGCAAATCATCTCTCCGCGGAAGGGAGTCCCGCAGGAAAAAAGCCGACAAGTCATAGCAAGCGAAACGTCCAGACTGCCATGGAAAGGTTGATACCCACATCCGGCAATCTTCCGGAGAAAAAACCACAGAATGATGAGCAATGGACTGATTCAAGGTTTTTTCATTACCTATGCCGATATCCTTTCCCCCGATACCGAACCTGTTCCGCAAAACAGCTATGGCCGATTTATAATCCATGGGGACAGAATCCGTCAACAATTCCTCCAATCGATTGTAGCGGTACTTGCTATCACTGGTTTCCACATTTTCCAAGTTCCAGTCTGTCTTGCCCAGTTCTTCCGACAAATAGTGATTGGTACAGGCAATTCTATGGCCGCTGCTCCTGTACAAAACTGTTTCCTTGGGTGTTTTTTCGATGACAGCGCAACACCCGTCCGACACGGAACCAATCAAGATAGATTCGCTGACAAATGTCTCCGTGTTCTGGGCAATCACATATGCCGTCTCTATGCAATCCGCATACTGGAGTATTTCGCGAGCCAAAATGGAAATGGGCGTAGCCGCCGATAACGGCATCGAACCTTTGGCTGCATTGATAGTCACGGTAACACCTCTGGCATTCATCCCCGAAACGACACCGACCATGCCCGGCCACGCGATACTTGCATAGCGGTAACCGCTATCCGGAGCCACGAACATAACCACTTTGTTCTTGGCGAAATCATCCCCCATGTAAAAATCGAAATTCCGGCCGACAAGCAATCCTCCCGAGAGAGAGTGGTCTTTCCAAACCCCGAAAGAGCTGCACCCGACCAACATATATTGTTGCATTGCATGCCCGATATCATGAGCGGCATGATAATTCAATTGCCTTTCATATGGCGTACCTATCGCATCATAATCATGGGTACAGAACATTGACATTCCTGCTATTTCATCCCGGTACTCCAATGGGACATGCTCTCCTAGGTCGCGATTGAATGCCAACAACAAGAATCTCAGGAAACCAAGATAACGATCCGATGGTATCCACTCCCGGATCTGCCGCACAAACACATCTTCCTGGAACCTCATCAAATCCCGTGTCAACGCTCCTTGCTTCGCCCCTCTGTCCTGACCGCTTCCTTCCAGGTACAACAACCACAACCCGCAACTGTCATATTCCAAATAAGATTCCCGGCAATAGGTTCTTCCGCCAGAGTCCCGCACCTCGTATTGCCCTGCATCGACCGCTAATCCCGGTTTCCCCATATCTGAGTTCCAATACCACAGAAGCAACAGGCAAAGGGGCACACATGCCATTACCAGCACAATCCCCAGCAGTATCTTGATGAACCGCCTCATATTCACGCCCTCCCTATCTTTTTGGCCAAATACTCCATACCTATCAATTCGGAGCAAGTAGTCGCCGCTGTCAACGTGACCCCCAAGGCCCCATGTACATTCAGATTCTGACCTGTCAGCAACAGATTGGACAACTTTGTCCTTGCAGGTATCAACGACATCAATGGCCGCCTGCAATCTTTCAACAAACCGTAAGCCGAACCCGCCGGTGTCCCGGTATAGTCCTTATATGTCAATGGTGATGCAGAGTAAACAGTTTCCACATTCCGAAGCAAACCGGGGAAACAAGATTCCGCCTCCAACATCATGTTCTGCTCTATCTGGCTTTTCAGGCTTCCATATGCTTCCGAACGTTTTCCCCTCGGAATATCCAACCACGGACTGAACAGGCTTGTTGAAACCGGACTCATCAAAGTAACCACATCCGTGTATCTTTGACCTATTCCTCCCAACTGCATGCTCAGCATCATCGCCTTCGCCCGCAAATCGCTTTCCATGACCGTATCCCAGACATCCTCCTTGACATAGAAGTAATAATTCTTATTCCTGTAAAAAAACTGTCCAGGCCGCATCAACAGATAAACCGAAAAAAGACCGTATGTATCAGGCATGACGTTCAAACGTGTCCTGTAAGCTTTCTTTACAACTGAAACTCCCTCCAACATGTTGAATGTGACAGCAGGATGCATATCGGAAATGTAATATCTGGCAGTCAACCGTTCTCCATCCATTGTCTCGATGCACCGTATCTTGTCGCCATCGGCCATCAAGCGAGCCACCTTGCAACGGTTACGCATAGTCCCCCCCATTGAATTTATCGAATCCACCAACAAATCCGCAACCTGCCTCGTTCCCCCAACGAAACGGTAACATCCTTCTATATTCGAATGAGCGATCATGGCATGGTGGTACAAGTTCGCGGCATCTTTCTTCCCGCCATACAAAGGATTGATTCCAGCCAATACATTCCGAAGCAACGGGTCGGACACGCATTCGCAAATGAAATCCCACGCAGAAATCCCGAGATAATCCAATCCGCCTGACGACAAACGCCCGCTTTCATGCACCTCCACGCCTATCGTATCCCCTATCGCCTTGATTTTGTCGGCATACCGTTGCAATCCAATCTTTTCCGATGGGAACTCATCCGCCAATGAATTTACAAAATCCTCATAACCATGCCGGTAGAAATAGACTTTCCCCGTTTTGAAACAAATAGAATCGAAATCCTGATCCAGCTGGATTACCGACAACCGGTCAAAAATGCCAAAATACCTGAAATATTGCCGCAGAATCTGGCCTTCCCCCATACTCCCGACAAAATGAATCCCCGTATCGATATACCGGCCTTTTCTCAAGAAAGACTGGAAACACCCTCCATACGACATGTCCTGCTCCAGCACACACACATTCCACCCTTCCTTGGCCAATATCAACCCACATTCCAATCCCCCAAGGCCACTTCCGATGACAATAGCGTCGAAATCCGTCTTCATCGCATCAATCCTTTCTTTTTAAGACAAAAAGCGTGTTGCTAGTGTAAGTCCCCGTATGCGCTACAGCAACCGAGAACCCTCGCTGCTCAGCAATCGAATTCAATTCTTCCCGGGACAGGAAACACAATTCCCCGTCCGTTTTGTTAAAATGCAGAATCTTGGTGGACCAGACTTCGGTCCTCTTTGTCATTTCATGCCTAGCACAATCCAAAGAGTCCCCTTCACGTACCAGAATCATCCCGCCATCCTTTAATTTGTCAATGCAACGATTTATTACTCTTGCCTGATCTTGCCTTGGAAAATAATGCAAGACATCGCTCAATACAAAAGCATCCGCTTCTGGCATATCATAAGTCCGCACATCCGCACAATAAAAACCAATCCTGCTGTTACGAGAATAACAATGATTGGCCAAAGCGACCTTGGAAGGGTCATAATCCACGGCAACAATCGTCCGCCGTTCCGAAAGCATTCCCAGCATATAAGCCATTGCCCCGTAACCGCATCCCAAGTCCACAATCATCCCTGCACGAGGCAAATATCTATCATACGAAGCATAAAAATCCTCCATCCTGCATTTCACTCGCATGTACCATTCCAATACAGGGCCTTTGTATATGTAATTCTTCATCAACGCATCTTTGAAATAGAAATTGCACGGACGATTGTATTCTTCGTACAGTTTGCCATATTCCGATCTGACATAGCACGCAAGCCTCTTGGCCTTCTCCACATAATCCGATCCGTATTCCGTTGAAGCAAAAGGAATCCGAGGGAGAATCTTGGAAACCAGCAAGCCTTTCTTGATATAAAAGGCCTGTTTTTTGGACGAAACGAGCCCGTTCCCATAGAGTACGACAGGCACGATGTCCAATTTCATCTGCTCCGCCAAATAAAAAGCCCCTTTATGGAAACGGCCGACCTTTCCATCTTTCGAACGAGTCCCTTCCGGAAACACCAAAATGCTGTATCCCTGTCTCACTTTTTCTTCCGCCCTGACAAGCAGCTTGTCATATCCTTCTTTGGCGTACAAGAACCCCAGATACCTGATTATCCTCCCAAAAACCGGGGATTTCCAGACCCATGAATTCGTCATCATCACGAACTTCCGATGCAAGCCCATCAAAAGCAAGATATCGATGAAGGACTGATGGTTAGCCACAACCATGGCCGGACTGGAAAAATCCTCCCCCGAAGGATTCAAACAGACCATTTTACCCGACACCATGGCCTTCAGGAATGCATGGGAAGACCAACTGGTCAAGGACTGGATCCATTGCCTGCGCCGGCATCGCCCTACAGGAAAAAGGAAAGTCAACAGCATAGCTGACTGTATGATAATGCAACCCATGAAAAACAAGCCGAAAGCATATGCCGAATTAAGCATGCCTGCCATCGTCCACGGAAAACCTCCTTTAGCTGCCGGACTAGCGATAAACAGACGGAAAACAAAAGGAAGAACCGTATATACCATCAGCAATACCACCAGAATTCCCAACAAGGATATGCCGCCCAATGAATGCATGGCCGGATGCCGGGCGAAGACCAAAGACCCCATGCCTGCCAGCATTGTGAACGCGGAAAAAACAATGGCAGTCTTATGTTGCGAAAGGACATCGGCCCCATCCCGGTACTTTTCCAGCATGCCATCCATGACGAATATGGAAAAATCATCCCCGATACCGAATATGAAAGTGGAAAGAATTATCGTGACAATATTAAACTCCATACCCGTCAATGCCATGATTCCCAATATGACAACCCATGTCAGGAGCATGGGAAGACACAACATCAAAACCAATTCAATCCGGCCGTAAGAAACCAGCAAAGCAACAAAAACCAATATCCCGGATATGGCCAGAATCAAATTGAAATTGTAATTGACATCCTCTGCCATCAAACCGGCAAAAAAGGCTCGATCCATCACCACGGCATCCTCCTGTTCCGCCAAAAGGGAATACACCTCCTGCTTGCAATCCTCGGGCAACCGGATTTGCGCCATGAAAGAAACCGTATTCCTTTCAGCGGAAATCCAATCGGAGAAAATCCGTGAGAATGTGCCATCTCCCGTAGCATCCCCATAACAGACCGGAACGAAACCAGTATCCAACAGTGCCTCGAATGCAGAAAAGGCTCCGGTTTCAAACCCCAGCCTTCCTGCCACGAAAGCAAGCCGTTCCAAAACCGAATCTTTTCTGGAATCAGTCCAATATCCATTCCATCTTGCTATACGAGCCTCCTGCAAATCCTGCGGAATCACAAAAGACGCGACCGAGGAAACGCCATCGACATAAGCGCAAGAAGCAAGACTGTCCAAAACAGAACACATCCGACTGTATCCGAAAGCCGCTTCCGAAGCAGAAGTATCGGAAACCACTAAAAAAGAAGCCGATTGACGTTCTTGCTCACCCCGAAAAGACTCCAAGCGTGTCCTTGCCTGTTGCAATTCCTTGCTTTCATAATTGAGATTCATCATGTCGCTGTCAAAGCCCACCTTCTGGTAAAAGAAAAGGCATACCAACGACACAATCCCTATCCCGAGAAGCAAAACGGGCCTGTTGTCCAAACGCACGGAAGCCACTTTCCCTATCTTATCCAACAAGCGACTGGCTTCCGTCTTTTTCCCCGGAGATATCAAATGGGGAAGGAAAACCAGCGAAAACACAGTCGTGCCAATCAAGGCAAAAGCTGCGAAAAGGCCAAAATCCTGCAATAAAGCCGAAGTCGTGAACTGCAGTCCTAAAAAAGCTCCAATGGTCGTAAAACTCCCGATAGTCAACGGGGCCGCCAAAGCCTTGACAACATCCCTCATGTCATGACAATGGTTCGTATGGGCAAGGACGTGCATGGAATAGCTCAAGGCAATGCCCAAGACCACCGCACCCGAACCCATGGCAATCAAGGAGATGCTCCCTTTAACCAGATACATGAAAGCCATTGCGGACAGACCGCCGTAAGCAACCGGAACCAACACCCAGACTATGCTCCACTTATTCCGGAAACAAACTGTAATCAAGGCGACCACCAAAAGCAAGGCGATTCCCACCGTGAACAAGGCATCCCTTTTCACTTGTGCAGCGTTCCCCACCGCCACTGGCAGAGACCCGTAATATTCCGCCTGCACATCGGGGAATCGGGATTCCACCGACTCCAAGAGGGCATCAATCCTGGACATCAAAATCCTGGCTTCCTTACCATTGGCATCCACTTTCGGATCCACATGACACAGCAACGTATTCCTGTCCGGAGAAAACACATGCCCATCGTACAACACATAGTCGAATCCGGAAGACATGGATTGCAATCCTGCCAAAGCCTCATTGCCTATGCCGAACGGGTCTTGATAAATACCTGAGGCCAGCAAAGACCCCATCGGGGAAAACAACAAGGAATAATCCGTTTCCAACAACGAATCAATATAACCTGGCATCAACAAGGAATCCAAACGCAAGAAAGCATGATCGGACAGGAAAACAGGCAAATGGGAATATATGAAGTCCCTCCAATCCTCTAACATCGACACATCCGCGCCCACACAAGCATCCGCATAACATGCAAACAAAGAATCTGCTTCTGCCGATTCCTGGAAGAATGCCGCCGCTTCCACCAAGCCGTTCATACGCTCCGAGACCTCCGCTTGTCCTGCCTTGACCGAGAACATGACTGAAATGCGGTCTTTGGCTTTCATGTTATCGAAAACCTCAAGCAGTTCCTTTCCATCATCTGGAAAAAAATCCGTGATATCCTCACTGCAATCCAATCTCGATGCAAGCAATCCAAAACAAGCAATAGAAACAACAAGCAGCACCCAATACCAAACCTTATGCCGGGCAAAAAAATCATATATGGCGACAAAAAGCCTGTCCATTACAATTTCCTCCTGAAAATCAACAACAAAACATAAGTTATCACATAAAACGAAATACCGCAGGCCAAAGCGAACATGCAAGCACCGAATACATATTGGAACAAATCTTTGGACACATTCTCCATCGAAATGGACTGCAAATCCAGATGTACGTCCCGACCCAGAATCCAAGCTCCCGTGCAAAAGCTCCCATACAGGATGAAAGGAATCATTGGCGGAATACTGATATTCGAACTAATCACGGACAAGACCTTGTTCAGCTTCAGAAAATGCGCCACGATGCCCGCCGCAACCATCTGATACCCCCAAATCGGCGCAATACCGAAAAAGACACCCAATCCGACAGATGCAGCCACCGTATGGTTCGATTCTTCCGTCTGCGTGATATTTTCCCTGATGAAACGATTGACGTTTTCTTTGGTCAAGGCTCGACAGAACCGCCATGGAGAATACACCAATAACGCATACAACACCAAGACCGCATTCAGGCAACCTATACGGGCGAAGTCCCGAAACGGCTTGAAATGAGAGATTCGCTCGGCCTGAGGCGGGTAATAAACAGAAATAGGGATATTCTTGATTGGAATCCCTTTCCATGCCGATTTCACCAATACCTCCACCTCGAAACCATATCGCCTGGACATGAAACGCATTCCCCCGACACTCCGCAATGGATACAAACGAAAACCGGATTGGGTATCCTGCAATTTTTTTCCCGTCTCGACTCGGAACCAAAAATTAGAAAAACGGTTGGCGAATTTATTCCTGCCCGGCATGTTCCTGGCATTCAAATCACGAGCCCCGACAAGCAGAGCCTCGGAATCGTCTTGCAAGCCTTCGACAAAGGAACAGATATCGGATGCTTTATGCTGTCCATCCGCATCCATCGTCAACACGTAATCATAACCGGCATCACGAGCATAGCCGAAAGCCTTCCTGATCGCATAGCCCTTCCCTCGATTAGGGGAATAATGGAGGTAAGGCAGCCCGCTTTCCTTGATTTTCCGCAATGTACCATCAGTCGAGCCATCGTCCACGAAGACAACGGGATACATCATTGCTTTAACATCCGAGGCAACTGATGGAACCGTAGTCTCGTTGTTATAAACAGGTATCACGATCAATATCTTGCTTTCGTTTGATTTCAACATGGCTTCAAGCGTGCTTTCAGTTTCATCACTTTGATCCCGTCCACTTGCAACAAAGCTGAGAACGCCGTCTCGTCCCCATCCTGCAATCCAAGTTCACACTCCACCTCCAGGGGCTTCAAAATCGACGGAGTCAAGGGTGCCAAGAACTTGCATTCTTTTACAGCAGACAAACAATAACTTACACCCGTTTCTTCCTTGATGCACATTTTCACCAGATTCAAAAGGCAAACGCCAGGGACTACAGGCATGCCTGGAAAATGCCCGGTAAAAACAGCCGCGGCCCAATCCACTTCTGCCTCGTACCTGAAACGGTCTCCCTGTCGGTCTTTCGCATATATCTTAAAGACGGATTCCATTCGCTCCTCCTCATTTTAGAAAAATATTCATTCAAAAACCGCCGAATCCAATTCCACGTTCAACTGCTTGCTGTCAAAGACATACTGTGTCCAAAAGCCATCTCCTTCATCCATTCTCAACTCATTCAATGTCATGTCGGACTTATCGAACACCACTATCAATGACGACATTTTTTTCTTCCGGGATTCCGGACGTAATTCCACACGATAAAATCCCTGAGTCTCTTCCAACCGGAAACTCCAATTGTTCCCCAATTCTAACAAATCGCCTGACATGCAAGCTTTCAGCAAACCTGCCAAATATCCCAGCATGGGATTGGACGATGTGTTTGTTTCCATCTTCTTGCCGGCATTGACCATGAGGAATCTATCTCCGTCCATTACAATCCTGTCTCCTTGCGGATGTGCATACAACAAAGCTACCCGTCCTGCCTTGTCATAAAAGAAACAGCCTTCCTTCCTGTCCAGTTCCCTGATTCCCTTTACTTTTTTTATCTGAACGAACCGACAAGCTATCGTCTTGTTCTGCTCCCCGGCTTCTGCAATCCTTTCCTTGAAGGCTTCAAAATCCGTATCCATGCCTTCCTCTTGCTGGCACAATGCAGCAAAAGGGAAAAGCGACATTGTCATGAAAAACAAAAATCTCTTCATTTCCTTCCTGTTTTGGCATCGAATCCAGCAATCCCACCCCCCAACGGGTATTCCCCGCCCAGCAGTTCATCCAGCAAAACAAACTTATAGCCTCTTTCGTGAACACATTCCACCAACTTTTCCAACAAGCAGGCTGCATTAGCCCGATCATCATGAAGCAGAATAATCGCGCCATCTCTCAAACGATGTTCAATCCTCGCCAAAGTTTTTTCTACCGGCTTTCCCATCGTATCCAACGATCGGATGCTCCAACCTGCCACTATCTTTCCCGTCCTGCGAACAGCTTTGCCCACCATGGGATTGGTGACCCCGAAGGGAGGACGGAAGAAACGCGGAACAGTCCCTGCCGCCCCATACACTGCTGCATCACAAGCTTTTATCTCATCAACCATCTTGCTTGTACGCCGCAAGGGGAATGTGTTACGATGGAAATAAGAATGATTCCCTATCGAATGCCCCTCCCTTGCAATCCGCTCTACCAGACCGGGACAAGCATCAACCTTTTCCCCTATCACGAAGAATGCGGCCTTCACGCCATGCTTTCGCAAAATATCCAAAACCCAAGGAGTCGTTTCCGGATTCACTCCGTCGTCAAATGTCAATGCAACAGACTTCCCTGCCGCTGGAATCCTGCACACTGCCTTCACATAAACACCCGAAGAGATGCTGTAGGAAGCATAAAATGCCACAAAACAAAACAATAACAAACCTATTCCTGCAACAAGCATCGCAAACACATTTTCGAATGGCATTGCCCATTCAAATCATTGACAATAACCTGTTCTTCACCCTCATGAGCGTTCACCAGAACATCATGCACCAGCTCGGCAAAAGCTCCGGCCCAATACCGGCTCATTTCCTTTGAAACAAAAATGCCTTCATCCTCATATTCATCCTCAAAAGACAACGCTCGTATTTCCGCCTGCGAACAAGGCAAGCAGTCCCTTGTCAAGACCAAAAACACGGCACCTTCCCCTACGTCCTTTCCTCTTGTCAATCCCATGCGATCCAGAATTGCGGAGACTGAGGAGGTTGCTTCCTCGAAAAAGCCGACCAAGACAGCCTTGGCTTCTCCCGCATCCAGCAACAGCATCGCATCCAAAAGAGCACACTCAAAGCCAGTCTCCCGATGCGAAAACGTGTTGTTGTACCCGTGTTCACCACGCAAAAGAGCTATCGAAGCCCCTACAGCATTGAATGTAGACTGGATGAAGGGTGTCGGATTCAATGCCTGCTCCTGCAAACCCAACATGGAACTTAGAAATTTCTCGCTATCGGCAATACACCCCAAGCCTGTCGCCGTAATGATAGCATCCGTTTCCCCGTAAGGAGCAAAAGCCTCTAATACAGCCATCGCCGTCGACACCCCCATCTTCATTCCCGGCCCCATCCGTCGCCGAAGATTCATATCGGGAACCAAGTCTTTCAAACTTTTGTCCAAACACGAGTAAGATTTCAAACAATTGACATAATACGCCACCTTATAATCTCCCGAAAATCAACGTAGTACAATTTCCTCCAAAACCGAATGAATTCGACATCACATGACGGACAAGTCGTCTTTCCGTCTTTCGTTGCGGAACCAGTGAGGTTTCATCCATTTTGTTTTCAAAACGAAGATTGGCAAAGCAAAGCTGTTCCCGCAAAGCCAATACCGAAAATACGGCCTCCATGCCACCTGCAGCTGCCAGCGCATGCCCTGTATAAGACTTCGTGGAGCTGCATGCCGGTATCCTCGTCCCGAAAATCCGTCTCAAGGCTGCCTGCTCCGAATAATCGTTGTTAGGCGTCCCTGTCCCATGCAGATTCACATAATCCACATCTTCGGGATGCAACCCGGATCGTTTCAATGCCAACGACATCGCCCGGCAAGCCCCCTCTCCATTGGCAGAAGATGCAGTCTGGTGGAACGCATCATTAGCGTTGGCTCCCGACAGCAAACATGCGCAGGCAGTTCCCGGAGTTTCATCCCTGCACATCGCTATGTATCCTGCACCTTCCCCTAAGTTCAATCCGCCCCTCTCCCGGTCAAACGGACGACAAGGTTCGGAATCCAATATCTTCAATGAAGCGAAGCCATTCAAAGTAAACGCGCATAACGCATCCGTTCCTCCCGCCACCACATAATCCAGCACCCCTCTTTCCAGCAATCTGGACGCAAACAATATGGCATTTGCCGAAGAAGAGCAGGCAGTACTAAGCGTAGTCCGGAATCCTTCTATCCCGCAATATCCGGCAATGAAATCCGTACTGGACGCACAGTCGTGTCCTGCCACATACCTCAACCTTCCCCGCTTAGGATTCAGACTGAATTCCCGATAGAAATGTTCGGTCAAATCCATCCCACCGACAGAGGTTGATGATACAAGCCCCCAATTAACGCCCGAAGGGACATCGGCCATCCGCAAAGCCTCCTTGACAGCCATCGCTCCAAGCAAAGCCGTACGCGATACCGTTCTTTGAGTCTCCAATCCCAACAATGCATGCAAGTCGGCATTCGAATACTTCACCTCTCCCACCGGGAAATCCAACCGGGTTCTCACAAACCGCTTTTTCCCGATCCCCGACTTTCCGTTCTTCAAAGCCTCCATGTTCGAGGCGACATCCACCCCCAAGGACGACACGACCCCCAAACCGATGATTTTGATTCCCATGGTTACAGTCTCACTGATCGAATGTTATTCTTTCCGGTTCTTGCTGACAAATTCAGCCAATGTGTCGATGGAATAGAATATCTCTTTGGCTCCTTCCGGCTTTTCCAACCGAATTCCATATTTCCGTTCCAATAACAAAATGATTTCCAATGCATCAATAGAATCCAAACCAAGTCCTTCCTTAAACAAAGGAGCAGCGGAATCAATGTCGCCAGGTTCCATGTCCTCCAGATTCAAGGATTTTATCAGTTCCTCTTTCAATTCCTTTTTCAAATCTTCCATAATCTCCAATTTTATCGGGTTTGCAAATCGTCAAGATTCTCTCATGAGCCTCTACAACTGCCTTTCCATCAGCTTGAACACAGCATGGAAATCCTCTGTCCGGCAGTCACAGCGGGCATACAATACAGCATCACAGAAACGCCTCTCAATCAAACTTTCAGCATACGCCAGCGAGAAACCATCAGGTTCTTCTTCCACAAAGACCATCATTTCACCTTGGAATTTATGCCGGATAGCCACTTCCGCTGCAGGTATGTTAGCCAAAGTGTAGACGAACACGGACGGAGATGCCCCTTCTGGCAATGCGTGACCCACAACAGATTGATGCCTCATATCCGATTCTATCGAACCATCCGCCGTGGAAAACACGATACCAATCCTCTGGCGCGGGTAACCCGTCCATTCATCGCCGATCAATCGACATGCAGCGATACAGGCCAACTTGGAAGGCGCATCCATTTTGAAGAATTTCAAATCATTTTCTCCGGATTTCCGATATTCTTCCTTGCTCCATTCCGCAAAACTTTTCCCCTTCAAATCAGAAGTGTCGAAAGACACCTCCTTCATAAACCGGACACCCCGCCTACCTTCGTTCGTCCCGCTTCGAGCCTTTCTTTCCCAATCCGCATGAATCAACACGATTGCCGCATTGGTTCCACCAAAACCGGATGCGGTTTTCAAACAACTTCCTAATTCCGCATCCCTATGACATGCCGTGACATTCAATGGAAGCGGAGTCCCCAAGGTCTCAAACCCTTTCACACCCAATACCCGTCCATGCCGCATCTGTTCCAAGTCGAGCACCGTTTCCACCACACCGGAAGCCCCCAACGTATGCCCTATATATGGTTTCAAAGAATTACACGGGACCTTGGAAAGCCCCGACAAAGCCAAAGCCTTGCTCTCCATCTCATCATTATAAACCGTGCCTGTCCCATGCGCGTTCACAAAACCAAGGCCGCCCTTCACCAACCCCGCCTCCTTCATGGCTGCCTCTATGGCAAAGTGCAATCCATCCCCGGTACGGGAAGGCCCAGATATATGATTGGCATCGTTCGTGATAGCACCACCTCCGACATATATTCCGTAAGGGGACAAACGAACATCGGATGTCAAAAGCAATCCTCCACAGGCTTCTCCCAATGTCAATCCGTCCCTGCCTGCATCATACGGACGACAGATTCCAGAACTCAAAGATTTGAAAGACTTGAAGCCTTCCACCACGAATTCGCTGGCTTCATCCACTCCCACGACAAATGCGTGGTCGCATCGATGCTGCTCGATCATGCGTTTTCCCAATACGATAGCAGCCACCCCCGAAATGCAAGCACAAGACACAACACGGACCTTTCGCGCACAACGGAACCTATCCGACAACATATCTCCCAAATGCCAAAGACAAGTCTGTTCCGGATCAACCCGCATCAAGGATATGTTCCCTTTGGTCGTTGACAGTATCAGTTGTACATTGGAATCAGATAATTGCAAACCTGTCTTTATTTGCATATCGCTCAAGACCTCCACCAACATCTTCTCCACAAAGGTCAAATCCGGCCACCGTGCCCACAAAGCCGAAGCCCTGTCTATCTTGCATACCGGCGTTTTATCCGGCATGCAAGACAAGCGGGTCGCACCAGATTCGATTGCCTCGTACACGGAAGCCACATCGGTTCCCAACGAACAGACGATGCGTCCATACCCACAATAAATCTTTCGGGTTCCCTTCATTTCAACCAACGTTTTTTCCATTCTTGATAAAAAACGGGAGAATACAACTGCAATTCACCCCGGCTATCTGTAAATACCTGAGTACTGCGCCCGACTGCCACCACAATCCCGTCCTCGACACGACGGATTTCGTACTCGAAACAGATCTTGGCTGCCGCAGTTTCCACATACCGCGTCCGCACTACCGCCTCGTCATTGCAACGCAAAGGAAATTTATAACGCACATCCAGTTCTACCACAGGTGCCATATAACCGCTCTGGTAGATATCCATATACCCCAATCCCGGATACTGGAGACCGAAAGACTCCCGTCCATCTTCAAAATACCGGACATATTCCCCATGCCATACCACGAACATGGAATCCACCTCGCTGAAACGGACACGCACTCTTGTTTCATTGCATAAAGCGTTCATCACTGCCTCTCTTTCATGAATATTTTCATCTTGCACTCAGCCAAGGGCCGCTGCCCGCTTTCCACTTTGATTGACACCAAGGTTACCCCCATGATTTCTTGCTCTATGAATACCGTCGTTTTCAGGATTTCTCCCACACGAGGCAAAGCATGCAATTTGAACCCCTGTATCGCCCCTATGAATCCCACCGGTGGTTTCTCCCCGCATTGACGGCAAAAAACACCATGTTGCAGAGCTGCAGACTGGGCCATGTGTTCCATCAATCCCGTCTCCGACAGGACATCCGCTTCTACAAACGGATTGTCCCGCTTTACCGTCAGTCCCGCTACTGCCATCTTACCCTCCATACCATAGAAAGCATCCACCATGACCATCGGGTCGTCTTGGGGGACAAACATCTTTACGTCCGCCGCCTCCATCAGGCTTTGCGCAGATATTCCCATAATGGTCCTTTCTTGTTTTTTTTCAGCCTTAATGTTTCAACCAATCTGTCTTGAGGCGTATCAGGGAAAAACCAGGCTTTCCCCGTAGCACAAGCTGCCGCTTTCGCATACTCCAAATCGAAATCTTCTGCCACATAAAATGCAGGTTTCACCAAATCGTCCGTCGAAAGGCACAATCCCTGCGCCACCAGATGTTCATGCAACCATGTCCCCGGATAAATCCGCATACCTACGTAGGGGAATATGACCGTATGCCTCAAGTAGCGGGAATTTTCAATCGTCTGCTCCAATTGCATGTGAGTTTCCCCATACCCTCCCAGAATCAGGAAATGAGCATAGTAAACATTATATTTCAAGGCCAGTCCCGAAGCCTTCAGCACATCATCGAAACCGAACGCTTTCCCGTAAGCAGCCAATGTCCGGTCACAAAACGATTCCGTGCCAAACTCCATATGAGAAAGGCCGGAAGCCTTGAACAAGGCCATTTTTTCCTCAGTGAGGCCCAATGGGGAAAAATAAGCCCCCCACGAAATATCCACATGGTTGTCTATCAACGCCTGTGCCAAGGCCATGTTATAATCATCCCGTATATTGAAAACCGAATCCGTAAAAAACCAATAATTTACCCCGTAATCCCGCTTGGCCCGAAGAATGGTATCCACAATCATTCCAATGTCCATTGTCCGGACCTTGCAACCATCGATCAAAGGATAGGTACAATAGATGCAAGAATAAGGACAACCTCTCTTGGTCTGGATATTCAGCATCCCGCTTGCTTTCCAATAGTATTCTGTCAAATACCCCTCATACGAGGCAGCAGGCGAATCTATATAAGAAACCCCACCTCCGCACTTGCCACCTCTGTCATACAAAGCCGGAATCCCTGAAACCGGCTTACGGGAGTGCAATGCCTCTATCAAACGACATAAAGATGCTTCTCCCTCCCCTTTGATGCCATAATCCGCATCCAGCTCCCGCATGAAAAACTCCGGGAAAATGGAAAAAGCAGGACCTCCAATAATCAATGGTGCATGGCTCACATCCCTGACTACATCCACAACACGTTTGTAACCAGAGAAAAAACTCTTCTGTACCAATGAATTCGCACCATCCACGTTCCTAAAGGACACACCTATGTAGTCCGGATCGTATTCCTTGATTTTCAAACGCAGACCCGGTTCATCCATAAGATTCATATCGACAATCTCCACATCTGCATCCTCCAGATGCCTCAGGAGGAAGGCCTTCAGGTAGGCCAAGCCCAGAGGATACACAGGATAAGGTTCCTGACATTGATTTGCCGATATCAACAATATCTTCATTTCCACAGATTATAGAAATTAAACCACTGCTGAGGATACAGCTCCATGATATGTTCCAAACAATCCACATAAGCATCCGCCACCGAATCCACTGTCTCGCACCCCTTAAGTTCCGTAAAATGGAACGCATATCTCATGCCTCGCTCCCTCATGGCGAAATAAAACACCACAGGAACTTTGAACTTGGCAGCCAAAACGAACGGGCCTTGCGGCAACCGAGCAAGCCTTCCCATCAAATCCTTTGTCAATACAGGAGAAGTCTCCATATACCTATCTCCCTGGAAACAAACATATTCCCCCTTATCCAACAAAATCTTCATCTTCAACAAAGAGGATATTCCACCTTCGTTCAATTCTATCACCTTGTAAGGCATCGGCATCTTTTGCAATGCGCCTTTAATCTTTTTGTCTTCCCCGTCATAAAGTACCACATTCAATTTTGATGCATACTTTCCAAAAAAAGCCGCTCCTATTTCCCAACATCCCACATGCGCCCCGATAATGATTACAGGACCGGCATCCAGGCATTGAAGGAAGTCCTCGTAATTCTCGAAATCGAAACCATACCTGTCCTCAAGACCGCTCTTACAGGCCATCTTGTCTATCAAAGTCTGTCCGAAAACATAGTAATGGGCATATAATTTCCATAAAGATTGCCAAAATCCATACTTCCGGATATGCCGGTTATAAAACCAGACCGCCTTGGTAGCCTTAGGGGCAAACGGAATAAAGTAAATCACCACCACGGACAGGAAAGCATATGCCATCCTTATTCCCGCATGCCGGATTAGAAAAATGAAAAAAGCATATCCGAATGCCCCGCCTCTGGATTTACCATCCCAATCCTCATTTTTTTTCATTCATTTTTCTGGAAATCAAATCATAAAAATCCTGAAATGTCTTTAGCCCGGAAAAATCCTGAGCAGACAGCATCACTCCAAAATTATTGTCAACCAAAACCACCACATCCACCAAATCCAAACTATCCAGGTCCAAAGTTTCCATTAACGGAGCTTCCGGTCTTATTAATTCCGGATCCGCCTCGAACTCTTCAGCCATCACTTGGTTTATTTTCTCGATCAATTCCTCGTTTCTGATATCCATATTTTTGATAATTATTTATAAGACAAGCCGTTTTTATTTCACTTTCTTGACAATCAAACTCGAATTAGTGCCACCGAAACCGAACGAATTGGATAAGAAAACATCGAAAACCGCATCGATTCTTTTTTTCGGTATGTTCAGCAACTCCGTTGCCTCATCTCCAATTTCATAATTGATATTCGGTGCAATAAAATCATTCCTCATCATCAAAACGGAATAAATGATTTCGCTAGCACCCGCCATCCACATCTCATGCCCTGTCATAGACTTGGTTGATGCCACATAAGGAGACAAACCTTTGAAGACCTCATATATCGCTTTCGCCTCGTTATAATCCCCTAACGGTGTCGAAGTAGCATGGGCATTGATATACGCAATATCGGCTGCCTGAATCCCCGAAAGCCTTAAAGCCATTTCCAAAGATTGGATCGGGCCAGTCACATTCGGGACAGAAATATGTTCCCCATTGGAAGAAAAACCATAAGCTACGATTTCAGCCAAAATCGGAGCCCCCCGCTTTTTTGCCGACTCGTAACTTTCAAGGACAACCGTAGCCGCCCCGCCGCTTGGAACCAGTCCATCCCTGTTCCTGTCAAACGGCCTTGATGCCTCGCAAGGACTATCTTCCCGCATGGAAAAAGCGCTCAAGGCATCAAAACTTCCCACCGAATACAAGTCCACTTCCTGCGCACCGCCGCAAACAATGCAATCCTGCAGCCCTTGTTTAATCAGCAAATAGCCCAAACCTATTGCATGAGAGCCACTGGCACAAGCACCGGACACGGTAAAATTCACTCCCCTTAAATTGAAGATGACCGACAAATTCATTGTCACCGTGGAATTCATCGATTGGAAAATATTGCCGGAACCTACCATTACAGTGTTTTTCTTGCTCCGGATGATATCCACTCCTTCAATAACCGGAGCAACGGAACTATCGTTCCCGTAAAGGATGCCGACTTCCCTCGTCTTCAAAAACCCCTCATCTATCCCTGCATTCCGAAGAGCCTCGCACGTAGCCACATATGCGTACTCTCCTTGCTCTGGCAAACACATTCGTTCCCGTCTTCCCAGCACTTTTTTCAAATCAGGCCGCGCCAGTATCCCTGTCAATGCGGAACGGTACCCCGCCGCTTTCCGTGCCGGGTCCAATCCTATGCCTGACCGCCCCTCATACAGCGACATGCGCACCTCGTCCAGATTTTTCCCAATACAGGAATATATCCCCATTCCTGTAATGACAACCCTCTTTTCCATAACTCCTATGTATATAAACCGCCATTAACGGAAATCACTTCGCCTGTGACATATGAAGCTTCCTCCGAAACCAGAAACGACACAACAGAAGCCACTTCTTCAGCTTTACCGAAACGACCTGCCGGAATAAGAGTCCTTAATTCCTTCTCATCCAAATCCGCGGTCATGTCCGTTGCGATGAACCCCGGCGCCACAGCATTCACTGTAACGTCTTTTCTTGCCACCTCCTGAGCCAAAGCCTTGGTTGCGGCAATCAAACCGCCCTTCGAAGCCGAATAATTCACCTGACCGGGCATTCCCTTCAAACCCGACAATGAAGCCACATTGACAATCCTGCCGAATTTCCCAGCTAACATCGGGAGCAACAAGGGCTGCACCACATTAAAGAACGACTGCAGATTGGTTTCCATGACTCGCGTCCATTCCTCTGCCTTCATCCACACCATCAAGTTATCCTGACGGATACCAGCATTATTGACGATGATCTCTATATGGCTTCCCTCATGCTTTCTCCGCCATGCTTCCGCAAAAGCATTCGTCTGCTCCCGCTTGGAAACATCGAACGGCCACAAATCCCCCGCCCCGCCTCCTTCCTGCACCAATCGAAGGGTCTCCTCTGCGGAATCCTTGCCAGACAGATAGTTGACCGACACAAAGTAACCTTTCCTTGCCAATGCCAAACAGATAGCCCGTCCGATTCCCCGGCCTCCCCCTGTTACCAACGCATGTCTCATTTTTTCAAGTATGTAATCAACGACTTTATTTCTTGATATTTAGGCGTGTCATCTTCAAAGCGCGGCACAATAGTTCTCACCTCGTCATACAATTTTCTAGAACAACAAGACAATTCACTGGCAATCCCCAAGCAATCCACAGCTTGTACCAAAGCCATCATCTGAATGGAAAGTACCTGGAATGCATTTTCGATTACCTTCTCCGCCAACAAAGCCGCATTAGTCCCCATGCTGACCACATCTTGATTGTCGTTATTATTAGGGATGCTGTGCACATACATTGAAACAGCCAAACTTTGGCTTTCGGCTGTCGTGGAAGTAGCCGTGAATTGAGCTGCCTGCAACCCGTAATTCAACCCCAGTTTACCTAAGTTCACAAAAGGAGGCAAAATACCATTTATCCTGTCATGGAACAGATAATTGATTTGCCGCTCCGCCAATACGGTCAGTTTCACCATGGCAATCTTCAATTTGTCCATCTCCAAGGCAATATAATCCCCATGGAAATTCCCGCCATGAAACACATTCCGCACACGAGAGTCTACCACAGGATTGTCATCTACCGAATAAACCTCTTCCACTAAGATTTTCGACACATTGTCGATAGTTTCCAAAACAGGCCCTAAGATCTGGGGGATGCACCGCAGAGAATAATAAGGTTGGACCTTATGCTCGAATACACGCTCCCGTTTGATATCTGATTCATACAGCTCATGCTGCCGATTTCTCAGCAGCCGGCTATCCTTTGCCATCTTCCGCATCCTGGCCGCTATTTCAACCTGGCCGTAGTGCAATTTGGCCTCGTTCAAGGCTTCTGCCATGAAATCGTCATATGAACCCGCTATCTCGTTCATCATAAGTGAAGCCAGCAGGCTTGCATCCAACAACTTCCGGGAATAATACAGATTCACCAGCCCAATCCCGGTCATGACAGCTGTTCCATTCGTAATGGCCAAGCCTTCGCGGATATAGACTCTCAAAGGTTCTATCCCGCACATTTTCATAGCCTCGATAGCGGGCACATGTCTTCCTCGGAAACGCACTGTCCCTTCGCCGATCAAAGCCAAAGCAATATGAGCCAATTGGACCAAATCGCCGCTCGCCCCCACACTCCCATGTTCAGGCACATCCGGGACAATGTCCTCATTGATAAAAGCAGCTATTTTATCGACTGTGTCTCGATGGACACCTGATTTTCCAGCAAGAAAGGTCTGAAGCCGCGCGTACATGGCCGCACGCACGCATTCGGACGGCAACAGATTCCCAGCCCCGCAACTATGGGAACGGATTATGTTGTACTGTAGCGCAACCAAATCCCCTTCATCCACACGGTACTGGGCCATAGGACCGAAACCGGTATTTATACCGTATATGACTTTGTCTTTTGAGAATTCGGAAAGGAAATTGCAGGAATCTTCAACAACCTGATACTGTTCTCCTGTAATGACAATCGGATGTTTTTCGAAAACGACATCCCAAATCCGCTGCTCTTCTGCTCGTAAATTTTCCACACTTTCCTTATTAAATCGGTTAAACTTGTCCAGGCAACCGCTTAATAAAAAAAGCGTGGATATTGCGACTTACTGTAGAAGGTACGACCAAGCACCGCAAACCATAAGCACAACCCACGCTATAGCGCGGGCATCCAGTGCCTATTGTTTCGGTTTTAGAAATTTGGTCGTTTTTCTACAAAAACAATAGCCTAAATGCCATCTATAAGCAAGCCCTGCAACGCAAGGCCTCATGACAAGACCATTCTCCGGAAACTATCGATTCCTTTGAATAGAATTGCACATCCGACCGCAAAAGTACAAAAAAAAGCCAACACAACACACCCACACCCAACGGCAGGGCAAACGCACTAAATCATTCAACAAAATACAACTTCTTGATTTTCAAACAAAAACAAACATATCACCATGACAAAGCCGCTATAAATCAATATTAATTTCCAATCGATTACATTTTTACAAAGTCACCCTGTGCTTGAAGGTCCAGGACAAGAAATCATACGCACCCTTCGTCTTTTCTGCCATGATCCAAGCATAGAAAGAAGAAGCCAATGAAATCAACCAACAGACAAAAAGGAGTGCCCAAAAGTCAGCGTTCCTGAAGAGAATCCGCGCTAGAGTGTCCTATCGAAGACTCTTTGCCGAAAAATCATCTTTGAGGCCGCCCTCTTGAACCCAAATCGGCCATCAGACTTTGGGGAGATTGCCCGCTTGTGCCATGCAGCATGCTTCTCGCCTAGCCGAAGGCGTAGCGGGCTACGTCGAGGCGTGGCGAGAAACAGGATGCGGGCAGAACGGGCAAGATGCCCGAAAGCCTCATTTTCCCAATCAGAAACGGACACGCGTCGTACATGTCTTTCAGCCTCGCCAGCATCTCTTCCCGGCTGCACTCCTCGGACTGTGCCAACTGGGTCACCGGTCCGGCAAATATTGCTCCAGCTCCTCCTGAGTGATGCCGCAAATCGCCTCGTAAGCCGCGCTCATGCTGATATCGGTGGACTGGTTGAAACCGCTGAACACGCTCACCTGCGAAAACCTGGTCCCCCCCGTCAGCAACACGAACTCCCGATCGGCATCGGCCAACTTGAAAACCGAGTAAAAAGCCTTCAGAATATCCCGATGACGGTCTTCCAACAAGCATTCCTATCCGTTCAAAGTGGTCTTGCAACCGGTATCGAGCACATCCAGCAACGGCTTGTCGTACTCATCTACCAACACCACGCAACGACGGCCATACCGCTGGTGCGCCTGCCGCAAAACGTAGGCGAAACGGTCTCCGAGAATGGCCGCCGCAGGACTCTTGCCATAATCAAGTTCCCATTCCGACACATATTGTTCCAACTTTCCCTCCAACTGCCCGGATGCCAAGAAATCCACCCCGTTGAAATCCACATGGAACACCGGGTATTCAAGCCATTCGGTCTCCAATTCCGCCATCGCCAAGCCCTCGAAAAGTTCCTTCCGGCCCTCGTAATAGCTTTTGAGCGTGGAGACCAGAAGACTCTTGCCGAACCTCCGGGGGCGGCTCAGGAAATACACCCTTCCCGAGCTGACGGTTTACAACGACTTGATTGAGATGACGTCGAACCTCCGGGGGCGGCTCAGGGAATACACCTTTCCCGTCTTGACCAAGCGGTAAACCAAATCCGTCTTGTCCACATAGACGAAACCCTCTGTTCTGATTCTTTCAAACGTCTGTATTCCAATCGGGTATTTTAACATATGTTCCAAGTCATATGCAGAAAACGAGCGAACCGGTACTTTTATGGTGAACCGGCCCTTCTGTAGCGGAATTACGAAAAATCCGCTTTGGTAAAATACACCGGCTTGAACTCCGGCACGTTCAAGGAAGCCACCAATCGCTTGTAAGCCTCCAATTCGAACTCTCCCCCTTTGATCAGCATCTCGAAGCTCCCGCCGAAATAAGACAGGAATTGCCCGGTCGGACAGTAACCGTTGCGAAGATAAAATCCCCGACGATGGACACGTTGGAGGTTGTTCCCCGCCTTCTCGTCCGTCATCTCGATGTCCACCAACTGCTTGTAAGCCGGATAAATCCGGGGAAGCTCCTGCAAGGCCGCACTTCCGTATCCCTGGGAACGCAAACCGGCTTCGATGGCAAAAAAAGAAAGATATGCCAAATCCCCATGCGGCACCACGACCATGAAACCGGTAAAGCCCGGCGTGTCGTACAAGGCCCAGAAATCGAAATAGCCCTGCCCGGCCCTTTCCAGCAAATATTCCGTTTCCACGTACTCCCCCGGAGGGAAAGCCTCCCGGTTCAAGTTGTCGAGCCTTGCCATGTCGGCAAAGCCAGGTTCCACTTTTCTGAATTCCATAACAGTATCCTCTTCTCTGCCTACAAAGATAAGGATACGGCTCCAATCGGGACAAACCAACCGGAATCAACACACCGGAACTCCAAAATCCATACTAAAAGGGGCCGCACCGCGGACATTGCCACGGTACAACCCCTGAAACTCCCGCCCCGTCTCATCAAGGCGAAAACAATCTCCGGGAAACCAATAGCTCCCCAAAAGACAAGAACCTTAGAACAACTTATCCAGCAAACCGTCCTCCACGAGGTTCGGCATCGTCACCTTCAGACCCGGATTGGCATCCATGGCCCGCTTGATCGCGAACATGGCACCTTCGTTGCGGGCCCAGGAACGGCGCGAAATGCCGTTGTTCACATCCCAGAACAACATCGAACGCAAACGGCGGTCGGCATCGGCCGAACCATCCAGCACCATGCCGAAGCCCCCGTTGATCACTTCGCCCCAACCTACGCCGCCTCCGTTATGCAAGCTCACCCAGGTAGCCCCCCGGAAAGAGTCGCCAATCACGTTCTGGACAGCCATGTCGGCACAGAAGCAAGAACCGTCGTAGATATTGGAAGTTTCCCGGTAAGGAGAATCCGTCCCCGACACATCGTGGTGGTCACGCCCCAGGACCACCGGAGCCGACAAACGCCCGTCCTTGATGGCCTCGTTGAAAGCCGCCGCGATACGGGTACGGCCTTCGGCATCGGCATACAGGATACGAGCCTGGGAACCCACCACCAACTTGTTGGCCTTGGCACCCTTGATCCAAGTGATATTGTCGTGCATCTGCTGCTGGATTTCCTCCGGCGACTCCTTGGCCAGCTGCTCCAAAACCTCCATGGCCAGATGATCGGTCACATCCAGATCTTCCGGCTTGCCCGAAGTGCAGACCCAACGGAAAGGCCCGAAACCATAGTCGAAGCACATCGGCCCCATGATGTCCTGCACATAGGAAGGATATTTGAAAGTCCCGTCCGGATTCATCACATCGGCCCCTGCATGGCTGCTTTCAAGCAAGAACGCGTTCCCGTAATCGAAGAAATACATGCCCTTGGCAGCGCAGGCATTGATGGCGGCCACCTGGCGGCGCAAGGAAGCATAGACCTGTTCCTTGAACTTTTCCGGCTCCTCGCTCATCATGCGGTTGCTTTCCTCCAGGCTCAAGCCCGCCGGATAATAACCTCCGGCAAACGGATTGTGCAAGGAGCTCTGGTCCGAACCGAGATCCACCTGGATATTGTTCTTCACAATGTATTCCCACATGTCCACCGCGTTGCCGAGATAGGCGAACGACCGGGCCACCTTTTCTTCCCGAGCCTTGGCCACGCAGGCGAACAGCTCGTCCAAATCTTCATGTATCTCATCCACCCAGCCCTGCTCGTAACGCTTGCGGGCCGCCTTCGGGTTGATTTCGGCCGTCACCGAAACCACCCCGGCAATGTTCCCGGCCTTGGGCTGGGCACCACTCATGCCGCCCAGACCGCAGGTAACGAACAAGGTCCCCGCCGCCTTCTTGCCGATACGGCGCGTGGCGTTCAAGACAGTGATCGTGGTCCCGTGCACGATGCCTTGCGGGCCGATATACATGTACGAACCCGCCGTCATCTGGCCGTACTGGGTCACACCCAAGGCATTGTAACGTTCCCAGTCGTCGGGCTTGCTATGGTTGGGAATCATCATCCCGTTGGTCACCACCACCCTCGGCGCATCCTTGTGCGAGGGGAAAAGCCCCAGCGGATGCCCCGAATACATGACCAAGGTCTGCTCGTCGGTCATTTCCGACAGATATTTCATGACCAGACGGTACTGCGCCCAGTTCTGGAAAACGGCACCGTTCCCGCCATAGGTAATCAGTTCGTGCGGATGCTGCGCCACCGCCGGATCCAAGTTATTCTGAATCATCAGCATGATAGCTGCCGCCTGACGGCATTTGGCCGGATACTCCTCGATAGGGCGGGCGAACATCGGGTAATCCGGACGGAAACGGTACATGTAAATGCGCCCGTAGGTTTCCAATTCCTCGGCGAACTCCGGCGCCAAGACCGCATGGTGCTTGGCGGGGAAGTAACGCAAAGCATTGCGCAGTGCCAATTTCTTCTCTTCGGCGCTCAGGATGTCCTTGCGCTTGGGCGCATGGTTCACACTCGTATCATACGCCTTAGGTTCAGGCAATACATCGGGAATCCCTTCCCGGATGGATTTTTGAAATTCTTCAGTGGTCATATCGTTACTTTTTCAAATCTCATATTTTATCCGGACGAACCCATCGCCGCAAATCGCCGCACGCGCTACGCCCGGCCCCGATTGCTCGCGGCATCTTCACGCCCGGCCGGACCGCTTCCCGTCCACCCGGCCGACGGCAGTCCCTCCCTTGCATTCCGAGGCCTGCCATAACGGGCACTCTGCCGCGGCGGAGCCTGCGTCCGCTGCCAAACAGCAGCGACAAGCCGCTTCATCCCCCTCGTGACCTTTCATCCCGTCCTCCTGACGCGCCGCTGGAGATGATGCCAAGAGTTTTTTGCCCGGACAAAGCTTCTCACTCCCCGGATTTCTTCTCTTTGCGCCCGAAGACCGAAATATGCACGTAACGCTCCGGGTTCAGCCGCAAATCTTCCAACAACAGGTTCAGCTGCCGGGCCGACTCTTCCAGATTCCAGTACAGGGAATCTTCCACCAACAACTTGCCCGCGCTGCCTTCCCCGGCATTCAATCCGGCCAGCAAAGCCTGGGTCTGCCCCAAGGTCTCCGACAAAGACCGGGCCATTTCTCCGATACCCGCCCGGGCAAGCGTGTCGCTGACTGCCGCAAAATTCCCTATCATCGCGGAAATCTCGTCCTCGCGGTCCCCCAATGTCCGGCACAAACTCTCCACATGGGTCATCGTGGCATTTATCCTCGGCCCGTTATCAGCCAGAATCCTGTCCACACGGCCCGTCACGCTTTCCAGATTGTTCACCGAGGCCGAAAGCGCCGCCGGATCGATGCCCGACAAGATGGAGTCCACAGAACGCAGTATGCTCGACAGCCGCTGCTCCAAAGGCGCTATCTGCGCCATCACGTCCGGCATCGACCGACCCTGCATGTAATCTCCCGATTCCATCATCTCCGGGCTATCGCCCAAATACAAGACCACGCCCGAACCGCTCATCAGCCCCAAGGATTCGATAGAAGCCACCGTGCCTTTATTGACAGGATACTTCTTCAAGACCCCTATGCCGACCTTGATCCGATGGTCGGTCTCCGACACGAATTCGATTTCGCTCACCCGGCCCACCTTCTTGCCGTTGACCACCACCGGGCCGGAAATGTTGATACCGCCCGCTGTCTCGAAAACCGCGTAGAAAGTGTTCTCCTTGGTCAGGATATTGCGCCCGGCCAGAAAGAACCCTACCCAGACGAACAAGGCGATGATGGCTATCGACACCAAGCCTATCTTCCACTCCTTGGTCATATATACCTTGTTTCCCGAACTCATCTTCAAAAGATTTTATTGCATTGCCTTGCTCCTCGCCTTATCCACAGGAACGCTCCTGTCATCCTCGAAAGCCACGATGAAAGCCGAACTGTAACCAGCCTGCTTGGCTCGCAGCAAAGCCTTCTCTATCTGGGAATAAGAAGAGGAAGACGAGTAATAGTACTTGTACATGCCCCGCGAAGCGTCATACGAACGGCTCAGTTCCGACAAGCCATTGAAATTGTACGATTTCAATTCCAGCCGGCGGCTCGAGGCCGCTATCTGCACCTTGAACACGATACTGGCAGCGTCCCCCTGATCCGGCATCCCGCTTTCGGCGCGGAACCCGGTTTCCCCGGCATCCGGATCCCCGCCAGGCCCGGCATCGTCCGCCACGGGAGCAGACGAAGCCTCCACCCGACTGTCAATCCGTTCCTTGTATTTGGAGAAAGCATCCAGAAGGCATCGAGCCACCTTGTCCTGCCCGGCTTCCGAGGAAAGGAATTTCTCTTCTGCCGGATTGCTCAAGAAACCCAGTTCAGTCAGAACCGAAGGCCGCGCCGACTTCCACAGCACATAGAAAGGCCCTTGCTTGATGCCTCGGTCCGGAGAAGCGGGAATCCTGTCTTTGTACAAGCCTTGCAGCTCATCCGCAAAATAGAGGCTGTTCTCGAAACCGGCATCCTGATGCACCGTGGCGGTCACCACGTCGAGCCAGGACTGGCTATAATTGGCTTCATGATTCTGCTCCTGGTAGATGACCGCATTCTCCCGCTGCACTTCCGCCAGGTTGGCCGCATTCTTCTGCGAACCCCTGAGCCAGGTCTCGGTCCCCTTGGCAGACGGATTGTCCACCGCGTTGCAATGGATGGACACGAACAAGTCCGCATGATTGTCATTGGCTATCTGGCCTCGTTTCCACAATTCAATGAAACGGTCGTCGCTCCGGGTATAGACCACTTTCACATCCGGATACTTTCCCTGCACCAGTTTCCCGAACTTCCTGGCTACCGAAAGCACGACATCCTTCTCCAGCGCCGTCTTGCCATGGCAGCCGGGATCCTTCCCTCCATGCCCGGGATCGATGACCAGGACATCCACCTTGTCGGGAGCGTCCTGCGCCGCTGCCGGCACCGTCATCATCGCCCAAAAGAAAACAGACAGTATCGCAAGCCAGTATCTCATAATAAACAGTCTTTTAACTCTATCCGGGACAGAAACCGTCCCAGCGCACGCACAAGATTGAGTATGTTGGGGGATTTACGTACTTTTGCCGCTTATGCACAATTGGCAAAAATACGCAAAATTTCGGGCATACGGCATATCGGCCATCGGGATCCTCTGCATCCTGTTCCAAGCCTGCACATCTTCCAGCCATACAGGAAGAAAGAATGCCGCATTCCAAGAGACGATTGCCAGCCCTGTGCAACTGGCCCGCCCCGACACCGCCGGGAACACGCCCCCCATGGCCGGCGGATTCCTCGCGGACTCCTTGCCCGGAACCGGAGTCAACGGCGGATACCCTTGTCTTCTCCGGGACACCATCCAGCCCGACTCAGCCTCCAGCGCCTCTTCCGGGTTCACGGACAACGAGGCTTTGGTCAAGCAAAGTTCCACCATCGAAGATATCCTGGATTATACGGCCGTGGACTCGGTATATGTCAATATGAAGACCCGGATCGCCTACCTGTATTCCGAGGCCGAAGTCAACTACACAGGCTTCAACCTAGAAGCCAATTACATGGAAATCAACCTCCCGAAATCCGAAATCCTGGCACAGCCCACCAAGGACAGCACTGGAATGGAAATAGGGATCCCACACTTCGAAGACGGAAGCAATGTCTTTGATGCCAAGGAAATACTCTATAATTTCGACACTGAAAAAGGAATCATCAAAGATGTGATGACCCAGCAAGAGGAAGTCTACGTGCACGGGAACGTGGTCAAGAAATACGAGAACGATGTGACTTTCATCAAGAACGCCCGTTTCACATCCTGCGACCTGGAAGTGCCGCATTTCGATCTCAGGGCGTTCAAAGCCAAAATAATCCCAGACAAAAGCATCGTGCTCGGCTCAGCCATGATGTTCATAGAGAACATCCCTACCCCGATCGTGCTGCCGTTTGCCGTCCTGCCCAACCAGAAGAAAAGGAAATCCGGCATCCTCATCCCCAGTTTCGGGCAGACCCGCCGCGCAGGCTTCTTCTTCGAAGGATTAGGATTCTACCTGAACATCAACGACTACTTTGACTGGAAAATAGAATCCGATGTCTATACAAGCGGCAACTGGGAAATCCGATCCGAATTCCGCTACGCCTTGCGCTACAAGTTCAGCGGAAGCTTCAATTTCGGCTACTCATGGATTTACCAAGGAGAGCGAGGGATGCCCGACCGCCCTCACCAGAACGGTCTCAAGATACAATGGTCGCACTCCCAAGATTCCAAAGCCCGGCCCAACAGCCGGTTCTCCGCCAGCGTCAATTACACCAACAGCACGTACAGCAGCTACTCCAACTCCTTGAACGATTACCTGACCAATACCACTTCGTCCAATATATCATACTCGCTCGACTTCGCCCAGAAACTCCACTTGTCGCTCAACGCCAGCGCGGATTACAACACCAATACCAGGGCTTTCAACATCACCCTGCCCACCATCAGCCTTACCGTAGACCAACTGTACCCTTTCCGGCGCAAGAAATCGACAGGGAAACGCCGCTGGTATGAAACCATCAGCTTCAATTACAGCATCCTGGCCCAGAACCGGCTCAATGCCACCGATACCAATCTGTTCAGCCGCGAAAGCTTGCAGAACATGGACAACGGAATCCAGCAGACTGCCAAATTAGCCAGCACCGTCAAGATTTTCAAATACATCAACTGGAACAACACCGTCAACTACAACGAGTACTGGTATTTGAAAAACACAGAGCAGTATTACGATTTCGAGAACGACCAGCTTGTCTACGAAGACCACCACGGGTTCAAGACCACCCGGCAGTTCAGCTACAACACCAGCTTTTATTTCAACCTCTACGGGATGTTCAATTTCAGGAAAGGCCCGATAAAAGCGCTCCGCCATGTCATCACTCCGACGGTAGGATTCACTTACCATCCGGATTTCAGCACGCCGTTCTGGGGCGCATACTCCACGTAC
Organism: uncultured Bacteroidales bacterium; assembly: GCA_944320265.1. Classification (GTDB taxonomy): domain Bacteria; phylum Bacteroidota; class Bacteroidia; order Bacteroidales; family P3; genus Pullibacteroides. Next base: position 80,286 of record CALUGT010000005.1, on the reverse strand, counting down.
ACCGACCCCAACGGCGTAGTCCATTTGTATTCCAAATACGCCAACAACATCTACGGCGGGCCTCCTTCCGGCGTTGTGGGAAGCCTCAACTTCTCTATCAAGAACACTTTTGAAATGAAAGTCCTCAGCAAGAAGGACACCGTGAACCCGGAAAAGAAAGTGAAGCTGATAGACAACCTGACAGTCAGCACTTCGTACAATCTGGCCGCGGATTCTCTGCGCTGGGCCCCTCTGACCATCAGCGCCAGGACGGTTCTTTTCAAACGCCTCAACATCAACATGGGCGCCTCTTTCGATTTCTACAAGACCGACCAGAACGGGAACCGCTACAACGAATTCTTCTGGGTCGACAACAAGCAGAAAGGCCTGCGCTTCACCCGGACGGACTTCTCGGCATCCTTGAGCTGGAACCTCAACCCAAAAGCCCGTCCCAAGGAAAACCCCGAAGTGCAGGACATCCCGGACAACCCGTTCTACGCTTCGGATTTGTACGACCCGACCGACCTTTTCCTGCAGCCTATCGATTTCAAGGCCGCATGGAACCTCAACATCGGCTACAACCTGAACTATATCATCACACCGAATACCCTTACCGGCAAACTGGAACACGACCTGATCCAGACCGTCACCCTGTCCGGAAACATCAAGATCACCGACAAATTCTCAGTCAATTTCGGAACAGGTTTCGATATCCAAGCCAAGAAATTCACCATCACGACCCTCACTTTCAGCCGGGACCTGCACTGCTGGGAAATGGGGTTCTACTGGGTCCCGTTCGGGTACCGTACCCAGTGGAACTTCCATATCCGTGTCAAAAGCAGCATCTTCCAGAGCATGAAAGTGGAAAAGAGCAAGTCGTACATGGACAACTATTATTAATGGATCAGACCCGGTATCAATGAATCAGACCCGGTCCCGGCTTGGGAACAGCGGATGCATAAGGCCTGCTCTTCGCTACGCCTCGATGTGGCCCGCTACGCCTTCGGCCAGACGGGAAGCATGCTGCATGACACAAGCGGGCAATCGCCCTGAAGTCTGATGACCGATTCGGGGTAAAGCCACAAGGAGCAATCAGGCTTCGCCGAAGACTGGCTGCACCTCGGCATGGCCCACGTGGGAGGGTTCCCCAGAAGCCAGCTTTCCAAAAAAGAAGCCACACTGGAATGTGTCCTATCGAGGATTCTTTGTCGAAAAACCATCTTTCGAGCCACCCTCTCGCTGCGAAGCAGCAACAAGCACGATTCTTCGTCCTTGCTCTCAGCGCATTGCATCCCACCCATCCTGACAAACCCTCTTTGGAAGAGCGGACAAGCAGCAGCAAACGTTATCCGGCTGCCCGACGACCGATCCGGGCTCACGGGACTGGCCTAAAAATAATACTTGAAACCGATGGAAGCCCCCAGGTTCAAGCCGAAATCGACCGCATTGTACGTAGTATGCATGGTCGCCGACAGATTGCCTGACTCCTCCTTCTCCTTGAAATGGACAAAGGCATAGCTGAAATCGCCCGCGCTGAGCGATATGGCAAAATGCTCGGTGGGCTTGATTTCGAAAGAAAGGAGGGACAAGCTGAAGCCGAAAGCCGTGAATCCCTGCTTGTCGACTTCTATGCCGTTACGTCCTGCAGACTGCTGGTTGTACGACCCGAAACCCACGCTCAAATGGAATGCAGGGGAATAATAGAACTTATCGCAAATAGGCAGATGGTAGCTGATGCCCGGGCTGATTTCAAACAAATGCGTGAAATCGAAACAGTTCTTGTCCTGCCAGACATCCGTAAGCTCGGAACGGAGCAGTTCATAGCCCAAGCCTAAGCTGACCTCCAGGCGGTCGATCACATAATAGCCGAATTCAGGCATGATGGAGAAATTGAAAGTCCCCGGAACCACTTCCTTGTCTTTCTGGGTCTCGTTCCCCGAAACAATCTTTGACCGGAAATGCGTGGAATTGCCTCCCATTCCCAAACTTCCAGTAATCACCATGTCTCCTTGCTGCTGGGCTTGCAACGGAATAGCTGCAAGCAATGCCGCTGCGGCGGCAAACGCGACGAACTTTTTCATAAAAACGTTTTTTTAAGGTTTTCCGATAAGATTATGTCAATTGCACCCTCTATGAACGCCGCATCACTCAGGAAAACGGCAATTGCAAAAATAATACTTTTTTCCGTGCTTTCCTCCTCTGCCCCCAAGCAGCCTCGTACTTCTCCACTGAACGCCACCCGACCCTGCCTGGACTTCCTCTAGCCGGGACAAGGGACTCTGGCCCCGTTCGCCTCCGCGCCCGGCTTTCGCTATCTTTGAGGACTCCGCCCTCGAAGTTGGCATTGCTCTCACCTTTCGCTATCTTTGGCTGCCGCCGAAGACAGGATGCGTCTCGGCCATGCAAAACCGAGCAAGCTCCTTTTGCATGGCTCTCGACTTTCGCTATCTTTGGCTGTCGCCGAAGACAGGACGCGTCTCGGCCATGCAAAACCGAGCAAGCTCCTTTTGCATGGCTCTCGACTTTCGCTATCTTTGCAAGGCAGGCGTCCGGTGCGAATCGTCTTTCCTGCTTGCAGGACAAGCGCATAGAAAAATCCAAAGGATGCCCTGGAATCGCGGGACGGCATTGCCTTGCTGCCACCCCGTGCCGGACAAAAAAAACCAAACACAACAAATATGAAAAAAGTCATTGCCACGACCAACGCTCCCAAAGCAATCGGTCCTTACAGCCAGGCCATCGAAGCCGGCAACATGCTGTTCATCTCAGGCCAGATTCCCGTCGATCCCGCTACCGGGAAAGTTGTCGAGGGCGGCATCAGCGCCCAGACAGAACAGTCTCTCAAAAACATCAAAGGCATTCTGGATGAAGCCGGGTACACCTTCGACAACATTGTCAAATGCACCTGCCTGCTGAGCACCATGGACGACTTTGCCGCCATGAACGAAGTCTATGCCAAGTACTTCGCCGCCAACCCTCCGGCTCGTGCCGCCTTTGCCGTCCAGAAACTGCCCATGGGGGTGCTGGTCGAAATCGAAGCCATCGCGGTAAAATAACATCACGCTGAAGCAAACGGAACGAGTTCCATGAACCAGGCCCGCCTGATGCGATGGAACTCTTTTTCCGGCCTTCTCATTGCGTCCCCTTCAGGCACCCGGAACTGCATGACGGCATGGAGAATGCGCCATGCAAGGCGAAAAGCACCGTCGGTCCGGCTTCGCGCAGCACCCTGGAAGGGGCTGCTGTTCCAAGGGAACGGCAATTGCCGAAAGACACATTCCCATTACAATCCTCCAATCCATGATGGATCATCAAAAACTCATGCGGGGAGATTCCGCCCTCAGCCAGCAGCAAGGCGTGGAACAGCCGAGCCAGGTCAATCCCAACATTGTCCCCCGGAAAAAAACAGGACAAGCGAAATCATTGAAAAGCCTTGAGGAATACATCCAAGGCATACGCCAAGGGGACCGAAGTCTGCTCAGCCAATCCATTACACTGATAGAAAGCACATTGCCAGAACATCAGGAGTTAGCCCAGAAAATCATCGAAGCCTGCCTGCCCTATTCGGGGAATTCCCTGCGGATAGGCATCACCGGCGTTCCCGGCGCAGGCAAAAGCACCTTCATCGAGACCTTGGGCACTCACCTGACCCGTACAGGCAAGAAACTTGCCGTCCTGGCCATCGACCCCAGCAGCGAACGTTCCAAAGGCAGCATCTTAGGAGACAAGACCCGGATGGAAGAGCTTTCCCGCATGGAAAACGCTTTCATCAGGCCTTCCCCCTCGGCCGGATCCTTGGGAGGCGTCGCCCGCAAGACCCGGGAGACCATCATCCTCTGCGAGGCGGCCGGTTTCGACCACATCATAGTCGAAACCGTGGGCGTAGGCCAGTCCGAGACCGAAGCCTGCAACATGGTCGATTATTTCCTGCTGATACAATTGGCCAATCTGGGCGACGAGCTGCAAGGCATCAAACGAGGCATCATGGAGATGGCCGACGGCATCGCCATCAACAAAGCCGATGGCGACTTCAAGGAAAAAGCCAGGCTGGCACGGGGACAGCTGAGGAATGCCTTGCAGCTTTTCCCTCCCGCTCCTTCGGGATGGAAGCCGACAGTGGAAATCTGCTCCGCCCACAACGATGAAGGCATCGACACGATATGGGACCATATCCTGGAATTCGAACGGCACTGCAAGCAAAACGGCTTTTTTGAAAAAAGGCGCAAGGAACAGCTGGCCCGCGTAATCCGCAACAGCATAGAGGAGCATCTTCTCCAGCATTTCTACCAATACCCCGGCATAGAAGCAGGCTTGGCCGAAGCCAAGGACAGGGTATTGCAACAGACACAGAGTCCTTACATGGCGGCCCAATCCCTCATCAGCCAGTATTTCCACTCACTTTCCCTGGACAATCCACCCGCGGCTGCCGCAGGCCGGTCCGGGCATTCCGGCCATACACTGGAAGCAAACGCGCATGAGAACCGGAACGACCGGGGGAAAAGCCATGGAACAGACAATGCCGGAAACCCGGCGCCGGCAGCCGGGATTTCCCCCGCCCTGCTCAGGAAGGCCTCCCGGATCCCGCATTTCGAAAGTGCGTTGGCAGTGGATGCGGCCTGTTCGGGCAATCCCGGGAAAATGGAATACCAAGGCGTGCAGATCCGCAACGGGAAACGCATTTTCCATCAAGGGCCCTTCCCGGACGCCACCAACAACATAGGAGAATTCCTGGCCATTGTCCATGCCCTGAGCTTCCTCAACGCCCAAGGCTTCCACGACACGCCGATCTACTCCGACTCGGTGACCGGCATCGCATGGGTCCGCAACAAGAAGGCCAATACAAAAATAGCGCCGACGGCCAAGAACCAGAAGCTGAGGGACCTGATTGCCCGTGCCGAAAACTGGCTCCGGACCCATGCATACCGGAATCCTGTCCTCAAATGGGATACGGACAAATGGGGCGAGATACCGGCCGATTTCGGCAGAAAGAAGTAGCGGCTTTCCGGCCGGCCGGAAAGCCAGAGGCGGCCTGATCCCGATACCATCATGGCAAGGCGGGACTTTCCACGGCAGCCTCTCCGGAAAACCGCCCCGTCCAGGCGCGGAACCATATCCAGAAGGAAACAAAAACAGAACCATGAACATAAACCGGCAAAGCGACTACCTCTTTGAAGTAAGCTGGGAAGTCTGCAACAAAGTAGGAGGCATCTACACCGTGGTCAGCACCAAGGTACCCTCCATGCAAAAAAGGTTCGGCGACCACTATTTCGCCTTAGGCCCCGATGTCTGGAAAGACAAGGACAACCGGGATTTCATAGAAGACACGAACCTTTACGCCGAATGGCGCAAATACGCCGAAAGCAAAGGCATTTTCTTCCGCATCGGACGCTGGAGCCTGCCCGGCCAGCCCATTGCCATCATGGCTGACTACCGCAGCCTGATCCAGCGCAAGGACGACATCCTGGCTGCCGGCTGGAGAGACTACCGGCTGGATTCCATCTCCGGCCAATGGGATTACATCGAGCCACTGCTTTTCGGCTACGCCGCCGGACGCATCATCCAGAACTTCTATGAATACATGGTCTTCTCCCAGGAGAAGGTATACGCCCATTTCCACGAATGGATGACCGGTTCAGGCCTGCTCTACCTGAAGAAATACCAGCCCCAGGTCGCCACCGTGTTCACCACCCATGCCACCGTGCTGGGCCGCAGCATCGCCGGCAACGGGCTGCCCCTCTACCGCGACCTGAAGAAATACAACCCGGACGAACTTGCCGAGCGTTTCGGCATCCGCGCCAAGTACTCTCTGGAAAAGCTCTCAGCCCAGCATGCCGACTGCTTCACCGCCGTAAGCCAGATCACGAACCAGGAATGCGAGGCCTTCCTCAAGAAGCCTATAGACGTGCTGACACCCAATGGCTTCGACGAACATTTCGTGCCTGCCGAGACCGATTTCGATGCCAGACGGGAAGCCTCCCGCGCCAGACTCCGCGAGGTAGCATCCCGGATTACCGGGCAGACGCTCGGCGACGATACGGTATTCCTCGTCAACAGCGGCCGCTACGAATTCAAGAACAAAGGCATCGACCTCTTCATAGACAGCCTGTCATTGCTCAACAGCAAAGAAGATCTCCAACAGAATGTCGTGGCATTCTTAGCCGTCCCCGCAGGACACGGGCAAGCCAGGAACAGCCTGGACAGAAAGGATAGCGGACGGGAATTCGAACAGACCTACTGCACACACCACCTGACCGACCCGGCAAACGACCCGATCCTGAACCGGATCAAGCTCAGCGGCCTGCAGAACCGTCCAGAAGACAAAGTGAAAGTCATTTTCGTACCCTGCTACCTGGACGGCGAAGACGGAATCTTCAATCTCGGTTACTACGACTTCCTGATAGGCTTCGATGCCTCGGTGTTCCCGTCTTATTACGAACCTTGGGGCTATACCCCATTGGAAAGCATCGCCTTCCGGATCCCGACCCTGACAACCTCCCTTTCCGGCTTCGGCCGCTGGGTCATGGACATGTCCCGGAAGCCCCATGGAGTGACCGTAGTCCGAAGGGACGACCTGAACGCCTCCGAAACGGTAGAGGAAATCACGAACCATATCCTGGATTTCTGCCGCATGGATCCCCAAAGCCGCAGCCAGCTAAGGGAGGAAGCAGGCAGACTCTCCAAAGAATTCCTCTGGGAAAGCCTTTCCGCCTATTACGACAAAGCCTACGGGAAAGCCGCCGCCAAATGGGAGGAGACCCCGTCCCTGCTCAGCAAAAGGCAACCGGTCAGCCAGACCCAGCTTTCCAAAGCGGCCATCCAAGAGCCCGAATGGCGCAAAATCCTGATCATCTACCAATTGCCAGAAAAACTGCAACGGCTCAAAGAATTGAGCGACAACCTGTGGTGGTGCTGGCACACCGAAGCCCAGGAATTATGGAAGGATGTCGACCCGCAAGGATGGGAACGCTGCGCCCACAACCCGGTGGCACTGCTGAACAGCCTCAGCACCCTCAGGTTACAGCAGCTGCAAGAGGACGAAGTCTTTCTGGCGAAATTGGACAAAGTTTACCGGGACTTCCAGTCCTACATGGCTCAAGGCGAGCGCAAGACAGGCCCGAAAGTAGCCTATTTCTGCATGGAATACGGTTTGCACGAAAGCCTCAAGATTTACTCCGGCGGCCTGGGAATCCTGGCCGGCGACTACCTCAAGGAAGCCAGCGACAAGAACGCGGACATAACAGGCATCGGCCTGTTGTACCGGTACGGCTATTTCGAGCAGCAATTAGACGGGAGCGGCAAGCAGAAAGCCGTTTACGCGCCGCAAAGCTTCTCCAAGCTGCCGCTTTTGCCTGTCCGGGACGAGAACGGGCAATGGCGGACGATCCGGATTTCCCTTCCAGGCCGGACGCTGCATGCCAAAATATGGAGAGTGCAGGTAGGCCGGGTCCCTCTTTACCTTCTGGATACCGATATTGAAAGCAACTCGGAAGCCGACCGCAGCATCACCCACCAGCTTTACGGAGGAGACTGGGAGAACCGTTTCAAGCAGGAAATACTCCTGGGCATTGGCGGTATCCGGGCGCTCCGCCAGTTAGGCATCGAACCCGATGTGTACCATTGCAACGAAGGACACGGAGCCTTCACTTCTTTGGAAAGGCTGCGCGCCTACATAGAAGAGCAAGGCCTCGGGTTCTGGAAAGCCAAGGAATTAGTCCGCGCCTCCTCCCTCTTCACGACCCATACCCCTGTGCCTGCCGGGCACGATGCCTTCCAGGAAGACATGGTACGTACTTATTTCGGAGCCTGGGCCGAACGCCTCAAGATCTCGTGGCAGGAATTCATGGGACTGGGCAGGATTTCTCCCGAACATGTTTCGGACAAGTTCTCGATGAGCCACCTGGCTGTCAACCTATCCTCTGGCGTGAACGGGGTAAGCCGGATCCACGGGCAAGTCTCCAGGGAAATGTTCGCCCCGCTCTATCCCGGATACTATCCCCAGGAAGTGCCCGTAGGCTACGTGACCAACGGAGTCCACCTGGCCACTTGGGCGCACCCTGAATGGCAAGGACTCTTTGCCAGATATTTCGGGGATTCCTTTTCCGGCAACGTATCCGATCCCGGGCTTTGGCAGCAAATCCGGAACGTGCCTGACGAAGAGATTTCGTCCATCCGGACCCGTCGCCGGCACGAACTCATCGACTTCGTGAAGGAACGCCTGCAACAGGAATGGCCGGTGCGGGGAGAAAACCCGCAGAACCTGGTCAAAGCCCTCAACCGCCTCGACCCGGACGTGCTCACGATCGGATTCGCCCGACGCTTCGCCACCTACAAACGGGCGCATCTCCTCTTCAAGAACATAGATCGCCTCAGCCGAATCGCCAACAACCCTGACAGGCCGGTGCAGTTCATCTTTGCCGGGAAAGCCCACCCTGCAGACGAAGCAGGGCAAGCCTTGATTGCCCAGATCATGGAGATTTCCCGCAGGGAAGATTTCCTCGGGAAAGTGGTCTTCATCGAGAACTATAACATCGATGTCGCCAAGCACCTGATCCAAGGAGTCGACGTATGGATGAACACCCCTACCCGGAAAATGGAAGCCTCCGGGACCAGCGGGGAAAAAGCCCTGATGAACGGGGTCTTGAACTTCAGCGTCCTCGACGGCTGGTGGGCGGAAGGCTACAGGGAAGGCGCCGGATGGGCCCTGAGCGAGGAACAGACTTACGGCAACACGGCATACCAGGATGAACTGGATGCCGAAACGATTTATTCCATGCTCGAAACCGAAGTCTGCCCGGACTTCTACGAAGGCCGCAAGCCCGGCAGCAACCCCGTCTGGATCGGGCATATACGCGACAGTTTCGCGATGATAGCCCCGCATTACACCATGCGCCGCCAGCTGGACGACTACTACCGCCGATACTACAACAACCTGAGCAGCCGGTACCGCAGCCTGGCCGAGGACGGAGGCTCCGCCTTGGAAAGGCTCGGCCAATGGGTCCAGCGCGTGGCATCCTCCTGGCCGGATATCCGCGCGGTGTCGTTCCATTGCCAGGACTCCACCAATGCGCCCCTTCGACCCGGCCAGGAATGCACCTTTGAAGCAAACGTATTCATGGCCGGCCTCAAGCCGGAGGAAATCGGCGTGGAGGTGGTCTTCGGACACAAGGTCAACGACAAAGTGCAGGAACTGAGCCTGGTCAGAGCCATGGAGCCAACCGCCTTCAAAGACGGGGTCGCCACGTACTCGGCCCGCTTGGTGCTGGAAGGTTCCGGGGTCTACGATTACGCCTTCCGGGTTTTCCCGCAGCACGAGGCGATAGACAGGCAGGCTTCGCGATTGCTCAAATGGCTGTAGACAGAATTTCAAAAATTGTTTAAATTTGCCGGTCGGTTCGGCAGGGGACGAGCTTCCTGCCGGACCGGCAGACACCTCCAATGGCAGCAAGAAGGTGTCTCGGAAGAGAAGAAAAGAGAACGTAGACAAACAAAAATCAAATTTCATCATGGAAGATTACAGGGGAAAGGACCGTGAAAAGGAGGAAGTGTATTCCAAAGCCGTAAAAGCAGGGAAACGCACCTATTTCATGGATGTCAAAGAAACAAAGTCCGGGGATTTATACCTCACTATCACTGAAAGCAAAAGGATTTTCGATGAAAATCTGAACAAATTCATATACGACAAGCACAAGATTTTCCTGTACAAAGAAGATTTCGAAAACTTCGTGACAGGCTTGCAGCAGACCATCCGCTTCATCGAAACCGGCGAGCTTCCTCCGGAAGAGCCCGACCAGCCGCGGGACAACGGGATGCCGCAAGACGATATGGATTTCGAGAATCTCGGCAACTGACGCCGGGACGCAGGGGAAGCGGGCCTCCAGCAAGCGTAGCCTCCGCATGTGCCGGTGCCGCAAGCCTTGGGAAAAGGGCTTCCCGCCAAGCGAGAAAGGAATCCCGGAGCAACCGGGCATCCCTCCTGATTGCAAAGACTGGATCATACAGGAAAAGCCGTTCAGGCATGGACGGCTTTTTCCATAAAGGCTGTTCCAAGACAGGCCGGGTCGTTCCTGCCTCTGTCCCATGGGACATGCCCGCTGCTATATCAACCGCAAACAGACCATAATGAGCAACGTAATCTCGATCGCCAACCAAAAAGGAGGCGTGGGCAAGACCACCTCTGCCGTCAACCTGGCCGCCGCATTGGCAGCTTTGGACCAGAAAGTCCTCCTGATTGACGCCGACCCGCAAGCCAATGCCACATCCGGCGTAGGCGTGAACCCTGACCATGTGAACGGCAGCCTTTACGAATGCATGCTGGGCGATATGGCACCGGAAGACGTAGTCCAAAGCACACGGATCAAGAACCTGGATCTGATTCCTTCCCACGTCGACTTGGTGGGAGCCGAAGTGGAAATGGTGAACCTGCCCGACCGAAACCTCGTATTGCGAGGCAAACTGAGCGAAATCCGCAAAAAATACGACTACATCATCATCGATTGCGCTCCTTCCTTGGGCATAATCACGATGAACGCCTTGTCGGCTTCCGACTCGGCCATCATCCCGGTCCAATGCCAGTATTACGCATTGGAAGGCCTGACCAAGCTGCTCAACACGATACGTATCGTGCAAAGCCGGTTCAACCCTGACCTGAATCTGGAAGGCATCCTGCTGACCATGTACGACGCACGCACGCGGCTCTCGAAGCAAGTGGTCGAAGAAGTCAGGGCCCACTTCATGAATTTAGCATTCAATACACTTATCCACAACAATATAAAGCTTGCCGAAGCCCCCAGCTACGGAATTTCGATTCTGGAACACGACATCAACAGCATCGGATCCGTCAATTACTTGAACTTAGCCAAGGAAGTCCTGCAACGGGATGCCCGGAATGCCGCGGCAGCCGCTGCAGCCCGGCACGGAAGGCAAGCATCCGGAGATCCGGGCCAATCCGGCGCCAAACAGTAAAAAACATTGCCATGACAGCCAAGAGACCTGCATTAGGAAGAGGCCTGGATGCCTTGCTGGGCGACAGCCGGCCCGGAAATCAAGCCGCGAAGACAGAACCCGTCCCCCTTTCTCCCGATTCGGAAGAAGGGGTCATCGGAGCCATTGCGGCCATTCCCATCGACCAGATCGATGCCAATCCCTTCCAGCCCCGCACCCAGTTCAACGATGAAAGCTTGGAAGAACTCTGCCAGTCTATCCGCATCAACGGGGTAATCACCCCGATTACAGTCCGCAAGGCCGGTCACCGGTACCAGCTCATTTCCGGAGAACGCCGACTGAGGGCGTCCAAACTGGCCGGTCTGACCGAAATACCCGCTTTCATCCGCATGGCCAACGACAACCAGTCGCTGGAAATGGCCCTGATTGAAAACATCCAGCGCGAAGACCTCAACGCCATCGATGTGGCATTGTCGTTCCAGGCACTGATGGATGCCTACAAATACAACCAGGACGAACTCAGCAAACGGGTCGGCAAAGGCCGCAGCACCGTGGCCAACTTCCTGCGCTTGCTCAACCTGCCCGCTGTCATACAGCTCTACCTGAAGGACAACAAGATCAGCATGGGACATGCCCGCTGCCTGGTCGGCATCGAAAACGAAGCAAAGCAACTGGAACTGGCCCAGATGGTCATCGCTCAGGATCTGTCGGTCCGCCAATTGGAGGATATCATCCGCAAGAGGGAGAATGCCGGCAGCAAAACGCCAAAAGACAAAGCTTCCATACCCGAATGGTGCAAGGAAGCCAAGCAGAAGCTTGCCGACAAGATTTCGGCGAAAGTCAGCCTCAAGCCCGGCAGGAAAGGCAAAGGGTGTCTGGTCATCGATTATGGATCCGAAGAAGAATTACAACAGATTTTCAATCTTTTAAATGAATAGACACTGCTGTCCTTGGACTGTACGGGTACTGAGTTGCATGACTTGCATCCTGTTCCTTGCAATCCAGGGACAGGCTCAATATACGCCCAAGGAAAAAGCCTTCCGCCCGGAGTTCGCTCCATGCACGGCAGGTTCGCTGAACACAGGCCGCGCATTCGGCCAGGAACCGGCTTCCTGCCTTCCCGGATACCTTCCCTCTGCCGAATCCGGAATCCGCACCGGGTTCGGATTTACCCTGCCTGATGAACGAAACGGGGCATTAGCGTCGCTGGACTTCTCTGCCCCTGGCGGCTTCAGCTATGCCAATGAATTCTTTTCCTCTGACGACCTTTTCGCCCCCCGAAACCTGTTCTCGAACGACGTGTCGGCATTCTTCAAGAAAGCGGAAGGGGACTCCTTGTTCGAGGCCTCGCCAGGCATCGACCCTAAACTCCTCACATTCAAGCAACGGAATTCCGGTGCGTTCAAACGCAAGAAAAAAGGCGGCCTGAAGTCGCCCGGCATGGCGGCACTCTGTTCGGCCGTCGTACCCGGCTTAGGGCAGATTTACAACGGGCAATGGTACAAGACACCTGTCATCTATGCCGGTGCCGCGGTCTTGGTCTATTTCACCGATGACATGCTGAGGAACAGGAACCTCTACCAAGCAGAAATCAGAGCACGGACCGACTCCGCCTCTACCGGTTTCAACCCGGAACTGGCAGATTACTCGCTCGACGAAATCCTGGAACTGCGCAATTATTACGAACACAATTTCGAACTGTGCATCATCATTGCCGGTGCCGTTTACCTGCTCAACATCATAGACGCGATTGTCTACGCCCATCTTTCCTCGTTCAATGTGAGCCCGGACCTTTCCATGTCGGTGAAACCTTACGCCCGGACCAATTTCCATATCCGGAACGGGTTCCCATTGGACGCAGGCATCAGGGTCTGCCTCACCTTGAAATAGGATTCCGGAGTTTCCCGGATGCAGAAGACAGCCCCGAGGAAAGTCTTGGCTCGAACCGATGGGAAACACCACCAGCTAACAACATACGAGAATGAAATCACTGAAAATAGCCCTGCTCGGCTACGGGAAAATGGGCAAAGAGATAGAAAAAGCGGCTCTTGGGCGGAACCATTCCATCATAGCCGTCATCGACAAAGAGCAAGACTGGCACAAAGAAGAATCCCGTCTGGCACAGGCCGATGCGGCCATAGATTTCAGCACGCCGTCCGCAGCGCCAGGCAATATCGGACGCTGTTTCGACCTGCATATCCCCATCGTGGTGGGCACCACAGGCTGGGACAAGGAGATGCCGGCAATCCGCGAACGCTGCCTTGCCGAGGGACAGAGCCTGTTCACGGCATCCAATTTCAGCATCGGGGTATACATCTTCATGGCGGCCGCCCGCTTCCTTAGCACGAAGATGGCAACGCAAACCGCTTACCGCGCCCGCATCGAGGAGATCCATCATGTCCATAAGCTGGACAAGCCCAGCGGCACAGCCATCACCTTGGCCAGAAACGTCTTGGAATGCGATTCCCGGTACAAGGACTGGCGATTGGCAGAAGGGAACGCGAACCCAAGCCATGAAGGACGGCAGCCAGTTCCCGGGCAAGCGGGCCGCATTCCTCTCCCGGGAACCGCCGACGGCATCCTCCCGATCCTCAGCCTGCGGGAAGGAGAAACCGTAGGCACGCACCGCCTCTTTTTCGAATCGGATATCGACAGCATCGAACTGGCACATACAGCCAAATCCCGCCGAGGTTTCGCCTGGGGCGCAGTCATGGCTGCCGAATGGCTTCCAGGGAAAACAGGCTGCTTCGGGATGCAGGATCTGCTAGGCTACTGAAAAGAAGAAGAGGGTTCCCCGAAAGAAGACTATTCCACGAAGAAGCCTCGGCAGAACGCACCCTGGCGCGGATTCTCTTTTGGAATGCTGACTTTCGAGCCTCCCTCAAGGTATAAACCCAAATCGGTCATTAGACACGCCGTGTCCGTTTCTGATGGGGAAAATGAGGCTTCCGGGCATCTTGCCCGCTTCTTTCCGCATACTGTTTCCCGCTACGCCTTCGGCTAGGCCAGAAGCATGCTGCATGACACAAGCGGGCAATCTCTCCAATGCCTGATGACCGCTTCGGGATAAAACGCATTGTATCATCTCCACCCCCAGATAGTCGCATCATGAACATTTTCAATATCCACCTAAACCTGAAGAAAACGGGGCTCCTCCGGAAGTCCCTCCGGGCAGCCGCTTTCCCGCTGCCTTTGCTGTGCGCGATGCCGGTTTCCGCCCAGAATGCCATGGAGGAAAACGCCAACACATTGTTCCCGGACACTTCCCTTTCCCTTCGAGCAGACCTCGTTGAAACGGAAGCGGGACTTTTCCTGCCAGGATGCTCCGGCAAAATCGCCGCTGCTATCCCCTATCCGAGCAAGAAAGACCTCCACAGCCCGGAAATCAACCGGATCATCCATAAGATGTCCATCGAGGACATGGCGGCCCAGACCATGATTCTCCGTTCCAAAGCCAAGCCCGAGGCCAAATACGTCAAACAGATGCAGGACCTATTGTCCAAGCATCCTTTCGGCGGCATCTGCTTCTTTGCCGGGAAGACCGGAGACATGCTCCAGCTGCAACAGGCCTACCGTCAAGCCTCCGAACTTCCGCTCTGGATGAGCATCGACGGGGAGACCGGGCCGGGAATGCGGCTAACCGACATAACACGATTCCCGCTCCAACAAGCCTTGGGCGCCATCTCGGACGAAGATCTTGTCTATGCGATGGGACGGCAAGTGGGCCGCCAATGCCGCCTACTAGGGATTCAATGGAACTTCCTGCCAGATGCCGACGTGAACAACAACCCGGACAATCCTGTCATCAACACCCGTTCATTCGGGGAAGACCCCGAACGGGTCGCCAAGCTTGCCACACTCTACCTCAAAGGATTGCAAGCCGAAGGCGTGATGGGGTCGGCCAAGCATTTTCCCGGCCACGGGGATACCGAGACCGACTCCCACCATGCGCTGCCGCTGATCCCGCACAGCCGCCAACTGATGGACAGCATCCATTTGCTGCCTTTCAAGGAACTGATCAAGCAAGGCGTGGAAAGCATCATGGTAGCGCATTTGAACCTGCCTGCCTACGACAGTTGCGGGCTGCCGTCCTCGCTCAGCCCGGCGGTGGTGGACGGGCTGCTGCGCAAGGAACTCGGGTATCAGGGCTTGATAGTGACCGACGGGCTGGAAATGGCCGGTGTCCGTTCCGCCCTGGCCGGAAAGCCGGGAATGCCCGACTTGGGCGAAGGCTCGGTCGAAGTCCAGGCCTTGGCAGCCGGTTGCGACGTGCTGCTGCTGCCGGTGGCCCCGGAAGAGGCTATCCGAGCCATTGCCAAAGCCATCAAGAAAGGCATCCTGCCCAAAGAACGCCTGGAGGATGCCTGCCGCCGAATCCTGTATTACAAGCTGGCGCAACGCCAGCGAGGCAATTTCGACAGCTGTCCCTCCGCGATTGCCCTGCAAGACACGGAGCGTTTCTTGAGAGACTCCGTAAACACGCCACAGGCTGCCGAATTGAGGCAAGCCATCTACGACCGCAGCGTGACCCTGATTGAAAACTTCGACCGCCTGCTTCCGCTCCCCGCCCGCAGCTATCCCGGCAAACTCTGCATCAACATCGGCTATGAGGGAGGTTCCCGCTTTGCCATCCGCCTTTCAAGCCATGAGCCGGATCTCCAGCAAATCGACTTGCACAGGGATTTCGACTTTGCTGAAACCTTCAACCGTGATTTCCGCCGGAAAGTGGAACAAAGCGACATCCTCATCGTCTGCATCACCAATACCAATTACAGCCCGGCCAAGAATTACGGCATCACGCCCCAGACTGTCCGCTTGGTGGACAGCCTTCAGAATTTCGGCAAACCGGTCGCCCTTGTGGTGTTCGCGCCGCCTTACGCCTTGAAGCCTTTTTATGAGATGCCCAAGATTCAGGCCATCCTCTGCGGATACCAGGAAGTGGCAGAAAGCCAGATTGCCTGCGCCGACATCCTCACGGGAAGATTGGGCGCCAGCGGCCGCCTTCCGGTCAGCATTGCCAAATACTGGCCCGCCGGGCATGGCATCCAGACCCAAGCCACCCGTTTCGGCACCCGCCCCGCCTGGGAAACAGGCTTGGACCCAGCGGTATTCCCCTGCATCGACTCCCTGATCGAATCGGCCATCGGCCAAGGCGCCATGCCCGGCTGCCAGGTATTCGTGGCCAAGGACGGCATGGTGGTCTATGACCGCAGTTTCGGGTATCCCACCTACGACAGTTCGGCGCCTGCGGTAGAAGCCGGCAACCTCTACGACATAGCCTCGCTGACCAAAACCATGGCAACCACGCTGGCTTACATGCGGCTGTACGAAGAGGGAGTCTACGATCTGGACGAACCGGTCTCGGACTTCCTGCCCCGGCTCCGGCGGACAGACAAAAGGAATATCACTTTCCGGGAACTGCTATCGCACCAATCGGGACTCAAATCCTATATCCCTTATGTCGATTTGGCCGATCCAGTCTGGAACGGGATGCCTGTATTCGATTCCCTGCCCTCGGCACAGTACCCGTTGCAAATCGCCGACAGTCTCTACCTGCAAGCCGGCTACGCCGCCCATATCCGGAAGCTGATTGACGAAAGCCCGGTAAACCGCCGCAAACCTTACGTCTATAGCGACTTGGGATTCTACTACCTGAACGAAGCCTTGCAAATGCTCGCCGGTACCTCGCTCGATGCCTACGTGGAGGAAAACTTTTACCGATTCCTCGGTCTGAAGAACATCGGCTTCCACCCGCTGGAACGTTTCGAGAAGGAGAAGATAATGCCGACGGAAAACGACACGGTGCTCCGCCACCGCCAAATCCGAGGATTCGTGCACGACCCGCTGATTGCATTGACGGGCGGCGTGGGCGGCTCGGCCGGACTTTTCTCCAACGCCCGCGATGTAGGGGTCATTGCCCAGATGCTGTTGCAAAAAGGAGAATATGCCGGCATACAGTATTTCAATCCCGGGACAATAGATTTATTCACGTCCAACGAGTTCAGCCCGGAAGACAACCGCCGGGGCGGGGGCTTCGACAAACCGCCTGCAGACACTTCCCTGCCATCGCCGACCGCGCCATCAGCATCGGTTTCCAGTTTCGGGCACAGCGGCTTCACAGGGACGTATTTCTGGGTGGATCCGGATTACGGCCTGGTCTACGTGTTCCTGTCCAACCGGGTCTATCCGACGGCAGGGAACAACTTGCTCACCACCATGAGCCTCCGTACCACAATCCAAGAGTACCTGTACCAGGCTTGCCTGAAGAGAAGGACTTGCAACGGGCTATAAGCGGAATCCAGGCCGAGCCATCCCGGGATTGCCCGGTCCGACCCGCCCCCGGCTTGCGGCCTGCCTGCCGAGAGAGGATACAGGATGCGTCTCGGCAGAGCAAATCGTGCAAGCCCGTTTGCTCTGCGCTCGACTTTCGCTATATTTGTCTTTTGTTTTTCGGTTCGGAATCGAACGGGACGAATAGCAACATACTCCTATTCAAGCTCGTAAGGACGAATCCCACGGATCAAGCTGCCGCCCGAGGATGGAATGCGATCAAATCCATGGAAATTATTGGAAAGCCTTCAGGACAGATAATCCTTCGAGGCGGGCTGCCACCCAGATTGCCTGCCTCCTGTTAAATCACATATTTTCAATGAAAACGACAACAAAACAGAACCCGGACTGGAAAGTCAAAGTGGGCTTGGCAGAAATGCTGAAGAACGGGGTCATCATGGACGTAACCAATGTAGAACAGGCCAAGATTGCCGAAGATGCCGGCGCCATTGCCGTGATGGCCTTGGAAAGAGTGCCATCGGACATCCGCGCCCAAGGCGGCGTGGCTCGCATGAGCGACCCCAAGATGATCATGGAAATCAAGAAAGCGGTCAGCATACCGGTCATGGCCAAATGCCGCATCGGGCACATTGCCGAAGCGCGGATACTGCAAGCCTTGGACATAGACTTCATCGATGAAAGCGAAGTGCTGACCCCCGCCGACGAGGAATTCCACATCAACAAGCACGAATTCAAGATTCCGTTTGTCTGCGGATGCCGCAACTTAGGCGAGGCCCTGCGCCGCATCGGGGAAGGCGCAGCCATGATCCGCACAAAGGGCGAAGCCGGGACTGGCAATATCGTGGAAGCCGTGCGCCACATGCGTGCCGTGATGGGCGGAATCCATCGCCTGCAAGCCTGCAGCAAGGAAGAACTGATGACCGAAGCCAAGAACCTCGGCGCTCCTTACGACCTGGTCTGCTACGTGGCCGAGAACGGCAAGCTTCCGGTACCTAATTTCTCGGCAGGAGGCGTAGCCACGCCGGCCGATGCGGCTCTGATGCGCCTGTTAGGAGCTGAATCCGTCTTCGTAGGTTCGGGGATCTTCAAGTCATCCAATCCCAAGAAAGTGGCCAAAGCCATCGTGGAAGCCACCACTAATTACATGGATGCCAAAAAATTAGCCAAGCTTTCCGAAAACCTCGGCGAAGCCATGCACGGCATCGATGTACGGCAGCTGGACGACAAGCAGCTGTTTGCTAACCGAGGATGGTAACAGAGCGCGTACCCGCATGGACAATCTGGCAGCCTCTCGCTGCCCTGTTCTGGCAAGACATCTGGAATCCGACCGCCCCGGCACAGAAACCGTACCGGGTGCGGCTTTCCAATCAAAAAAAGGTCAAGGTCTTCTTTCCATCTCGAAAAAGACATTAGAACATGCCATAACGCAATCTGATCATGAAAAACATCGGAATACTGGGAATACAAGGGGCGATAGAAGAACACGAAGCCATGTTGCAGGCTATCGGATGCAACACGTTCTGGATCAAGGAACCAAAAGACCTCCGCCACATCGACGGAATCATCCTGCCCGGAGGGGAAAGCACCTCGATGGGCAAGCAATTGGAATGGTCGGGCATGATGGAACCGCTGCGCAAAGCCATAGCCAAGGGAATGCCTGCATTCGGCACCTGCGCCGGCATGATCCTCCTGGCCAAGGAAATAGAAGGCAACAGCCTGCAAAGCCGCCTCGGCCTGATGAACATCGTGGTAAAAAGGAATGCCTACGGATCGCAGCTCGACAGCTTTGTGACAGACCTGGACGTGGCAGGCCTTTCCCAAAGGCTCCCGGCAGTATTCATCCGGGCTCCCCGCATCGAAGCCTGCGGGGATGGAGTCGAAACATTGGCATCCTACAGGAATCATCCGGTTTTGGTCCGCCAAGGGAACATGCTGGCAGCCAGTTTCCACCCCGAACTGACCGAATGCACGGATCTGCACCGGTACTTCGTATCCAGAATGGTTGCCGGATAAGGCGATGCCCATGAACGCCGCTGCGGAAAGACGTAGCGGCCCGGCAGGCAAAACCTTGCCGTATGAAATTTTTCCGTACTTTTGCCGTTTTCCCCGCCGAAGGGGAAAAGCCGATCCTCCCAAGGATTGCCGCTTCCCACACAAGCAATTTATAGAATGTTCAACAGACGCTACATCCGAGAAAAAGCCGTCCAGGCATATTATGGTTTTGTACAAGGCGGAGCCGAATCGGCGCTGGCCTGCCAGAAGAACCTGCTGGCAGGGCTGGACCAGACGGCTTCGCTGTACTATTCGCACATATCATTCCTGATTTCCCTCTCCGAGTACGCCCAGGAAAGACTCGAAAGCCTGATTGAACGTAAACGATTCCCCGACACGCAATTGGAAGGGCTGCGCATGATGGCTCAGAATCTGGCGGTGGAACATCTCTGCAAGGATCCCAATTACTTGCTCAATATCGAGAACTACAAATTCAATTGGCGGGAACGCCAGGCTGATTTGATATCAGCCATGTTCAACGACCTCTTCAACTTCCAGGATGGGCCGTCCGTAGCCGACAAGGTGCTGGAAAACCTGAAAGCGGACTGGGAAAAAGAAGAAGAGGCGGAAAAGACCTGCTTCGAATTCCACCGGGCCTTCCTGCGCAAGATGTACCGGCGGAAAATCGGCCCTAACCCGATCCTGAGATCCTATTGCGAGGAACGTTCTCTGTACTGGGAATCGGATTACGAATCGGTGACCGTCTGGGTCTCGTCTCTGATCGGGCAGATGAGCCCGGAACGGCTCGACAATGTGGACCGGGGCTGGTCTGCCGAAGACGAGGCTGTAGCCTTCGGGAAAACCTTGCTTGAAAAGACCTTGCTGCATCAGGACGAATACAACGATTACGTGTTCGCCCGGCTCCAGAACTGGAAGCCGGAACGCATCGGGCTCACAGAGAAAGTATTGCTCTGCATGGCGGTATGCGAATTCCTCAATTTCCCGTCCATCCCGGTCAAGGTCACCCTCAACGAATACATCGAATTGGCCAAACGCTTCTGCGTTGCTGACAGCGGGGCTTTCATCAACGGAATCCTCAACAAGATTGCCAAAGACCTGGCCGAGGAAAAGAAACTCCGCAAAAGCGGCCGGGGCTTGATCGGGTAAACACTGCCGGATCCGCCTGTCCGGAGTCGCATTTGCTTGCCTCGTGGAGATAACCGGGCATCGCAAACGCACAGCCTGGAAATGCCAGCCTGCACCCCAATCCCCACTCTCCGCCTTGCCAATCCGCACGGAGCAGACGGGCTTGGAAACACTGCAGTGCCTCTTTATCCCAAAAAATGTTAAATCCAAAGCCAGGATTTGGCAGATAGGACTCCACGTCTTATCTTTGTTCCCTCATTTTTAAAAATTTTTTTTAGACATGCATTTTCTGAACATCCTGTTGCAAGCGCCTGCTACCGGACAAGGCCAAAACGCCGCCCTGCAACAAATCCTGTTGATCGTAGTCATCTTGGTCATTTTCTACTTCTTCATGATCCGTCCGCAGATGAAGCGGAGCAAGGAACAGAAGAAGTTCCGCGACAGCCTGCAGAAAGGCCAGCGCGTTGTCACTATCGGAGGCATCCACGGCAAAATCGTCGATATCCAAGAAACCACCGTATCGATTGAAGTGGAAGACGGCAGCCGTCTGCGCATGGAAAAGAGCGCGATTGCTTCGAGCCTTTCCGACCAGCTGCCCGACACGAAATAAAAGGCAGCCCTGGAAATCTCGTGAAGTAAGCGGATTCCATAATAAAAGGTGTACCCCTCTTGACGCATGGTTTCACTCTAAAGGAGCTTCATGCTGGAAGACGAGGTACACCTTTGCTATTTAAAAGCTGTTTAAATTTATTTGTTCAGGCCATCGGGAGGGGATTTGGAAGGATGGCGCGGCGTTTTCCAAAGGAGGATAGCCAAGCTATCTTCGAGCATCACTCAACCAAGACCCGGAATAGCCCCCGACGGGCAAACAAAATCCTGAAACCGCTCCCTGAAAATCCAGCCTTTTCAGGATGGCAAGAAATTTTAAACAGCTTCTTAGAATCAAAACCTATCGAATCGGCCGCAAATTCTCTGATCCAAGCCAATAATCCCAAATCGGTCATTAGACACGCCGTGTCCGTTTCTGATTGGGGAAATGAGGCTTCCGGGCATCTTGCCCGCTTCTGTCCGCATCCTGTTTCCCGCTACGCCTCGATGTAGCCCGCTACGCCTTCGGCTAGGCCAGAAGCATGCTGCATGACACAAGCGGGCAATCTCCCCGAAGTCTGATGACCGATTGGGGCTATAGGTCCATTGACAAATTACTGTTTCCTCAAAACCGAACCCATCATGCTCAAAACAGGCCTCACCGGCAGCATCGGCAGCGGCAAATCCACCGTCTCCCGGATTTTCTCCTCTTTAGGCATCCCTGTTTACGATGCCGACACCGAAGCCAAACGCCTTTCGGCCCGGCCGGAAATAAGACAAAAGATAGCCGAACTGTTCGGAGAAGTCGCCGCGACAGACAAAAAAGCCTTGGCCGCGATTGTTTTCAATGACCCGCAGGAACTGGCCAGACTCAACGCATTGATCCATCCCTTGGTCTTCGAGGACAGCCGCCAATGGTTCCACCGCCTCGCCGCCTTGCCCACGCCGCCCCCCTACGCCATCGTGGAATCGGCCATCCTGTTCGACTGCGGCATGGCACCGATGTTCGATTTCATCATCGATGTGGAAGCCCCCTTGGAAGAACAAATCCAACGAAGCCAAGCCCGCGACCACAGCAGCCGGGAAGCCATCCTGGCTCGGCTCGAAAAGCAAATGCCTGTCTCTGAAAGAACCTCCCGTTCCGACTTTGTAGTGCATAACGGCTCCGAAGACCGGCTCTTGCCGCAAATCCTGCAAATAGATGACATTCTAAGACATCAGTAATTATCCATCCCCCCATCTTTGTTTCACATAATACAAAAATTTCATCCCAAGACTTGTCGTCTTATACTTCTGATAAGGACTTGCAGGTTTACCTTTTATCGTAGGTACTAACAATTTCCTATCAATCAATGGCTGAATATACATCTTAACATTCTTTGATTGAGGGCTCTTCCCCAATTTTGCAAAAATTTGTGACTTTGATAAAGAAGTTTCCTCACACAATAGTAGGACATAATACGAATCTTGCTGCAATTCGTCTGAATAACGAGCAAACAACTTCTCCAATCTTCCAACCGAATCCGCAAAAACAACCAATCGTTTCTTTAACCCCAATCGGTCATTAGACTCGCCGGGGCGTTTCCGAGGGTGGAAATGGTGCTTTCGGGCATCTTGTCCGCTTCTGCCCGAAGCCTAATGACCGATTTGGGTTTAATGCATCCGCTACAATACCAGACAAATGCATTTCAACTTGGTTACTATCTTAGTTACTATCTCGACCTTTCTCCAAATCCAAATCAGAGGTCAAACATTCCTTAAATTCAATCCGATTAGTTTCTTCCATATTTTCTTCCTTAAGGCAAAAACACACATCCTCCGCAAGCATCCTTCCGGGCACCGGTCACTGAACGCAGGCTATTACGTTCGCCGCGCATCCGAAGCACGCCCATGAAGGCGAAAATCAAAGCCTCCTTGTATTCAATCAGCTGGCGCGAGGCCGAAGCCACTTCCACACCGGCCAAAGCCGCAATCCTTTCCTTCAGATAAAGGTTCAAAGCCCCGCCCCCGGTCAACAGCATGGAATGCTTGCCCGGCCACGACAGGCAAACCCGCGCAATCTGGCTTGCGATATGCTCCGTTACCGTACGCAGCAAATCCGGGACGGAAAAATCCCTGAAAGAATCCACAATAGGCCGGAATTCCGAAGAAAACCATTCAAAACCAAGAGACTTAGGCGGTTCGAGCCTGTAAAAATCCAACGAATCCAAGGCTTGCAGCAGCGGCAGAATCATTTTTCCTTTGCGAGCCAATGCTCCGTCTTTGTCGTAAGCCAAGCCCTGCCATGCCGCCAAATAATTCAGGGCCAAGTTGCAAGGAGATATGTCGAACGCCAAGCGTTCCCTATTCCCGGCATCGAACGAAATATTGGAAATACCGCCCAGATTCAGGCAGAAATCGTATTCCGGAAACAGCAAGGCATCGCCGATCGGGACCAGAGGAGCGCCCTGCCCTCCCAATGCCACATCCGTATTGCGGAACTTATTGATTACCGGCAAACCGCTTTCCACCGCCATGGCCGCCCCGTCCCCGATCTGCAGGCTCAGCCCCCGTTCCGGCTGATGAAAGACCGTATGCCCGTGCACTGCCGCAAACGCAGGCTTCAAAGAATGCCTGCGCACGAAATCCCGGATGCAACGCCCTGCAAAATGCCCGTAGCCCACATCCAAAAGAGAAAGTTCCAAACCGCTCATTCCCATGGCCGAAGCCAAAGAAGCCCGCAAGCCCGCCGGATAAGCCAGCGTCTCGGATGCACCCATCCGGTACCGCCAACGGCCCGATGCCTCCTGCCAGAATTCCGCATAAAGAATGTCCAGTCCGTCGAGCGAAGTACCCGACATCAAGCCCAAAACAGGGTAAAGCTTTGCTTCCATCAACATGTTCCTTAAAGAGATCCATAAACAGCAGCCGTCCGCCGCATCACAGGATTCCATCACGGAAGGCTCGCTAATCCAAGCCTTTCACATGAGGTCTTCCGGCAATGAAATCCTTCAGATAAAACGGCTCGAAATAAGCCAGATCCTCAAAACGCTTCCCTTGGAACGCTTTCTCCGACAACAGGGGCATATATCGAGCCGACGGATGGATATCCGGACAAAAATGAATCCTAGGCGAAGCCAAGACTGTCTGGCACTTGAAGCAGGCATTCCCGGCAAAGAACATATCCCTCTCCTGCCAATACTCCGAATACGAATCCGGATCTAAAATCACCGCTTCCACCGGACGCAATTCCTCGCCTCGGGCATCGTACAATGCTGCATAGACCTCCATCCGCCCGGCATCGGTCATGGAACAAAAGACCGCGTCATCTTGCCTGAAACCCGCCGCAGAAGCCCTCCTGGCCGTCTCCGAAGCCATCGCCTGCAGAGGACTGACCGCGATCAACGGTTTCCCCAGGCCATACGCCAGTCCCTTGGCCGTGGAAACGCCAATCCGCAAACCCGTGTACGAACCCGGACCTTTACCCACCGCCACAGCGTCCAACTCCTCGGCCTTTCTCCCGGCTTCGGACAATACTTCTTCCACAAAGACCGCAGTCTTGGCCGCATGGTCGTTGCCTTCCTCGCTTTCGCGCCAAGCCAGTACGACCCCATCCCGGCTCAAAGCCACCGAACAGTTTTTGGTGGATGTCTCTATATTCAATATCAATGCCATAATCCCAGATTTCGGACATTCAACTCTTTTGAAGCACGAGCAAGCGCCGGTGTCGGGTCAAAAAAAACAGAACGCCTGTCCCGAATGCTCAAATAGATTGTAAAAGTACAAAAGTGTTCCCAATTGCGCGAAACGCCATAGCACAAAGACAAGAGAAAGAAACTGGCAAGTACCTTAGAAAACCGCCCAAACGGGCGTAAATCCGGAACAGCCGGACCTATCCCGGACAGCAAGAGCCCTTACCGGCATAGCCAATACGGCAAGCGGGCTTCCAGCACCTCACTCGATGCCGGAAGCCCGCTATTCCAAGCAAATCCGCCAAAGGCCTACTTGCTTCTCTTCACCGTGTATAACACCTTGCCGTTCTTGTCCATCATGTGCAGGCAAAGCTCATTCTTGCCGGCCGCAATCACCGAGAAACCCGGCTCATTGCTGCAGAACTGCGTGCCAGCGATAGGTTCCACATCGCGCGCCAGCGAAGCCGAACTGTTGACCACATAATCGATGTCGCTGCCTTTCACTCGGATATGCTGGAAATTGTGGATATGGCCGCAAAGGTACATGTCCACATTGCCGTGCTCGCGCAGGATCTTGTCCACCCGCTGCTGCATATCGGTACGTTCCGATTCATTCTTGTCGGTCTGCGCATAGATAGGATGATGGCCCACCACCAATGTCCAGTCAGCCTTCACCGTATCCAAAACGGAATCAATCCAAGCCAGCTCCTTTCCCATGTCCTGCTTGCCGGCATCGGGATAGTCTTCCGCATCCCGGCGGTACTTGTCGATAAGCGGTGCCGTATCGATCATCAGGACGCAGACCGTCACCCCGTTGTCCTCGATCATCTTCACATAATAGCGCGAAGGCATGTTCCAACGGGCGCTGACCTTGCTGTAGTCGATCACCGCCTGGGGATTGCTCCGGTACTCATGGTTCCCCAAAATCGCATACCAAGGAATCATCAGCTCCGGATGCTTGTAAACCAATTCGTAATTCGTCATCCAAAGCGGGTCGTCCACACTGCGGACCCCTTCGAAATGATGCACGTCGCCCGCAGCCAGCACGCATTCCACGCTCAGCGTCTCGGCCATCACGCCCATCGTCTCGGCAATCGTCTTCTGGTCGTAGTACCCGTTGCGACCCAAATCGTTGGCCAGATAGAAATTCACATCACTTTCCAAAGCCTCCCATTCCTCAGGGGTCTGGGCGAAGGCCGGCATGGCGAAAGCCAGCCCGGCCAGAAACATCAACTTTTTCTTCATGTCCTATCGTATTTCATTTTTTGCATCAAAAAGCGGAACGCGACCCTGCGCGATACCTTCGAGTGCATACATTCCATGCCACTCTGACCATCCAGGCATTGCCTTTCCGGGGCAAGATTACCTATCAATTCCAAATTCTTTTCAAAATCCCCGGAAAGCATTGGGACACGCTCCAGCCGTTCTTACGGGAATCCATCCTCCTGCAGCCGAGTCCCTTTGCCCCGCGGACCGGCCTTCAGCATCCGAAGGATTCCGTCCCACGGGCATGAAGGCCGGCTGCAGCAGCAAAGGGAATCCCGAAGCCTGACCGATCCTCCGGTCAACTGGCAGTCCCGAGGCGGCAGAGTGCCGCAGCCGCCATTTCTCAGAAATTGAGCTTCACGCCCGCATTGAACCTGATTCCGTAGAACTCCGCCTGCATGGTACGTTCCTTGGTCCCCTGGTAGTAGCGCAAAGGCTGGTTGAGCAGATTGTTGGCTTCGGCGTAGACAGTCCATTTGAAATCCTTGCCGAAAGTATAGCTGGCGTTCAAGTCCAAATAGTTAACGGCATCGTAATAACGGTCCAAATCGGCATGTTCGCCCATTTCATCGATGAAAGAGGATGCATAGTTGTACGAAAGCCGCAAATGGACACCTTTCAGTTCAAAGTAGAGAGAAGCGTTTGCAGTGTGCGCAGGCGAACCCGGCAAACGCAAGCCTTGCTCGTTTTCACGACCTTCAAAGTTGAAATTCTGCACATTGGAATAAGTATAGGTGTAGTTTCCGTAAACACCCAGGCATTTGAGAGCCGGCGCGATGAAACCTAAGTCGCGCTGCAAAGTCACCTCCACGCCCAGAAGGTCGGCATCCCCTGCGTTGACAGGCTGGACAATCTTGTCGAAATCCCCGAAGATACCAGGGGCATATTCATATTCGCCACTGATCCGCTGGTCCACGATAAAGTCGTTGATGCGCTTGTAGAAGATACCAGCAGAGACCAGCCCCACGCTTTCAAAGAAATAGTCGATGCTCGCATCGAAGTTGTAAGACAAAGTGGGAGACAAATCCGGATTACCCAGCGTGATTTCCATATCATACAGGTTGATATGCGTACTGGGGACCAAAGCCGAATACTTGGGACGCGCCAAAGTCTCGGTGAAAGAGGCCCGGAACTGCAAACGGTCCGTAATGTCGTAACGGTACAGAACGCTCGGCAGCCAGTTGAAATAGCGGTGTTTCTGACGGCCGGTAGGCACCAAGCTTTCCTCTTCGTTCTCATCGATATTCCAGTTGAAGCCTTCGTAAGCCAGGTTCGTAGCCTCCATTCGCAAGCCCACGATCAACTGATGCTGCGAACCGAAGTTCTGATCGAAGCGGACGTAGGCCGAACTTACATGCTCCTCGGCATCGAAGTTTCCGGAAGATTCTTCCAGAACCTGCTCCCCTTCCAGATCCGAAAGCCGCAAGCTTCCCAGATACCCGTTGCTGACAAAATCCGTGGAAGGATAATCCCCGTCCGGCATATACCCGTCGCGAATCTGTTCCACCAAGTTGGCCGACCAGGCCGAACCGTACGCATCTTCATAAGCCCCGGCATAGTCATGCATCACGATATCCTTGTGCTTGGTCTTGCTCACATGCTTGGCTCCGAACTTGAGCTTGTTGCTGAACTCCCCTTTGGCCAGATCCAGACTGAAATCCAAATGACCCTTGATATCGGTTTCGTAAATATTCTGGTCGGATTCAGTCAGTTCATCCACTTCCCATTCACCTTCATGCAGGTTGGCCGGATTGGCGATATAAGGAAAACGCCCGCCAGCCCCCACGATGTCGAATGCCAGATCCTTCTGTTTCAAATTGAAATAACGCTCATGCGGCCGGTCTTCACTGGCACGGGAATAAGAAGCCCCCCAGTCCAGGTTCAGACGCTTGGCAATAAGATGCTGTCCATCCAAAGCGAAATCCATGGTCTGCTGCAACTCCAGCCGGGCGTTCCGGTTGTCCATGTTCCCGCCCTTTGTCTCAATCTCCGCCTCCATTTCTTCTGGTTTATCCAAATCCTTGAAGGAGATGCGGTAACGGTTCTCCCAATCATGGCGTCGGTTATAAATACCTTTGAAGGTCAACTTGTTATTGGCATTGATATCGTAATCCAATGACAAAGAGTAGCTCTGACGCTGACGGGTCACATAATATTGCCGGGTTTCAGCATCGGTCAGGAACACTTCGCCGGTTTCCTCGTCGCGGTCGTATTCAAATTCCACATCGTCCGAACCGATAGGCGCGTTCTGGTAAGAAGCCGCCACCATGAGGCCGAACCTGTCCTTGAAGAAACGATCCCCGTAGGTCAGGCCCAGATTGAGCTGCGCTTTGTCGCTGACCACATTGTAACCGCTTCCCACCGTGGCGGAAAACGTCCTGCGGTAAGGCGTGCTCTTGGTAACCAGATTAATCGCCCCCCCGATGGCATCCCCGTCCATATCCGAAGTCACCACCTTGTTCACCTCGATAGTTTGAATCATGTCCGAAGGGATCAAGTCCAGCTGCACGTTACGGATGTCACCTTCGGCCGAAGGCAGACGGTTCCCGTTGATTGTCACCGAACTCATATCGGCAGACGTACCACGCACCTGGCCGAAACGGGCTTCCCCCTGGTCGTATTGGACGTTGATGCCGCTGATCCGCTTCAAGGCATCCCCTATATTGGCATCCGGGAACTTGCCGATCTGGTCCGCCGATACCACATCCACGATTCCTATTTCGTTCTTCTGGCTGTTCAAGGCCTTTCTCTGGCCCCTGAACGCTCCTACGACCGAGACTTCGTGCAGCTGGACACCCTCATGCAGCACGATGTCCAGAGAAACCGTCTTCCCGGCCACGACTTCCACCTGCACCTCCTTGGGCGTGAAGCCCACATAGGTCACCTTCAATGTGTAGGTTCCAGGATCCAAGTTAGACAAGGAGTAGTAACCGTCCACATCGCTGACGGCCCCTTCCTGCAGGCTGGCGATCCAAATGGAGGCACCGGGCAAGGTATGCCTGGCCTCGTCCACGATACGGCCACGGATCGCTCCCAGATTGGCCGAAACATCTCCAGTCACGTCTTCGGCGTGCACTCTTCCCGCCATCATCGCGGCGCATAAGCAAAGGAAAAATTTCAATAGTCTTGTCATTGTCTTATGATTTGAATTCTTCTTGTCCTGAAAGGAAGCAGAACCCCAAACGGGAAAAACCCGCAAAGAATCCCCTATCAGCCAATTGCATCATCTGTAAAATGTAAAATCCCAGATTCGATGCTGCAAAGGTCTGCCATGGAAGTTTCATGGTCATTTCCGATTCCTTAACAAATAGTTACAAATGGAACTCGGAAATGTTAACGAAAGTTAAATCCGTCTCTCCCCTCCAAACGCATTTCCAAATGAACTATATTAGATTCGATATAAACCAATCCAAATTGAAACATATCCCCTTACTTTGCGTCCGTTCAAAGGAAGTCTGAAAGAGGGGAAATACAATCGGGGACAAGAAATCTTCAGATTGCCCCCGGAAGCAGGCATGAAGACAGCCTGCGAATCAGGGCTGGATGCTTCGCGCATCGGATGAACATAAAGCCCCCACGCATAGCAGGCCGCAACTGCACGGGGCTTGCCAAAGCTGCCACCCGATGCATGCGGCCGGAACCGGGATCATGACCCTGTCCGCCTGCCCCGGCACCATGGAACATGCCTGACAGACATGCAGGAAACGGCAAGCCTCCTTGCCGGATAGATTGTTAACAATAAAAAGGGAAATACCATGAGGTCAAAAATCTTTGCAACCGGGCTGCTGATTGGCGCTGCAGCTCTCTTGAGCGGATGCCAGAACCGCCAAGGCCAGGCAGGCACGCCCGAGTACCCGGTCCTGTCCATCTCCACCGCGGACAAAGTCCTGAACAGTTCTTACTCCGCCATCGTCCGAGGCCGGCAAGACATCAATATCTACGCCCAGGTTTCAGGGAAAATCACCCAAGTGAATGTAAAGGAAGGAGAAGCCGTGAAGAAAGGCCAAGTGCTTTTCGTCATTGACCAAGTGCCGTATATCGCTGCGTTGAGGGCTGCCGAAGCCAATTTGGAATCGGCCAAAGTAGGCGTGGAATCGGCCCAGCTGGACTATGACAACACCAAAGCTCTCTTCGAGCATCAGGTGGTATCCGAATACGAACTCAAATCGGCCCTCAACGCCCTGCATAGTGCCAAGGCAACCCTCGCCCAGATGGAAGCCTTGGAAATCGATGCCCGGAACAATTTATCCTATACCGAAGTCAGCAGCCCTGCTGACGGCGTGGTCGGGACCTTGCCGCTGCGCGAAGGCAGCCTGGTAAGCGCCAACAGCACGGAACCGCTGACCACCGTTTCGGACAACACCAGCATGTACGTATACTTTTCCTTCAACGAAAACAAGATTCTGGAGTTAGGACGGCAATACGGCAATCTCAGCAATGCCATTGCCAACATGCCGGATATCCAGCTCCAGCTCAGCGATGGTTCGCTCTACGACCATAGCGGAAGAGTGGAAAGCATCAGCGGGCTGATCAATGAAAACACAGGAACGGTCTCCGTCCGGGCGGTCTTCCCCAATCCCGACCGCTTGCTGCTGAGCGGGGCCAACGGCAGCGTCCTGATGCCCCAGACCTACCAAGATGTCATCCTGATTCCTCAGGAATCCACCTACGAACTTCAAGACAAGATATTCGTATATAAAGTAATCGACGGGAAGACCAAGAACACCCAGATCAAGGTCTCGGAAATGAGCGACGGCAAAGAATACATCGTGACCGAAGGCTTGCAGCCCGGAGACGTTATCGTGGCTTCCGGCGCTGGATTATTGAGAGACAATATGGACATTAAGACTGTAGAATAACCATGAGCAAGAACATATTCATCAGAAAACCCGTCCTGGCCATCTGCATCTCGGTCGCGATTGTCTTCCTCGGCATCTTAGCCTTGAAAGGCTTGGCCATCGAGAAATTCCCCGATATCGCCCCTCCCACCGTGCATGTATCAGCTTCGTACATGGGAGCCAGCGCGGAAACCGTGCAGAAAGCCGTCCTCGTGCCTCTGGAAGAAGCCATCAACGGAGTGGAAAACATGACCTACATGGAATCGACCGCTTCCTCCGGTTCAGCCGACATCAGCATTTATTTCAAGCAAGGCACAGATCCGGACCAGGCTGCGGTAAACGTCCAGAACCGTGTTTCCAGGGCACAGAGCCAGCTGCCGAGCGAGGTGACCCAGGTGGGCATCACCGTGAACAAGCGCCAGCCCAGCACATTGGCCATCATCGGCGTCTACAGCCCGGACAACTCCTTTGACGAGACGTTCATTACCAACTACATCAACATCAATGTCGCGCCTCAGATCCAGCGCATCCAAGGCGTAGGCGATGTACGCTGCATGGGTGCCACCTACGCGATGAGAATCTGGCTCGACCCCGAAAGCATGGCCCAATACGGCCTGGTCCCCTCGGACATCGCCCAGGTCATGGATGAACAGAACATCGAAGCTTCGATGGGATCGTTCGGCGAAAATTCCGGGAATGTGTTCAATTACACGATAAAATACCGGGGACGCTACGAAACGCCTGAAGAATTCGGGAATATGGTCATCAGAGCCACTGAAGACGGGGAAGTGTTGAGACTCAAGGATATCGCACGAATCGAACTGGGAAACCAAAGCTACGAATACGAAGGCGGGCTGAGCGGGCATCCCGGGGTCACGATGATGATCAACCAGACCGCCGGATCGAACGCTACCGAAATCAACAAGGAAATCGAAGCTTTGCTCAAGGATCTTTCCAAGAACTTCCCTCCGGGATTAGACTACCTGTACCTGCAAAACACCAACGACTTCCTCTTTGCCTCTATACACGAGGTAATCAAGACCTTGATCGAAGCCATCATCTTGGTCGTGCTAGTCGTGTTCTTCTTCCTGCAAGACTACAAGCTGACCTTGATTCCCTCGCTGTCCTTGATTGTCTCCTTGATCGGCGCATTCGCCGCCGTCTACCTGTTCGGCTTCAGCCTGAACCTTTTGACCTTATTCGCCTTGATTCTCGTCATCGGGACGGTGGTGGACGATGCCATCGTCGTGGTCGAAGCCGTCCAAGCCAAGATGGACGAGGGAGAACAGGATTCGGTCAAAGCCACCGAATCAGCCATGCACGATGTGACAGCCGCGGTCGTCACGGCAACCATCGTCTTCATGGCTGTATTCATCCCTGTTTCATTCATGGGCGGCACCAGCGGGATTTTCTACAGGCAGTTCGGCTTGACAATGGCCGCCGCCGTAGGCATCTCGGCCATCAACGCCTTGACCCTGTGCCCTGCCTTGAGCGCCCTTCTGCTGCAAAAACGCCGCAAACGCCAGAAATTCACAGTCTGGGTACGGAAAGTCTACGAAATTTCCTACTCGGCTTTGTTAAACAAATACACTTCCGGCCTGCGTTTCCTCCTCAAACGTAAATGGATTGCCGGCATCTGCTTGGTTCTGGCCTGCATAGGCATGGTCTTCCTGATGCGGGACACCAAGAAAAGCCTGGTGCCAGACGAAGACACCGGGACGCTGTTCGTCTCTGTCAACACCTCGCCGGGCAGCACGACCCAGTTCACCTCCAGCATCGTGGACAGAATTGAAGCCATCGTCAAGTCTTATCCAGAAGTCAAAGCCTACTCCCGCGTGGTCGGATTCAGCATGGCCGGCGGGGCAGGCGGATCCTCCGGGATGCTGATCATCCAGCTCAACGACTGGAGCGAACGGAAAGGAAAGGAACACAGTTCCACGGCGGTCATGGCCCGGCTCAACCGCGATGCCAAGGCCGTGACCGATGCCGAAGTCTTTGTGATGGCGCCCAGCATGATTGACGGCTACGGGACAGGGAACGCCGTGGAATTCTACCTCCAGGACCGCAAAGGCGGCGACATCCACGATTTCTATGACATCGCCCAGTCCTTCCTCGGCAAATTGAACCAACGCCCGGAAGTCATGGCGGCATTCAGTTCGTTCAAAGTGGACTACGTGCAGTATATCGTGGACGTGGATGCTGCCAAGTGCAAGCGGGCCGGTGTTTCCCCGTCAGACGTGCTTGATGTCATATCAGGTTATTACGGAGGAATTTACGCTTCCAACATCATCCGTTTTTCCAAAGTGTACCGGGTAATCATCCAGTCCGAACCCGAATACCGGCTGGACAAAAGCTCTCTCGACAACATCTACTTCCGCAACGGGGACGAGATGGCTGCCGTAAGCCAGTTCGTGACAATCAAGAAAACCTCCGGGCCTGAAAGCCTGAGCCGGTTCAACCTCTTCAACAGCATCTCGGCTCACGCCACGATTGCGTCCGGATACAGTTCCGGCGATGTCATAAAAGCTATCGGGGAAGTAGCTGAAGAGACACTCCCCGAGGGCTACGGCTTCGATTTCGGAAGTTCTTCCCGCGAACAGAACCAGACGGACAACACGGTATTCATCCTTCTTGTCAGCACGATCCTGGTATATTTGCTGTTGTGTTCGCTTTACGAAAGCTTCTTTGTCCCCTTGGCCGTGATTTGCTCCATCCCGTTCGGAGTGCTCGGATGTTTCCTGGCGGCCAAAATATTCAACGTGGAAAACAACATCTACCTGCAGACGGGCATGATCATGATCATCGGCCTCCTTGCCAAGACCGCGATCCTGATTACCCAGTACGCCAGCGAAGCCCGCCATTCGGGCATGAGCATACGGGACGCAGCCTTCCATGCTGCCCGCGTCCGCCTGCGCCCCATCCTGATGACCGTGCTGACCCTGATTTTCGGGATGCTGCCCTTGCTATCCTCCACGGGCGCAGGCGCCAACGGGAACCGGACATTAGGCGCTGGGGTCGTAGGAGGAATGACCATCGGGACTATCGCTCTCTTGCTCGTAGTCCCGCTGTTCTTCATGGTATTCCAGAAACTGCAAGAAAAATACGGCTTGATCTTAGGCCGGGGAAAGGAGGTTGACAATGAAAATGCGCAATAGACCCGTCAACAGCGGCTCACTGCATGAAAACATGGAAACAAAGCAAATAACGCAACCGCCCGCGCCTGCCGAGGCTGGGCGCGGCTTGACGGCTGCCAGAAAGCTGGCCGGACTAAGCCTTTGCCTGGCTGCTGTCCTGAGCTTCAGCAGCTGTGGCATCTACGGCAAATTCAAAGGAGCGAGCTACCAAGGCGCGGATCAAGTCATCGGCCCGCTGCAAGCCGCGCCCGACTCCGTAGCCGAATGGAAAGACCGGCGCATGGGAAACCAATGGGACAGCCTTCCCTCCTATACCCGGATTTCGCAAGGGGACTCACTCAATCTTGGACAATGCGACTGGCGGAGTTTCTTCACCGACCCCTATTTGACCGCCCTGATTGACACGGCCCTGAGAAACAATGCCGATATGCAGACCGCCCTGCTCAATGCGCAGGAAGCCCAGGCCTCGCTCAAAGCCTCCAAATTAGCCTTCCTGCCCTCGTTCGACATCTCGCCCGGCGGAGGCATCAGCGGCACGACCGACCAAGCCGGCAGCTGGAGTTACCAGCTTCCCGTCAACGCTTCCTGGGAAATAGACCTGTTCGGCAACCTGCTCAACAGCAAGCGTTCCCGCCAAGCAGCCTTGCTTCAGACCCAAGCCTACGCCCAAGCTGTCCGTTCCCAGCTTATCGCCACCGTGGCCGCTACCTATTATGCTTTGCTGGCCTTGGACGAACAGGCCGGGATCTATGCCGAGACCGAAGCCAGCTGGCGGCAAAACGTAAGCGTGACAAGCCATTTGGTAGAGGGCGGCAAAGCCAATTCGGCATCGCTCTCCCAAACCCAAGCCAACTACTACAATGTACTGAACCAATTGATTGATATCCGCCAGCAAGTGATGCAGACCGAAAACTCGCTATGCAGCCTCTTGGGCATCCCGCCTCAGGAAATTCCGAGAGGCAGCATGGACGACTGGCAAAGCCCGCAAGACATCCAAATAGGCATTCCGCTGATTGCCTTACGCCAACGGCCCGATGTGAACCAAGCCGAACAAGCCTTGGCCCAGGCTTTCTACAATACCCAGCAGGCCCGTTCCGAATTCTTCCCTTCCATCACCATTACCGGGACTTTCGACTTCGGCGAGATGATCTACAACGCTTTGGGATCGCTTTTCCAGCCCATTTTCCAAAGCGGGACCTTGAAAGCCAACTTGGACATTGCCAAAGCCCAGGAGAAAGAAGCCGAAATCGGTTTCCGCCAGACCCTGATCGATGCCGGCATCGAAGTGAACGATGCTATCATGGCCGTCAAGAGCGCCCAAGCCAAAACGGAAAACTACGCATTGCAAATCCGCCATCTGCAAGATGCCGTGCAAAGCACCCAGCTCTTGATGAAACACGGCTCCACCACCTACTTGGAAGTGCTGACCGCGCAGCAAAGCCTGCTCTCGGCGCAAATCAGCCAAGTAGCCAACCGCTTGACCGAGATTTCCAACTGCGTCTCGCTCTACCAAGCCTTGGGCGGAGGGGCCATGAACGATTACCAGAACGGAGCCTCGGACAACCGGAACAAAAAGGCCGCCCGGTAAACCCAAACCGGTCATTAGACTCGCCGGGCTGGTTTGCCGCTCCCGACCTTGGCCCATAGAACATGCCCGAAGCAAAACACATCGACAATGAGCAAATTAGACGATTTCAGCCGCTTGTTTGCTGAAAAACACATCGAACAAGGGACTCTCCAGGCCGAAGTCAGGTCTTCCAACTGCATTTGGACGGCCCAAGAACCGTTCAAACCAATTTCCGACCTGATTATCAGGTTCTTCATACTCAAAGGTTCGCTTCAGGTCTGCATCGATGGCCAGACGCAGACCTGCACGAACAAAACCAACAACTTGATTGACATCAAACCGTTCAACCGCCTTGAATACTTGCAGCCAGGGAAAGGAATACACGGTTTCGCGATAGCCATCAGCAGGACATTCATGGATGCCGCCGCCCACGGGAACCGTCCCGTGCAGCACTCCATGCACCGCTTCGCTTCCAACTTCTACACTCTGAAGAAAACAGAAACCAACATCCTTCTGGCATATTTCAACCTCATCCGGCAGAACGCCGGCATCGGAGACTCCGCCTTGGACAAGACCATCTTCCAGCACGCAGTGCTGCTATTCCACGCCAAAACGATCAAAATGACAGAGGCATACCTGAAAACACCTCTGAACCCGTTGGAAATTTCACGGCCGGCATTGCTTTGCAACCGCTTCTTCACCCTGCTCGAGACCCAAGCCGTCAAGGAACACGAAGTGGCTTTCTACGCACGGAAACTGAACATATCCACCCATTACCTGACACATATCTGCCAACATTACACGGGCAAAAGCGCCAGCCAGGCTATCGCCGACATGATTGTCACGAAAGCTTCTGTTTTCCTGCGCAAGCCCGACCTCTCCATACAGCAAGTCGCAGACCATCTTTCCTTCAGCGATGCCTCGTCTTTCGGCAAATTCTTCCGCCGCCATACCGGCAAGACCCCTACCGAATACAGGAACGAGAACTCGATTCCCCTCATCATGGAATAGGGGGAAAAGAGTATGCCCAAAAGATGGTCCTCCGACAAAGAAGGCGGAGAGCCATAACAACGGGCAATCTGGCTTCGCCGAAGACTGGCTGCACCTCGGCAGAGTCCAGACAAGGCACATAGCCGAAACCCCTCCGTCCCGGCCATGCCCAAGCAAAAGAACGCTTGGAATGGAGGTCGACTCAATCGGGACTCCGGCTCTGCACTCGGTTTGCACACTCTTTGCCGCGTTGCTTTGGCATTACCGGAAACAGGCTTTTGGCCGCCCTTTCAAATCGAAATCCCCGCAATGTCCACAAGGATTCCAAGCATCAGGGATTCAGGATCGCATACCAGCAGGAAAGCTTCCAGTCGTTTCCCCGACGGGCTGAGGCTTCGCCTGCCCAGCGGGGAAAACGCCCGGCCTGTGATTCAGAAAACCAGACTCTATTCCTTTAACCCAAATCGGTCATTAGACACGCCGTGTCCGTTTCTGATTGGGGAAATGAGGCTTTCGGGCATCTTGCCCGCTTCTGTCCGCATCCTGTTTCTCGCTACGCCTCGACGTAGCCCGCTACGCCTTCGGCTAGGCGAGAAGCATGCTGCGGACACAAGCGGGCAATCTCCCCAATGTCTAATGACCGATTTGGGTTTATTCCGTTTTTTTCCTGCCATGCGAGACCTTTCCCGGCTCAGGCGAGGACTTGGCTGAAGCCTTGGCCGCAGGCTTCCCGGAAACCTTTGCAGCCGAAACACGCCTGCCCCCCGC
Organism: uncultured Bacteroidales bacterium; assembly: GCA_944320265.1. Classification (GTDB taxonomy): domain Bacteria; phylum Bacteroidota; class Bacteroidia; order Bacteroidales; family P3; genus Pullibacteroides. Next base: position 43,115 of record CALUGT010000005.1, on the reverse strand, counting down.
AGCTTCCCCCGTTCCAACCGCCGCAGCCTTGCCTTTCGGCGCTCTTTTCCTGGCAACGGCTACCGGTACCGCATCCTTGTCCGGATTGTCAAACTCCTGCGAAGCCGATTTCACATCCGACACCGCGACAGCCGATTTCCTGCGAGTGCCAGCACGCTTTGCAGCCGCCTTCCTGCGAGGCTTTTCCTCTTCCGGATCTTCGACCGCCTTCAAGACCGCCTCGGCTCCTTTGCGGACCGCTTTTTTCACCGCCTTCTCAGCCGAATCCATCGCATCCGCAGCCTTTCCGGCTATCTTATCCACATCCGGCTCCAAAGCTTTTTGCCCCAGATCCTTCATTTTGCGGACCGTTTTCATGGCTGCCTGCCCTGCCTTTCCTGCCGTTTCCGCCACAAAATCCTTCATAGCCGAAACCTTGTCCAGCTCTTCCGGCTCCGCTTTTTCTCCAGGCCGGGCTTTCCGACCACGTTTCATCTTGGAAAACATTCCTTTGACTGCCTTTCCCACGGAATCCATCGCCCCGGCCAAGGCATCGGCCGCCGAATCCACCACATCCGAAGCCGCATAAGCCGCCGCATCCACCGCCTTGCGGACCGAATCCGGCACAAAGTCAGAGAGGATATCCTTCTCCACAGGAGTCCCGTCCTCATCCACCCAGCCGCCGGTCTTCAACCGCCCCATGAAATCAGACCATATGTTCATATAGTTGATGTAGGCATCGTAAGGCGAATCGTAAGGATTCAGGTAACGAATCGAAGGCGCTTCGGTAAAATACTTGGTAGACATGAAACCCAGGTTCTCGACCCCGGTCAGGAAGCGGAAATCCTTCTGCAATTCCGAATCCGGACAATGCAGCATGGCCGGACAGACCTTGCGCCAATTTTCCATCACATCTTTTTGCAAATCATTTGCATAGAAAGCCGTCAAATCCCGTTCTTCATCCACATCCGAAATAGTGAAAGGCACATGCAGAGCCGGAGCATCTTCCGGCAATGCACACAAATCTTCCAGGTGCGAAAAACAGAAATCACTACCATTCAACACCTTATCAGGCAAAGCTTCAAAAAAATCGAAAATCCCGCTATCCTTTTCCTGGAACTCTCCCATCACGGCATAATTGACGTACAAGGTCACATGGCTGCCTTGAAGCAACTCTTCCCTGCCGACCTGCATCCTTTCCACGAGACTCTCTGCCGTAACAGGCCATACGCCGCTATCCCGGCGGGAAAAACGCAAGCTGATATCCTCGCTGAGCCCCCCGTCCCGCAGAATCAATTTCAAATTCTCCGTAGGATGCCTGTACAGCACATGAGGGCTTTTCCAGCCCAGAACCGGCTTCGCGCCTTCAGTCAGCATCCCTGCCATGCCTATCTCCGCGGCAGCCTTGCCGATACCGTCATCGTAAAGCAGCTGCGTCCCGGCCAGGACTTTCGCCTGACGGCCGAACACTTCCTGCAAACGCCGGTTATGGTTTTCCACTTGCCTCTTCCACAGCTCCTTGTTCAGCACAGAACCGGCACTGGCACTGTAATCAGTAGCCAGCAGCTCCACATTGGGGCAGGCTACCACTTGCTTGAAATCCTCCAAAAGCTCAGGCATGTACCACTGCATCTGGTCGATAGCGTTCCCGCTGAAGGCAAAAGAAATCCGGAAACCATCCCCGTATTTCGCAAACAACTTCATCATCAAAGCATTTGCCTGATAATAAGACCTTTCTGAGAAACGTTTCAGGATATACTTGTTCCGGTAGTCATCGTAATAATTATGTCTCTCGCCGATATCGAAAAAACGATATGTCCGCAAATAAAACGGATGATGAATCTTGAAAACGAGGCTTAAACTGTCCATAACAATCTCTCCTATTTTTTTCAACCAAGACAACTGCTAGCCAGCGCGTCCTTTTCCACAGGCCAGGACCGGGTTGATTCCAAAACTCCAGCAAGGTTTCTCCATCGAAGCAAGGGAAGGCCTTCCCATCCCGGAAAAACACATTAAATCATTTTATTACAGAAAGATACACTTTCTTTATCTTTTCCGCTGCCGAACTCCATTTCAGCGAGTCTGCATCTGCCGAACCCAGCCTGGCAAAAGTTTCGGACAGTGCCGGGTAATGCAACAGTCCGTATATGGCATCGGCCATCGCGTCCACATCCCAGAAATCGACCTTGAGCGCATGGCTCAGGATCTCGGCTACACCCGACTGCTTGGAAATGACCACCGGGACTCCGGAACGCATGGCTTCCAAGGGGGATATGCCGAACGGTTCCGATACCGAAGGCATGACATACACATTGCTCATCGCGTACATCCTGTCCACATCCATGCCTTTGAGGAATCCTGTGAAATGGAAACGGTTGCCCATGCCCAACGAAGCCACCCGGCGCACAATCTTATGCAGCATGTCTCCCGAACCGGCCATCACGAACTCCACATTCTTGTCCTTCTCCATCACCAAACGAGCCGCTTCCACAAAATATTCAGGCCCTTTCTGGTATGTGACACGACCCAGAAAAGTCACGATCCTGCGCTTGGAATCCGTCTTCGGCTTCCGCACCCTGCCGGCGGCTGCACCCGGTTCCACCGCATTATAGACGGTGAAGACCTTGGCTGCGTCTATCCCGTAACGTTTTATGACGATATCCCTGGTATAGTTGCTCACCGTGATGATCCGGTCGGCGGCCAGCATCCCCTCCCGTTCGATGCCATACACCACCGTGTTGACGTTCTCGCCAGAACGATCGAATTCCGTAGCATGGACATGGATCACCAAAGGCTTGCCGCTGGCTTTCTTCGCCGCGATGCCCGCCCGGTAGGTCAGCCAGTCGTGGGCATGGATCACATCGAAACGGTTCCGCATGGCAATCTCGACGGCCACCATAGCATAGTTTTCCACTTCTTCCAGCAAATTAGCCCGGTACGACCCCGAGAAATCGTACTTGCGACGGCTGTAGGCCGCCACATCGAACACAGTGCGGGACTGATTCATTTTCTCTATCTCGAAATATTGCCCCAGCCCCATATAAGGAATCAAGCCCGACTCTACCTCTATATACGTCAAGTTCCCGAACAGTTCCCGGTATACCTTGTTGCAAAGATCGATTTCCACATCCGAAGCATTGACCATCTCGGCCACCGAAGAATCCTCGTCCCCGTGCAGCTTCGGCACCACGAAAACCACATCGACCCCTTGGGACAGCAATCCCTTGCACATCCCGTAACAAGCAGTCCCCAGACCACCTGTGATATGCGGAGGAAATTCCCAGCCGAACATTAATACTCGCATCTGTATCCGTTTTTTCTCATTTCTTCCATCTTTCAGCCTCTGCCCGCCGGCAAAACCGCTTCGTGCCGCAACCTCGCGCAAGAGTTCCTTCTCGCCTCGATACGACACTTTCTGCTCTGCCGCTTGCCCCGTTGTCATTACCGTCTCCGCCCGCCATCTTTGGCTCCGGCCTTGTGCCCGTAACGCAGAAACGAACGAATCCGCAAGAGTTCCGCCACGCTCCACGCCTGGCTGATAGCACCTTTGGCGGAATACGGAGGATCCCCGTCGTAAATCTCGGCAATACTGCCGATGCAAGCTTCTTCCAAAGCCGGCTCGAAGCCTCGGTACAATTTTTCCACAAAGCCTTTCATGCTGTCCCCGTAAATCTTGAAGCAGGCCTGCACGAAATGACCTAACAGCCATGTCCAGACTGTCCCTTGATGATAAGCCCGGTCCCTTTCCGCCTGATCCCCCTTGTACACGCCCTTGTAGCGCGGGTCGGAAGGTGCCAAAGTCCTCAACCCCCTCGGGGTCAGCAGGCAACCCTTGACCGTTTCCAGAACCAATTGCCCCACTTTCTCGCTGACCGGCGAATAAGGCATCGATACTGCCAGAATCTGGTTGGGCCTTATGCTCCAATCCCGGATATTGTCTTTGACCGTATCGGCCAGATACCCTTTTCCCTTGTCCCAGAAACAATTCTTGAACACATCGGGGAACTTGTCCATCAGCGGTTTCCAGCGTTGGATGAAATCCTTGTCCGCCTCCTCGCCGGCAGCCTGTTCCGCTTCCAAGGCAAACATGACCGCATTATACCAGAGCGCGTTGATTTCCACCGGCATCCCATCCCTGGGCGTGACCGGCTTCCCGTCCACCACGGCATCCATCCAAGTAAGCGCGTATCCTGGCTTGCCGGCATGAATCAAGCCTTCAGGGGTCATCCCGATACCGAACTCGCCGCCCTTGGCATATTCTGTTATCACCTGCTTCACCGCCGGGCCGAACTCATCCCAGATTTCCCGGGCAGAACCCTGGTGAAGGGCATACTGCTGCACAGCCCAGACGAACCACAAGGGTGCGTCTACCGAATTATAAGACGACTGTTCGCCATAGCCCACATTGGGGAACAGGGCGCCGACCTGATCCTTCGCCATTCCCCGGAGCACTTCCACGTAGTCCTCTTCGTGCCCGGTACACAACGCCAGGCCCGGCAAGGAGATGAACGTATCCCGGCCCCAGGAGCCGAACCAAGGATAACCTGCCACCACCTGCAAACGTCTGCCCTGACGCACGAAAAACGTCCGTGCCGCCGCTTCCAGGCAATGATCCATGCTATCCAGAGGCACCAAGTCCTTGCGGGCCTCCGCAAACAGCCGCTCCATTTGTTCCGGCGCGTCTATTTCATGCAAGCCGACGCACAGATACACAGGTCGTCCCACATTCAGTTCCATGAGAAAATTCCCCGGCGTGAACAAATCTTCATTGCCCGGATATCCACGTTCCGCCTCGCAGGAATACTCTACATTCCGGTACCAGTCCGGACGGGAATCGAAACCGCTTTCGCACGAAACCTGAAGGTACAAATCCGAAAAGGCAGGATACATCCGGCATTTGATGCCGTTAGGCACATACTGTTCCTGCGTGCATGCGTCCTCATTGCGATATGTCAGTGCATGGGAATCCCGGAACGCCAGAAACGGCTTGATTGCCAAATAAGTAGCCGAATGGGCATCAATCAGCGTGTATTTGACGATGAGCCGGTTCTCGGAAGAATGCATCAGCAACTCCTTGCGGAAAACGACCCCGCCCACATGGAATGTCCATACCGGATGGGTCAGATACTCGAACTTCTCCAGATACTTATGCCCCTTAGGGTCGATCGTATTGCCTCCGTACCGTCTCACACCGAGATGGAATTCGCGGTCCCTTTGGATAACCGTCTCATCAATCGAAGACAACAACACGAAATTGTCCTGCGACAACTCAGGCTGACGGCATACGAACAGCCCATGGTACTTGCGGCTGTTGCATCCCACCACAGTCGAGGCAGCGTAACTGCCATCCTGCGACACGCATACGAATTCTCGCTGGAGGGATTCCTCCAAATTGGAAAGCTGGGTCTTGTCCAGTTCGAAATGTGCCATAAAAAAACTTTTAGGCTAATCCTGAAAAACATGCGAGGCTTTTCCATCGGTGCGGCAAATGCCGCCCTCGCCCCGCCTGCAAGGCTCATGCGCGGACACGGCATCCGCCCGAATCGAGAAGCTGTCCAGAATTCCTTGCAATCCGGGAAAACCAATTTCCCGGAAGCAGTTCCCGGATTTTTTTGCCCGCCGGGGCCATCCCAAGCCATGCCTGCGTTTTCCACCTCGGGCACGCCCGGCCATCCTCCGTTGAAGAACGCGGAAAAACGCCCCGCATCCCTCCCGTCGGCCTGAGCAAATGAATCCGGACAGTTTCTTAAGCACCTGCCCGCTCTGCAAATTTAAGAAAAAGGCAGGGCAACGCAAAAGAATTTTTTGTTACTTGCCCGTGCTTGCGCCATTGCCTGGCTTGCCACAGAGCCGTCCCCTTGAAAAGCCCAGCCAGCGAATAAACCCAAATCGGTCATTAGGCTTCGGGCAGATTGCTCGCTTATGTCATGCAGCATGCTTCTCGCCTAGCCGAAGGCGTAGCGGGCTACGTCGAGGCGTAGCGAGGAACAGGATGCGGACAGAAGCGGGCAATCTGCCCGAAAGCCTCGTTTTCCCAATCAGAAACGGACTCGGCGTGTCTAATGACCGATTTGGGATAAACTCCGCCCATATCGAAAATGGCCGTACTTTTGCACGGCAGGCCCCATGCGCTTCTTCATGCGCACCTTGCACAAGGCCTGACTTAGCATAATCCGGACATGATCGAGTTTTTGCAAAGCTGGGGATACATCGGCCTCTTCCTCGGGGCCTTCATGGCCGCGACCATAATCCCTTTTTCCTCCGATATCCTGCTGATAGGCATCCTCTTGGCCGGAGGCGACCCTTGGCTGTCCTTCCTGTCGGCCACGGCAGGCAACTGGCTCGGCGGCCTCACCTCCTACGGATTGGGCCGGATCGGCAAATGGGAATGGATCGAGAAATGGTTCCATGTCTCGGAGGAGAAGCTTCTCAAGCAGAAATCGAAAATCGACAAATACGGGTCATGGATCGCCCTCGTCACCTGGCTTCCTTTCGTGGGTGATGTCTTTGCCATCGGACTAGGGTTCTACAAACTGAACTTCTTCAAATGCGCTGTGTTCATGCTGATCGGCAAGGGCGCGAGGTTCGCGGCCTGGATCGCGCTCTTCTATCTGAAAGGTTCGATGACGGGGACAGGCATCTGAAAAAGGGGAATCCAGCCAAGGCTCTCCCGCACAGACAGTGGAAAGATACCTGCCGCAAGAACGCCGCCTTCGCCCGCGCCAAGGGCCAACGCGGAAAAAGAGCCTCGACCTGATCCATGGAACGCGCTTCAAGAACAGGAAAAGAAAAGCCCGGTTCCCCCTAATACGCCCGCGCGTTGCGGTTCTCGACATAGTTCACGAAAGAGCGGCAGACCACCAAGTTGCCGCCCGGCGTAGGATAATTCCCGGTAAAATACCAATCCCCCGTGTTCTGCGGGCAAGCCTTGTGCAGGTTCTCCACCGTCTGGTATATCACCTGAACTTCAGCCCGGATATGCTGCGTCTTGAGCATCCGCGCAATCTGCGCCGAAATCTCCTCATCGGCAAAAGGCGCGTAAATGGCCTTGACATGGTTCACCGCATCCCGGCGAGGCAGTTCGAGCTGCGCCTTGCAAAGCTGGTAGGTTTCCCGGATGACATTTTCCATGCCCCGTTCCTTCAGCAAGGCGATAGCCGCCTGGAAAGCGATGAAATCACTCAACTTGGCCATATCGATGCCGTAACAGTCCGGATAGCGGATCTGCGGCGCCGACGAGACAATGACGATTTTCTTGGGAGACAAGCGATCCAGAATACGCAGAATGCTCTGCCTCAAGGTCGTGCCTCGGACAATCGAATCATCGATGGCTACCAGGGAATCCTTGCCTGTCCTGACCTGACCGTAAGTCACATCATACACATGGCTTACCAAATCGTTCCGCTGGTCGTCTCCAGTAATGAAAGTCCGCATCTTGGCATCCTTGACCACGATTTGCTCCATCCGGGGCCGAAACGACAATATCTGCTCTAATTCTTCCAAGGCCGGCTTATGGTCCAAAGCTGCTATCTTCTTGGCTTTCTGTTCCTCGGTATAGGCGTAAACCGCATCCCGCATCCCGGTATAAGCCACCTGGGCCGTATTAGGAATCGAAGTGAAGACGCAGTTCTCCAAATCGTAATCTATCGCCTCCAAAACGGCCGGCACCAACAAAGCCCCCAACTTCTTGCGCTCCTCGTAAATCCGGGCATCGGTTCCCCGGGAGAAATAGATATGCTCGAACGAACAAGGCGTCTGCCTTTCAACCGGCTCCAGGCAAGGAGATATTTCCACCTCCCCGCTATAACGCGAAAGGATGATATGTCCGGCCGGCAGTTCCGTCACCTTTTCGAAAGGCACGTTGAACACCGTCTGGATTACCGGACGTTCCGAAGCCACTACCAAGACCTCGTCATCGCAATAGTAATAGGCCGGACGTATGCCATGCCGGTCGCGGATCACGAAAGCATCCCCGTAGCCCACAAGGCCGCCGAACACAAAACCGCCATCCCAGTCCTCGGCAATCTTCTTGACAATCGCCTTCAAATCCAAGGCTTTCGGCATAATGGCCGATATTTCTATCTTGCTGAGTCCCTTGGCCTTGTATTCGTCATAAAGCCTCTGGTTCTCATGATCCAGGAACTTGGCCAGCTTCTCCAGCACCGTGATCGTATCCCCCATCTGGACTGGATGCTGACCGCATTCCACCAGATGGTCGAAAAGCTCGTTGATATTGGTCAGGTTGAAATTCCCGGCTATAATCAGGTTCCGGGTCTTCCAATTGCTTTCCCGGATGAACGGATGAATGTTCCGGATATCGTTCTTGCCGAATGTACCGTAACGCAGATGCCCCAGGAAAAGCTCCCCGCTGAAAGGCAGGTTGTCCTTGACCCAGGCCATATCCGACAAACGGTCCTCATGCCCCTTGACCCGGTTCTCGATATCGGCATACGTCCGCTGGAAGATATCCTTGATCGGCGTAGCCGTATTGGATTTCACCACATCGGTATACGTAGTCCCCGGCGGCATCCCGAACTTGATATCCACCATCCCGGCCCCGTCCTGCCCCCGGTTATGCTGTTTTTCCATCAGAAGGTACATACGCCCCAGTCCATAGAGGCTGTCGCCGTACTTTTCCCGGTAATAATCAAGCGGCTTGCGAAGCCTCAAAAGGGCTATGCCGCATTCGTGTTTGATTGGTTCAGACATATATAAAAACGTTTTCCTGAGGCATCCGCTTCGTTGCGCAAGGCTTCGCCGCTCTGTCACGTACCGAAGCACGCCCCTTCGCTTCTCTGCCTGCAATGCCTCGCATCTGCCTGCCATAAAAGTGTTTTACCCAAATCGGCCATCAGATTCCGGGGAGATTGCCCGTAAGCCTCGTTTTCCCCATCGGAAACAGACCCGGCGTGCCTGATGACCGATTCGGGTTTAATCGACGGAATAGATCAACTGCCAATTAAAAACGTCATAACATGACAGAACGGGCAGAATGCCAGCCCGCAATCGCCCGTTATCACAAGCCGGCGGCCAGCACATCCGCTATATGCAGGCATTTTACGGGCAAAGACTGCTTCTTGATATAAGCGTCCATATTGGCCAGGCATGTGGCATCGGTCGATACGATATACTCAGCTTCGGTCGCCAACGCATTGCTCAGCTTCTGAGCGGTCATCGCCACCGAAACCGGTTCGAACACCATGGAAAACATCCCTCCGAAACCACAGCATTGATCCGCCTTCTGCATCTCCACCAACTCCAAGCCCTTCACATTCCTCAACAGTATACGAGGCTCCTCCGACAAGCCATATTCCCGCAAAGCCGCGCAAGAACTGTGGTAAGTCACCTTATGCGGGAACTCGCCACCAACCTCGTCCACTCGCAGCACATTGACAATGAAATCCGTAAGCTCATAGATATTCTCCCTGAGCTTACGGTATTCCAAATGCCATCCCGTATTGAAAAACAGCTTATGGTAATAATTCTTGATATAAGCCACGCAGGATGCCGAAGGGCAGACCACCGGCAGTCCCGAACTGAAATCCCGCAGGAACTTCTCTCCTATTTCCTTGGCCTCGTCCCAATAACCATTCTTGAAAGCCGTCTGCCCGCAGCAGGTCTGCTCCGGATTGTAATGCACGTCTAACCCCAGATGCTCCAACACCTTTACCGTGTTGAAAGCCGTCTCCGGGTAAAGCTGGTCTATGCAGCAAGGCACGAACAGTTCGACTTTCTTCTTCATAGCCCATTATCAAAAGTCTCCCGTCATCACAGGCCGGGATTTATTTAAGCCAGGATTCAACCGTCTCCAGCTGCAAAGCCGGAACCTCCAGCTTGTTCTTCTTCCGCAAGCCGTTCAGCTCGTTCATCAGCCGGGAAGCATTAGCTTCTTTCAAAGCCGCCACCGTCTGGATGCCTGCCTTACGCAGCATCGGAATCCAAGCCGCTTCCACGCCAAGAGCCGCGAACTCGTCGTCAGTGGAAATCTCCGGCCTTTTCTCCGGTTTCATCTGCGGAAAGAAAAGCACATCCTGTATCGAGTTGGAATTGGTCATGATCATGCTCAGCCGGTCGATGCCGATACCCAGACCGGCGGTCGGCGGCATCCCGAATTCCAAGGCGCGCAGGAAATCCTCGTCCAGGACCATGCTTTCCTCATCGCCCCGCTTGCCTAATTCCAGCTGCGCCTGGAAGCGTTCCCGCTGGTCGATCGGATCGTTCAGCTCCGAATAGGCATTGCACAACTCCTTGCCGTTGCAGATGGCCTCGAAACGTTCGGTCAGACCCGGTTTGCTGCGGTGCTTCTTGGTCAGCGGGGACATCTCGATCGGGTAATCGTAAATGAACGTGGGCTGAATCAGCTTGGATTCGCAGCATTCCCCGAAAATCTCGTCGATCAGCTTGCCCTTGCCCATCGTGTCGTCGATAGGCACGTTCAGCTTCGCGGCCGTTTCCCGCAATTGGGCTTCGTCCATTTCCGAAACATCGATCCCCGTGAAATGCTCGATGGCCTCGAACATCGTGAAACGCTTCCAAGGACGCTTGAAATCTATCAGGTTCTCGCCCACTTGCACCTGGGTCGTCCCATGCAAGGCCAAAGCCACCCTTTCCACCATCTCTTCCACCAACTCCATCATCCAGTCGTAATCCTTGTAGGCTACGTAAAGCTCCATCTGCGTGAATTCCGGGTTATGGAAACGGTCCATCCCCTCGTTGCGGAAGTCCTTGGAAAATTCAAAGACCCCGTCGTAGCCGCCCACAATCAAACGTTTCAGATACAACTCGTTGGCGATACGCAAATAAAGGGTCGTATCCAAGGTGTTGTGGTGGGTCTTGAATGGCCGGGCGGAGGCCCCCCCGTACAAGGGCTGCAGAATCGGGGTCTCCACTTCCAGATAGCCCTTTTCCGCCAAGAAATCCCGCATCGTGTTGACTAATTTGGTCCTCTGCACGAACACCTTGCGCACTTGCGGGTTCACAATCAAATCCACGTAACGCTGACGGTAACGCTGTTCGGGGTCGGTAAAGGCATCGAAAGTCTGGCCGTCCTTTTCCTTTACCACCGGCAAGGGACGCAAGGACTTGCTCAGCATCGTGAACGACTTCACATGAATGCTGATTTCGCCCATCTGGGTCACGAAAACGAAGCCTGTGACCCCCACGATATCGCCAATGTCGGTCAGCTTCTTGAAAACCGTATTGTACAAGGACTTATCTTCTCCCGGGCAAATCTCGTCACGCTTTATGTACAGCTGGATTCTCCCTGTGGCATCCTGCAACTCGGCAAACGAGGCCGCGCCCATCACCCGGCGGCTCATGATACGCCCTGCGATGCTCACGTCCTGGAACAGGGAATTGTCCTGGGGAAACTTCCGGGCTATCTCCTCGGCAGTCACGTTCACTTCAAAAGTCGGAGCCGGATAAGGATTGATGCCCATCGCTTCGAGTTCTTCTTTCGCCTTGCGGCGGAAAATTTCCTGATCTGTCAATTCCATTGCTTATATACGGTTTAGTTTCAATTTCTTCACGTTCCGGACGATTCCGGCCTGCCGTCCTCCCCTGGGCACAAGTCCTCTCACGTCCGCCTCACCTTAGCTCAAGCCCTCGCCCTGCCACATCTGCCCAAGCCGGCAATCCCCCGGAAGGCCCTTAAAACTTGCAAAGATAGTGCAAACCGAGCGCAATACAAACCGAACTTGTTCGAGTTTGTTTTACAATTCCGCTTTTAGCTCCTCGTACAAGTCCACAGGATCCAAATGCCAATATTTGGTACTCTCTGTTGACAGTCTCTTCATGGAGAACCAAGAGAAAGAGGAGAGCATCTACAAATTCTTCAAATCCAATACATTCAACAGTATCAGAACCCTATTGAAAAATCTGGCCGACACCGTCAGGCAACAAACAGCAAATAAGGAAATTTAATCGTAACTTAGCAGCTTCCAATCCAAGGCATGGCAACCATGCCGGGAAACACAATTCCCTGTTTTTCAGAATAAGGAACCAAAGTGGAAAAAAAACGCCTCTCCCTACGGAAACTCTGGAAGAAAGCCTTCACCGACGTAAGGCACAAATACCGGCTTTCGGTCACGGACGAGAATTTCCATGAAAAGCTGTCATTCAAGCTTTCCAGCCTCAATTTATGGACAATCATAGCATTGGGAAGCCTTATCGTGGTAACCCTCACCATGGTTATCATCATCTATACTCCCGTAAGGCAGTTTGTCCCTGGCTATGTCAAAAAGGAATTCGTGGAGCAAAGCATCAACGACCGGATCCGGCTCGACTCCCTTCAACAGCAATTGGAAGCCCAGAAACTGATGCTCCGGGTACTCGACGATGCCCTGTCCGGGAACATCCCGACCGAAGACATCCAACCCATCCAGGACTCCCTGCGCGATTACCGCAACATAGCCTACAGACGCAGCCTGGAAGATTCACTGCTCCGCCTTGAAATAGAGAACGCCGATCCTTATATCCTGGACATCAGCAGCATGCAAATCGGCGGGAAAGACCCCCTGCGGAGCAGCTTTGCCAACAACCTGCTGTTTTTCAAGCCTGCGGAAGGAACCATCCGCAAAGAATTCAATTACCAGACCCGCCATTGGGGCGTGGACATCGAAACCGAAAACAATGCCGTGATCAAAGCCGTCCTGGACGGCAACGCCGTGCTCGCCTCCTGGTCTCCCGACATAGGATACTTCCTGGTGATAGAACACGAAGGCAATTTGATATCCATCTATACATCGGCGTCTGCATTGTTCAAGCGCAGCGGGGATTTTGTCAAAGCAGGCGAAGCAATCGGCATCAGCGGAAGTTCGACGGAAACAAACCCGTCGCACGGACTCCATTTTGAATTATGGTACAACGGCAGCCCCGTAGACCCGGAAAATTACATTGTCTTCTAAGGCAGTCCCGGACTGCCGCATTGCGGCATCCCGATCCGGTCTCTGGAAGCAGCCCGTAAGACAGACTAAATCAAAATCAATTGGAAAAGAACACGCAAGGCCCCTCGAAGGCAGCAAATCCCAGACATCTTGCCGTCTTAGGCTCCACCGGTTCCATCGGAAGCCAGACCTTGGACGTAGTGCGCCAGCACCCGGAGGATTTCCTCATAGAAGTGCTTACCGCACAGGATCAGGCCGACCTGCTAATCCGGCAGGTGCTGGAATTCAAGCCAAATATCGTTGTCATCGGTAACGAGGCCCATTACGGAAAAGTCCGCGATGCCTTGACGCATACCGATACCAAAGTCTTTGCCGGAGCAGGCTCGATAGCCGATGCAGCCACTTGCGGGAGCGTAGACACCGTGGTGACTGCGCTTTCGGGATATGCAGGCCTCAAGCCAACGATGAAGGCTATCCAGGCCGGGAAGCATATCGCGCTGGCCAACAAAGAGACCTTGGTGGCCGGAGGCGCGCTCGTATGCCGGGCCGCCCGCGAACAGCAGGTGGCCATCACCCCCATAGACTCGGAACACTCGGCCATCTTCCAATGCCTTGCAGGGGAATACATGAACCCGGTGGAAAGAATCTTCCTGACCGGTTCGGGCGGCCCGTTCCGGGGCAAGAAACGGGAACAGCTGCAAGACATCAAACCGGAACAAGCCTTGAAGCATCCCACCTGGCACATGGGAAAGAAAATTTCCATCGATTCGGCCACGCTGATGAACAAAGGCTTGGAGATGATCGAGGCTCGATGGCTGTTCGGCGTAAAACCGCAAGACATCAAAATCGTCATACATCCCGAAAGCATCGTCCATTCGCTGGTTTCCTTCCGCGACGGCTCGGTCAAGGCACAGCTCGGCCTTCCCGACATGCGATTACCGATACAATACGCGCTCAGCTTCCCGCAACGCCTGTCGTTGGACGTTCCCCGCTTGGACTTGGCGCAAATCGGATGCCTGCATTTCGAGAAACCAGACACCGAAACATTCCGATGCCTCCCGCTGGCGTACCGTGCAATCGAAAAAGGCGGCAACATGCCTTGCATCATGAACGCCGCCAACGAGATAGCGGTTCAAGCCTTTTTGGAGGAAAGGATTCCATTCTTGGCCATCGCCGACCTGGTTGCCCGGACCATGGAAAAAGCCAGTTTCCTACCCGCTCCGAACATAGAAGAATTGAACGAGTCGGACGCAGAGAGCCGTCGCCTCTGCCAAGAATCAATCGGCGCATCCTCCCTCATGACACGGGCCCGATAACGGCTGGCTGGCGTTTCCGGGATGCCCCGCCGAAGCACCTTGCCGCCCGGTGGATTCCTGTTGCTTTTAAACTGATTCAGAGAACACCTCTTAACTAACCGATAATTAAAAATGAACGCACTGATAATGGCCGGGCAGTTGCTGCTGGGCCTCTCCCTCCTAGTCTTTGTCCATGAATTAGGCCATTACCTGGCCGCCCGGATTTTCGGCATCCGCGTGGACAAGTTCTATCTCTTCTTCGATGCCGGAGGCTTCAAATTGCTGAGCTTCAAGATCGGGGAAACCGAATACGGCATCGGATGGCTGCCTTTGGGCGGATACTGCAAGATTGCAGGCATGGTGGACGAATCGATGGATACCGAAAGCATGAAAAAAGAGCCGCAGCCTTGGGAATACCGGAGCAAGGCCGCTTGGAAACGCTTCATCGTCATTACGGCCGGTGTCATCATGAACCTGATTGTCGGCATCCTGATCTTTACCGGCATCCTCTACCAGCAGAAAGGCTACCTGCCCACCTCGGCAGTCAATGAATACGGCATCTACGCCTATCCTTTGGGTAGGGAAGCAGGATTCCAGACCGGGGACAAGATCATCGGCCCCAACGGCAAGAGCCGGGAACGGTTCTCGGACGCGATTCCCAACAGCTCCCTTCTGGGCGGCGAGATCAGCGTGATCCGGGATGGCCGGGAAGTAAGCGTAGAAATCCCTTCGAATTTTTACAAGAAACTGAACCAAAGCTCCCTGCCATTAGTAGACATCACAAACTACCCCACCGTTGTCAAGGAAGCCGCGCCCGGATACCCGGCCGAACAAGCGGGGGTGGAAGCCGGAGACCGGATTTTTGCTATCAACGAACAGGAGGTGCCTTCGTTCGGCAACTTCAAAGAAACCATAGCCGGACTAAAGAACGACAGTGTGACTTTAAGCATTGTCCGCCAGAACGATACCTTACAATTAGGGATGAAAGTGGACAACACCGGCCTTGTCGGCATCCTGACAGCCTTTCCCTTGGACTACAAGAACTATACGGTCGGCAGCGCGCTACGCTACGGCACACGGGATGCCTTCGACCTGATCTGGACCAATATCCGCGGCCTTGGCAAAGTCTTCTCAGGTCAGGAAAAAGCGAGCGAAAGCCTGCAAGGCCCCATCGGCATCGCCACCATCTACGGCCCGGTCTGGAACTGGGACCGCTTCTGGTTCATCACCGGGATGCTCTCCTTGATTTTAGCCTTTATGAACATACTGCCGATTCCCGGCTTGGACGGCGGGCACATGATGTTCACACTCTATGAAATGGTCACGAGGAAAAAAGTGAGCGATGCCGTCTTAGAGAAAGCGCAGATGGCGGGAATGGCGATTTTGTTCGCGTTGATTATATTCGTGTTTGCCAACGACATCTTCCGGCTGCTGCGGTAAACCCTTATTTCAGAACCAAGATGCAAGAAATCGACCCTAAAGGAACGAACCGCGCCTACGCCTTCGAGATGTGGATGGACGCCCCCATGCCCATGGTGACCTTCTTCAAGACCCTCCAAGTCTCACACCTCCTGCGGATCAGCCGGAAAACGGGAATGAAGTTCAACATGTTGATGTGCTGGTGCATCGGCAAGGCTGCCAGCGGCATGAACCCAAATCGGTCATTAGACACGCCGGGGCTGTTTTCGGTTAGGAAAATGAGGCTTTCGGGCATCTTGCCCGAAAGCCTCGTTTTCCCAATCAGAAACGGTCACGGCGTGTCTAATGACCGATTTGGGTTTAAACAGCTTCTTCTAAGTTTGAAAGCGGTTTAAGGTGCCTACTCCTTCCCGGACACGGAACCGAAACCGGCATCCTTCGTCTTGTCCTTCTCCTCCGCCGATGGAGAAGCCGGGCCACCCAATTGGGATTGTACCGCATCCACCTCATCCTGATGATACTCCATCACCGCCTCCACGAAATCCTCCTTGGACTCTTCCTGCTCGCGCCGCTGCTCGCGTTCCTGCTCCTGCAAGAAACCGAAAGCCGTGCGGTCCTCATAAGCCGGCGCACTCTCGTCTTCTTCCGTCTTGTCCCCGTAACGTTCCATGTCGTGCATGAAGATGCTGTCAACCGTATCAGCCTTTCCGCCCAGCATCTTCTCGAACGCATGGCGCACAAAACGGGACTTGTCCACCAACAGGATCAGGATAGAAACCCATGTTATCGAAAACAAGACCACCGTATAGGTCACATTCAAAATGAATTCCCCGCCAGGCAAACCTGCCGCCAACGGCATCCCGGCCAAAACCGCCGCCGCCAAACCTTTGGGTATCATCAAGGAAATAATCATCTTGTCGAACGAATTGGCGCTTTTCGGAGAAAAGAAACGCGCAATGACAATACGCCCCAAAAACAGGATGAACGTGATCATCAATCCTGCCAAGATAGACCGGAAGTCCGTGAAGCGTATCGAAATCCCGATATAGACAAAAAAGAACGTCTTCAGAAGGAACACGATCTCCCCGAAGAAGCTCATCTCGGTTCGGTTCAGCTGATGCCCCGGGCCGCCCATGATCTTCAGCAGGAACTTGTTCCTGATCGTGGTGATGTTGGCCATCGTGACACCGAACACCAGAGCCGCGATAGCCCCGCTATACCCCAAAAGGTTGGCAATCCCGTAAACCACGAACACGAAAGCCGGGGTAGTGAAAATGGAGTTCTGCATCTTGCGGATCTGCGTGATGATCCTCGACCATACCAAAGCCGCCGCGAACCCGAGCAAGCCAGCCAGCACGAACGAAGAGAAAATATTGCCCACGACCGCCCCTACATTCACGCTCCCCATCTGCATGGCATGCATGAATGCCAGGGTGAACACGATACAGAGCACGTCCGTGGCCGCCGATTCCAAGACAAGCACCGTCCTCGACTCCTCGCCTATGTCCAGAATCTTGACCAAAGGAATCACCACAGCCGAAGAAGTACCGCCCAGAATCGCGCCTAAGGTCAGCGAACTCAGCAAGGACATATCGAAAACCATCCCCACTCCGGCCACCAGCAGCATCGACACGAAAAAGCAGACCATCGTCAAGCTCATCGTGCTTTTCCACGAAGAACGCATCACATTGAGCGAAAGCGAAGTCCCTCCCTCGAACAAAATGACAACCAAGGTAATTGCCACAAAGACAGGCCCGCTGACCCCAAAGCTGTCCACATTGACCAAATTGGAGACCGGCCCAAGCAAAAGCCCCACGATAATCAGGAACAGCACATCGGGGATCTTCTTTCGATTGTAGACCGAGAAGAACAAATGGGCCGAAAATACCAAAAGGCCCAAGAATACAAGCGTCAAATCAACATTCATATCTGTATTTTTTAAGGCAGGTTCCTCACGCCAGGCCGAAACGTTCCTAAGAGCAAGAGGAACCCAGGCTGTCCCGGAAAGCGCATAGCGTCCCCTCCAGCCACGAAAGACGTGCCGAAGTCCGCCGTGCGACGCAAGAAGCGGTCGAAACATGCCGCATGCCTTCCATCAGAGGACTGCCGGCATCCCTACTGCGGCATATAGGCTTCCAACAGCTCGCAGCCCAAGGAATCCGGATAGATATCCACTATCTCGCAAACAGCCGGCACAAGAATCAATTCACCCTGCCTGATTTCCACGCTCTTGCCATCCACCTTCATCACGGCCTGGCCTTTGGTGCACAAATAAGCCACAAACGAATCCAAGTTCGAGAAATCCTTCTCGATTCCTTGCATCAACGGCAAATAATTGACACAGAAATGCGGAGTTTCCAAAACCGGGTTGGTCATATTGGCCACATGACCGTAAGCGACCCGGCCCGCCTTCTCATCCCCCGGTTCCATCCGGCTTTCATCGAATTTCAAGGCTTTCAGCGCAGCCTCGACATGCAATCGGCGAGGCTTCCCATCCAATCCAGGGCGGTTCCAATCGTAAATCCGGTATGTCACATCGCTCGATTCCTGTATCTCGGCAACCAACAGCCCGGCACGCAAAGCGTGGACTGTCCCTGCCGGAACATAGAACACATCGCCAGCATGCGCATGGACCTGTTCCAATACGCTTTCCAACCGGTTTTCCTTCAAACTCTTCAGATACTTCATCTGATTCACGCCATCCTTGAAACCGCAAATCAGATGCGCATGCCCCTCAGCCCGACGCACATACCACATCTCGCTCTTGCCAAGGCATTCCTCCCTTTCCATCGCCAAGCCGTCATCCGGATGCACCTGCACCGACAAATCCTGCGCCGCATCGATCCATTTAATCAACAAAGGGAACTGCAAGCCGAATTTCTGGTAAACCGCCTCTCCGACCAAATCCCCCATATACACCTCCACCAAATCCACCAGAGTATTCCCTTCCAAGAATCCATTAGCCACCACCGATTCTTCATCTTCCATTCCTGACAGCATCCATGCCTCCCCGCAATTAGGCAACTCCCCGTAATCCAGACCCAAGGCATCGCGTATGGCTGTACCACCCCAAACCTTTTCCTTGAAAATCGGGATGAACTTCAAGGGATATAACGTCCGATCTTCCATTCCTTCTGTCTTATCTTTCGATCATTATCATTTCCCGAACCGCCTTTCTGCCATCCGGGCATTTCCACCGGCAAGCCTTCATCCTTCTTTCCGCCGATAGAGCATGAACCTGTATTCCAAACCCGATTTCCCGTCTTTCTGCCATTGCCCCTCTTCCACGCACACCCATTCATGCCTATCCAGCTCCGGGAAAAAAGTATCCGCCTCGAAATCTCCTCTGACTTCCGTGACATAAGCCTGCCGGCAATACGGCAGGAACCGCCTGTATACTTGCCCGCCGCCTATCACGAAAGCTTCCTGCCCGTCCGGGATGCAAGCCAAGGCAGACTCCACGTCCGGCACCACCTTCAGATGCTCGTTTTCCTCTATCGAAGAACCCTTGCTCAGAACCACATGGTAGCGATCGGGCAACGGCCTTTTCGGGAAAGACTCGTAAGTCTTCCTCCCCATGATAATCACATGGCCGGTCGTAATTGCCTTGAAACGCTTCAAATCCGCGGAAAGATGCCATAGAAGGCCATTGTCCTTGCCTATGGCGCCGTTCCCGGCCATAGCGACAATCAGGCTCAGCCCGGGCCGCACCTCGCTTCCACTACTCATCTTACTGAACCACTATTTTATAAATCCCATTCTTATGTTCGGTCTGTATCCTGACCACATACACGCCCTGCGGCATATCCCATACAGGAAACTCCATCCCGTTCAGTTCGACCCCGCTATTGAACATGTAATTATGCCAAACCTTCCCGTCCAGACCGATGACCTGCAACGTACCGCGTCCCGTCTCCCCGTAGGTCTGGACAAAGAATCTGTCCGTGGCCGGATTAGGATAGGCCGTGAAATGCAATTCTTCACGCGATGCCAAGCGTTCATTAGCCACATCGGGCAAGGAATCGTACATCTTGTCGTAATATGAAATCAGATAGGATGCAATGTAGTACTGCGGGTTATAAGTATCCATGCAATCCGTGCAAGTAACGCCGCTCACGCATTCGGGATTGTTCGGATGACATTCATCCACGTACCCTTCCTCGAAAATGAATTTCATCTGCAATCTTTCATCCTCCGCCAAAGCCGTCAGGTTGTAATGATAACCCGGGGCAATAGCTCCAGGGCACCAGCCCGCCCGGTTATGGTACCAAGTTCCCCGCTGCCCGGTGCAGTCGTCCGGATTGGGAATGCATTGCATCCAAGGGACATGTTCGAAGACCTCTTCGTTCGCATACAAATGATGTTCTGCCTGGTAGAATTCAGCGGCATTGCCGGTATTATTGCCGCCCCAGCCATGCCCGGTAGTCACTACCTTGAGGTCCAAGGCCGCTATGCCATCGCCCAGTTCCACATCCAAGGTATCCAAGGGCTGCAGATTTGCCGGGTCTCCGAACATGAAGTTCCCGTTCCAAAGCGGGGTGATGCCGGTATACAAGTACTGCGGCATGCCTTTGTCGAACTCGAAATCCAAAGTCACATCGTAACCGCCCGTACCCCAAGTATCCACGAACATCCTCATCGGAACTTCCCCTTGCAGCCACGCCGCAAAATCGGTCACGTCCAGTTCATGGTCGCAAGGGACCCCGTAGGCGGTCGTATAGCGGATGATTTCGCGCCACTGGCCGTCCGGTGTCTGGATTTCGACCCAGGCCACACGATCCCAATCATCGCAATCACCCTCGATTTCAGGACATTGCACATCCAACTTCGCCACGATGCTCCTGTAGCTGCCCACATGTTGCGGGAACACGTACACCCCGCCGTTGGTACGCCCCGGATCGGGGTAATTGATCAGCAAATGTTCGAAAGCGCGGACAGTGCGTGACTCCCTCGCGCTGTCCACCGTGATGAAACGGCTCAGGCTGGTATCCCTGCCGTTGCTGGCATGAGCCGAAATGATGACATTGAACCTTCCGTATTCCCCCGGGTAGAACCGGGCTTGCGCCAGCCCGGTTTCCGGGTCGAAGCCCGAATCCAGGGTGTCCCCATCCACCCGGAACGTGACACCCGTTATTTCAGCGAATTCCGATCCGATTTCAGCCCTGGCCTGCAAAAGGTAGTACAAGGTATCGGACGGCATCACGACAGGTTCGTCCTCCACCAAGGGCGTGTACAATTGAACGCCGTAAGCCGCAGGCTGCTGGATTTCCACAGGAAACACATAAGAGACCGGATAAAATTCCCCGTTCCCGCATTGCACGGCTTCCACCACGGCCGTCCCTTCCTCTCCCTGGCAGACCATGCAATAGACGCTGTCCATACGCTCGATTTCCGCCGGACCGGAAACAATGCGGAATTCCACATCCAGACCGGACGATGCCGATGCCTGCAAAGGCGTGGTATCGGCTGCGGAAACCAATGCCGGCAATGCCGGGACATCCAGAATCTGGTTCTTCCGGCCCAAAGCCGCCGTGTCGCTGGCCAGGACACGCAACTCCGCCGTCTGCACGGCATTGTTCCAGGTATTGGCATTATCCTCGTACACGACCCGCACGAACCGGCCTTCCACCGCTCCGAACAGAAGATCCTTGCCGGCCACATCGGTCGAGGACGGCCAGTAGATGCGCGAAGCAGCCTGGGCATCGCCCCAATCCGAAGTGTCATTGCTGACATAGACCCGGTAAGCCGAAAGCTTGTCCTCGCAATTCTGAGGATTGCACAAATAGGAAATCCCGCAGACCTTGTACGGCTTCCCCAAATCAAGATCCAAGACGGCAGGCAACGGACGGGCGATGGCCGTATTGACAGCCCACCAAGTAGAAGTATCCCCATCGAAAGCCTTTCCCACCGTATCGGCGGCCGATTGGCTGTTGATGGACAAAACACGGTATTCCGAGACTGGCACAGGCGCCACCTGCGCCTTAAGCCCCAGCCCCGGACACATCAATACTGAACATGACATCAATGGAAATAGAAACGTTGCTTTCATAGAGATGGTTTTGTTGTGATTGTGATTCAAAAAAGCTCTGTCCTTGTTCCATGGAGCAAGCCTTGGAATTGTAAAGATAGGTATTTTCCTTTTAACTCGGAAAACCTATGCGTCCGTCCCCTCCGTCCCCTCCGACAATGATTCCGTAATAGTCCGCACCTTCCGTTCCTGAGGCCGAGGCTCCGTTTCCCCGAAATTGATCCGCTCCTTCTCTATCACCAAGGGACGCTTGCGAACCTGAGTGTTGATGGCACCGACATACTCGCCGACAATCCCGATAAAAATAAGCTGGACTGCCGAAAAGAAGAATAATCCGATAACCAAAGGGGCTTGGCCGGCCTGGAAACTGTCCCAATAGACCAATTTGTATATCAGGTAAACCAATGCGACCAGGAAACTCAGTATCGCGACCCCGAACCCGATAAACGTGGCCAAGCGCAATGGGACTTTGGAATAGCTCACGAAGCCCAGCATGGCCATGTCGTACAGCGTGTAGAAATTGTTCTTGGTCTTGCCGTGTTCCCGGCGGGGCTGCACGAAATCGACCCGCGCGATATCGAACCCCAACTCGGACACCAATCCCCGGAAATAAGGATAAGGGTCGTCTATCTGGCGCAAGACATCCACGAAACTTTTGTCGTACAAACCGAAACCCGTGAAATTCTCCACCTGCTCCACATCCGACATCTTGGCAATCAGACGATAAAAAATCTTCCGGACCCGGAACATCAGCGGGTTTTCCTCGCTTTGGTTCTTGACCCCGATGACCACCTTGTGACCCGCTTCCCATCGGGCAACCAAGGCTGGAATGGTTTCGGGGGGATCCTGCAAATCGGAGCACATCGAGATGACCGCATCCCCGTAACATTGGCGGATGCCATGGAAAGGCGAACGGATATGCCCGAAATTCCGGGCGTTGACAATGCAACGGATATGCTTGTCTGTTTCGATTTCCTTGCGAATCAAGGCCACGGTCTTGTCGGTGGAAGCATTGTCGATGAAAACATGCTCGTAATCGTACTGAGGCAAGCCCTGCATGACCTTGCGGATGCGTCCGCAAAGGATGGGCACGTTTTCTTCTTCGTTGTAACAAGCCGTTATAATGGATATTTTCTTGCGTTGTTCCATAAAAGGCAGGATATAGGGAAGGCAAATTTACGACAAAAGTTCCCTGTAAGATACAAAATACCCATCGGCCCCGCATTCCCGGAACGATTCGTCCCCGTAACCGGAAAGGAAACCCAGCGTCTTCATGCCTGCAAGACGTCCGGCCTCCATGTCCGCCACGGTATCGCCCACCATGACACATTTGCGGGTATCCAAACCGAACATCGAGACCATCATTTTCAAGACTTCCGCCTTGGGCAGATGTTCCCCGCTGCAATCCGGCGTCCCGATGAAAAGGAAACGGTCCTTGATGCCCAGTTTCTCCAGAACCTCGTACGTGGCGGCCTTGGGCTTGTTGGTCGCCACGTACAAGGTCTTGCCCGCCGCCTGCAACTTGTCCAGGAATTCCGCCACGCCTTCGAAAAGCCGCGTGTTCCGGTATTTTCCCGCCGCGTACATGGCCCGGAAAGTCGTAGCCGCCAAAGCCCGCTGGTTCTCATCCAGTTGCGGGGAAATGGAGGCGATGATTTCGGGCAAGAGCGGACCTATTTTCAGGCGGCTCTTGTCGTATCCGAAGCCCAAAGAGCGGTAAGCCTGCTCGATACTTCCCAGCACATCCGCCTTGGAATCGGCCAAAGTCCCGTCCAAATCAAAAAAGAAATGGTCGAAAACGGACAAATCATGGAATGTCATGCTATTCATATTTTCCCCCAGCTGCGGCAATCGATTTATCATAACGGGATTGCAAAGTTTTAATCCGTTGCAAATCCTCTTGGTAAATAGACCCGTAAAATTCCCTCTTGTTCTTAAGCCACATCAGCTCGAAACCCACAGCTTTCAAAATACCTTTGCACATCGTAGCAGCATCTTTGCCTGGATAACGAAACAAAACTTTGCGGGTCTCGAATTTGTCCAAACATCCCTGAGGCAACCGGCCAAAGAAAGGGACGGAATCCGCCGAGACTCCGCCCCCAATCACACATTCTTTCCCTGCGCGTTTAGCCATCGGCAAAAGATGGGATGCGATGTCGAAAACCTTGTCACAATTGATATCATCCGGAGTCAAACCCAACGAGCGGGACATATCCGTTCGACCCAGCACGACACCGGCCAGCTGGCTTGATTCCTTCAATTTCAACATATCTTCAAAATTCCTATACCCGGTTTCCGTTTCAATGTTAACCAAAAAATCCACCGTTTCCCATTCATCATCCGGATACACCATATGGGTAGCCCCTATAAACTTGTACAAAGCATACGGGGTTTCTATCATGGGAGCCACAATCCGGGTCACACCGATGGAACGGGCATCATACATGTCCCGTATCGCCTCGCAACCTCCTATCTTGATGGTCAAATCCAGACCGGCCTTCGTTACCACTTCCTTCAAGCGCAGAGCCTCCTCCATCCTCGTCCCCTCGGCTTCAAACTCCGCTTTCACGCCCAATACGTCATGGTTTTCTTTCAGGTCTTTCAAAGCATCGACCATTCTTTTTTCCAATGCATTCATAACTAATCTTCTTTTAAAGGGGGGATTATCATGTTTTCATTAAATTCTTCCCGAGGCAAGAAGGGGAAAAGATCCTCCAAGGGTTTTGACACAATCCGGCCATCGGGTTTCCGTTCCGAGGATGTTTTTGGAGCGAATATGTAATTTTCCGTCAAAAAAACCTCACAAAAAACCGGGCCAGGTGTGGCCAACATCTTCTCCACGATTTCTTCTATCTCATCATTCCGGTTTATACTCAGATATGGAATGCCGAAACCTCGAACCAATTTCTCAAAATCCGGGAAAAACACACCTGAAGCCGCATTCAATCCAATATGACGGCCCGCAAAAAAATTATCCTGCGTTTGCCGTATCGAAATATATCCATTATTGTTCAATAAGAATATTTTTGCCGGAATCCGGTTTCCTGCCACGGTAGCCAGTTCTTGCAAATTCATCATCATGCTTCCTTCCCCACCCAATACGAAAAGGGGCCGGTCCGGTGCTCCATAAAAAGCCCCGACTCCCGCTGGCAAATCATATCCCATGGTCGCACAGCCCGAATTCCAAAAATAACGCTGTCCTCTCTTGACTTTGAACGCTTGAAATGTAACAATGCAAGCAGTCCCGTTCCCACCGACAAACAAGGCATTGTCCGGTGCGATTTCACTCAATCTCTCCATGAAATGATAAGGATGCACCTTGTCCTTCCAATCCCTGTAAGATTGCAAAACCTTGGGATACTTACGTTTCAAAGCCAATGCCCATTCCAAATACCCGGAAAAATCAAAAGACTCGTGACAAAGAGACAAAAGACGCTCCAAGAAACAACGGGCATCGGATTCGATTCCCATAAACGGATGCACTGTCGGCTTCTTGAATTCGGCTGCATCAACATCCACACATACCAACTTTCCACCCCGGGCAAAATATTCGTAATTGTAGCTGGTTTGACGGATATTGTTCCTTGAACCTATGCTCAAAACCAAATCGGCATTCTGCAAAGTGAAATTCCCGGCTCTACTACCTGATGTCCCTATCCTGCCGACAAAGCAAGGATGTTCCTCCTCCAACAGATCCATGCCGTTGAATGTCGTCACCACCGGAATTTTGTATTTTTCCACAAACATCCGGAAAGCGGCTTGCGCCTTGGCAATACGTATTCCATTCCCGGCAATGACAAGAGGTCTCTTCGCCTCTCCCAACAATGAAATGACTTGCTTTATTTCCTCATCTGAGGCGACCTTTTTGCGAAGCATGCTCTTTATGGTACCTTCATCGAGCCCTTCAATGTCAGATTCCCGAATCTCAGCTCCCTGTATATCCATCGGAACATCGATCCAAACCGGCCCGGGACGACCCGACAAAGCCGCATGGACGGCCTCGTCCAGAATCCGCCCCACTTCCTTGACATCCCGTATCTGCCGGGCATATTTGGTCAAAGGCTTCACCACCGAGATGATATCCACTTCCTGATCCCCCAATTGGCGGAGCGGCAAGTCCGGACAGGCGGCAATCGTGGTGCTTTGCTTGACCTGCCCCGAAATATACAAGACCGGGACGGAATCCGTCCATTGCCCCATCACACCGGTCAAGGTGTTCAAGCCTCCGGGGCCCGTAGTCACATTGACCACTCCTAAGGGCTTGCCCGCCCGCACATAGCCTTCCGCCGCGATGGCGCAAGCCTGTTCATGGTGGCAACAGGTGTAAGCCAACCCGCTTTGCAACACGGCATCGTTCAAGTGCATGGCTCCACCCCCGGTTATCATGAAAACACGGTCCACCCCGTATTTTTCCTTCAATCTCTTGAAAATATAGTCGCTGGCTCTCATCGTCAAAATCTCATTTGCTATCCAATTTTTTTGTCTGTCCGGCAAAAATCATTTGTCCGCCAAAAGGCAATCCCGGTCAAGCTCCGGCTTGTGTTCCGCGTACCAGGCATAGAGACGGCGGACAGCCTCCTCCATGGGCGTGAAATGCAACACTGCACGTCCATTCCATGCCGTGCTTCCAGATATACTATGGAAGCGTCCCGTTTCCATGGATGTGTCACTTTCTCCCGAGGAAATCACCGTTCCGGTACTCCCATCGGCATCCGGTTTTTGGCCAGAATTCCAAACCGCCCATTCCTCTTTGAGCCGGGCATTGTCCCCGCTGTACTCCAAACCCGTTCCCGGCTTTCCCACACGCACCGGCAAATCCTTGCCCGAAATCCGGACTATCATCCGGGCCAAGGCCAGCAAGGAACTCCGCTCGTCCGGAACCACATTGTAGGCCTTGAACCTTGGCCGGTTTTCCACAAAAGCATCCAAGACCGGCATCAAATCCCCCACGGCCAAATAACTGAAAATCCGGTCCTGGCGCAAGGTCACCGGCAAATCGAAAAGGGTCTTGCAAATCGCGTTCGAAATGAAGCGGATCGCATAATCCTCGTATTTCCCGAAAATCCCGAAAACCCGCAAGTCCACCACGTCTTCCCCGCAAGCCTCCATGTATTTCCCGCAGACATATTTCGTGAAACCATGCTCATCCTCAGGGACATGAATTCCAAAATCTTCTTCCTTCGCCCCTATCACATCCTTTTGCGTCCCGTAAATGGCTCCTGAACCGATATTCAGGATCCGGCCGCACTGCCGCGCATGCCGGACCAAGTTGAAAAACATCCGGGTATTGGTATACAAAAGCTGAGTATGGTCCGGTGCGTTCCGGTGTCCGGGCTTGACCGCCGCGTGAATCGTGGCATCGAAAGGGGCTTGCCCGGCGAACCAGGCATCCACGGCCTCCGTGTCGGACCAAGGCACCTCGGTATGGGAAGGCGAAACAATCTCGTATTTCCGGGCAAGGTAACTTTCCCGGATGTTCCGCCCGATAAAGCCGTTCCCGCCTGTCAACAAAATCCTTTTCATGACCTTTTCACGTGTTTTCCCTTCATCTGAATCCTGCAAACCTGCAAGAACCGTTTTCCGAAACGGCTTCAAGTTTCAAGGTTTTGCCCGTCCATAGGTTTCAATTTCCTCCAAGCAAAGCCGGTACACGTCCTCCCGGGCATAACGCTTGTACCAATCCACCGTCAAGGCGATGCTTTGGCGGATATCCAGACGGGGTTCCCAACCCAGGCGGAACTTGGCCTTGCTGATATCCAGCATCAGAAGCCTGGCCTCGTGCAAGGCATCGGGATCGGACAAGTCCCGGCGCTCGCCCCGCCCGTAGGCCTCGATGACCATACCGGCCACGTCCCAGACCGGGACGACACCCTCCATCCGGGGTCCGAAATTCCAAGCTTCCTCGTACTGCCCGGGATTTTCCCACATCTTCTTGGCCAACAGCATGTAACCACTCAAAGGCTCCAAGACGTGCTGCCAAGGACGGACCGAACGCGGGCTGCGGATTCCGATGGGTTCCCCAGCTTCCAAGGCCCGGATGCAATCGGGCAAAATACGGTCCTTGGCCCAATCCCCGCCTCCAATCACATTCCCTGCACGCACGCTGGCAATGCTTTTGCCGTGCTTCTCCCACTTTCCAGGTTCGAAAAAGCTGCGCCGCCAACTGCTTATCGCAATCTCGGCCGCCCCTTTGCTGCTGCTGTACGGGTCGTGGCCGCCCATGGGTTCGTTCTCCCGGTAACCCCAAAGCTGTTCCCTGTTTTCATAGCATTTGTCGGTCGTGACCATGACCCCCACCCGGACATCGGGACAGGAACGGATGGCCTCCAACACATGGATGGTACCCATCACGTTGACCTGATAGGTTTCCACCGGTATCTCGTAAGACAACCGGACCAAAGGCTGGGCCGCCAGATGGAACACGATTTCGGGCCGGTACCGTGCAAAAACGGCTTTCAAGGCCTCTCCATCCCGGATATCGCCCCGCAAATCGGCCTTTATCTTCTTCCCGATGCCCGAAAGCACGTAATTGTCCCTTTCGCTGTACGGATCCAAGGCCAAGCCGACCACTTCCGCGCCCAACGAATGCAGCCAGATGCTCAGCCAGCTGCCCTTGAATCCCGTATGCCCGGTCACCAAGACCCGCTTTCCTCTGTAGAAACCCTCGAAATCCATAAATCATATCCCTTTCGGCATGTTCCCCGGGATTGGAAGCAAACGCACATCCTCACGCCTCCGGGCGCAGCATCCATGCCCGATAAGACATGGGAAAACCACGTTCCACGCCATACACCAAGCTACCAAATTTTCCAAGGAGCCTTGCCTTCCGCCCACATCGCCTCCAACTCCCTCTTTTCCCGCTGGGTATCCATCGGACGCCAGAAACCGTAATGCCGGAAAGCCACCAGTTCCCCTTCCGCCGCCAAGGTTTCGAGCGGCTTGCGTTCCCAAATGGAGGCGTCCCCGTCTATATAATCCAAGACCTTGGGTTCCAAGACAAAAAAGCCCCCATTGATCCAACTGCTGTCGCCCTTGGGCTTTTCCTGGAACGAAAAGACTTTCACTTCGTCGGCGGCATTGAAGGTAATGGCCCCGAAACGCCCCGAAGGTTGTACCACGGTCACCGTGGCCAACTTCTTCTGTTCCTGATGGAAGCGGAGCAAAGCCAGGATATCGATGTCGGCCACCCCGTCCCCGTAGGTCATCATGAAAGTCTCCCCTTCCGGCAGATAGTCCTTGATACGCTTGAGCCGTCCCCCGGTCATCGTTTCCAAACCGGTATCCACCAAGGTGACTTTCCACGGCTCGGCATGGGAATGATGGATTTCCATGCTGTTATGGGCCAAATCCACGGTCAAGTCGGCCTGGTGCAGGAAATAGTCGGCGAAATACTGCTTGATCATGTACGCCTTGTAGCCGCAGCAAATCACGAATTCATTGAAACCGTAATGCGAATAAATCTTCATGATATGCCACAAGATGGGCTTCCCGCCGATTTCCACCATCGGTTTGGGGCGCACATCCGTTTCTTCCGAAAGCCGGGTCCCGAAACCGCCGGCCAAGATGACAACTTTCATATACTAAAAACTTTGCTATTGACCATTTCCTATCTGCAAACGCTCCCGGCCCGCAGAACGACCTGCCCGCGAGGACGAGCCTGCTTCAGCAACCTTTCTCTTTCAGGAACATGGCGACCTTATCCAGCACATAGGCGATCTGAGCTTCCGTCAAGCCCGGGTAAGTCCCCAGGAAGAACGTGCCGCCCATCACCACGTCGGTGTTTTCCAGATTCCCTACTATGCGTTTTTCCACTTGGAGGTACGCCGGCTGCTTGACCATGTTCCCGGCGAACAGATTCCGCGTCTCGATGCCGCAAAGGCTCAAGCTCTCGGTAAGCTCCGTCCGGGTGAAACCCGCATTCTCCCGCACCGTGACCGGATAAGCGAACCAAGACGGATCCGATTCCGGCTCGGCCTTAGGCAAGATGAAATACTTTTCCCACGCCTTGAAACCCTGCTCCCAACGGGCAAAATTTTCCTTGCGTTTCTTGACGAAAGCGGGCAGCTTGTCCATCTGGGCCGAACCGATGGCCGCCTGCATGTCGGTCATCTTCAAATTATAACCCACATGGGAATAGACGTATTTGTGGTCGTACCCCAACGGCAGTTCCCCGTATTGCTTGGTGAACCGGCACCCGCAACGCCCGTTCTGCCCGCCTTCGCAATAGCAGTCCCGGCCCCAATCCCGGAAAGAACGGACTGCACGGGCTATCAGCGGATCGTCGGTGCAGACCATGCCGCCCTCGCCCGTGGTAATATGATGAGCCGGATAGAACGAGAACGTGGACACATGGCCGAAAGTCCCGACCATCTGCCCCCGGTATGTGGAGCCCAAGGCATCGCAGCAATCCTCGATGACCCAAAGGTCGTATTCCTTGGCCAGCTTCAGAATCGCCTCCAGGCAAAAAGGATTGCCCAAGGTATGTGCCAGCATGATAGCCCGAGTCTTGCTCGAAATGGCTTGCTTGACCTGTTCGACCATGACATTGTAGCTTTCCAGCTCCACATCTACAAAAACCGGAATCAAACCGTTCTGGATTATCGGGTTGACTGTGGTAGGGAAGCCTGCAGCCACCGTGATGACCTCGTTGCCTTTACGCAATCGCCTGTCACCGAGAAGCCTGCTTGTCAATGCCGTCAATGCCAGCAAATTAGCCGATGAACCCGAATTGACCGGCAAGGCAAACTTCACATCCAGATAAGCCTTGAACTTGGCTTCGAATTCCCGGGAATAACGGCCTTCCGTCAACCAGAAATCCAGCGAGGAATCCACCAAGTTCTCCATTTCCTTTTCATCGAAAACCCGCCCGGCATAACGGACCTGGCGTATTTCCTGCCCAGCCTTTTCCGCGGCTTCCTTCCCGAACTGTGCACGGTAATATTCCCGCACCAATTGCCTGATTTCAGACCGCAGCGACTCGGCGTTCTTGCATTCTGCCATATCCCAAATAATTGAAGCGTGTGTCAAGCGCGAATCGGCATGGAATGCAGACCGGCCGGCCTGATTCCAGCCCACGCTTTCGATGATTACTCAGCTCCTTTGATTTCCACCTCCTTGACAATCTTGGCAATCATGCCTTGCAAGGCCTTGCCCGGCCCCACTTCGACGAAACGGGTGGCACCGTCGGCATGCATGTTTTGCACGATTTTCGTCCAACGGACTGGAGAAGTCAGCTGGGCAATCAAGTTGGTCTTGATTTCTGCCGGGTCGGTATGCGGCAAGGCATCCACATCCTGGTAAACCGGGCAAACCGGAGCCTGGAACACCGTGGCCTCGATGGCTTCCGAAAGTTCCACGCGGGCCGGTTCCATCAAAGGCGAATGGAAAGCCCCGCCCACTTTGAGGGGCAAAGCACGTTTCGCACCGGCGGCCTTGCATTGTTCGCAGGCCATTTCAATCCCCTTCATGCTCCCCGAAATAACCAACTGCCCAGGGTTGTTGTAATTGGCGGGGACCACGATTTCGTCCTTGATGCCGGCGCAGATTTCTTCCACTTTCTCGTCGGGCAAGCCCATGATGGCGGCCATCGTGGAAGGGTTCATCTCGCAAGCCTTCTGCATCGCGTTGGCACGTTTGGAAACCAAAACCAAGGCATCTTCGAACTTCAAGGCTTGGCTGGCGACCAGGGCCGAAAATTCGCCCAAGGAGTGGCCGGCCACCATGTCGGGCTTGAAGCCGGGCAAGCAGGCGGCCCAAATCACCGAATGCAGGAATACCGCAGGCTGGGTCACTTTCGTCTGTTTCAAATCTTCCTCGCTGCCGGCAAACATGATGTCGGTAATCTTGAAGCCAAGGATTTCATTGGCTTTCTCGAACATTTCCTTGGCTTGGGGATAGTTGTCGTACAAATCTTTTCCCATTCCGGAAAATTGCGATCCCTGCCCGGGAAAAACATAAGCTGTCTTCATAAGGCTTTTCTTTTTCTCGAAGCCGGAAGACCCCGCAGGGCCGGCGGCTTCCTTTTGAAGAAGCAAAGATAATGCAAATAGGCTTAGAAGCTGTTTAAATTTTTTACAATCCTGAAAGAGATGAGTTTAGGGAAATCCGTTTTCGGGCGGACCGGGTTTCAGGACAGTCTCTGAAAAAATCATTACCTTTGGGTTTTGCAGCTTAGGCAAAGTTGTGTCGATATCGCGGGAACGCGGAAAAACGAAAGACCATGTTATACCCGATTGGAATCCAGAGTTTTGAAAAAATCCGTGAAGGCGGTTATGTCTATGTTGACAAGACGGGCTTGATTTACAACATCGTCAAAACAGGCGGTTACTACTTCCTGAGCCGTCCCCGCCGTTTCGGCAAGAGCCTCTTGGTTTCGACCTTGGAAGCCTATTTCCAAGGCAAAAAAGAGTTGTTTCAAGGCCTGGCCATCGAGAATCTGGAAAAGGAGTGGAGCGCATATCCGGTACTACATCTGGATTTGAGCGGAAAAACTTACCGTAACGAAAACGATTTGGAAATGACCTTGGACCAGCATCTGCGCCAATGGGAAAAAGACTGCGGCATTGCAGCCCGATACCCCGAACCCGATGTCCGTTTCAAGGATGTCATTGATGCGGCATATGAAAAGACCGGCAAACCGGTCGTAGTTTTGATTGACGAATACGACAAGCCTTTGTTGGACACGGCGGGCAACGAGCGGCTGCGGGAAGCTTTCCGAAGCCGCCTGCAAGGCTTCTACAGTGTGATGAAAAGCCGGGACGGCAAGCTCAGCTTCGGCTTCCTGACCGGTGTCACCAAACTGGGCAAGCTCAGCATCTTCAGCGGGCTCAACAACCTCAACGACATTTCGATGGACGAGGAGTTTTCCAGCCTTTGCGGGATTTCGGAAACCGACCTCCATACCTATTTCGGGGAAAGCGTGCGGGAAATGGCGGCCGCCAACAAGCTGAGCGAGGAGGAATGCTATACCAAGCTCAAGGACTACTACGATGGTTACCATTTTTGCGCGGACTCCGAAGATATATACAACCCATTCAGCCTTTTAAGTGCCTTACGGAAGAAACGGTTCAACGACTATTGGTACGAGACCGGCACGCCCACTTTCGTAGTCAAGGCTCTTCGGCAGGGCAAGTTCAACTTGGAAGATTTGACTTTGGAAGGAGTTCCCGCCTCCGCCCTCGGCGGGGTCAACGCCGACGATTCCGACCCTATCCCAGTCCTTTATCAGAGCGGTTATCTGACTATCCGCTCCTATGACGAGAGACGGCAACGGTATTCGTTGAAGTATCCCAACCAAGAAGTGGAACGCGGTTTCATGGAATGTTTGGCCAAGACCTACATCCCCACGGCCTCCTACTACAGTCCTTTCGATGTACAAAAGTTCGTGGATGATTTCGAAAAGGGCGATGCCGAGGGCTTGATGAAACGTTTCGAGGCCTTTTTTGCCGATGCCGACTACGCCATTGTCGGGGATGCGGAGTTGTACTTCCAGAACACGATGTACGTCATGTGCAAGTTGATGGGGCAATTCGTGCAGGTGGAACGCCATACCAGCCAAGGCCGTATGGACATTCTGGTCCAGACCGAAAAATACATCTACGTGATGGAGCTGAAGATGGACGCCAGCGCGGACGAGGCTTTGCAACAGATTGAAGAGAAAGGCTATGCCAAGCCGTTCGCCGCCGATTCCCGGAAACTCTTCAAAATCGGGGTCGGCTTTTCCAGTAAGACCCGCCGGATTGAGGAGTGGAAAATCGCATAAACGGCATTTCCTCTAAATGCAGGCGAAAACGCCCTTTGCATTCAACGCATCCGTGCGCAAAACAAGAAAACTTTCGATTCGGAACCGAAAATTTTTTAAAAAATATACGATTCAGAACCGAAAATTCCTACCTTTGGCGACACGCAAATTCAAGAAAAAGGCAACTAAATGATTGACAAAGAACTATTAAAGCAAGTCATCTACGAGCAGCATGAAAAGCAACAACAGGACTTCATAAAACGACACATAGACCCGCAACTTATCGCTTGCCCTGAAATCATGGTCATCTCCGGCATCCGACGCTGCGGGAAATCCGTTTTGCTCCACCAAATCCGCAAGACGCAAAACGAACAAGACTATTTTCTGAACTTTGACGATGAACGCCTCCTCAACTTCGAAGTAGAAGATTTTGCCCTGCTCGACCAGATATTCCACGAAGAATTCGGTCATCAACGCACCTATTACTTGGACGAGATTCAAAATGTCAATCAATGGGAACGCTTTGCAAGCCGCCTATACCGCCAAGATTGCAAAGTCTTCGTCACCGGAAGCAACGCCAAGATGCTTAGCCGGGAATTGGGTACTTTCCTGACCGGCCGCCATGTCACGCACGAGCTTTTCCCCTTCTCGTTCCAGGAATTCCTGCGATACAAAGGTATCCGGATCGAAAAATCAACCTTCCATACCACCAGCGGGAAAGCCACGCTTGCCAAATATCTCGGTGAATATCTAAAGACGGGAGGCATGCCCCAATATGTCCGGACAGAGAACACCAATTACCTGCAATCGCTTTACAACGATATTTTATACAAGGATGTCATTACCCGGAACGGCATCAACCAAGACATGCCGATTCGAGAAATGATGTTTTACCTGGCCAGCAATGCCACCCATCCCTACACTTATAATTCCTTGACGAAAGCCATCGGATTGAAAAGTTCGGAAACAGTCAAGTCCTATCTGGGTTTCATCGAAGATACATACTTGGTATGCCAGCTATCCAAGTTCAGCTATTCCAGCGGGATACAACTGCGAAGCCCAAAGAAGATTTATTTCATAGACAATGCTTTCATTCACAAACTCGGATTCAACGCCACCAGCAATACCGGCAGCACCTTGGAAAATACAGTTTTCGTGGAACTGAAACGAAGAGGCTTCGAGGTGTTCTATTTTTCGGAAAAGGTCGAATGCGATTTCCTGGTTCGTCAGAACGGGACAATCACCATGGCAATCCAGGTCAGCGCATCTCTGCGCGATGCCAAAACAAGACAAAGGGAAATGAAAGGACTGGAAGCCGCCATGCAAGCTTTTGGGCTCGACGAAGGCCTCATCCTGACCTTGGACGAAAGCAGCGAAACCGAAACCTCGCAAGGGCAAGCGGTGCATATACGCCCCGTCTACCGCTGGCTTTTAGAGATGCAGGAATGACACCTGCCTCCTGACCCGATATGGGCCGCCTTGCCGTCTTCAACGGGGACAGACGGAAATTCCACAATAGGGAATGCCGGAACCTTCCCCTTGGGAAAACCGCCACCATGTTCCAGGACTTCTAAGAACACAGAAACCGCGCGGAACTCGGCAAGTCCGCGCGGTTTCTGTGTTTTACTACCCCTTATGCTCCCTTATTACAGCACCAGGACCTTCCAGACCTGCTGGCCGGAGCGGACGATATAAAGGCCGTCGTTCCGGACAGGGATGTCCTTGCCGTGGCCTTGGTAAAGGAGGATGCCGGAGGGCGTGAAGACCGAGATTTCCCCTTCAATGCCTTCGATGTAAATAACATGCTCCTTGGCATAGACCTTGCCTTGCGGCTTGGTATCAACGGTTTCATTGGCCACCGAGGGGTCGCGGTCGGCCCTCAGGCTGAAACGGACCGATGACAGGCTTTCGTCTTCCGTGCTGCCGTTGTAACCGGTGGCATAGGCGTAGGTAACTTCCCGTTGGCTGAACGTCAGGATATTGCCAAGCCGGGTGCCGCCTTCCCATCCCGAGGCCTTGGCCAGGTCGAAGCCCGGCAGGAGGGAAAGGTCGAAGCCGTTGCTGGCATCGAGCGTGATATCGAGCTGGTTGCCCGTGGCGTTCAAAGTCTGGAGTTCGGGATTGCCCGACAAATCCAGGCTCGTCAGCTCGTTGCCCGAGCAATCGAGGCGTGTCAGCTTGTTGAAATATCCGATACCCCGCAGGTCTTGGATACCCATGTCCGCCACCTCCAAGGTACGTACGTTGCCCCGTTCCACGATGTCCAGGCTGTCGTTGCCCGAACGGTCTATCTGTCCGCTGACATAGCTGCGGAAGACCGCATCGGGGAAGTTGGCCTCGCTCACGGCAATTTCCGCCTCCCCGTTCCCGGCATCCAAATAGAAACGCACTTCGGGGAGTTCCGCCTCGCCTTGGTAGCCGGTCTCGTAAGCATAGGACACTGCCGCCTGCAAGAATTGCAGTTGCCCGTTTTCTACCCGTGCACCAATCCAGTCCGAGGCTTTAGCCGGGTCGAAGCCCGGCAGGGCCGAGAATTCCAGACGGTTGGCATCGTCCAAGGACACCTTTAGCACATTGCCCGTGGCATCCAGTTCGTTCAGCCTGGTGTTGAGGGACAAGTCGAGGCTGGAAAGCTGGTTGCCCGAGCAGTCGAGGCTTTCCAAGTCGGCGAAATTCCCTATCCCTTTCAGGTTCCGGATGCCGAGGCCGGACACATCCAGAACCTTGATGGTTGCTTCCTTGCCATCCAGATAACCGTTGGCCGAGGTATCCAGATGTTCCGACACGTAATCACGGAAAGCTTCGTCCGGGAAATTGGCCTCATCGATCCGGACCGGCTCGGTCTCCATCAAGTACAAAGAGAAATACCCGCCCAAAGGCGCGTCAGGGTTCGGACACCGATAGTGATAGAAATAGCTGACCGTATCCTTGACGAAGGTCAGGCTGTCGCCCTGGATGGTTCCGCCTCGCAGGTAGGTTATCCGGGAAGCATCCAGACCGGGAATCGAGGACAAGGCCATCTTCCGGCTGCCGTCCAAGACCACCCCGTGGTAGTTGCCGGTAGAATCTTCATTGTCCTCATAATGATAAATATAGTATACATACATTTGAGAAAAATCCATACAAGCCAATCTGTTATTCAGAAAACCGACATCAGCCAAGTCGGGCGCAAGAGATAAATCCAACTCTGTCAAACGGTTGAAGCTGCACTCCAAACCCGCGAGTGAATGCAATGTATCTCCCCCGAAGTCTATATGTCTCATACCATTCTCACCGCAATACAAGGAGCCAATCCCTGTCCCTGCCAAAGACAGGGTGTCTATCTGGTTATTGGAACAAGCCACAAAAGAAAGCCGAGGATTCCCGCTCATGTCCAGTTCCATCAGCTGCATGCCCCGACAGTCCAAACCCGCCAAATTTTTCCAACGTGGCAAGGCCTGCTTCAAATCCAAGGTGGTACGGTTGCAGTCCAAGACAATCAATAAACTGTCTTCTGCCAGCTCTATCCGAGAAAGGGTCGCATTGCCCGAGCAATCGATGGAACGCAACTCGGGAAACTTCGTCAAATCCAAGGTTTCCAAGGCATTGTTTTGGCACACCAAGACTTCCAATCCCTTGAAGTACTCGATACCTGTCAAATCGGTAATCCCCATGTCCGAAACATCCAAACCAATACCCTCGAACAGATGTACGTCATTGGCAGAATAGAAGATATATGGAGAGATGAGACTGAAATCATCCTCTCGATGGATAACCGTCTCCGTAAGAAAGATTTCAGAAATATTAAGAATCTCATCCCGGTTAGCATCGAAATGTTCTTGTATATACCTGCGGAAATTGAAGTCCGGGAAATGTTCCTCGTCGATGGCAACTACCGCATAGTCGTTGAACGAGGCCGGACGCAAAGTCACGTCCATTCCACCTTTCCCGG
Source organism: uncultured Bacteroidales bacterium (assembly GCA_944320265.1). Taxonomy (GTDB): domain Bacteria; phylum Bacteroidota; class Bacteroidia; order Bacteroidales; family P3; genus Pullibacteroides. Next base: position 5,839 of record CALUGT010000005.1, on the reverse strand, counting down.
TTTCATACCGATATGAGAGGGATGCCTCCGGACTAAAAAACTGGACGATATCATCCTTGTACTCACTTCTATCCACTCTTGTGTTTTCCACCATACTCATTTCACCGCCCCTTTCTTGAATGAGACCGGACAGGCTGAAACGGTTGGAGTCATCCGAGGAGACCAAAACCCAACCTTGCTCCAGAGATACAGCCTCCAACACCGTACAGGAACTCAAATCCAGGCTCGTCAGCTGGTTGTAGGCGCAGTTCAAACTCGTCAAGGCGGGCAGGCCGCCCACATCCAAGCTCGTCAGCTGGTTGCTGGAGCAGTACAACGTCTCCAAAGACGTGCAGCCGCCCACCTCCAGGCTCGTCAGCTGGTTGCTGGAGCAGTTCAAAACCGTCAGGGCGGTCAGTCCGCCCACATCCAAGCTCGTCAGCTGGTTGCTGGAGCAGTACAATTCTGTTAAAGAAGTCAAGCCGCTCACGTCCAGGCTCGTCAGCTTGTTGCTAGAGCAATCCAAATTCGTCAGGGCGGTCAAGCCGCTCACGTCCAGGCTCGTCAGCTTGTTGCTAGAGCAATCCAAATTCGTCAGGGCGGTCAGGCCGCTCACATCCAAGCTCGCCAGCTGGTTGACAGCGCAGTTCAAACCCGTCAGGGCGGTACAGCCGCTCACGTCCAGGCTCGTCAGACAGTTGAGGTCACATTCCAAATTCGTCAGGGCGGTCAAGCCGCTCACGTCCAAGCTCGTCAGACAGAAGTTGTAGGAGCAGTCCAATGATTCCAAGACGTAAAAATACCGGATGCCCTCCAAACTTGTAAGATTTTCAGAATAATCGACAGACAGTTCCGTCACATTACCACATTCCTCCACCGACAAAGAACCATTTCCATCATCGTCGTAATCATCTACAATATTCCGGAACACCGCATCGGGGAAATGTTCCTCGTCGATAGGTACCGGGTAGGTCAGGCCGGGAGTCTGCCCCTGGCTTCCCCCAAGACCGGCCCAAAAGAACAGCCCGGCAAGCAGGCCTCGGCAAAGCAAGCCGGTTCGCTTTGATTCCGGCTTCATCGAAAGATTTCTTCTTTTCATCATCTCTTTCCTTTTTCTTTCCTTTTGTCTAATTGTCTTTTCTTTTTTCCCGCCCTCAGATACCCCGGATGGTTGCCCGGCGTTCCAAGGACGGGAACACTTTTACTCCTTGACCGCTGCCAATGCCGCCAAATACTCCATCGTCTCCGGCAACTTCTCCTGCAGGAAACCGTGCCACAAATCGTAGGAGAAATACTTGGCCGGGTGCTTGATGCACACAATCGGCAACCTGCGGCCCTCCAGCTCGATTCCCATGCAACGAGCCCGCGCCTGTTCGCCTTCCAAATCGAACTGTTCCACCGGGCTGTGTCCCACCGAAAGCTTCCCCATCGCCTCCTCGAAATGGTTCGCCGCCGACACCCCCGCCACGATGCACGCATCGGGCTTGAGGATGCCCGCCACCTGGTTGAAAATACCCCAGCCACGCATATAGTCCCGGTAGGTGGGGCGCTCCTTGGCGTATTCGTCCCCGCTGTAATCCATCACCCGCTGCACCAAGTTGTAGTACGCGATGCCTTCCCACAAACCTGTCGGATCCGCCGGTTCGCCCCCGGCCAGGACCCTGCTCAGGTTCTGGTACGTCGGACTCCTCCACTCCTGCCCTATCGGACATTCCTCCACGCACTGCCGCGTCTCCAGAATGTTCACGGGACCCTCCGAGGCCCCCCGCGCAAAGTTCCCCGCATCGTCCTGTACCGAATAATGCGATTCGGCCACCACCAACACCCGGTGCTTCCCTTGCGCGTAGTTTTTCCCCACCCAGGGGAGCCAGACCAATCCCTCGACCCGAGAAAAGGCCGCATCGAATTGCTTGTCGCTGCCTGTCAAGGCGTCTTCCTTGTATTCCATATCTCGTCGTTTAAAAGGTTTGTCCGGGAAAGGACGGCCTGGGCGAAACCGCTTCCCCGGATCCGTCCACACCGCGTTTCAAGTATCTCTTGGCAAGAGATACTTTTTCCGTCGTAAGACACGATGAAACAACCTTTTGCAAAGAAATGCCGGACGGAACCTTTCCGGGTCCCATGCACGGGAAAGAGACACTTGCACGCCGGAAAACGCTTCTGTTTCAAAATTGTTCGTACCTTTGCCGCCACTTTTTAGTATCTCTTGCCAAGAGATTTGCGCTCCTTTCATATCCCGTTTATAATCATCCGGTTGGCTCTGTCCACCGCGCTCGTGTCGAGCGTGGAGAGATAAATTTGCGTGACCCGCTCCGAGCTGTGGCCCAGGCCGTCGCTGATTACCGAAACCGGCACCTCCTTGGCCCGGGCCAGGCTCGCCCACGAATGCCGCGCAACATACATCGTCAAGGCTTCCTTCAGGCCTAACCGCCTCCCTATCTCTTTCAGGCTCCGGTTCACCGCGTACTGCCGGTTCCGGTAGGCCGAACGGGCATGAGGGTCGTCCCTGCGCAATACCGGCAAGAGATACGTTCCCCCGGCAACCTGCCGCCGGGCCTCCCCGGAATCGTCCCGACCCCGTCTCCTGCCCGCCCGGCAGGAAGCCGTCCCTTTCCCCTTGGCCTCTCCCTTGGCTTCGCCGCCGACCTCGCCGCCAAGAGCCATCGCCTCCGCAGCCCGCCAGACCGCCTCCAAGGTATCCTGCATCGGTTTCTCCCAGCGGACGGACAGCGGCTTGCCCGTCTTGCGGCGCATATACGAGAGGACGCCCGCCTTCAAATCGACTTGCCGAAGCCCCGCCATGTCCACGAACGCCATGCCCCGCGTGTAAAAACTGAAAAGGAAGAGATGCCGGGCGTAATCCAGCTCCGGCTCGCCCGTCAAATCCAATGTCCGCAGCCCCGTAAGCACCTTCCCGTCCACCGCGCGCTTCCGGGTCCCGGACACCCCCGTGTAGACATCCGCGAAAGGGTTCCGCCGGGGCGCGGGACAAAGCCCCGCCTTCACCGCCTTGTTGCTGGCCGAGCGCAGGTTGCGCAAATAGAACGAGGCCGTGTTGGGGCAGAGGCCCCGGGACAGCAGCCAGGCCTCGTACCGCCGCACCAGGCCCCCCTCCACCTGCCGCAACCCGATGTCCTTCCCCTCCAGGAACCGGGAAAAGCTGTAGGCCGTGGCCCGCCAGATTTCCGCGCGGCGCTGCCGCCCTTCCCGCCGGGCTTCCTCCGCCAGATGCCATAGAAAAGCCAAGACCGTCCTATGACGTTTCTCTTGATGTTTGTTTTTGTGTCTGTCCATGTTACCTGGGTTTACCCCAAATCGGTCATCAGATACGCCGTGTCCGTTTCTGATTGGGGAAATGAGGCTTCCGGGCATCTTGCCCGCTTCTGTCCGCATCCTGTTTCCCGCTACGCCTCGATGTAGCCCGCTACGCCTTCGGCTAGGCCAGAAGCATGCTGCATGACATAAGCGGGCAATCTCCCCGAAGTCTGATGACCGCTTTGGGTTTAATTTCCAATCATGGTACAAAGACGGACAATATCAAGGGAATTTCCTACTTTTGCTTGTGTCTCGACAGAGACTACCCCGCTTGAAACCCTTTCGCCCCGCTTCTGCGCAAGCACCCAGGCAAGGCAAACGCAAGACGAAAGGGACAAATATCCCACGCCATGTTATACCCGATTGGAATCCAGAATTTTGAAAAAATCCGCCAAGGCGGTTACGTCTATGTGGACAAGACGGATTTGGTTTACCACATCATCAAGACAGGTGGCTATTATTTCCTGAGCCGTCCCCGCCGTTTCGGCAAAAGCCTCCTGGTTTCGACTCTGGAAGCCTATTTCCAAGGCAAAAAGGAGCTTTTCCGCGGACTGGCCATCGAGAACCGGGAAAAGGACTGGAACGCCTACCCGGTACTGCATCTGGATTTGAGCGGGAAAACTTACCGTAACGAAAACGACTTGGAAATCACCTTGGACCAGCATCTGAGCCGATGGGAAAAAGATTGCGGCATTGCGGCTCGATACCCCGAACCCGATGCCCGTTTCAAGGATGTCATCGACGCGGCTTATGAAAAGACGGGCAAACCGGTCGTGGTACTGATTGACGAGTACGACAAGCCTCTCCTGGATTCCGCAGGCAACGAAGCGTTGCGGGAAGCCTTCCGCAACCGCCTGCAAGGCTTCTACAGCGTGATGAAAAGCCAGGACGGCAAGCTCCGCTTCGGTTTCCTGACCGGTGTCACCAAGTTGGGCAAGCTCAGCATCTTCAGCGGGCTTAACAACCTCAAGGACATCTCGATGGACCACCGCTACGCGGATATCTGCGGTATCTCGGAAAATGACCTCCACGCCTATTTCGATGGCAGTGTGCAGGAAATGGCGGATGCCAACGAAATGAGCAAGGAAGACTGCTACGCCCAACTCAAAGACTATTACGATGGATACCATTTTTCAGCCCAATGCCCGGATATTTACAACCCTTTCAGTCTGTTGAGTGCGCTTGACCAACAAGAATTCAAGGGTTATTGGTACGAGACCGGCACGCCCACTTTCGTGGTCAAGGCCCTGCAACAGGGAAAATTCAATTTGGAAAACCTGACCTTGGACCGGGTCCCCGCTTCCGCCCTCGGTGGGGTGAACGCCGATGATTCCGACCCGGTCCCGGTACTTTACCAGAGCGGCTATCTGACTATCCAAGACTACAATCCTCGGATTCGGGAATACACTTTGAAATACCCGAATCAGGAGGTGGAGCGCGGCTTCATGGAAGGCTTGGCCAACATTTACGTACCTTCGGCCCGCTATAACAGCCCTTTCGCGATCAGGAAATTCATCTCAGATTTCGAAAAGGGCGATGCCGAGGGCTTGATGAAGCGTTTCGAGGCCTTCTTTGCCGATGCCGGTTACGAAATCGCAGGGGACGCGGAGCTATACTTCCAAAACACCATGTACGTGATGAGTAAATTGATGGGGCAGTACGTGGAGGTGGAACGCCGCACCAGTAATGGCCGCATGGACATTCTGGTCCAGACCGAAAAATACATCTACGTGATGGAGCTGAAGATGGACGCCAGCGCGGACGAGGCTTTGCAGCAGATTGAAAACAAGGGCTATGCCAAGCCTTTCGCTGCCGATTCCCGGAAGCTCTTCCGAATCGGGGCCAACTTCTCTTCCGCTACCCGGCGGATTGAAGAGTGGAAGATTGCCTGACACACAGAATGGCAATCCAAAAGCCGAACAGGATTCCGGAACCGGTTCACAAAGTCCATTCCGCCGCAAAATTGCGAAAGGCTCGAACAGCGTCCCACCTCTGGCATGGATTGCCCGCTCCTGACCCCAGAAGAGAAAGCATGAAAAAACCGGAGGAAATCTGGACTTGTTCTTTTCGGAAGCCGGTAAATTACCCGGCGTCAGGAGCGAAGTGGTAAAGGCTGGCTCCACCTATGCGTTGTATTTCACCGAATGCAGTTGCGGACTGCACAAGATGGGGTATGTCTCCACTCCCTTATTATGCGAATGCTCGCGGCAAAGCATCCTCCATGTCCTGCATCTGTTGTGGAAAGACCACGAATTCAAGGTGGAAGTTTGCGGATCCATCCTAAGAAGCTGTTTGAATTTATTTGTTTAGGCCATCGGGAGGGGATTTCGCGGGATGACGCGGCGTTTTTCAAAGGAGGATAGCCCAGCTATCTGACGTGAAAAACGCAAGCAAGACCCGAAATAGCCCCCGATGGGCAAACAAAATCCTGAAACCGGCCCCTGAAAATTCAGCCTTTTCAGGATTGTAAGAAATTTTAACCCAAATCGGTCATTAGACTTTGGGGAGATTGCCCGCTTGTGTCATGCAGCATGCTTCTCGCCTA
>CALUGT010000004.1 GCA_944320265.1 uncultured Bacteroidales bacterium | reverse complement strand
TAATGCTGCGTATCTCCCTGAAAGCCCAATAGTTTACATTATTCTTCCTAAATCCATCCGAAATCGGGCGAGTTTTGTTATCTTTGATTGCATCGAAGATAGGATGCGGTTCGGGCGATGTGTCATAATGAGCAATCTGCTTCGTTGCTATCGAGTCTCGAACTCAGTCACGTACCAAAGTACGCTCCTTCGTTCTCGCTCTCAGCGCCTTGCATCTTACTCACTCTGACACACCGCCTGAGATTTGTTCAAATCCCTATTTTGATACACCTTCTCTCACCTTTCGCTATCTTTGATTGCATCGAAGATTGGCTGCGCCGAAGCCCCTGCGCCTCGACCGTCCTCGAACAAGTCCGGGACGGTATTCGGCTCAAACGGGGCTTTGGATGCGGTTCGGCAATGACAATCAAACAAGTTTGTTGCCATTGCTCTCACCTTTCGCTATCTTTGCATTCGTAAAGATTCCTTTGCAGATAGATAAATTGATTGCGGAATGGAAAAAAAATATCCGATTCTTGTTTTAGCGTTGAGCGTGGGAATGGTAATCGGGCTGGCAAGGCCTGTATTTGCCCAGAAAGCCTCTCGGCCGATTTACGAGCAGATTCCTTTGTACCGCCCTTGGCTCACCCCCGGATTCGTGCATCCGAAATTACTGGATTCGACCTTCGCGGGTTCGGCTATAGATACGGTTCAGGATCAGGTATTGCGATATGTCCTGTATGGGGAGGCCGGATTCTCCGAGGCGGAGGATTTGTATCTTTCTTCCTTGTGCCTGGATACGTCTCTTCACGATAGGATTTTGTTTTTCGATACCAATTACGACAAAGTGATTCGGAACGGCATATATGCTTCCCGCTGGGGAGTGGATCCTTGCCAGCCATTCAGCCAGGTTAGGAACATGATGAGTCTGGAGCATATCCGCGATACTCTTCTGCTTCGCAAGAGGCGTGGCGCGCCTCTTGGCTGCTTGAAGGTGCTTCCTCAGGAATTCAAGGCCGAAGCCATCAAGGACGTGGCTACGGTCAAGCGCCAGCGGAAACCCTTGATTAATCCCAAAGATTCGGTGAGCCGGTGGGCTTTCGATTTCACGGGGGGCATCAATCTGGCGCAGACCTCGCTGACCCATTGGTCCGCAGGGGGCGAGAGTTCCATTTCCGGCAACGGCCTCGTGGATATGAAGCTGTCCTATCGCCAAGGAGGACATAAGTGGGAGACCCGGTTGAACACGGAGTACGGTCTGGTCTATACCAAGTCGGACGGTTTGAACAAGACGGTCGATAACCTCTTGATTTCTTCACAGTACGGTTATGCCATTCCGGGCGGCCGGTTCTTCTATACGGTAATGATGGATTTCCAGACCCAGTACGACCGGGGTTATTCCGAAGCGGACGACAAGAAAAACGGTGTGCCTCGGATTTCCAATTTCTTGGCTCCGGGCTATTTGAACGTTTCCTTCGGTATGGAGTACAAGCTGGGAGGCCTTCTTTCGGCTTATTTCTCCCCGGCAAGCAGCCGTACTACTTTTGTGGAAGATCAGTTCCTTGCCGACCAGGGCTTGTTCGGGGTCGATACAGGGCAGAATGTCAAGTTCGAGGTGGGTATGAGCCTGAAAGCAGCTTTGGATTGGACATTCTGGAAGAACATGACTTTGAAGACGGATGCTACCTTTTTCACGCCGTACAATTCGGATTTCGGGAATATAGTGGTGGATTGGAACGTGCAGATAGAGATGCAGGTCAATTCCGTGTTCAAAGCCATGATAGGTACTTCGCTCAAGTACGATGACAATGTGAGATGGGTGGATTCCGAAGGCATAGACCGGGGGCCCAAGGTCCAGTTCCGCGAAATGATAACCGTGGGTATCGGCTATACGTTCGCTTATAAATCCAAGCGGATGGCAGCCGAATGATTTTCATGGCACGGGGGATGCGTCGTCGCGAACCTTGGAAGGACGGTTGCTTGCTGTGGCATGATTTTCTTTTGTCCTTCCGGTTTTCGCCCGCTCTTTGCCATGAAGGGACCCTTCGGCCGCGGAAAGCTGGTTCTACAGGCTGGTCCGCTTGAATTCCTCGATTCGTTTTTCCGGGTCTGGCGCAGAAAAGACCGCGTTGCCGGCCACCAAGGCATTGGCACCGCATTCCAGCAGCTTACGTGCGTTTTCCAGGCTGACGCCTCCGTCCACTTCGATGACAAGATCCGGGTTGTACTTCTCTTTGAGCCGTGCGGTCTCTTCTATCTTCCGGTAGGAATTTTCAATGAATTCCTGGCCGCCGAAGCCGGGGTTCACGCTCATGATCAGAACCAGGTCGGCGTATTCTATGATATTTTCCAAAAGGCAGACCGGCGTGTGCGGATTTATGGAAACGCCCGCTTTCATGCCCGTTTGCCGGATGGCGTTCAGTGTCCGGTTCAGGTGGCGGCATGCTTCCTCGTGGACGGTCAGGATATCGGCTCCGGCTTCCTTGAAACTCTGGATATAGCGGTCGGGATCCATGATCATCAGATGCACGTCGAGAGGCTTCCGGGCGTGTTTCCTGATGGCTTTGACAACGGGTTGGCCTATCGTGATGTTAGGGACGAACATCCCGTCCATCACATCGATATGGAGCCAGTCGGCCTGGGAGGCGTTGAGCATTTCAACGGCCTGTTGCAGGTTGGCGAAGTCGGCCGAAAGCAGGGATGGGGAAAGGATAAGGCTCATTTTTTTCTGTTTTTGCGGGGGACGGGCCTCCTTGTCTGGCAACCGCGTCCGCAGGCGCGAAGATAAGAAACTGTCCGGAGTTTTCCTGCAAATGCCTGCACCGGGTGTCTTTCCCGGGCCGGTCATTAGGCTGCGGGGGCTTTGCCTCGAGGTGTCTGATGCACCTTCGGTAGGGACGCAGCCAGCAATCCTGACAGAGAGGGGCTTCGGCTTTCATGCGGGTCTCGCCCGGCAGCCTCTGCAACTGCGGGCGGTTCCGCTGGCAGGAGCCTGCCGCAGATACAGACATGCCATGGACCGGAAGGAGGCAACGGCGGATGGCAGGGCGATTGTATTGAGATGCAATAAATTAATAATCAATATTGTTTGTGCCTGCGTGCGGCTGGTTATTGATTCTTGGTTAGTTGTAAATCAAATAATTGTTGTTTCGGGCTGTTTTGGCGCGGTTGCCTTGGGCGTTGGCAAAAAGATTTGTACGGGAGAGTCAGAATTTCTATTTTTGTCGGCTTTTCATTTTGCCGGCCTCCCCTTCCCGGCTTTGACTGTAAAAAAACAAAAAAACGATATATGGTAAGCTTAGCAAATGCGGCCAGGCATGAAACCAGCTTGGAAATGGCAAAATTCCTCCTGCAGATACGTGCTGTCAAACTGAACAATAAAGAGCCGTTCACGTGGGCTTCGGGTCGTAAGTCTCCCATTTATTGCGATAACCGGGTCACGCTTTCCTACCCGCATGTGCGCAATTTCATTCGTCAGGAATTTGTCAATCTTATCGAAGAGCATATCGGGCCGGTGGATGCCGTGGCCGGCGTGGCTACCGGAGGGATTCCCCAAGGAGCCTTGGTGGCTCAGGAACTGGGGCTTCCTTTTGTGTACGTGCGTTCCGAAGCAAAGAGTCACGGGATGGGGAACCAGATTGAAGGTGTGATTGATGCCGGCAAGAGCGTGGTAGTGGTGGAAGACTTGGTTTCGACAGGCAAGAGCAGCCTTCTGGCTGTGGAGGCTTTGCGTTCGCACGGATGCTCGGTCAAAGGCATGGTTGCGGTGTTCACTTACGGTCTGGACGTGGCCGCCAGGAATTTCGAACAAGCCAAGGTGCCTTTGTTCACTTTGACCAATTACGATGATTTGGTCGAATGCGCCGTGAACTTGGACATGCTAAACCGTTCCGAGCTGGATTCGCTCAAGGAATGGCGGCAGAATCCGGAAAAATGGTCTGAAGACCATATGGGTGTTTCGTAGGGTCTGCGGCCGGCTTGCCGGGATGCATGGGGTGTCCGGGCTGAATCCTGGATGATGGCAGGCGGGTTGGCGCGCATCGGAAGGATCAGCCTCTGGTGTTCATTGGTTTTCATGGGGCGGGTTTCAGGGATTGAGCCTGGGCGCATTGCTTCGGGCGGACGGCTGAGACAGGAATCCTGTGTTTGTTGGTTCTGTTCCTGATTCAGGGACATGCATATAAGACATAGATGAAAGTAAGCAGCGATAAATTGCAAGTGAACGGTGATCCGGCCAAGGCGTACCGCCGGATTTCCAATTTTTCCGAACTGGGAGGCATGATGCCTTCTCAGGTGCAAGGGTGGACGGCCACCGAGGATACGTGTTCCTTCAATGTGGGCGGGATGGCTCAAGTGAGCATGAAGATTGCCCGGAAGGTTGAACCGAGTTTGGTGGTGATTACGTCCGACGAGGGCACGCCTTTCAATTTTACTTTGGCTGTCCATCTTACTCCGGGCGAGAGCGGTTTTACATCGCAGGTGGAGGCCGAGGTGGGGGTCAATCTGGTAATGGGGGCCATGATCAAGGGGCAGATGCAGAAGTTTGTGGATACGATGAACCAGCAAATCAAAGCCTTCACGGAATCTCAGGGATGAGTTTGCTGAGGCGGATGATTCCTGGACGGTTTGGCGGATGGGATTTTTCCGATGCAGGGATTTTGCTGGAAACCTGAAGAAATACGCTGGTGTTTATGAGCCGCAAGCGCAAGAACGAACCTAACACGATTCTGACTGATATACGGATAGAGAAAGCCGCCGCCGAAGGCAATTCTTTGGCGCATGTGGACGGCAAGGTGCTTTTTGTCTCCTATTCCGCGCCGGGCGATCTGGCCGATGTGGAGGTCATCCGCCAAAAATCGGGTTATATGCAGGGGCGGATCCAGTGTCTGAAGGAGGCTTCCCCTTTGCGCGAGGAACCTTTTTGCGGGCATTTCGGTCTTTGCGGGGGCTGCAAGTGGCAGCATCTGCAATATCAGGAGCAGTTGCGGCAGAAGCAAGCGCAAGTGCGTGATAATCTGGAACGTATCGGCAAGGTGGCGTTGCCATCGGATTTCCCTGTTTTGGGGGCGGAAGCCAACCGGTATTACCGGAACAAGCTGGAGTTCACCTTTGCCGTGAAACGTTGGCTCAGCAACGAGGAAGTGGTTTCGGGAGAGGCGATGAGCGAGGCCGACCGTCAGGGCTTGGGATTCCATTTGGCCGGGAAATTCGACAAGGTTCTCGATTTGCAACATTGTTGGCTCCAGGCGGAACCTTCCAACGGAATCCGGCTTTTTGTCAAGAAAACGGCTCAGGAACTGGGATTGACTTTTTACGATGTGCGTGCCCGGCAGGGTTTCATGCGGAATTTGATGATTCGCAATACGCCTTCGGGAGAGTTCATGCTCGTGTTCGTCATCGGGGCGGAACCTGTTCCGGCTTTCGAGCTTTTGATGCGGCGGGTCGCCGAAGCATTTCCTTGTATCAAGAGCCTGATGTATGCGGTCAACACCAAGAGCAACGACAGCATGGCCGATTTGGAGATGCGGTTGTTTGCGGGTGAACCTTTCATCACGATGACGATGCCGGCTTACCGTTCGGATGAAGAGGAATTGAAGTTCCGGGTCGGGCCGAAGTCGTTTTACCAGACCAACAGCCAGCAGGCGGCGCGGCTTTACCGCTTGGTGGCGGATTTTGCCGGAATTAAAGCGGATGAGGTGGTCTACGACCTTTATACGGGAACCGGTACGATTGCCAACTATGTGGCACGGATGGCCAAGAAGGTGGTCGGAATCGAGTATGTGGAGGATGCGGTCCGGGATGCCCGTGTCAACTCTTCTTTGAACGGGATTTCCAATACTTCTTTCTTTGCCGGGGACATGGCGGCGGTGTTCAATGCGGGTTTCGTACAGGAGCATGGCGTGCCGGATGTGGTTATCACCGACCCTCCCCGGGAAGGGATGCACGAGAAGGTGGTGGAATGCCTGATGGATGATGCGCTGTTCGGGGAACGTTTGCAAAGGCTCGTTTATGTAAGCTGCAATTCGGCCACGCAGGCGCGGGATTTGCAGCGGATGGATGCCAAGTACCGTGTGCTGCGCGTGGCGGCGGTGGACATGTTCCCGCATACCGACCATGTGGAAAGCGTGGTCTTGCTGGAAAGGCGGCGGTAAGTCCGTGACGCTGGCCCGTGGGGCTGTGTGTTTCGTTCAGGTGGATTGGGGCGGCAAAGTTGAGGGGGTGTCTTATCGGTTTTCCGGATTGTCAAGAATCGGTTGTTTCATGGAAAAACGGAATTTTTTCAAGGAATTCGGGCGGGGTGTCAAGTCTTACGATTTGGCGTTCAAGATGTTGTTTACCTCGCGTTTCGCATGGTTCATGGTGTTCCCCGTCCTGGCGTGGCTGTTGTTTTTCTGTTTGGGAGGCTGGTTGGTGGGCTGGTTGGGCAATCCGGTGGAGGAATGGATTCATCAAGGCATCAATAGTTGGGTAGGAGATATTGCCTGGTTGCACAATGCCGGGCGCATAGTGGCTTTTGTATTCCGGGTGCTGATCCGTTTTGCTTATTTCATGCTTTTCTTGTCCATAGGAGGGTACGTGGTCTTGGTCGTGCTTTCTCCGGTTTATTCCTGGCTCAGCGAGAGGACGGAGACGGCCTTGACGGGCAAGGAGTATCCTTTCCGGTTCGGGCGTTTCTTGCGGGAAATGCTGCGAGGCATCCTGATTGCCGTTCGGAACACTTTCTTCCAGCTTCTGGTCACGCTGCTCCTGATGCTGATGTCCTTCATTCCTTTGATTGGGCTGTTGACCCCTCTCTTGCTGTTTCTGAGTTCGGCTTATTTCTACGGTTTCTCCTTTGTGGACTACACGATTGAGCGTCGTTATTTGCAAGTGCGTGAAAGCGTGAGTTATGTGAACCGGAATATTGGTTTCGTGATGGGCATCGGCCTGCCTTTCGCCGCCGCCTTGCTTTTGCCTTGGGGACAGTTCCTGGTCTGCGGTTTCGTGTCCTTGGCCTCAGTCATGGCCGCCACGGTGGGCATTTGCGAAGGGGACCGCCGGGAGGTGGAGTGAGAGAGTCGCAGGATTGTGGCGAGATTAAGCCAAGCGTGCTTTCCCTGCCTCGGCGGAGAATCGGGTCGGCAAGTGCATGAACGTTGTGAAAATCTTTGCCGGGGGTCATACTGTGGAATAATTGCCGTATATCTTGTTAATCCACATGGCAAAAAGTTTGTCGGTCACGGAAAAGGCTTTGTTGGATTTGGTGATAAGGGCTTTTTCCAAGAGTTTTTTTGCAGCGGATTGGACTGAGCTGGCCGAGCTGAGACTGTGGCGTTTGATGAATTCCGATGATGTAATGCGTTCCGCCTCTCCCTCCTTGGCAATGGCATAGAGGAGCGTTTTTTGTTTTTCCGGGATATTTGATAGGATTTCACGGAAAATCGTGTCATTGGATGCAATCATGTTGTCAATGGCGGTCCGTATGATTCCGATGGTACATGCCTCTCTTTCCGGGGTGTTGGTAAAAGCTTCGTTGAACGTTTTCTGGATATAGTAGGTGTGCCCTTTGAACAGATGATATACTTTCTCCACATCGGCTGCTTCAATGTTCTTTTGGCATTTTTCGAAGTGTTTGAGGACGAAAGGGACGTATATTTCCGGGGAAATGGCTTTCATCTCCAGTATGTCGGCACTGTTGTAAAAGGGTTTGGCGGCTGAGGTGAACATCTCCTGCATCATATGGCGTTCGCTGCCTGCGAAGATGAAGTTGCTGTTTGCCTGTTTTTGGATATGTGTCCGTAACAGGGCTTCAATGTTTTTTTCCGGGTACTTGGCTATTTGTTGGAATTCATCGATGGCGATGATACAGGGTTTGTCGGCATGGGCCAGATATTGGAAAATCTCATCCAGGGTATATTCCGGGCGTTCGATATCGCCTAACTCGATATTGAAGGTCGGGACATTGAATATCGGGTCGAAGCCGAATTTCCCGCTGATGGATTTGATGGTTTGTATGAAGAGTTTGAGCATTTTCCGGCTTTGCGGAAGAAGTGTTTCATAGATTTCCTTTCCTAACAGGTAGGTGAATTCCCGCAGGCTCGATGTATGAAGGATGTCGATGAAAAAGGTGTAATATTCCTGGCTAATCTCGGGCTTGTCGTAACAGAACTGTATCAAGCCAGTCTTTCCCATCCGGCGGGGCGATATGATTACCAAGTTGTTGCAGTTGGTGACGGATTTGATAAGCCTGGCAGATTCCGCAATCCTGTCGCAAAAGTACTCCGGGGCGATTTTTCCGGTTACTACAAACGGGTTTGTTGTTTTGGGCATTCCAAATTTATTTTAAACTTCGTTTCCGATAAACGCTGCGCCTCGGCAAAAGCAGTGTAAACCGAATGCAGAGCAAAGCTTGCCTTGGCTATGCTGAGGTGCAGCCTGCTTTCGATGGAACATCAAAGCTCGAACTTCGTTCGGCTCTGCGCTCGGCTTGCCGTTTATTTTAAACTTCGTTTTGGATAAACGCTGCGCCTCGGCATAGCTCGAACTTCGTTCGGCTCTGCGCTCGGCTTGCAGTTTATTTTATGCAAAAGTAATTATTCGATTCGAATTATGCAAAATGGATAATTTTGGCTTTGATGTGTGACAACCCATGGACGGAACTTGACAAAGTTTAGTTTACAGGTCTTTTTCATGGATTAGTAATATTCTTATTACTAATAAACTTGTTACTAAATCGCTAGATTTTTCTTGGATGTGCGAAACTGTTTGTAAATCTGTGTGTTTTGTTTCTTTTCGACAAGAGCTTCTTGTCCTTATGATTCACCATCCCTGCATGTTTTTTTATTTGTTGTCCCCGTCTCGTCACCAACAAAGGTATCGACTTCGCCCGTTTTTCAAAACTGGAACCGGGAGATATTGTTTCTTAAACCCAAATCGGTCATTAGACACGCCGTGACCGTTTCTGATTGGGAAAACGAGGCTTTCGGGCAGATTGCCCGCTTCTGTCCGCATCCTGTTCCTCGCTACGCCTCGATGTAGCCCGCTACGCCTTCGGCTAGGCGAGAAGCATGCTGCATGACACAAGCGAGCAATCTGCCCGAAGCCTAATGACCGATTTGGGTTAAAATCACTTACTTTTTTTGAGATTGTTGCAAGGTTTGACAGCGGTACGACAGTTTCAACTCCACGCCATGGGAAAGGTAGTGGCGGCATTCTTGCCGGTGCATGTCATCGTAATAATACGTGTGGGCCGAGGTGGCAGCGTTGAACCCAAATCGGTCATTAGACACGCCGAGTCCGTTTTTGATTGGGAAAGTGAGGCTTTCGGGCATCTTGCCCGCCTCTGTCCGCATCCTGATTCTCGCTACGCCTCGACGTAGCCCGCTACGCCTTCGGCTAGGCGAGAAGCATGCTGCATGACACAAGCGGGCAATCTCCCCAAAGTCTAATGACCGATTTGGGTTGAAGGTATCCATGAAGGCATCCATGCTTTGCCGTCAGGGGCATCCGGCATGGTATCGACATGTCCCATGGCTTGTGATCCTGTTGCTGAGCAAAGGGCGAGTCCAAGGAACAAAAGGCTCTTGGGGATACACTTCTTGTGAATCATCTTATTGATTGACGATTTCTTCCACCGCATCCAGCAACGGGTCCACGCTGACATCCGAACCCACGGCTTCCTGCATCCAGATGTGCGGCGTGAGCCTGCCTATCGTGTAGATCCGCCGGAGTTCCGAGGCAAACTCCATCCAGTTATCGGTTTGGGCCAAGTGCTTCTCCAATTGGTATTCGATGATATGTCCGAACGGATAGTTGGGAAGGTACATCGGCGCGTTGACCATGTGCGAGTAGACCGCCAGGAGAGGGGAATCATGCGTGCCGAGCACCGGTTCGTAATACTGGTTCCAGACATCTTTGGCAGTCGCCAAGACCGCATCGCGCAACTCCGCTGCCGTGGCATGCGGGTGCTCGTAAAGCCATTGCCAGGTGTACATGTCCACCAAGGCCACACCCATGATTTCGTAGGCGCCCCAGAAAATATCCAGAGTCGTGTTTTCGTCCATGTTATAGTCGAAACCGAGGAGGAACAAGTCCCGTTTCTGGAAAATGAAAGCCAAGGCTTCCGTGAAGGCCGTGTTGGGGACCCCGTTCAGCATGTAGTAATCCATCTGGTAGAGGTCGAGGGTCTGTTCCACATTGTGGCCGAACTCATGCACCGCGATATTGTACCCCTTGTAGTCCATGCCTTGCTCGCCCACGCGGGTGCGGAGCCGGGCCGGTTCCCAACGCCCCTGCGCTCCCCAGGCATGTCCCGAACCCCTTGCGTTCTCCACCACGATACGCTCGGCGATGTACCGGGCTTGGTCGGCGGAAAACCCGAGGTAACGCAGCATCCGGGGCATATCCTTGGCAAAGGCTTGGGCATCCGGGTATTTCTTGCGGGTAAGGGCGGTCAGTTCGTCTTCCGGTATGCTGGAACGGCTTTTGAACCCGTCGTACCAGATATCGTAGGGGCGCAGTTCGCGGCCCAGCCGGGACTGAATCAGACCGGCTACCTCTTTCACCTGGGGCGAAGAAATCAAATGGATGAAAAGCTGTTCGATGTCCTGGGCCGAGACCTCCATCCCTTCTTCAAAGTTGCGGGCGATGCCGGTAGGCAGGTAAGGGCTGTAGCGGTCGATAGCTTGTTCGGCATGGAAAATATCGAGTATACGGGCGTAACGGGCATCCCCTTCAGCTTCCATGGCCACTTCCTTGCCCTGCTTGAAAACCTTGTTCGAAACGGGAGCCCAATCGTATTCCGCATTGTTGATGACTCCGGCAGGAATGCTTTGGTCCACGATCCGCAGCATGACCTGGTAAATCATTTCCTGCTTTTCATGGGCGTGGGGTACATCGGCGTAATTCGATTTGAGTTCGTCCCGTAGATTCCAATGGGAGAGCAGCACCATGTCCTCGGGGAAGAGCTTTTGGCCGTCTTCAGTGAGTAAATGCCCCATCATGATGTTGTAGGACGCGATGTAATTCTCGGCCTTGCTCAGGGCTTCGCCCTGCTCGGCCGTGACTTTGGCCGGAATGCGCGTCGTGAATTGGTCTCCCATCCGGGCATAGGCCCATTCCAGGCGGCTCCATTCCTTTCCCAGGGTGTTCTTTTCCTCCAAGGTGTAGAAGGGAAAGTTGAGTATCGTGATGAACGCCGTCTTGTTGGCGAAGAGATCGTCCGAAAGGTGGGAGTAAGGGTTGAACGCGCCTAAGATGTAGTCGATTCCGGTGGGTTCTGGGCCAGCCAGGTGCAGGGGAGCTTGCAGGCGGACGGCTACCTGGTTGGAGGTCCCGTAAAAAAGCTCCAGCGCACGGGAGAGTTTTTCGAAGAGTTCTTCCCGCTCCTTGGGGTCGGCTGCGTAGTTCTCCAATACGAAACTTTGGAACTCTTCGGCGGTACCGTCTCCGGGCTGCCATAAAGCCGCAGCCTGGCTTACTCCCTTTTCAACCAGACTCTTGTCTGCCTGGGGAAGTTGTTTGAGGAGAGCGTCCACGGTTTGATGGACTGTGGCTTCCGGCAAGCCTTGTTCTTGCCCGGGGGTGAGAGCCGGGTTCTTGCACCCGCTCATGCCGAGTGCCGCCACGAGGGTCATGATGAAGCTTAGTTTTTTCATTTTGTGTTTCTTATTGTTTGCGTTTTATCTTCTTCTGTTCTTTCTCAAAGTTTTCAAGAAAATGAATTTCCACAGGGGAGAGGTCGTATTGCGTCCTTTCCTTGAACTTATCATATTCCATATCCGCTTTTTGTTTGGCTATTTCTGCGGAAATCTTGCCGGCATGGGTCAAAAGTTCTTTTCCCGAAAGTTTAAGAAAATCATCTAATTTTTGTATCCAGTCTTTCATGTACATGGGCTGGTGCGATTTGGCTTGCAATTCTGCAAAATCCAGATACAGGCTGACAATCCTGTTCAAAGTATCCAATTCATCAGGAGAGAGGTAGTTTTTGGCAATCCCGGCATCTGCTCGTTTGGGGAATGCACCGTTCCATGAAGTAAGCCCCATGAAGTCTTTTTCAGCATTGGCACGCTCATAGATGATTTCTGCGGCTGTGTGCCCGTGGGCGGAAAAGTGCATTTTATTCTGTACTGTTTTAACCCAAATCGGTCATTAGACACGCCGGGGCTGTTTTCGGTTAGGAAAATGAGGCTTTCGGGCATCTTGCCCGCCTCTGTCCGCATCCTGCTTCTCGCTACGCCTCGACGTAGCCCGCTACGCCTTCGGCTAGGCGAGAAGCATGCTGCATGACACAAGCGGGCAATCTCCCCAAAGTCTAATGACCGATTTGGGTTTAAAAAACTGCATGCTTGCTTCGGTCCGGGGGTCATAGTCGATGCTGAGCGCATAGATTTCCAAGATTTTCCGATAAAAAACTTTTTCCGAAGAACGGATGTCTCGGATGCGGCTGAGTAGTTCGTCGAAATAATTTCCCCCTCCGGCACGTTTCAGCAAATCGTCATTCATGGCGAAGCCCTTCACAAGATATTCACGCAAAACTTGGGTTGCCCAAAGACGGAATTGTACGCCTCGATAAGAATTGACACGATACCCTACGCTGATTATCATGTCCAGATTGTAGAAAGCGATGTTCCTTTCCACTTTGCGATTTCCTTCATTTTGAACTGTTGCAAAAAATGCAACAGTTGAAGATGCCTGGAGTTCTCCGCTGCCGAACACATTCTTGATGTGCCTTGAAATGGTGGACTTGTTGCGTTGGAACAATTCTGCTATTTGGTCAGCTGTAAGCCACACGTTATCATTGCATAGTCTTACTTCTATCTTCGATTGTCCATCCGCCGTCTGGTAGAGAAGGATGCTTCCGGTTTCTGCTGGTGCGGTCATGTCGGCAGGTGAGGGATTTTTGTGGTTGTTTGATTTTATTTGAATACATTACACATCCCGTTTTTCGGGGATGCAATGGAGAGTCTTCTTCACACCACCGGGCCGGCCATAGGCCGACCCGGTTTCAGAGGAGTATTCCCTTGGAAGTTTGCGGGAACTCCGATATTTGCCAAACACCCATAAGGAGTTGTACGGCGGTATCGCTATTCCTCGTCCTCGTCCTTGTATTCCTTGAGCAGTTTTTCCTGGACATCGCCCGGAACCAGCTCGTAGCTGCTGAACTGCATCGTGAACGAAGCCCGTCCCCCGCTGATGGAGCTGAGGGCGGTCGCGAAGTTCGACAGTTCTTTCAATGGAACCTTCGCCATCAGTTTCTCGTATCCTTTTTCACTGTTCATGCCGCTGATGATGGCCCGGCGGCCTTGGAGGTCTCCCATCACATCGCCCAAGTAATCTTGCGGCACATCCACCTCCACATCGTAGACTGGCTCCAGAATCTTCGGGTCGGCTTCGCGGAAAGCCGTGCTGAACGCATGACGGCCCGCAATCATGAACGAGATTTCGTTGCTGTCCACCGGGTGCATCTTGCCATCATAGACAATGACCCGCACATCGCGGGCATACGATCCCGTCAGAGGTCCTTGTTCCATGCGCGAGAGAATTCCTTTGAGGATTGCAGGCAGGAAGCGGGCATCGATAGCCCCGCCCACGATACTGTTCACGAAGACCAGTTTGCCCCCCCATTCCAGATCGATGGTCTGGGTGTCGCGCACATTCACCTTGAATTCCTGTCCTTTGAAACGGTACGAACTCGGCGCCGGCATCCCTTCGTAATACGGCTCTACAATCAGATGTACCTCGCCGAACTGCCCGGCGCCGCCCGACTGCTTCTTGTGACGGTAATCGGCCCGTGCTGCCTTGGTGATGGTTTCCCGGTAAGGAATCTTGGGTTCATAGAACTGCACCGGAATCTTGTCGTTGTTCTCGATACGCCATTTGAGCGTGCGCAGGTGGAATTCCCCTTGGCCGGAAATAATCGTCTGCTTGAGTTCCTTCGATTGCTCGATGATCCAAGTCGGGTCCTCTTCGTGCATGCGGAACAGGATTTCCATCATCTTTTCGGCATCGGCCTCGTTGACCGGCTTGATGGCCTGACGGTATTTCGGTTCAGGATATCTGATGAAATCGAACTTGTAATCGCAGTCCTTGCTGTTTAGCGTGTTGCCCCGATGCACGTCCTTCATCTTCACCGTGGCTCCGATGTCGCCCGCTTTCAATTCGTTCACTTCTTCCCGGTTCTGGCCGGCAATCGTGA
Source organism: uncultured Bacteroidales bacterium (assembly GCA_944320265.1). GTDB lineage: Bacteria > Bacteroidota > Bacteroidia > Bacteroidales > P3 > Pullibacteroides. Next base: position 142,752 of record CALUGT010000004.1, on the reverse strand, counting down.
AAAGCTGCGCCATTCTTTCTTTTGAGCCACGGTCGGCGTTAATCAAGTCGTCTCCCGCATGGACCGTGCCCGAAATCACTTTGAAATAAGCCACTTGGCCGATATGCGGCTCGATGCTGGTCTTGAAGACGAACAGGCTGGCAGGGCCGTTGGAATCGGGTGTCACTTCCACGCCATCCACTGTGACCGGGCGCGGCATCTTGTCCGTGCAAGGCACTACGTTGCCTAAGAACTCCATCGTGCGGCGCACGCACATGTCCCTTCCCGCGCAGACGCAGAATACCGGGAACATGCCCCGGGTGACTAAACCGGCGCGGATGCCGGCACGCATGTCGTCCTCGCTCAGCGACCCCTCATCGAAGAACTTCTCCATTAAGGCATCGTCATGCTCGGCAGCCGCTTCCACCAATGCCTTGTGCAGTTCCATCGCTTTTTCCCTTTCCGAGTCGGGAATCGGCAGCACATCCGGCACGCCGCCTTCGGGCTTCCATTGGTACATCTTCATCTTTAAAACGTCCACTACGGCGTTGAATGAAGGCCCCACCATGACTGGATACTGGATTTGCACCACCCGGCTTCCCCATTGATCGCGCAGCTGGTGTACAGTGTTTTCATAATCCGCTTTCTCATGATCCAATTGATTGACAATGAAAATGACCGGTTTGTGGAACTTTTCGGTGTAGCGGAACTGGTTGATAGTCCCCACTTCCACCCCGTACTGGGCATTGAGTACCATCAAAGCTGTGTCGGTCACGTTCATGGCCGAAACGCTGGCCCCTATGAAATCGTCCGATCCCGGGCAGTCGATGAAGTTGAGTTTACGGTCTTGCCATGGCACGCTGAAGACCGTGGAGAAGACCGAGTATCCGTATTCTTTTTCAACAGGGAAATAGTCGCTGACTGTATTTTTGTTTTCCACGCTGCCCCGGCGTTTGATGATGCCTCCCTCATAGAGAAAAGCTTCGGCCAGCGTGGTTTTGCCCGAACCCGAACTGCCGACGATGGCGATGTTTTTGATTTCGTCTGTCTGATAAACTTTCATAGCATCTGAATTTTAGTTAATTTGAATTATTTCTTGCACGGCTGCCCCGGCTTTTCCAGCATCCGCATCTTGCTTTTTTCCGGCGAGCCAGCCAGGAACAGCTTCCGAGCCCACTGCAGCAATGAGTTGAAATCTTCTTCTTCCGGCCGGAAGCAATGTCCGGCCTGCTTGTAAAAATATTCTCTTTCCTTTAATTTGTTTTTGACGAAAAATGAAATTTCTTCCGACGGCATGTCCTTCAATAACGGTCGCCCGGCCTGGTTCTCCGGTTTCTGAAGCCGTTGAACCAAAGTCCTTTCCGATACCTCGACGTAGACTGCGGCCCCGTGCAGGCGTATGTACTCCATGTTGCCATGCTGGCACGGCAACCCTCCGCCAGTCACCACTACGCAGTCTTCATCCGGCAGGTTGCGGATCAAGCGGCTTTCCTCTTCTCGGAACCAGTGTTCTCCTTTCTTGGCGAAGATTTCCGAGACAGACATTCCTGTACGCTGTTCGATGCAAGTGTCAGTGTCGTAGAGCTTGCAGCCGAGCAGCGAGGAAAGCCGCCGTCCTAATTGGCTTTTCCCTGAAGCCATGAACCCTATTAGATAGAGCCTGCAGCCAGTTCCTTTTCCAGTAGCGCGCATGGCGCCGGATTCTGTTTCCGGACGGGTTCCGGATACTACGCCGGGCTCGTTCCCGGTTCCTGTGCCGCGCTTTGGCTCCAGTCCTGTTCCGGACGCCATCGGCTATTCTTCCGTATAGCGGTCGCAGACCCCCGGCCAGTCAACCAATTTCCAGAAATCGGCAATGTAATCCGGACGGCGGTTCTGCTTGTCCAAGTAATAGGCATGTTCCCAGACATCGATGACCAGAAGAGGCACCTTCCCGTCCCTGAGAGGGTTGCCGGCATTCGGCGTGGCGATGATTTCCAGGCCGTCTTCACCTTCGGCCAGCCATACCCAGCCTGAACCGAACAAACCGGCAGCTGCTGCCGAGAAAGCTTTCTTGAAGTCCTCGAACGAACCCCATTTCTCGCAAATCGCCTCTAAGAGTTCTCCTGTAGGTTCGCCACCCCCTTGCGGGCTGAGGCAGTTCCAGTAAAACGTGTGGTTCCAGACCTGGGCGGCATTGTTGTACAGTCCGCCTTCGGCCTTTTCAATGATTTCTTCCAGACCGGCATCGGCGAAAGGCGTGCCTTCTTTGAGTCTGTTGAGATTGTCTACGTATGCTTTGTGGTGTTTCCCATAGTGGAAAGAGAGCGTCTGAGCCGATATCATCGGTTCCAGAGCGTTTTCTGCATACGGCAGGGGAGGTAATTGAAAAGTCATATTTGAATTTTTTAGTTGTTGTCTTTGCCTGGAATGTCCGGCTTAGATGCGGGCTTCGGGTTCTGCGCAACGGGGAACGGGCAATCCTCCAGGCCGGACATGTTCCGTAAAGTTACGAATAAAATCGGCAGATTTGACATTTCCGGTGGTTTTTGCCTGATTTTTTTCCCGGAGGGACGGCCATCGAGTCGATAGAGGCCGGTTTCCCGCTCTTTCCGGATCGGGTTCTGCCGTGTTGCCTCTTCTGCGATATTGTCCCCGGATGTGCATTCGGGTAGGATGGAAGCGTGGACGGGTTTCTTCCGGGGGATGTCCGGCAAGTTCTTGTTGCGGGTATGAAAAAAGAGGGCGACCCAAAAGTCAGCTTTTCAAAAGAGAATCCGCGTTAGAATATGTCCTATCGAGGATTCTTTGTGAAAAATCATCTTTTGAGTCACCCTCTTTCCTTGGTCTCCCCGTGTTTCGGAGATCATGTGTTCGAACCAGGGCCTGTTTCTGCTCCGGGCGCCTTGTTCCAGCCATCGGTAGCTGGCTTGCGGGGCATTCCCGTGTTCCTGGATTCTACAGGGTGGTGGATTCCTGCGTTTCCGGGGATTTCGCCGGTTTGCTGTCCTGTTCCGGCAAAGCCGCAGGCGCGATTGCCGGGTTTGCCGCATTCTTTTTCTTTCGATGTGGCAATGCGGCCAGGATTCCGGGAGGGATGATCTTTTTCTTGCGGCCGCGGCGTTTAGGTTCGCTAGGTACGGCTTTTTTCTTGTCGGCCGATGGCTTGCGGCCGCGACGTTTCGGTTCGGCAGCCGCTTCGACCTTTACCTTGTTTCTTTTTTTGTTCGCCTCTTCCTTGTCCGTTTTTTTTGCTTTCCTTCCGCGGCGTTTTGTCCCGGCAGCTTCCATTTCTGCTTCAAGTAAAGCTTTAGGTTTTCGTCCACGGCGTTTTGGCTGAGCGTTTTGGCCTTCGAGCAAAGCTTCAGGTCTGCCTGCTTTGTTGGGGTTTGTCCCGGCAGCTTCGGCTTCGGGGGCCTTTGCAGAGGCTTTGCGTCCTCTCTTTGCAGGCTTTTCCTCTTTCTGGCTGTGCCATTTTTCCGCCTTCTTGTAGCGTTCCAGCCCCATCGGTTCCAAGGAGATGGCTTGGTGAGGCAGGCTCAGCAGCTGGCTGACTCCTTCTGTCTTGAGGTTCTTGCGGTCGATGGCCAAAGAAGCACTGTTGTCGTAATCGGTAGGTTCGGTATAAGTGGTAATCACCCCTTCGAAGTTCCGCAAGATAGCCTTCCCGCCACCCAAGGAAATCAGGTATTGCGGCATTACCGGAATCTTGCCGCCGCCGCCGGGAGCGTCCACCACGAACGTGGGAACAGCGAAGCCCGAAACATGGCCGCGCAAGCCCTCGATGATTTCAATGCCTTTGCTGACCGGCGTGCGGAAATGCTCCAGACCCATCGAAAGGTCGCATTGGTAGATATAATACGGACGGACCCGGATTTTCACCAAGCCGCAGACCAGAGCCTTCATCGTGCTCACCGAGTCGTTGACCCCGCGGAGCAGCACGCTCTGGTTGCCCAAGGGAATGCCCGCATCGGCCAGGCGGGCGCAAGCCGCCGTGCTTTCCTCGGTGATTTCGTTAGGGTGGTTGAAATGCGTGTTGAGCCAGACCGGATGGTATTTCTTGAGCATGTTGACCAGCTCCGGCGTGATACGCTGCGGGCAGACCACCGGCACGCGGCTTCCGATACGGATCACTTCCACGTGCTTGATGGCACGCAGACGCTTGATGATGTATTCCAGTTTGGCGTCCGATACCAATAGGGCGTCTCCCCCTGAAAGCAATACATCCCGCACTTGCGGTGTCTTTTCGATGTATTCGATAGCCTTTTCGATCCGATCCTTGGGACTGGCGCAGTCATGCTGCCCGGCAAAACGGCGACGTGTGCAATGACGGCAGTACATGGAGCATTGGTCGGTAATCAGCATCAGCACCCGATCCGGATAACGGTGCGTCAGGCCCGGAGTGGGCGAATCCACATCCTCGTGCAAGGGATCCAGCAAATCGGCATCCGACACATGGGTCTCCGCTGCCGTGGGAATCGCCTGCTTGCGGACAGGGTCGTTGGGATCCTTGGGGTCGATCAGGCTCAGGTAATAGGGCGTGATAGCCATGCGCAAAGTCTCCAAGGTCTTCTTGATGCCTGCTTCTTCGTTCTTAGTCAGTTTTATGTACTTTTTGAGGTCTTCCAGCGTTTCGATGCGATTCTTGACCTGCCACTTCCAATCGTTCCACTGAGCGTCGGTAACTTTCGGAAACAACTCTTTTCTTCTGCTTTTCATTTTACACTAGTCTATGTCCGGAGAATAATGAAGTAAGGCGGTGTGCCATAATGAGCAATCTGCTTCGTTGCTTTGGTTTCACCGGAAGCAGGCTGCACCTCGGTCAGACTCAGACTTATCGGTTTGGTCTGGCCGAGGTCTGCACTGTGTTTTCGGGACTCGAACCCAGTCACGAACAGCAGAGCAAGCCGAACGCAGAATCAAACGGAGTTTGAATTATGCTGAGGCGAAGCCTGTTCTCGCTCTCAGCACCTTGCATCTTACTCACTCTGACACACCGCCCGTTATCACACGCCGCATGTTTTATGCGTAGAGTTCAGTAAAGATATCCCGCAAAGCCTTGCACTCCCTCAGCTCCTGCAACGTGATTTCAGCATGGCCCTTGGTATAACCGTTGCCTACGATCATCGTCACATCCTTGCCCACGCCTTCAGCACCCAGCGCGGCTTTGGTGAAGGAAGTGGCCATCGAGAAGAAGTAAACCAAGCCGTCGTCCTTGGTGCAGAGGATGCTGGTCATTTCCGTGTTTTCGATGTTCACATTGTTGATGCAGATGTCGCAAAGCTCGCCCTTGGTCAGTTCCATGATTTTTTCGTAAACCGGAACCGGCTGGGTGGCATCGGCGGAGAATACATAGTCGCAGAAACCGAGCTTCTGCAGACGTTCGGTGCTCTTCTGGCTGTGGCACAGACCAATCACCTTGCCTGTGACCCCGGCGCGTTTTTTGGCTTCGTAGCAGCAGAGCATACCGCTCTTTCCACCCGCGCCGATAATCAGCACGGTATCGCCCGGTTTTACCAATTTAGCTGTTTGGGCAGGTGCACCGGCTACATCCAGAGCCGACAAAGCCAGATTTTCCGGAAGGTCGGAAGGAATCTTGGCATAGATGCCGCTTTCAAACAGGATCGCCTTGCCGTCGATGTCCACTTGGTCTATATCGGCGCGGATATCCTTGATCTTGTCAATCCGCAGCGGGGTCAGCGAAAGAGAAACCAGCGTGGCAATCTTGTCGCCTTCCTTCAAGTCGATTTTGTCCTTCAGCGCGTCGCCGATCTTTTCAACCGTACCCAGGAGCATACCTCCCGAACCCGTCACCGGATTGCGGTGCTTGCCCTGCTTGGCCACGATATCCAGCATGATTTCAGCAATCTTGGCCTTGTCGCCACCAGCCTGCTGCTCGATTTGCGTAAAGCTGGCCGAGTCGATATTCAGCGTCTGCACGTCAATCAGGATTTCATTGTCGTACAGGACATCCATGTTGTTGTCCAGTTTGTCGGCGGGCTGGGGCAGCACGCCTTTGGGAGAAATTACACGGTGTGTACCGTATTTGTTGCCTTTAGGTTGCATTGTGATAATAGGTTTTGATTATTGATTCAAGTTTTGTTTTTTGCCGAACCCATCGGGAGAAGCGCGCCGCAGTGCCTTGCGGTCTCTTCGCGACCCCTTGTCCATGCTGCGCCGGGACATTCTTGCCAGTCCCGGCCGGCCGGCTATCGCTTGCGTGCCGGCAAGGAAAGGATTTCGCGGGCTTCCGCCGAGTTGGCTACGCCTCGTCCCAATTCCTTGGCTAACCGGACCACTTTGGCTACCATCTCGCCGTTGCTTTTGGCAAGCACGCCCTTTTCCAGATAGAGGTTGTCCTCGAAGCCTACGCGGACATTCCCTCCCATCACGATAGCGGCGGCGGCCAGCTGGAAAGCGTGGCGGCCAATTCCGGTAGCCGTCCAAGTGGAACCTGCCGGGATGTTGTTGACCAGCCAGCAGAGGTTCGGCACCGTAGCCGGCGTGCAGCCAGGAACACCCAGCACAAAGTTGAACTGCATCGGGGCACCCGGGACGAGGCCTTTCCGGGCCATTGTCAGAATAGTGTCCAAATGGCCCATTTCAAAGCATTCGTATTCCGGCTTGATGTTGTTTTCCAGCATCCGTTTACCAAAGGCGCGCATGATGGGCATCGTGTTCTCGAACACATCGTCCCCGAAATTGCAAGTCCCGCAGTCGAGTGTGGCCATTTCCGGGAAAAGCTCGGTAGGCTGCAAGCGTTCTTCGGCCGTCATGCCTACCGCCCCGCCGGTGGACGGGATCAGGATCACGTCCGGGCAAGCCTGGTAAATGGCATCGATGCACTCCTTGAAACGGGCCTTGCTCTGGGTCGGGGTCCCGTCGTCTTCCCGCACGTGCAGATGCACGATGGCCGCTCCGGCATCCACTGCCGATTTGGCTTCGCGAACGATTTCTTCCACCGTGTAAGGAACGGCCGGGTTCTGTTCCTTGGTCACTTCCGCTCCGCAGATGGCTGCTGTGATTATCAGTTTGTCCATATTACTTCCTCTGGCAGTTTTTAGGGGTTACACAAGTACCGGTAGCACGGCAAACCACAATCGGTTCTTCCAATACATCGGCCGCCGAAGCGCTGATGTCGGTGCGCGGGGCGATGATTTTGCGGGCCTCGAACTTCATCTTGCGCGAAGTGTTGCCTTCCGAAACGATCTCGCCCGTGGCTTCGATATAATCCCCGGCGTACACGGGAGCTATGAATTCTACCATGTCGTAAGCCTTGAAAAGGCCCTCGTCCCCGTCGCGCTGGATGAGGAGTTCGGTGGCTACGTCCCCGAAAAGCTGGAGCATCCGGGCCCCGTCCACCAGATTTCCGCCGTAATGGGCATCATGGGCGCTCATTCTCAGGCGGATTGTCGATTTGTAAGTTGCCATTATTGTGCGTTTTTTTGGTTACTTGACAATGTATTTCACTAAAATAGACGGCGTGATGACCGCTTCCGGCTCGATCTGGCCGGGTTCAACCATCTCGCCGATTTCGGCAATCACCGTGTCGGCCGCCATGGCCATGAGCGGGTTGAAGTTCTGGGACGTGCCACGGTAGACCAGATTGCCTTCGGTATCGCCCTTGCTGGCTCCGATTAAAGCAAAATCGGCATGCAGCGGTTTTTCCAGCAGGTAATCCTTGCCGTCCACGTTCACCACCTGCTTGCCCTCGGCAATGACCGTTCCCAGGCCGGTAGCCGTCAATACGCCGCCCAGACCCGCGCCGCCGCAGCGGATTCGTTCGGCCAGCGTGCCTTGCGGGCAGAATTCCACTTTCAATTCCCCGGCGTTCATCTGGTCTATCGTGTTCTGGTTGGTGCCGATGTGCGAAACGTACAGCTTGGAAACCTGCTTGTTGGTAATGAGTTTGCCCACGCCTCGGTCGGGATATCCGGTATCGTTGCAGATAAGGGTCAGGTTTTTCTTTCCGGATTGGGCTAAAGCATCGATGATGCGCTGCGGTGTCCCTACCGCCAAGAAACCGCCTACCATGATGGTATCCCCATCCTTGATCATGTCCACGGCTTCCTGAACGCTAATGAACTTGTTCATATCTCTTGTGTTTTGTTTTCAGTCTTATGAATTATCTCTGAAATGGTTATGCTTTTTGTCTCCTTATGGGACGAGGACAAAAATTAATCCAAGCTGCAAATATATGAAAAAGAGGGTAAAAAGAAAAGGAAAAGAGGGCCGCCGTTTCCAGCGACCCTCTTCCGCATTTAAGATGAACCGGAAAATTACAGGCTTTTCAGGATTTTTTTTTATTCGTTTTTTCCTGTTTGCTCCAGATTAACCAATGGAAAGCCAGCATGATTCCCACCGTCACCCCCAACGAAGACCACAAGGCCTCCGTCAGGCTTTTCCCGAACAGGATATGGTCGACATACAGCCCCAATGCAAAAATCAGGAAAGCCAGGCCACATCGTAACAGATATTTGGAATTCATCTTGCTGGTTTTGTTGCCGGGTTTACAATACAATGAATCTCAGCACGGCACTGCCTTGGGCTGTTTCCACCTTGGCAAAGTAAACACCGGGAGCCATGCTGCTCACGTTGTAACGGAAATCGGCAGTTTCCAAGTTGCCGGAACGGTAGATTTCCATGCCGGAAGCATTGAACAGGCTTACCTGCTTGATCTGGGCTTCGGTGGAATGGATGGTGACCATTTCCGCGGCCGGGTTGGGGTACAAGGAGAGCTGCGCGTCCGCTTTGCTTTCATTGGCCGATTCCGGCTTGCTTACCCGGATATCGTCAATCATGAAGATGAACCCTTCATCGAACGGGGTCACATGCTGGAAGGCGATGTAGATATCCTTTCCGGCAAATTCGGACAGATCCACCGTTACTTCGTCCCAATCATCTCCGGGAGCTTCACGGGTTTCTCCCAGTTTCTGGAAGCTTTCCAGCGCGTTGTCGGTAGAAGATACCAGTACATTGTACTGTTCCAGCCCCAGTGCGCCCTGCGTGTCGTATAGCGACTTGACGGCAAAGCTCACTTTGGCATCTTTGGCAGGCATGGTCAGTTTGGGAGAAATAAGCCAGTTGTCGTTCTCCGTGATGGACGAGAATGCGGCCCCGTAACGGAAACCTTGGTAGGGGAAGAAGTCTCCGCCTGTCTGGGACGGGGTGGTGTTCATCGGATCGAAGGCGATGAAGCCGAAAGCCTCCAGATCGTGCGGGAAGGTGAAGCCTCCCAGTCCTGTGTTGGGGGACTTGTCGTTGTCCACGCTGATCCAGGCCGGGTTGAAGTTGGTCAAGGAGAACGGCTGGCAGCTTTCAAAATCCATCACGTAAGGATCCAAGGCTTCATCGCAGGTGACAAACAGCGTCAGGGTGTCGTTGGCGGCGTTGTCGTCTTCTTCAAGCGCGGTCCAGGCCGTAATCAGATGTTCGCCGGCGGCAGAGAGGTCTCCGGAGAAATCCACGATAGCATTGCCGTAGGGCGGCAGCTTGGCCGTCTGCGGCGCCAAGGGTTCGTTCTTGTCTATCTGGACGTATACAGGCACTTCCACCGTATCCTTGCCGTTGTTGACAACCCGGACTTGGATGGGTTCGTTGGCAGAGAAGAGGCCCTGTTCCATTGGCAGAGGGATGGATTGCACGGCAGCGTCCTTGTCGAGCACCTGCGCGTCATGGCCGAAGTATGCACGGATGGCGGGCCGTCCGTACCGGGCTTCGGGAACGACTTGGCCGGCATAGGTGTAATAGAAGATGTTTTCAGGACCGGTGACGCTGTCGCACATCAGCCCGGCACCTTTGAAGAAGACGGAAACCAGGTAATCTCCCGGTTCAAGGATCATGGCCGGAACCGTGTATCTCGCGTGGCCCGCGTTCATGCCTCGTTCAAAACGCCCTTCGTACAGGGTTTCGGTGACATTCCGGACTTCATCGTCCCATGCTTGGATGACAAGACGTATCTCGCTTTCGTCCCCGACGAGCCAGCCTACGGAAATCGCTGTCAAGGTGTCGGCTTGCTTGATGGTATAGACAAGGCCTGCGCCGGCTTCGGATTCAGTCCCGATGGAGAAATCCGGAACGGTAAGGTAGTCGTACTGCATCAAGGTGTCCGTTACCGAGCAGGAATCAGCGCTGGCATGCAAGGGATACAGAGTGTCCTGGACTGGTGTGATGGCCATGGCATCCAGGCTGATGATGTCATCGGGGGCGATGCCGGCCAAAGTGATTTCGATATCCTGTTTCAGGACGCTGTCCACGTCTATGTCCACGGAGGCAGTCCCTACGATGTCTTCTCCCCGGAGGATGTTCACCTGGAGGCCTTCAATGGCCTTGGCTCCGGTGTTGGTCAGGATCACTTGTACCGGGAAAGTGCCGTTCACTTGGTCTTCCGGAAGTTTCGGTGCCATTTTGCCATTGAAAGCATCGAAGGTGGCACGGCAGTCCGGAATCATCTGGAACTGGACGTTGGAGATGGACAGCGAGCCGTTGGGGGTGGATACCGGCACGATGGCGATGGCGTAGATGCCGCTCTGTTCGCAGATGAGCCAGTTGGTGTCGGTGATCCAGTTTTCGTTGGTGAAGGCGCGGTCGTAGTATCTCAAGGTGTCCCACTCTTCCACAGGAGTCCCGTTGAGACCGTACTTCAGCATGAATGTAGCCATCGAGGTCCCTTGTCCCTCTATCACGACACCTGCGCTGTAGGTGTGTTCAAAGCTGTAGGTGACTCCTTCTTCCAGTTCTATGCAGCGCGATACCAGCGGCGAACCTTGGTTGTTGCCTCGAGAATAAATGTAGCCGTTTTCCGAACTGGACATGAGGTTCCAGTATTCGGCATCGTAAGTCCATTGCGCCAAATCTTCATCCGTGCCGAAGCCGGTGCTGAAAGGCAGGGCGGCCGGGGCGAAGTTCTCGGTCGAGGCCGATGCGGTGTTGTTGGTGGAATCCGTTTCGGGTACTTCGTTGCCTTGGGGTATCACGTAGCCTTCCACGGTCACATTGTATACAGTGCCTTCGGCGGAGAAGTCGGCCAGGGTGGCGAATGTCACCGTGTCGCGTCCGCTGATGGCCAGAGCCGGGTCGAAACTGAATTCTTCATACACCGGTTCTTCCTCGTTGACAGTGTAGGAAAGGCCGATTCTGGTGATTTCGTTGAGGCCGGTATTGGCAAGGGAAACTTGGATCGGGGTTTCCGCGCTCAATCCGCAGTCGGAGGCCGGCAGGAGGACATTCTCCACTACCAGGTCGGCGGGCTGGATTACTTCGGTGTGGGTAATCAGGAAATTGTCGATGTAGAGAGTACCCTTGTCGGCTTCTGAATAAGCGTGGAAAGCAAAGTAGTACTCGCCGGCTTCGTCTATCTCCAATTGCTGCGCGATGGATAGCCATTCTTTGTTTGTGGCTATGTCGGGAAGGTCCACCGCAACCTCCATGTCTGACACATTGTTGGTCTTGCCGTAGAGCAAGGCAAGGTTCTCTGGATAAGTATTCGAGTAAAAAGTTTTGTAATAGAATTGAACAAAATTGTTCCCTGCAGATAATGAAATGGGCTCTTTAAGTACTAAGTAGTCGTCGGCAGCATTGTTTTTGTTGAATTTGTACTGGGCATAACCGCCGAAAGGAGAAAGATTCAAGGCGGCATCCGCATCACCGTCGCTTCCCCCGTATCCCCGGTTGAAGGACCAAGTGCTTCCGTCTTCGTTGTTGTCAAGGATAGTCCAGATGTTATTCATGGAATCCCAAGTGGTTGTGCTTGGAGACTCTGAACTTACATATCCTTCGTCATGGTCGAACTTGCAGTAGAATAGGGTATCCGTCACACTCGGGCTGTCCTGGGCATGGCCGAGGCTGAGGCCGAGCAGGCTTCCCAATGTCAAAAGTGCCAGTTGTTTGTTCATAAGGCTTTGGTTTTGTTTTTTAGGTTATTATTAGTTTTCTTTCCGATACGGGGCAGTTTCCTTCCCCGGCATGATTCTGGAAATACCGCCGGCGTTTCCAGGCCGGCGGCATCTTGATGGATTGAGTTACCGCACCACGAATTTCCTTACGGTTTCCTGCCCTTGCAAGGTCGTGATTTCAGCCACGTAAGTACCTGCGGCCAGGTTCGAGACGTTGTATTGCCAATGGGCTTCGCCATTGAGGTCCGCGCTTTGGCATACCAAGGCTCCAGCCATGTTGTAGATTCTGACTTTATGGATGCTGCCGTTCTCTGCCGTAATGTTGAGCAGTCCATCGACCGGGTTGGGATACAGGCGGATGCCTTGGGCTTCCGTTTCCTCTTCCAGTCCGGCAGGGCCGGCATCGCTCAGGCTAAGGTTCTGTACGTACAAGCTTCCCATGCAAGTCCCGTTCCTTGGCACGATGGCGATATTGTAGGTGCCGTCTTCAGGGACATTGAACGTTTCAATGGGATTGTTGTATGCTCCCTCCGTATAGACGCCACGGAAAGACATGATTGTCTCCCAGTCTGCCATGTCGCTGCCATAAGGCCCGCAGAGCACGTCGAAGTCATCGTACAGGACAAAGACTTCGACATCGGCGCCAGCCAGGTAGATAAGGGACAGCTGGTACTGGCGTTCGGAACTGAGGTTGATGCAACGTGAAACCAGAGGTGTCCCGTTGGTGGACATGAGCGCTTGGTAATACGTGCCTTCGTATTCCCAGCCTTCTCCCGGCGCAGACCAGTCGGCGAGGTCCCCTTCACCTGTCCTGAAGTCGCTCACAAAGCCGCCTTCGGGCAAGTCTATGGGAGAGAAATTCTTCAGGCTGAGAGAGGTGTCGTTGTTGCTCAAGTCGGCTTCGGGCTGTACCCCCACCTCTTCCACTATCCGGGTCTGGATGCTGACTTGGAAGGTCTGGTTCGATGCCGACAGGTCGGCGGCCTGCGTGAAAAGGAATGTCCGGCTGTTGCCGATGCTCAGGTTGGCCCGGAAAGTTTCTTCTACCACGGGGCCGTTGCTTATCTGGTACGACATGGTAATCTGGCTTATGTCTGCCGTACCCTGGTTCCGTACCCGGACACCGATACGCTCCTCGGAACTCAGGTCGCATCCTATCTCGGGGATAATCAGGGACTCGATGGCCAGGTCTGGCTCGCCATCGTAGCGGCCGCTGCGTACAAAGACATTGTCCAGGTACATGCCCATCATGTCGGCATCCGAGCAGGCATGGAAGGCGAAATAGTAATTGCCGGCTTCGGTTATTGTGACGTTGGATACGTGGAAGCTGTAATCCGTCCGGGCGAAATCGATTTCCTGAAGGACGGTCATTCCATCCACTTCGCTGGAGTTCCCGTACATGACGGCGATGCGTTCAGGAAAGTTCCGGGAAGAGGATTTGATGTAAAAGCCGATGTGGTAAGTCCCTGCTTCCAGGCTGAGAGGCCGGCTTATCAAGTAGTCGTCGGAAGCTATGTCGGCAAAATCCACGCCTACGTATCCCCCTTCGGCGTTGCCATCAGCATCCACTCCGTTGTAGAAACCCCAGGTAATGCCGTCGTTGTTGGCATCCAGGATAGTCCAGTTTTCTTCCAGTGCTGACCGGGTGTTGAAGTCGCATTGGAACGGGACGCTTGCCGGTTCCAGTTGGGCGGCAAGGCTTCCGCAGAACAATACCGGGAAGCTTAAAAGTGCCATTGCTTTTTTCATTTTGTTCTGTTTTTGATTGATATCTGTTTGTCTCTTTGCGGCGGCGGGCCGGTACCTGCTTGCGAGGCCTTTGGCTGGATGTTGCAGGAAGGCCGGCCCGGAGAGTCCGCCTTCCTGCATGGAAGCCGCCCGTTCTGCTTTTTCGGGTCGCGGCCTACCGTACAATGAATTTCATTACTTCAGTTCCTTGCCGGGTCTTGACATTGGCAAAGTACACGCCCGGCGCCATCCGGGATACATTGTAGCGGAAAGCGGCTTGGTTCAGGTTGTCCCCCGATTCGAACATCAGTTTTCCCGATACCGAGTAAAGGGAAACTTGCTCGATCGGAGTGTCGGTGGAAGAGATGGTGATGATTTCCGACGCCGGGTTGGGGTAGACGGAGAGCTGGGAAGCCAAAGCATCGTTTTCGTTGGCTGTCGGTTTCGTGATCCGGATGTCGTCGATCATGAAGATCCAGGCATTGTAAGAGACGCAGTTGATGGCGATGTAGATTTCTTTTCCGGCGTAACTTGAGAGGTCTACCGTCACTTCCTCCCATGTGGCAGGGGCTTTCCGGATGCCCCCTATCCGTTGGAAGTCGTCGGGATTGTCGTTTTCGCCTGATACGAGCACATAGTATTCTTCAATGTATTGAGGGTCGTAAGCTTTCACGAAGAAGCTCATCTTTGCATCCTGCCCCATTTTCAGCTTGGGCGAAATCAGCCAGTCGTTGTTGGTCATGCTTTCTTCGGCGTTGGCGAAGCAAGCCCCGAACCGGTCGCCTTCGTAGGGGGTCATGCCATAATCGGTCATGGCTGGTTCGGTCAGGCTGGGGTTGAAGGCCATGAAAGCCATGGGTTCGCCCATGCCGGGGAAAGAGGTTTCTTCAATGGTGTAGGTGTACGCCCCGTCGCGGTCTACGGTAGTCCATAGCGGATTGAAACCGGAGGTGGAGAAGTCGAGGCATTCTTCGAAGTCCAGCACATAGGGATCGGCTATCTCGGAACACCGTACAATCTTCTGGCAAGTGTCGTTGCCGGGATCTTCATCGTTGTCCATGACGGTGTAGGCCATGAGCGCGTACTCTTGCCCCGGGGTGGAGAGGTCTCCGGAGAAGGAAATCTCCGTGGACTGGTAGGGTTCCAGGTAGAAGGCTTTGCTGCCTATGGCGGTTTTGTCTATCATCAAATGGAGGCTGCCTTGGGCTATCTCGCTGCCGTTGTTCTGGATGCAGGCGGTGATGGTCTGGTTCGCCGTGAACGGGCCTTCTTCCACGGGCTGGCTGATGGCGCTCAGCTCCACGTCGTGTGTCCTGGGGGTTTTGCCATGGCCGAAGATGGCACGCAAGGAAGGCGATCCGTAGAAAGAGGTCTGGCGGTGGCAAACGCCGTTGATGATGGAATAGAACCGGCCGCCTTCTGTTTTGTCGATCACCAGGCAGAGGCCGTCGAAAGCGACGGTGAACATGTAGGAACCTGCTTCGAGCATGACGGCCGGGATGGAGTAGTCTTCCTGCCCGCTGCTCCCGCTCTTTGTCCGGGTGATGGAGAACACTTCCTCGCCCAGCGTCTCGGTGGCATCATCCCACCGGTAGATGGCAAAGTCGATATCGGTAGCGACGCTCTGCACCCAGCCCACGGAGAACCCGGTCAAGGTGTCGGCTTTGGCAATCGACATGGGAAGCCCCATGGGGATATCCCTTCCTTCGGGATGCCCGATAGCGTAGAGTTCGGTGTACATATTGTCTGTCACATGGTCGAAAGCCAGCACATCGTCGGAGATTTCCATCCGTCGTGTCAGGCGGTTGTCTTCCGGATATTCGTCTTCATGCCCTTTGATGGATGTTTCCACCGTGATGTCCATGGTTGTGCCGATGATAGCATCGGGAATGGTCATTTCCACATTCATGACGGCTGTATCGGCTTCGGAAAGAGATGCGTAGGAGGTGGCCAGGATTGTCTCGCCGGACTTGATGGTGATGATGGCCGTGTCGATAGGCTGCCTGCCCCGGTTTTCGATGCTCACATAGGCGGATGTGCCTTCTTTGGCATGTTCGGCAGGCACCTTGCTGTACAGGGTGAAATCGTTAGGCCGGATGTCGTATTCTCTGAGATTGTTGATCGTGATGCTTTTCAAGTAGAGCGTGGCTTCCGTGGCCACGGGTACGACGGCAAAGCTGTATGTGCCGTCTGCTTCGGGCGTGAAGAAGGATTCGTAGGTGGCGAAGGTCTCGTGAGTGTACTCTTCCTCGAAGTCGGCGATGATATCCCATTCAGACACCGGGGTGCCGGAAAGGCCGTACCGGATTTGAAAGTCGGCATATCTTTCTGTGTAGTATGACATTTGGCCGGCTTTGTAGCTCATGGAGAGGATGTAATTCTCTCCTTCCTTGAGTTCGACGCACCGCGATGTCATGACCGAGTCGGCCAAGGCATGGCAGGCTTGCTGGCTGGCATCGTGGCTCCAGGTACCGTTGGGGAAGTCCCAGTTCCCGGCGTCGCCGGCACTGAAGTCCGTGGCGAAGGGAAGCTCGGCAGGGCTGCCGTAGTGGACGGTGGTGTCGTTGCCGCTGTTGTTGCCGGTGTTTTCTTCAGCGCTTTCCCCGTCGGGCTTCAGCACGGAACCGCTCACTTGCACGATGTGGGTCCTGCCCTCGGAAAGGTCCGCTTTCTGGGAGAAATAGACGGTCTTGCTGCTTTCGAAAGCGATGGTGTCGGTGAAGCGTTCGCTTACCGGAGTCCCGTTGTTCAACGTGTAAGTGAGTTCGAACTCGGTGATGGCTTCATTGCCCTGGTTGGCTACGGTCACGGCAATGCTTTCCGCGGTTCCGAGGCTGCAGGAGGAAACAGGAAGTTCCACATTGGCAATGGCCAGGTCCGGGATGCCGCGGAACGGGCCTTGCCCGATGGTCACGTTGTCGATTTGCATGCCCGAACCGATGGGGTCGGTGATGCAATGGAAGGAAAAATAGTAATCGCCGGCTTCCGCCAGGGTGACGGGGATGCTGAAGAAACGGAAACCCGGTTCTGCGTTGTAATCAGCGTAGGTGGCGAGTACTTCCATCTCCTTGGGGTCTGCGGATGTGCCATAAAGTATCTCGAAGTCTTCGTCATACCCTTTTGTCCTTGTGGAAAGGTAGAAACAGAAATGGTTTTCTCCGGCGGACAGGGATACCGGGCTTGAAAGTGTCAGGTAGTCGTTGCCTCTTTCTTCATCGGTGTCGAGGATGCGGACGCAGCCTTTGGGTTCGCCCATGCCTATGTCTTCCCTCCATTCCCATGTGAGGTTGTCTTTGTTGGCATCGGTGATTGACCATTGATCCATCGATTCCGCGGTGTTGAAATCGCAGAAAAATCCCTCGTTCTGGGCAAGTATGCTGCCATGGCAGAGAAGAGAGAGTCCTAATACATACAATAGCTTTTTCATATTGTCGGATTTGGTTTGTTTCCTTTCGAGCCGGTACAGCGGCGTATGGGCGGTTCTGGCAAAAGTTTCAGACGGCTTCCTGATGTTCCGGGGTCTTGGTGGATTTTCCGTTTTGCACAAAGCTAAAGTACGGAGGAGCTTCCGTTTTCTTTCTACGGCATAATTACGATTTTGGAAAAACGTATCACGCTAAAAATACGATGCAAGTATAACGTATTGGATAATAATTGTATTTATCGGGAATGGGATGCTATCTCAGAGATGGGAATCGTAAAGGCAAGGCTGGAGAACGCGGCTTGGAACGGGATTCCAGGCTGCGTGGCATCAGTGCCGCCAGACGAGGTCTTACAAGAATTTCTGCAAGTACAAGGGAATCTTCACATCCGATGCCAGGCCCAGTTTCTTGCGGATGCGGTAAATCATGGTCTCGATGGTACGGGGAGACCGGTTGGTTATTTCTGCTATTTCCTTGGGTGTGAGATTCGATGCCAAGAGGGCGCAGAGCCGCTGCTCCACCGGTGACATGTCCGGTGCATGGGAGGTCAGCTGTGTATAGAAATCCTTGTGGATCTGTTCAAAATAGAAACGGAAATCTTGCCATCCATTCACGTTCCCGTCAAAACAGGAAAGGCTTTTTTCCAAGTTCTGCAGCATGAGGTCTTTTTCTTCCGGGCTTTTGCAGCTGCGGATCTTTTCCATCTCTTTGCGGACTTCCTTCAACGTGTCGTTGACCCGGACCAGGTATAGCGAGCGAGCGGCAAGTTCCCTGTTCTTGCTTTCGATGGAAGACTCCAGATTGTCGATGCCTTCTTCTTGCAGCAGCTTGGTCTTTTGGACGTAATCGTGGAGGCGGTTGACTTCCTTGTTCTTCATCCTCAGCCGTTTGAACATGTTGGCTATGTAGATGAGCAGGCTGGTTATCAGGAAGGCGGCAATGGCCAGGACGATGCCTCGCCTCTGGTTGGAGAGGTTTGTCATGTGGAGGTCCTGTTCCAGCATCTTCTTGTCGGAGGCCATCTTGTAGTTTTCGTATTTGGCTGTCAGGTAGTCGAGCTGGATCTGGCTCATGACGCCGCTCAAGGAGTCTCTTTTCTCGATGCCGGCAGTGTAGTAATCCTTGAATTCCTGGTATCTTCCCGTTTGGAAGAGGATATCGGAATAGGCAATCATCAAAGAGGAGAGCAGGTCTTTGAAGTCCATCTTCTGCGCTAAGGAAATGGCTTGGAGGTAAGTCTTTCCGGCTTTGTCCAATTGTCCGGACTGCATCTGCAGGAAGGCGATGTTCTGCAGGGAAACCGTTTCCATGTAGGCGTTCTTCTGTGCGCGGGCCAGGGACAAGGCCTGGTGCAAGTATTCATCGGCTATGGGGGTTTCGTCCAGCAGCATGTAAATCAGCCCCATGTTGTTGTAGAGCAGGAGTTTCTGGTGTTCTTCGTCCGGAGAGCCTTTCACTACCACTTCCTTCAGGTAGTGGATGGCTGAGTCGTATTGCGCCTTGGCATAATACCAGCTGGCCAGGTGGTTGAACAGGATACCGCGCTGCGCTTGAGTCCCAGGGTCGTCCTGGGGCAAGGAATAGAAGATTTTCCGGGCTTGGGCATGATGCTCCATGGACTGTTCCAGCTGTCCTTTCTGCATATAGATATAGCCGAGGTACGAATGGGCCTGCAGGTGGATCCAGCCGGGCGCCGGGTTGCGGAGAAGCTCCATGAATGCGGCTACGCTTTCCTGGTACATGCCTGCGTGCGAGAGCAAGATGCCTAAGGAGAGCAGGATTTCGGATCGGTAAACAATGTCAAGGCTGTCTGCGAGCACTTGGGTATCCATCAAGGCGAGGATGTCCTGGCTTATCTGGATGGCTTGGGAGAAATAGCCTTGCTGCTTGAGGAATGCGATTTGCTCTTTCCGCACCTCGTGCTGTTTCTGGCGGTCGTGAAGCTGGCCGTAGAGGGAGACCAAGGAGTCGTAGCACGGAATCTTGAGCCAAGGTTCTGTGGACGAGTCATCTATCTTATGGCGGAAGTAGTCGGTCCTTGCTTGCAGCCGGGTTCTTTGCATATCTCCGTCCTGCGCGGAGGCCAAGGAAAAGAACAGGCAGAAAAAAGCCATGCCTGCCCAAAGGTTTCTGGCGTTTCTGCCAGCATGGAAGTTTCTTTTGTCCCGGAGGGCATCGGCAAGAATCATCGGCATTTATAAAACTACGATTATGTAAGGTCCTACTGCGTGGGTTTCTTTCTCTTGCAGGTACTGCTTCAGTCCGGGTCGCTTTCTTATATGCCGTTCGGGCAGCATCAGAACCGTATTCTGCAATTTTTCCAATTGCTTCACGGCATCCTGGCTGTTGTCGAGCTGCCGGATATCTTCCCCGAGGAACACATCGGTGTTTTCCGAACGTCTCAGATAGATGGAGTAGAAATGCTCCAATCCCTTTTCTTCCTTGATTCTCACCGCTTTCTCGCAGAGATCCCGATAACCGATCCAAGGATTGATGGCCGGGACGGAGAAGCCTCCCGCAAAAGCTCCGATAAGGATGGAGAAGCCTATGGTGTTCAGCGCTTTGCGCAGGTTCCGCTGCTTGAACAGGCTTACAAGGGCCAGGATTCCTGCTATGCTGAAGATGCCTGCTGCAATGTAGAAGAAGGGCTGCCCGAGATAGGACAGGTCGGTAAAGAGAGCGATGCCGAGCAAGGCGGGGAGGGCCAGGGCCATGATTCCGGCGGGAACCGCCGCCGAGGCCGCAATCCAGCCGTTCCATTGGAATTTCCGGATCAGAGCTGCCGTCAGGAACACGAAGAACGGCACGATAGGAGCCAGGTAGACTCCTAATTTCCCGCTTACTACAGACAGCATGATGAAGGTAGTCCAAATGATCGTGTTCCAGAAATGCTCGGTATCGGAGGTCAGGCGGTGCTTGATCATTCCGGAAACCACGATGCCGACCAGCAAGAGGCTGTAGGGGGCAAGGTTGGGCCATATCTGGATCAGGTAGAAGTAAAACGGCTTTTTGTGATGGAAGGCATCCACCGCCCGGCCTGCCGTCTGATGGAACAGGAGGTTCTCCAGGTAGTCCGTGCCGCGGTCTTCCATGTACACGCAGAGGAACCATGCGCCGCAAAGGACTGCCACTGTCAGGAACATCCTCCAGTTCCAGTAGTGGAAAAACGAGCGGGTCTCCCGTTTGTATGCAAGGAATACGAGGGGGCAGAGAAGAGGCATCAGGATGCCTACCGGGCCTTTGGTGAAGATTGCCAGGAATGTGTAAAGCCCGAACAGGAAGCTCTGCCTTCTGAAATTCCCCTCGCCCCGGAACATCTTGAAGAACGTATGCAAGGCCAGCACGATGAACATGGTCATCAAGGTGTCCATTCTGGCAAAGACGTTGAGGCCCAGGAACAGGCCGCAAGTGAGCAGCATCAGCTGGGATGTCAGGATCCATCCTTTGTCAGGGAGGGGGCAGGCTTTGACCAGCCAGTCACGCATTACCCGCATCGTGACCAGGGCCGGGATGAGGGAGAAAAGGGTGATGAACCACATATGGTGCTGCCCGAAAATGAGTTTCCCCAGCATCACGATCCAAAGGTAGAGAGGCGGTTTGTCGGCGTAAGGCTCGCCGTTGTTGGTAAAGGTGAAGATATCCCCGTTGCGCAGGGCTTCGTCGGCGATGCTCAGGTAGCGGAGTTCGTTGGAAACCGAGGCATCCCGCAAAATCATGATCGGGAGGAATGCCACGATGGCAATGAGAGGCAGGTATTTTTCGATGGTTCGCATCAAGGGGGTGGAATGGGCAGCCATCATGCGGGGTATTGGGGTTTTAGAGGTTTTTGTTTTGGGGCCGGTTTGCCAGGCGGTTAATCCTGGTTTGCGTTTTTTCCTGCGTCGGGACCCGATTCGGTGTTTGGATCCGCTTCCGTCCATCCGGTCGGGTAGACGGGAACCAAATCCGTATTTGACACATGGTAGTTGATGTAATTTTTCCGCATCCAGCGCAGGGCCAGGCAGTCGAGGAAAGGGCCTGCCAAACGGTTCCACATGCTGTATTTGGACACCCCGGCCACACGGGCGTAGGAGGGGACGCGGATTTGCTTGGCTGTGCCTTCCTGCAAGAGAATCAGGGCTTGGATGAAACGGTGCATGCCGGTGAAGAACGGCATTTTCTTGGCCGCGTCGGTCCGCATGACCTTGAGCGGGCAACCGGTGTCGATGGCTCCGTCATGGGTCATGCTGCGTCGGAACGCGTTCCCGATTTTGGATTGTATCTTCTTGGAACGGGTGTCCTGGCGGTTCATCCGGATGCCTGCTACCAAGGTGTACTCCTTGCGGTATTCCAAAAGGGTGTTGAAGTCTTCGGGCAAGGTCTGGAGGTCGGCATCGATATAGCCTATATATTCCGAGAAACAAGCATCGAATCCGGCTTTGAGCGCGGCGCTCTTGCCTGAGTTCTTGTTGTAGGAAAGGTAGAAGAAGCCGGGATGCGACTGGCAGGCCGACTGGATCTTTTCCAGGCTCTTGTCGGTGGAACCATCGTTGACAAAGAGCACGCAGGATTTGCAAAGGGCCGTGGGCAGGTATTCTTCCAGTTTCCGGCAGAGGGCATCCATGCAGTCTTCTTCATTGAAGACGGGGACGACAATGGTGAATTCGTAGTTCTGTGTCTGGTTCATAGGGCAAAAACTGCAAACCGCCCGTGGCGGGACGAGTTCAACCCAAACCGGTTCAGGCCCGGCGAGCCTGATGGCTCGGTTTAGGTTCAAATAGGCAAAAGTACTTTTTTTGCTACTATTTCTTGCATCCGTGGCGGAAAACTTTTGGGAAAATCCGGCGGGAAGTTTAATTTCGCGCGTTCGATGTCATCAGGGCAGGGTGGGTTTCATCGGGGAGGAAGATGCTGTCCTGAGTGTTCCTTTGCCATGCGGCTGGAGGAATCGCTTGCCAAATTGAAGAAGGATGTCGTTTTTGTTGTCGATAGGAACGCAGATGGCCGACACGGCTCGGCGATTATCGGATCCGGCCTGGTCTCTGTCCGGTACCGTGACGGCGGCGGACGCGGCAGCGGGTGCTGGAGGCTCTTTGTGGGACTGGCTTTGCCAATGGTTCCAGAAGATGCTGGAGCAGGAAAACATAGGGATTTATCTGATAGGCTTGATAGCCCAGCTTTTGTTTTCTGCCCGCCTGTTGCTGCAATGGCTCATCTCGGAGCGGACGCATAAGGTCCAAAGCCCTAAGGTCTACTGGATATTGAGCATAGCCGGGGCTTGGCTTCTGACGCTTTACGGATGGTTCCGGGAGGATTTTTCCATTATCTTGGGGCAGATCATCACTTACTATATTTATATGTGGAATCTCAGGGCCAAGAAAATCTGGCAGCCGTTGCCCAAGGTGCTGCGTTGGGTCTTGGCTCTGACTCCGGTCATCGCTTTGCTTTTCTGTTTCCGCGATGCCGACCGCTTCTTCGGTTCCTTGTTCCGCAATCCCGACATTCCGGCGTGGCTTCTGGTATTCGGGTCGTTGGGACAGATTGTGTTCACACTGAGGTTCGTGTACCAGATCATCTATTCTTGCCGGCATGGAGAGTCCGTTCTGCCTGTCGGTTTCTGGTTACTGAGCTTGCTTGGCGCCAGCACTATCATGGCTTACGGGATAGTGCGCAGCGACCCTGTCCTGATCTTGGGCCAGTCGTTCGGCTGGGTCGCCTATTTGCGCAACATCATGATTTGGTTCCGCCAGCAGAAGAAGGAGCGGCGGGATGACGCAGGCGGTCTGAGCGCGAAGGGGCTGGAGCCTTTGCCGGCGGGCCGGGCAGGATCTTGAGGACGGGATCAAGGCGGGTCGCGGGAACCTGGCCGACTAAACATGCTAAGAGGAAATATTATGCATAAATCAGGATTTGTAACGATTATCGGGAATCCCAATGCAGGGAAATCCACCTTGATGAACGCCTTGCTGGGCGAGGAACTGTCTATCACATCGCCCAAGGCGCAGACCACGCGCGAGAAGGTGCTCGGCATTCTCAACGGGCCCGATTACCAGATCGTGTTCTCCGACACGCCGGGTATCCTCAATCCGCATTACAGATTGCAGGAAAGCATGCTCAAGAGCATCGAGAACAGTGTGGACGAAGCCGATGTGTTCATCCTTATCACGGATGTCGGCGAGGATTTCAAGAATCAGTCTATCATAGAGCGGGTGCAGAAGACCGGCACTCCGATAATCCTGTTGATAAACAAGGTCGATACTGTGAGCCAGCAAGATGCCGTGCAGAAGATTTCCTACTGGCAGGAGAAACTCCCGCAGGCTGAAGTGATTCCTATTTCGGCTTTGTACAAGTTCCAGATCCAACGGGTCTTGGATGCCATACTTGAAAAACTTCCCGAAGGTCCGGCTTATTACCCCAAGGACGAGCTTTCCGACCGGAATCTCCGTTTTTTCGCGGCCGAGACCATACGCAAGCACATACTTCTGCAATACAAGCAGGAAATTCCCTATTCGGTGCAGGTGGAGGTGGAGGATTACAAAGAAATGCCCAATCTGGACCGTATCGGTGCAGTGATTTACGTGGAGAAGGACAGCCAGAAAGGAATTCTGATCGGAAAGGGCGGGGAGGCATTGAAACGGGTCGGGACGAACGCCCGCAAGGAGTTCGAACGTTTCATCGGCAAGAAGATTTTCCTGGAGCTTCGGGTGAAGGTGCTCAAGAACTGGCGCAATGATGACCGGCTCTTGCAGCGTTTCGGCTATGACGTATCCAAGCGGAAAGCTGTGCAGGAAGCTGATCCGGACAGGCTGGCGGCGGAAGCGCGGGCGGCTCTGAAGGAGATGGACGGCCTGTCGGAAACCGTGCAGGGTGTCGAGGTTCCCGATTCTTCGCCCGAGGAGGCATGACGCAAGCGGGCAATCTGCCCGAAGTCTGATCGATTTGGGTTGAAGTACGTGCGATTGACGGGTTCTGACGATGAGGGGAGCCTTTGAAGGATCCTGCCTGCTTGCATGGAAGATCATTTAAAATTTCTTTTCTTTGAAAAAGACAGGAAGATTGCTGGGCAAGTTCGCCTTGCTTTCAGCGGTAGCGGTTCTGGCTGTCTTGTTCTGGCCGGGACATTATTATGTGCGTCAGGCCTTGGTGCATCTGATGCCCAAGATAGACCAGTATCCTATTTTCGAGAACCGGGTGGTAAAAGCAGGAGACCCCGTTCCTCTGCCTTACGCGCCCGGGGTGAACGAGCGTGCTGTCGCGCCCCGTTTCGAGGAGGATTTCGCCCGTTACGGCACGGTGGCTTTCGTGGTCTTGAAAAACGGCCGAGTCTGGGCCGAGCAGTACTGGGAGGGCTATAGCGATACATCGCACAGCAATTCCTTCTCGATGGCAAAGAGCATAGTTTCGCTTTTGGTAGGCTGCGCTATCCAGGACGGTTATATCCGGAGCGTGGATCAGCCCGTGGGCGATTTTTTGCCGGAATGGGGCGCGTTCGAGGGGGACACCTTGACGGTACGGGATTTGTTGACGATGAGTGCCGGGGTCGAATGGGATGAGAGTTCTTCCTCGCTTTTCTCCACGACGACCGAAGCTTATTACGGCAAAGACCTCTGGGGCTTGGCGCAGCGGGAGGTCTTGATTGAGAAGCCGGGCGTTTATTTCAATTACCAGAGCGGCGTGACCCAGATTCTGGCTTTTGTGCTCAAGAAAGCCACGGGCAAGAACATTGCCGACTACGCCTCGGAAAAGCTATGGACGCCGATACAGGCAGAAGAGGACGCGCTTTGGAGCTTGGATCATGAAGGCGGCATGGAAAAGGCCTACTGCTGCTTCAATTCCAATGCCCGGGATTTTGCCCGATTGGGGCAATTGGTTCTGCAGCATGGCTATTGGTATCCGCAGGTCTCCTCCGACGAAGTGGGAACGGGTGCTTCCGGCGATTCCCTTTGTCAAGGTGCCGGTCTGCTTGCCGCCAAGAGGTTGAAGAAGGTGAAGGTGGTGGATTCGGCCTACATTGCCGAGGCGACCACTCCGGCAACTTATTTGAAGGCGCGTTTGGAGGACGGGCGGGAAGTGCCTTGCACCATGTACGGTTACCAGTTCTGGATGCTGGACTACAAAGGACTTGACGTGACGTATTTCCGGGGAATCCTGGGGCAGTACATCTTTGTGATTCCCGCCTTGGATGCCGTGGTGGTCCGCTTGGGGCATGAGCGGGCCGATGCCTACAACATAGAGCAGGATTATCCTTTGGACATTGATATCTGGCTTGAAGCCGCCTTGGACTTGCTGGTTGACTCTGCCTGCTGATGACAGAATCGCCGCAGATAGCGATGGGGACGGCTTTTATTGCCGGGGCATGGGGCCACGCCCTGAAAATTCAGCCTTTTCAGGATTGTAAGAAATTTTAAACAGCTTCTAATTTGGCTGCATACGTTCCATTGCAGCAAGGCGGGAATGATTCTGATGCGGATTCAGGCCTGATTGATGAGTATGGATATTGTATGAATCTGAATCCGGAGACCAATGCTCCCATGACTATCGATGATGTTGAAGAATGGGGTAGTCATATGCATGTCAATAGGATGGTTTATGTTGAAGCAGGTGGAGTGTTGCCTGTTTCTGGTGATGTTGTTATGCATGAGAAAGCAAAAATTTTTGTGAGTAATGGTGGCAAATTGCTAATTAGCAGCCGCTTTTCGCTTGCAGAAACGTTCGCACTGGGCGCAGAGGTCGTAGCCTAACATGGCGCCTAGGATGAAGTCTTCTTCGGGTGAGAGCTTGTTGAGGGGGCGGGTCACGATGCAGCGGATGGCTTGGATGCACTCTTTCCGCCCGAAGAACAGGTTGATATTGTTGGGTCCTGCCGGTTGGATTATGTAGTCTATATTGCGGCTTTCCAATCTTTGCAGCATGAACGGGCAATTCTTTTTTGCCGTGGTATAAAGAATCATGCGCCTGACTCCTTTCTGGAACTCGTAGACGTGGTTCAGGAAAACTTTTATTTCTGAATTGTAAACGGATGTATTTGTGTTCATCGCATGTGTATTTTTTGGGTTCTTGCTGCCCGTCGATTCTGTTGTGGGGTGGATGCGGTGACAAGGAGTCCGTCTTGGCCGGACAAGGAGGCGATGCCGGCCGGAGCGGAGACCGGCATCGCGCTTTGCGGTAAGAGCTTCAGGCCGCAAAGCAAAGAGTTAGCTGGCTATTGCAGCTTGTCCTTGAACGAATCGATCCACGCTTGCAGGCGGGCATCGGTTTGGTCAGGTTCGTTCATCTCGTCGAGGGCGGCGCCTACGAATTTGCCATCCACTACGGCTCTGGAACTGTCAAAGCTGTATCCGTCCGTGGAAACTTCCCCGATGAAGTTGCATCCGCTGCCTTGGAGGTCTTCGTAAATCTGCCCCATCCCGTCGCAGAATGTGCTTGAATAGGCACTGGAATCGCCGCAGCCGAACAAGGCAATCAGCTTGCCGCTGAGTTTGGCCGACTTGAGGGTGTTGATACCGTCGTACCAGTCGTCTTGAAGTTCCCCGTCGCCCCAGGTGGAGGTTCCGAGAATCAGTACTTCAAAGTCCTCGGCCTGCTGTGCTGTGAACTTGCTTACGTCGAACACGCAGTTGGCAGGGATGCCGAGCTTGCCGGCAATCAGTTTGGCGACCCCTTCGGTAGTACCGGAAGAAGAACCGTACACAATGGCTGTTTTTTTCATAGTATTTGAAATTTAAAGTTTGTTCCTTTTCAAATGGATGCAGGGCGGCTTGCCAAGTCCGCGTCCGTTCCATGTTTTGTTGCCTTGCTGGAGTGCAAGACGGGGCTGTTTCCCCTTGTGCTTTTTCTACTGGTTCAGCTTTTGCAAAGAAAATAAGATGAGGAATTTTGTGAAATACCGAGAAATAGGGATTTTTGGCCTTGCGGATACCTCGTTGCCGGTATAGGCGAATTTCGGATAATGTTGCCGCTCAAAGGAAATTACGACCCCAAGCTCTATAAGATTTATTTCAACCCAAATCGGTTATTAGACACGCCGTGTCTGTTTTTGATTGGGAAAACGAGGCTTTCGGGCATCTTGCCCGCTTCTGTCCGCATCCTGTTTCTCGCTACGCCTCGACGTAGCCCGCTACGCCTTCGGCTAGGCGAGAAGCATGCTGCATGACACAAGCGGGCAATCTCCCCAAAGTCTAATGACCGATTTGGGTTCAAGGATACGGGTCTTCTTATTGCCTCGCTCGACGAGGAGGCGCAGGAAGATTTGAGAGCTAACAAGAATTTAGGCACGTACAAAGGAGTCATCTATGAAAACACATAGTGGGAGACATGCTGGTCAAACAGGGGTACCGGCTGTTCTATTACCATAGCGAAAGGCCGGTGCTTGAGATGGATTTTTTTGTCAGGGATGCCGAGTCGCTGGTTCCGGTGGAAGTAAGGCCAGTGATGGGGCAAGGGTATCGCTGAACAACTTGCTAAAGACCGGTAAGTATCCGGATGTGAAATATGGCATCAAATTAGGATATAAAAACATCGGTTGCAATGGCAAGTTCTACACTTTCCCTTATTTCTAGACTTTCTTGCTGAAGAGATTCCTTTCGGAACGAAAGATGTGATGTTCGTTGAAGATTTTGTAATTTCGCGCTTTGCCGGGCGATGCCGGAGGGGCTGGCCGCGAACGCGCCCTGCCCTGCTGTGTCATGATGGGTTCGTCAGAAACGAATCGATGAATCATCGTGGAGGCTGGCATGGAAAGAATCTGCCTAAAAAATAGTACAAGATGTTGCAGTTGCAAGTGATCCGGGAGAATCCGGAAGAGGTAATCAAGGCGTTGCAGAAGAAGCATTACGCCGCCGCCGAGGAGAATGTCCGTAAACTGATAGACTTGGATGCCGAGAAGCGTTCAGCTCAGCAGGAATTGGAAAGCATCCAGCAGGAAGTCAATAAGATGTCCAAGGAAATCGGCCTGCTTTTCAAACAAGGCAAGAAGGAGGAGGCCGATGCCTTGAAAGAACAGACCGCCCGGCACAAGGACCGGAACAAGGAACTTTCGGGCAAGGTATCGGACTTGGAAAAGGAAATCCTGGCTTTGCTCTACAGCATCCCCAATACGCCCCACGAATCGGTGCCCGAAGGCAAGGACGCTTCGGAGAACGTGATCGAGAAGCAGGTAGGCGAGATTGACCATCTGCCTCAGGACGCGCTGCCGCATTGGGAACTGGCCGCCAAGTACGATATCATAGATTTTGAGTTGGGCAACAAGATTACCGGGGCCGGTTTCCCGGTGTATAAAGGCAAGGGTGCCAAGCTGCAACGGGCTTTGATCAACTTCTTCCTGGACCGCGCTTCCAAGGCTGGCTATGTGGAGATAGAGCCGCCCTTGCTGGTCAACGAGGCTTCCGGATACGGTACCGGCCAGCTGCCCGACAAGGACGCGCAGATGTATTACGTGGGCTTGGATAATTTCTACCTGATTCCTACCGCCGAAGTGCCAGTGACCAACCTTTACCGCGACTGCCTGCTGCAGGAAAAGGATTTGCCGGTGAAGCATTGCGCCTATTCGGCCTGTTTCCGGCGCGAAGCGGGGTCTTACGGCAAGGATGTGAGGGGGCTGAACCGGCTGCATCAGTTCGACAAGGTGGAAATCGTGCGCATCGAGAAGCCGGAGGATTCCTACCGGGTATTGCAGGAGATGTGCGAGCATGTGGGGTCTTTGCTGGAGGAACTGGAGCTGACTTACCACGTGGTGCGCTTATGCGGGGGGGACATCAGCTTCACTTCGGCCTTGACTTTCGACTTCGAGGTGTTCAGCGCGGCGCAGAAACGCTGGCTGGAAGTGAGCTCGGTGTCCAATTTCGAGACCTACCAGGCCAATCGCCTGCATTTGCGTTACAAAGGAGCCGACGGCAAGACGCGCTTGCTGCATACGCTCAACGGGAGCGCGGTGGCGTTGCCCCGGGTGGTGGCCGCCTTGTTGGAGAACCACCAGACTCCGGACGGTATCCGGATTCCGGGAGCCTTGCGGCCGTTCACGGGCTTTGATATGATAAATTGAGGCCGGTTCTGTTTCTCTCGAAGCGATGTCCTTGGCCTTGGGTCGAGGCGATGTCCCGCCGGGCGGGTGATGGTTGCCAGCGGAAGGTGACGCGCAGTGGGCTGGACCTCGGTTGCAGGGCCGGCTTCGAGTCGGCCGGCTATGTTGTTGCATCGCGGGTCCGGCATGTCTTGTCCCGCGAATACGAAGGATGCGGGCAGAAGCAGGCAAGATGCCCGAAAGCCTCATCCTCGAAAACAGGAACAGTCCCGGCGTGTCTGATGGCCGATTTGGGATAAACTGTTGATTGACGCATCCTCTTTTGAATGTTTTTGCCTTATGTCTCAGGGTTCAGTTTCCGGTGTCGGAGTAGTTTCCCCTTCTTGTTTCCGGTGGCCGTTGCTGGCGTGTCTTGCGGTCTTGTGCGCTTGGATGGCGTCCGCACAAGAACAGAACCGCTTGCAGCTGGCCGAGAGATATATGCAGAACGGGGAAGCGGGCAAGGCACTGGAACTTTACGGGGAACTATACCA
This sequence comes from uncultured Bacteroidales bacterium, assembly GCA_944320265.1. GTDB lineage: Bacteria > Bacteroidota > Bacteroidia > Bacteroidales > P3 > Pullibacteroides. The sequence goes on along the minus strand of CALUGT010000004.1, from coordinate 113,219 downwards.
GGAATCCCCGCAGGCTTTCGTTTATCAGGGGTATCTGCAATGCCTTCAGTCTTTGTCGATGTATTCGGATGCGGAGAAGCTGATTCGCCGTCAGATGAAGATGGCTCCGCAACCGGTTCTCTTGCAGATAGATTTGTTGCAGAATCTTTTGCTGGAGGGTGAAACCAAGAAAGCCCGGTCTGGCTTTGAGGGATTTTTGTCAGACTTGGATATCTATGGAGGGCAGGCTGTTTCTCTGGAGGAAATAGCGCAGGACATTGTGGAAAAGACCCAGCGTTACGATTGGGCTGTTGCTTTGTATGTCCATGCGCGTGATTTGGCAGGCGATGCTTTGCGGGCAGTGCGTGACGGTTCAGTCCCGGAGTACCGGGTAAACCGGGAGTTTCTGAAGAATGCCGGGAGCATGGCGGAAGCGGGCTTGCGTTTGCGTCAGCTGTTCGGGCTGGAGGTGCCGGGGCAGGAAGTGGCTTGGCTGGGAGAATCCGGCGGCTTCCCCTGGTCTGAAGAGGCGGACGTTCATCCTGAGTCGCGCCTGTATGCGCAAGAGCTGGCCGATCTGTACCGCATGACCGGTCAGTACGAGCTGATGCTGGAAGAGTATCTGACGGTCTTGGGACTGGATCCGGACAAGAAGGATGAGGTCTATGCCCGTTTGCAGGCAGTGATGGCTTCGGCTGGGCCGGGGACGGAGACTGCCGGTGGGCTGCCGGTGCCGGGAGGTGAGGCTTATGCGGGCCGGGGAAAGGATTCCGGGAAGATTGCTGCCCGTTTGGAACGCCTGCTGTACCAGAAAGCGCAGCAAGCTCCGATGGATGGGACGGTCCAGGATATGCTGGTCTGGATTCTTTTGCAGCAGAGGGATTTCGAGATGGCACTGCTGCAAGCGAAGGCGTATTCCCGTCGTTTCGGTGACGGAGGGCAGAAGTGGCTGGAGACTATGCAGGTCATGGCATCGAACAGACATTACGGGCAGGCGCGTCAGGCCTACGAGGAATTTGTCCGCGAGGCCGGATTGTCCGCGGGACTGGTTTCTCCCCAGTACCTGCGTCAGGCCAAGATTGAACTGCTGGATTTGTATTTTTCTATCCTGGAAAGCCAAAGGGAGAAAGACCCGGCCTTGGTGGCAAGATTGAAAAAGTCGTACAAGAAACTTTTCGCGGAAATCGGACCGGTTCCGGAGTCATTCGTCTTGTATCGTAACTTGGCCAAGATACATGCCTATTACGCGGGCGAACGCGACAGTGCCCAGATGCTTTTGGAGCAAGCTTTGGCTTCGCGCCGTTTCACACGCAGCCAGCAGGCGGTACTGAAGATAGATCTGGCAGATATTTTATTGTATTATGATAAGGTATGGGATGCCACACTCCTGTATTCGCAAGTGGAAAAAGATCTCAAGCAGGATCCGGCGGGATTCTATGCCAAGTTGCAGAATGCCAGGCTGTCTTATTATATCGGAGAGTTCGAGTGGGCAAAGAGCCAATTGGAAGTGCTCAGGGCGGCTACATCCAAGACGATAGCCAACGATGCGATGGAGCTGTCCTTGCTGATCAAGGAGAATATGAGCCCGGACAGCAGCTATGCAGGGCTTTGGTATGTGGCGCGTTCGGATTTCATGGCCATGCGGGGGTTGCACGAGCCGGCTCTGCGTCTGCTGGACACCTTGCTGGCCATGCCGCAAGAAGGCGGGTTGTTCGACGAGGCTTGTTATCGCAAGGCGCAGATATATTTGGAGATGGATTCTATTGATTCTGCTCTGCGCTGGTTGGCGGAAGTCTACACTGATTACTACGACCCTCTATTGGTGGACGATGCCTTGTTCATGGCGGCGGAGCTTTTGCAGCTCAGGGCTGGGATTCCGGTACCGGAGGGCATGGAACATGCCGGGAATGTCTGGATGCCGGAAGCAGGATCGGAGGTGTTCGGCAGTCGGGACAACGGGCAGCGGGCGGCGGACAGAGATGAGGCGATGGGGCTTTACCAGCGGCTTTTCATGGAATTCAAGTCTTCCACCTTGGCGGCTTTGGCAAGGATGAGGTACCGTTTCTTGCGGGGGGACGTGCCTGTGTCCTGACGTTTGGTTAAACCCGAAGCGGTCATCAGACTTTGGGGAGATTGCCCGCTTGTGCCATGCAGCATGCTTTTCGTCTAGCCGAAGGCGTAGCGGGCTGCGTCGAGGCGTAGCGGGAAACAGGATGCGGACAGAAGCGGGCAAGATGCCCGGAAGCCTCATTTTCCCAATCAGAAACGGACACGGCGCGTCTAATGGCCGATTTGGGTTAAAGTGTGCTGGGGTAAACGGGGAAGAGTGCCATGGGGCGGGATTCTTCGGAAATCCGGGCAGTCGTGAGCAAACGGTATCCAGTATTTTAACGACCGGTTTCGGTCTATATGGAAATTTGTATGATGCAGGGGAATAGCAAAAGACGGATCGAGGGCCGGGGCGGCCATGGGGGTATGAAGGACGGCAACGTGCGCCAACGCGCCGGCCGTGCGGACGGTGTCAGGGCCAAGAAGGCTTTGGGGCAGCATTTCCTGAAAAGCCAGGACATAGCCCGGGTCGTTGCCCGCTGCGTGCATCCGGAGTATGTCCCGCGTTTGATGCCAGATGGCAGCTTGGACCGTCTCGCGGCCGGCGCGTTGGCGCACGATGCCTCCGAGTTCGGCCCGAAGGGCATCTTCCCGTCAGGCCCGAAGGCCGAGGAGCATCCATTGGGGACGCAGCAGCCTGAGGACAGGAAATCCCCGGCTTTGCCTGTGCATGTCTTGGAAATCGGACCAGGCATGGGTGTCTTGAGCGTTTGCCTTTGGGAGGATCCGGTGCTGGATGTCAAGCTGGTGGAGCTGGATCCCGAATCGGTGGTCTACCTGGCATCGCATTATCCGGACAGGATCCGGGACGGCCGGCTGCTTCCGACGGATTTCCTGCAAATGGATTTGCGGAATGTGTTCGACGGGGAAAGTTTCGTCCTGACTGGCAATTTCCCTTACAATATTTCGAGCCAGATTTTGTTCCGGGTCTTGGAAAACCGGGATGTGGTGCCTCTGATGGCGGGCATGTTCCAGAAAGAAGTGGGGGAAAGGGTCTGCGCCAGACCGGGCAGCAAGGCATACGGTATCTTGAGCGTGTTGCTGCAAGCTTTTTACCGTACCGAATATTTATTCACGGTGGAGGCTGAGGAGTTTCTGCCGCCCCCGAAAGTCCGTTCCTGCGTAATCCGGCTGACTCGGAATGACCGCGAGGGTCTGGGGTGCGATGAAGAGCTGTTCGTCTATTTGGTGAAGAAAGCGTTCAACCAGAGGCGCAAGACGCTGCGCAACGCTTTCAAAGGCTTGGAGGAGGAAAAGGGCTTCCCGGTGACAAGGTTTCCGGCGGAATTGCTGGACAAACGGGCCGAACAGCTTTCGGTGGAAGACTATGCCTGGCTGGCAAGGATTTTGCAGCCGGCTGGCTGAGGGTCGCATCCGGTTTGGTCAACATGGACTTTGAGCGGACCCCATTCTATGTCTGGGAGATTGCTTCTCGCGTCGCCGAAGGCGTGGCGGGCTACGTCGAGGCGTAGCGAGAAACAGGATGCGGACAGAAGCGGGCAAAGTGTCCGGAAGCCTCATTTTCCCAATCAGAAACGGACACGGCGCGTCTAATGACCGATTTGGGTTTAAGCAGTTCTTATGACCGGTCTGGGATAAGTCCTGCGCAAGAGAACATCTACGGGCTGATGAAAAGTCAGACAGTCAATTTATTGCATTTTGACGAGGTTGCCTTGGCGGCAGGCTGCGCCAGGGTAGGATACGGGGTGAGATGCCGTCAGGAAGAAGCTAGAGGAGTCTTGTCTTTTGCGGTGATGATTCTATATGCGGTATAGTGTTTGTTTGGGGTCAATAGAGTTGTTCGTACTGTTTGGCGATATGCTGCCAGGTGTAATTTTCCTCGGCGATTTTCCGCAGCGGGCTTCCATCCAGGTTGCTTGCCGATAGAAGCCGTGCTAATTCTTCCGCGCTCGAGAAATAACAGGCCTGGTTATGCGTCGTCTCCCGATTGTACACTACGTCATAGGCTAGGATAGGCTTCCCGAAAAACATGGCTTCGACCAAAGACGGGTTGGTTCCGCCTGCGCTATGTCCATGCACATACCAGGTTGCATGGGAACGTAACGCGAATAGTGTGTCCAGATCGTATATGGCATCCAGCAATCTGAGGTTCTCCATGCTTGCATATTGCGCATGGAGTTCCTGTGCGTATGCGCTGTGCTTCCAGTTTCCGATAAAGGCCAGTGTCTTGCCCGATTGTGCAAAGGCTTGCAGGATCAGGTGGCAATTGTTTTCCGGTTCGATGCGGCAGACAGTAATGGCGTATTCTTGGTCGGCAAGTCCGTACTTTTCCAATATCGCGTTCTGTTCTTGATTGGAAATATCCCGCTTTGCATGGTCTCCTCCGTAGGCAATCAGCTCCGCGTGCTTGCGGTATTTGTCCCTGACATAATCCTGTATGGCTTTGTTGTCGGCAATCACCACATCGGCATTATGCACGGCGCAACTTTCCGATACACGCAAGAACCATCTGGCAAATCCGCCCCACTTTGCTCTTTTGTGTTCCAGGCCGTCTATATTGACTATTATCCTGCTTTTGGTCAGATGCTTGAGAATCGGCAAGAATACGCATCCGGATGTGCCCAGGATCAGGATGGTGTCGAAGCCTTTCCTTGCTCTTATCATCGATGCCATATCGTAGGGGATGCTGCTGGCGCCGTTCGCCCGGAGCCCGATGTATTCCAGGCGGCAATTTTTGTACTCCGGGCGTTGGTCGGGCATGTCTGTGCTGCTGCAGAATACTGTGTAGCGGATATTTTGCGAGCAATTTTCCCCGATTATGTTTTCTACCAGCGATTCAAATCCGCCGTATTTTGCCGGCACGCCTTGAATGCCTACGATGGCCACGTTCATGAGGTTGTGAATTTTGGGAATTCTGTATGCAGAAAATGGTTTGAGCGGAGTCGGGTCGGTTTGATCATCCCGAAGCGGTCATTGGGCTTCGGGGAGATTGCCCGCTTCTGGCAGAGACGGCAACTTGCCTGTGCAACGTGGAGAGGAATCGTTCCAGAGCTGAAGGCCGGCTGGGATTGGGAAGTGGGAGTGTGTGGAAGATCAGATGCTTGCGGTCTTCAGCCGGTTATGGAATTTTTCAGCGATGGATTTCCAATTGTATGTGGAATGGATGGCCGAGCGGATTTTGCACGTGTCCACGGCTGGTGCTGAGAGGTTGGCGGCAATGGCGGATTGCAGGATTTCAGGATTGGCCGCATCTATCAGGTTTTTTCCGAAGAACATGAAGTCACCCATTGCAGTCCTGTTCGAGCAGATGCACGGTACGCCGGCAGCTCCGGCTTCAATCGGGGGTATGCCGAATCCTTCGGCAAGGGCCGGATAGACAAACAAGGAGGCTGCCTTGTACCACAGTTTGAGTTCTTCGTATCCTACTTGATTATAGATACGTATGTGTTGTTTTTCTGTGTCAGGAAGGGATGCCAGCAGATTGTCGAAATCCGGGACAGGCAACGTCTTCCGGCCGATGAAGATCAGGTCGTACCCTTTCGTGTCCAATCTCAGTCCGTGATAAGCACGCAACAGGGCCGCTTGGTTTTTACGCGGCTCGATGCGGCTGACATAGAGGATGTAGTTGCCGAGACCATTCTTTTTGGCAAATGAACTGGCTCGTTCGGCATCTATGTGGAAAAAATCCTCGGACACGGCATTGGGAGTCACAAAAATCTTCTCTCGTGGTATACCGTAATGCTCCGCTATCCTGTTTCGGGAGTAATCCGATACTGTGAGCAGCAAATCGGCTCGTTTTGCCGAATCCTTGAACAGCCATCCTCTGGACAGCCGGTAGCTCAAGGGGAACATTTTCGGATAATCCTTGAAAAGGATATCATGCAGGGTCACTATCGTCTTGCAGTTCTTGATCAAAGGGGCTGTATACTGGAAATGTGCATAGTCTATTCTGTAACGCCGTATAATGCCGGGTATCTCTGTCAATAGCCGTCCGACTTTGCTGCTGGCGGCCAGCTTGACATAGTGTACATTGGCCGCGCTGCCGAAGATGTTTTGCAACTTGGCAATGTCGCGGGCTGCAAAATAGAAATCCACCTCAGGGGCAATCCGTGGCAGTTCTGAATACAGTCCTTTAAGATAAGTGTTTATGCCCTCGGATGTCGGATAGTCGAAGCAGTGGGCATCTACAAGGAGTCGCATATTTGTGAGCTGTTTGCTTTCATCACCAATAACATCCGCCCTCGACCTTGCCTGCACCCTTAGGCACTTCGGACTGGTCAGGACGGATCCAGTGCTTGTTGATAAAGCGGGCATATCGAGGCTGGTCTTCCAGCCACCGCTTGCCATAGATGCCGAAGAGCATCTGCGTCCATCCTGCCAGATGTATCCCTGCCTTGCCCAGTCTCTTGGCATGGACTGTCAGTGGAAGACCATAAGCCCCGCAACCGATTAGCGCAATGTCGAAATCTGCTTCCTCCATTTCATGTTTCATGTGGTCGAGGGCATCAAACCAGTTCCTGAAGCCGCATTCATTGCCGGCTATCGACTGCACTGCTTTGATTACCTGCAACGATGCAAAGCTGGGCAACACTTCCATGTTTTCAAACAATGTCTCACGCCGTGCATACTGGTGTTCTATCGAATTGGCAAAGGGATGTATGACAAGCACTTTTCGCCCGGCAAGCACCCGTGTCCACGGGTGCCGGTACAGGAACGGGGCATAATAGCCGTCAAGGTCAACCTTGACACAGTGGCGTGTCAAATCCTGGATATACCGCTCGCACCAGGCATATGATGCAAGCGCGTCCGTATCGCGCAAGTCGTCGAGCATCATGCGGCAGAACCTGCCCGCTGTTTCCCGGGTCGCAGGGAACACGCCGGCATTGTTGTTCAGCCTCTTTATCTCCTTGTCATAAAACAAAGGGACAGGATAGCCGCGCAGGAACTTCCAGTAATCCCCGGCAGTCCAGTGGGCAGACTTGAGAGAAGAGACCATTGCCCCCAGTTCCACAGTCCCCAGCTTGCAGAGGGCAAAGCCATTGCGTGACACGACTGCCTCTTCTACCCGGTCATGCAGCCACCTGTTGGCATCATCGCCTGACAGCTGCACACGTGACGAGTCTATCGCACAGTCCTTCGGATAGCCCGCAAGTCTGACGACAAGCTCGCGGGCAAGTTTAAGTATCAGTTCTTCCGCTCTCATTGATGCTCCATTTTCCGCTTTTATACATCAGCATATCATCGTATAGACTGTTGAGGAACTTCTCGCGTTCATCCCAAGTATAACGTTTGGCACACTGTATGGTGCCTTCGGCCAGCTGACGGAAACGGGCAGGATGTTCCAGCAGGTCGTCGATGGCGCGGGCCAATGCGTCAACACACTTTTCATAGTGCTTCGCGATGGGTACGCGGATGCCGCACCTGCCGCACAATGTGTCGTGCATCCCGCAATGGTCGAAACTGAGGGTGGGAACGCCGTAGGACATGGCCTCCCAGATGGTGGTAGGATTACCTTCGCTGACGCTCGTGATGACATGCAGATGGGCGGAATTGAACAGCTGCACCGCCTGTTGCCGTGGCAATTGGCCATGCCATGTCATCAATCCTTCGAGTCCGTGGCGTGAGGCATAATGCTGCAGCCTGCCCCGCAACGGTCCGTCACCGACAATGTCCACATGCAGCATGTCACGGCGGGAGACTTTGGTCAAAGCCTCAAGCAATGTACCGACAGACTTGTTGGCATCCAGTCTGCCTATGACCATGATATTATACTTAGAAGGATTTTCAAATTTAGCTTCATCCAGAGAAATGCTGCCTGTGATGCAATTCTCAGGCAAGCAGATGCTGTCTTTATTATATATTCCTTTGAACTTCCGTTGATTTTCAGATGTTGCGGTCATTAATACATCTGTGCTTTTCAATGCCTTTCTTAACCTGCGCATAGTGTGCAACTGGATAGTATTGGCAATATTTCGGAAAGCTGATTTGATTTTCCCAGTCAGAGGCATGTGCTTCATCAGTTGCCACGGCACATTGTTTGCCCCGCCGACAGGTCCCCACACGTATGGAAGACCCAATTTCCACAAATATCCGGGTTCGCGGTATCCAATCGGCCCGACAAAGTGTATCAGGTCAAATTTTTTTTCTTCCAAAAGCGCCCTTGCAACTTTATATGCCTGTCTCTGCCATACTGCAAAAGCATAGTAGAACGTGTACACCAATATATCATGTCTGTTCGGCCAATTGAGCAGGCTGGCCAGACGATTGGGCTTGACGGCCACGAATTCGACATTCGCAATCCTGTGTTCCTTGAGATAATTTTCCATTGTGTTCGTCTCTCCCATGTGATTGTCAGACATGCCATAGATGACCGTCAAGTCATTGTCCTTTGACATATGCATGACATAATTCCATGCGACAGAATATTCAGAACCGCGATACGGTGATACCGCATACGCCATTACCAATAGCTTTCTCCGTTTCATATCCTGGATTTCAGAATTTTTGCGGGGATTCCCCCGATGACACAATTATCAGGGAAAGTGCCTCTCACTACCGCTCCGGCAGCAATGACGCACCCGTCGCCGACTACGGCGCCGTCCAGTATTGTCGCCTTCGCCCCTATCCAGCAATTACGGCCAATCTTGATGCCTTGGTGGCTTACCCCCTGTTCTCTTATAGGCTTATCTGCATCTGAAAAGACGTGGTTCTCCGAATGCATGGTGACATATATTCCTACAATTGTGTTATCGCCTATTTCTATGCCTCCTGCGCATCCGTAGTGGCACTTTTCCCCCATGCCGACGTTGTCCCCTACTATCAACCCCTTGCCGAGTTTCTTGAGGCTTCCAGTACATTCTATGGATGTCTCCCTACCCACAGAGACACCATTGCCGAAGATTATCCCATCGGTAGACAATGCATCGATCACACACCCCCTTGCTATCATCAAGAACCCTTTTGCCCTGACCATGGACGCGCATTTGATTGTAGAGAATGGTGATACAAAGCATTTGAAATGCCGGAACAGGAGTATCCCGTAAATCATTTGGACAGACTTTGCCAAAACAATACGGAGCATATATAAGAGAGGCACCCGACTGTCGAGTTCGAAGGGTTCTTTGCGAAGGCGTGAAATGACAGACGAAACAAACTTCTTCATAGTATTGATTACGCAGAAAGGACTGCTTTATATGCTCTCAATTTATCCTTGAATGGCCAATCGGTGGTGACAAACACTGTCAGGCGCACGAGACACAAGACGGTTTTGTACGTTGCATATCGCAGGCCGCGGTAATGCTTGCGCAGATAATAATTGTAGCTACGCTGGGCCATCATGAAACGTCCTGCAGTCAGTCCCTTGCGTCCAAAACTGCCGCCCTCGAAGTGAGTTATCCGAGGCCCTGTGATAATTCGGCGCACATAGCCCTCATCAGCCATGCGACGCTGCAGGTCTGTCTCTTCGTAATATAAGAATATCTCAGGGTCAAACCCGCCAAGACGTGCGAACAGCTCGCGGCTGACCAGCATGTCTGCCCCGATCACATAGTCCACATCGCGCTCTGTGTTTGTATCGGCCTCGGTATTGCCCCGCAACTTGCCAAGCAGGTATGCCATTTCGCTGCGTGGTGTCGGGAAGCAGCCATAAGAGGCGTTCGGCATCCCTTCCGCATCAAGCAGCCAGGATCCCAGCACTCCTATCCGTTCATGCCGGTGTGCCGTGGCATAGCTGTAAAAAAGACTGACAGCATCGTTGCATAGAACCGTGTCAGAATTGAGCAACAGAAGCCACTCTCCCTTGGCATGCTGCGCTCCCAAGTTGTTAGCCCGCCCGAAGCCCAGATTCCCCCCTGCATTTATCCAGGCCACTTCCGGAAAGCGGGCAGTGATGAATGCCTCGGATCCGTCTGTCGAAGCATTGTCGACAACAATGACCTCGAAATCCACTTGCCGGGTCTGCGCATATACCGATGCAAGGCAATCAGCCAACAGGCGGCAAGTATTATAATTAACTATTATTATCGAGACCTGCATGTTTTTCTTCCGAATCCGGAACCGGTTGCTCCAATTGCTGCTGGAAATACCTGACAGTTGCCATCATCATTACTGTTCCCCATTGGAAATAGACATTTCCTATAGTAGCCATGCCCAACGTGAACCACAAGAGTGTTTCCAAAGACCAAAACTTGCGTATGCAGCAAGCATAGATGAATATTATCGATACAATAAAAGCAACAAGACCGTATTGGCGAACCGTTGGCAGCACAAACCAATCGTTTTCAGCCATGTTTGTCCAGGCCATCGAATATTCGCTATTCGGGTCTTTCTCGAATGTGCCATGTCCGAACCAAGTCTTTGCATCCGACAAATCCAATTTTGTGAAAGTATTTACAAGTGGAACAATCCGTGTTGCGCCACTCATATCTGCTTTTACTATTTCGCCTGTATCTCCTGTCAATACTGCTTTTAATGTCTTTGTTGCTCTATTTAATTGTTTATTGTTTATATGTGGAGCTGCGGCAATCAATATGGCCAAAGCTCCAAGCACTATGATAAGATTTTTTTTCTTTACAAAATACAGTGCCAAGGCCATAAGCCCCAGATAGGCAGTGCCGCTGCCCATTGTTGTCATAGACCATAAAAAGCCGATTGACAACCAGCGGTTATCGCGGTCAAACAAACTGCTCAGCGAAGGTTTGCTGCCATTGATCATTTCAAGACATCGCAAATAACACAGATATGCAAACGAAAGAATGACAGCCGAATGAGATGGCTCGCAGCTTAATGAAGAGTATTTGCCTAGCCGTGCATGAACGTCGAGCAGATTGATTAGCAATGATCCGGAAGAAGTCATAAGCGCAAAGACTTGCTGCAATACAACGAATATTGAATAAGCCAATATGAGCCATCGCAGCAAACGCATGAAAAAGTCCAGAGTGAATACCCCTTCATATATCAAGGTATAATAAACAATGAACATTATGATAAACATTCCAAGGTAGCCAATGGTGGAAAGGCGCATCGTTGCATAAAAACTTGCTGGCAAATAACATGACAACCAATAAATCATGGAAAAAATCACCGCTCGGTTGACTTTCATTCTCAGCACTATGAAAAGCAATGGAGCTATAGCCATACACCCAACCTTGAGCGGGCTCACAAGGGTTGGCTCAAGCAGCCATATCTGAGTGTTCATGATGAACAGGTACATGACAGTAATAATCCTATATGCCAAATTTCTACGTTCAGACAGCATAGACAGGATAGTGCTTTTTCGTTCTACCTTTACAGCACGCCGGCGGTAATCCATTTGAATCGGCCAGTATTACAGTCGTCAGCTGGCTTCTACAGCAGGCAATGGATTTAGCAGACTCAATCCCGATGTCAAGTTCCAGTCATGAAGATTTGCTATAACCGCTAAATCTGTGCGCCGTATTTTCTTCAATACTGGTTTTGCGGGAATACCGGCAAGTACGGAATAGGATGGCAAATCGGAAAAGCTCCTATTGACAAGAGCCAGTGCGCCCACCGTAGTCCAGTCGGATATACTGCTGCCTTTTAGCAATGTGCATTGCTGGCATAGCCAGCAATTGTTTCCTATGTAGACCTGTCGTGTCATTTCGGTTGGGATGCCTGTAGCTGCATCCTCTGTTTCATGAAAATCTGTATCGTAAATAGAAACTCCCCAACTGCAGGAAAGATTATCTCCGATACATATACTCGTATGTGAGCATAATGAAAAATTGCCGGATATTCCGAAATTCTTGCCTATGGAGACCGTTCCGTTCTTGCGGCAGACTATATTGGAGCCGTGGCCAATGATTCCACTGCCTCTGAAAATCAACCCGCCTGTTGAGGCTAAGTCAATTTGTATTCCCTGACTGGCGATGACATTCCTTGAATACCTGCATCCCAATTTAATCATGCCGAAACTGCATTGACTCGGGGCTACATCGAGCCTCACAAAAGAACCGTGTGCAATGCGCAGCTTTGCTTTAAACAGAAGTATGGGAAATTTGCGGCCTTGCTTGAATGGCAGGTTGAAAATGTTAAGCCTGATGGTGTCAATCCAATCAATAGAAAGGAACACAAGTATCGCTTTAAGTAGATGCTTTATCTTCATTGTATATTAGTAAAAAAACAGCGGAAACAAATGACTTTTCGTAAATCATATTCCAGCGTATAACATAGACTCGTGCATCCGTATCACTTATTAGTATTTAGAACATTGCTTATATCTATGTTCTGAATCGGCAATTTGCTCCTTATGCACCATCGAAACATGCTTACCAGCCAAACAATTCTCAATTTAATAAAAAGATTTCCTATAAAACCCAAGCGTCCATTTGTCCAAAGAAATAATGGAAGAGCTGACATATTTCTTCTATACCATATAATCATTTGTGTTGCCAAATTCTTATTGCTTAGGTAGACTTTTAAAATTGTGGAAGCCAGAACAGGGGCAAATGATTTATTAAAAGCATTCATTGATTTGTTAGAACGGAAAACATTCTTGAAATTATTGTATATTATAAAAAATGCTTCGCAGTAATTATATCCGCCATAGCAATGCTTTCCGTTGGGATATCTATATGTGTATGTGCCTTTTTTAAAGGATTCTATTGATTTTACATAACGACAATAATGTGACGTAAACTCCAAATCTTCAATTGCCTTTAATCGTTCATCAAACCTTATATCATTATTCTTGATAATGGATTTTTTGTAAAACATACTCCAAACGAAGCCTATAAGGTGAATCTTATACAAATCAAGTAATGTTTTTTCTACTGTTTTCTCTTTGACACAATATGCAATATTCTTTCTATGCTCTTCATCGATTATAAGTTCAACAGGATGTATAATTAAATCCGGTTTCTGCGACAAATCAAAAAAATCAGATAGCCAATCAGGTGAAACCATATCATCCGCATCGACAAATGCCACCCACTCACCTGTTGCATGAGCTAGCCCTGTATTGCGTGCACCACTTACGCCTTTATTAATTTTATTGGAAATGAGGCGAATACGATTATCCTGCAATGCAAATTGCTCACAAATTTTGATTGTATTATCTAAACTTGCATCATTAACCAGTATCAACTCGAAATTTGTAAATTTTTGCTGAATGATGCTTTTAATGCAAGACGACAAAGTCGCCTCGGCATTATATATTGGCAATATTATTGAAACTTTATTGTCCATCTTAAATCAAATGATTCTCCGCAAAGTGGTGAGTAAAAAGGGTATGGTTTTGTTAAAATTTATATGTTTTATTACCTTTGCAATCGGATATGGCACATGAAACTGCTTGATTTTAACCACATATTTCCAGACGAGGCATCTGCGAGGAGTATCTTCGTAGCTTGCGCGGACTGGGAGGGATAGTCGGCCCGCATTGTTGCGACCCCGCCGTCACTGGGACAGATATAACAAGTGTTGGTTATGCGCTTCCTGCAAGCATGTCAACTTTTTGCGTTCCGGTACATTGTTCCAAAGCAGCATCTGAAAGTAAACGAGGTGGTAAGGCTGTGGTCTGTTCGGAATTATGACAGAGACTTTAGGCGTATTCATAATGACGACAAATATTGGATTGATTCTTTGCGTATTCTGTCTAATTGCTTTGTGGGAAAAGAATAGTCTATCGCGCCTCCATCTACGTTATCAAGTTCTTCAGCTTCTATGTACTGCCTTGACAGTCCGAGAGAATGTAGGAGGGATTCGTATCGTATTTCTCTCCCATTGTGAGAGTTGATAGCATAAAACGTCTTGTTAAACAAAGCGGAGAACGCAACTGCATGGAACGAAGATGTTACCACGCAGCGGGCAAAGCGGATTGCGGACAGAAATTCATCAGGAGCGTTTGCCGCATCGTGTATATTTACGACCCTGCAATCCAGCCTTTCTGCCAGCCTGTTTATTCGGTTTTTAAAAGTGATGCTATTAGTTCCTTGGTGGAGAAAGTATGTCAATAGATAGTTTCCTTCTGGCTTTTTCTCGGTGCACATGGCCGACCATGCATCTTTATTTATTAATAGTGTGGGATCCATATCTGTCCTTCCGCGAATACCAGTCATGCGTTCTACGGCATCGCATATAATCTTCTCTCTAAAAGATAAATCCGTAAACCTCTTTACCGCCATTTTCAATGTTTCGCATTCAATTTTAGCCAAGGATTTCAAATCGGTGCTAATGGCGTATGTTGCTAACTTGCTTTTTTTCGGTCGAGGGAAGTTTCCGAAATAGACGTTGTCCATATACCCTCCATACAAATTTATATTCCACATCTGATCACTTCCAATCATGTAGATGTCGAAATCCTGTGGCATATCTTCTGCCTTAGAAAATGGAGAAGTGGCATGAAAATGTCTTTTCCGGAATTTTTCATATCCCGAAGTTTTCTTTAAAGCATATTTAAAGTCCATCGGTAGAACTTTGAACAGGTATCCTCCTAATAAGCGGGGCTTCCTTAAACCTTGACAGATGATATCCCACCTTACAGGCTTGTACATTAATTCTATAACAGGCTGTCTATAATCAATTATTTGTGTTTCATGGCCCAATGAGGTCAATGTCTGCTGCAGGGCATAACACTGCAAAGCTGCCCCATAGTTATTAGCTCTATGGAAAGTGATGATACCGATTCTCATATAGAACTATATAATACAACCCATTGGCGGAATTAAGTCAGCGCATACTTGACTCTGCCAAAGAGCTTGTTGTTTTTGTAGTTAATGTATTGTAGGATTGTAAGTACACTGATTTTCCCGATAATCCGGGCGAACAGCTCATCCGTGTCTTTCGCATAATTGCGTATGAGCATAAACTGGCACATGGCTGTGAAGACAAGGTTTCTATCCTTTTCCTGGCACTGGCAAATGGAGGGAAGAGTGGTTTCCTGTCCCTTTGGTTTCTCCAGTAAGGCATTTCCAAACGGATATGGGCCGTCTCAAAAAGTTCTGGTTGCACATCGGCACTGATATAGCCCCTGTCTCCAATCACGGTGGAGTTGGAATAATCGGCCTTGACATCCTTCAGGTAATAGATGTCATGCACGCCCGCCTTCGTCAGGTCGAAAGAGTGTGTGCCCCCGCTCAACCCGCAGACGGCGTGCAGCTTATACCCATAGTAGTATGTACCTTGTGAGGCACAATACCCGTAGGACGGGGTTTCCCGGTAGTCATTCCTGCCCGTCGTACAACGCTTGGCGCATGCCATCCGACATACCTCTATCGGCTTGGAGTCAATACAGAAATAATCTTCGCCGCCATCCATCTCATTGGCGATTCTCTCACGGATGAGTTTGCAGAGCGGCGCCGTAAACTTACGCCTGTCGTTGTATTGCCTCCGGGATATGAGGTTCGGCATTTTGTGTTCGTATTCCTTCAATCTGGAAAACAGCAGGGACTCGCTGTCTATTCCGACCGTTTCGGATGCCATGCTCAGATTGACCATCTCAAGGTCGGAAAACCTGGGGGCAGCACCCGGACGGGACACATTCCCTTGTTTATTGACTAAATTTCCTGCTTTTTGTTTGCAGATGTCTATAATTTTTGCGAATATCGCATATAAGTTGTGCATGCAGTATGTGTGTTGGATATTTTTGTATATTTAATTTCTAAATATCAACAATATGCGTATTTATTTTCATAAAAGTTTTATATCTTTAATTCTGCCAACGGGTATAATACAACTTATCGACTGATAAACCTTTTTTATTCCGCTTTTTATTTTTCGGAGCGATTTGGCACATAATGTTCGCAACTTGTACCGCCAACCAATATTGCCATATCGTTTCATTACATACGTTAAGCCTCTTTTAGCATAGTCTTCTGAAAACCTTGCGCTTAGTGGGCTTAAGACGGATGGACGCATCAAGTTTGGTTGTAACGCTTTGTCTAACTGGACAGGAATAACATCCATGCAATCGCTGACAGCATCGAATATATTTTTGCCTTTTACCGTATTTATCAACACGAGGCTGCACCCTTTGTCATCATTATTAAAACCAGGTACTGATTTTTCCCATCCCCAGAAATCTGCAAGCGTAAAATCACTAGGTCGTTTAATGTTGCAAAAATGACATTCTCCACAACTAGGACGAAACATAATGTGGCGATAAAACATGAATGTATACGTTGTCTTACGCCTTTCTATTCCTCCATGTTTAAATTTAAAAGATTCGTGATGCGCTGTCCATCCGAACCATTTTTTGTCTCTAAAACTAGCCTCGGTAATTTTGTCTCCATGCATCCTCTCAAGATAGGATATGTAGTCGCGCCACAAATAAGGTCCTGGAACACCATGACAGACAATATCTACCAGTATCAATTTCTCTCTCAAGCGAGGCCCTACAAATTTGTTAAGACTGGCTGTTTGACACGGTGTACCTGAAAATAAGACTTGGAGTCCGTCTATCAAATCTTGCTTGACTTGAAGCAAAACACCTCGCATATCACTTTGCACATACTTGCTTCCACGGAGCTCGTCTCTTTGTTTCTTAGTTAAAGCTCTTTTGTGAACTACTCTGAAATGTTCAGTATAGCCTGCACCATAGACAACACCGCCGCGCTCCAAGACGTAATCAGAAATGGCTACGAATGCCGCGCCGCTCCTGCTCTTCATGATTTCAGCCATTTCTTTATGACGGGCGGCATAGGCCGCAGGTGCAGACAGATTAAGCGAAGTGTCATAATTATTTTTGAATGCACATATTTTCTCGCACAGTCCGCAATTGATGCATTTACTTTTGTCCACAACAGGATAAAGAAATCCCATTGCATCCGGCTGCATTATTATGGCATCGTGCTGGCAGACGGAGGAACATGCAGTGCAACCACAACAATCTGCTTTGTTTTTTAGATACATTATATATATTATTTGCCTGGTACTCAGTTGTGTCTAATATCCTGCCCTGTTGTGTTCTTCTGTTGTGAGCGATGAAACACCTTTCGAATCCGTGTAAATACAAATTCACGCTCATGCCTCCTGCAGCCAAAGTACAATATAGCCAGAGAAGATGTAAGCAGGGAAACTATGCATGTCACTGCCACTTTGGGGAGTGCATCGTTCCCCATGACGAAAACGAGCAAACCCGGGATGAGAGCTGCTGCCATTGCCACAGAAACGACGTTCAGGTATACTTTCTTGAGAAATCTTCGAGCGGAAAGGCCTATCATTCCTCGCAACATCCATAACCGTGCAAGCAGGCATAGTTGGGAAATGGCTATTGATACTATGATGACTGCTTCCGGCACGCATCCTGTGCGTAGAAAAAGGTAGGAAACAGGCAGATTCATCATATTCAATCCACCTACGACTAACTGGTAATTGCGTATGTTGCCAGTTGCCAGCATGGCTGTGACGAGTGGGTAGGAAATGGATTCACTCAGAGCGCATATCAAGCCGAGGGATATGAAAGCCGGAGTATGGGCCGGCACTTGTCCCAGCCATAATTCAAGAATGTAATTTGCATTGAGTATGACAGGCAATGCCAAGAACAGGAGCAAATAGAAAGAGAACCGTGCTCCACGGTAAATCAAAGTCATCATGTAATCCCGTTCACCGGAAGCATAAGATTTCGTGATTTGGGGATTAAGGGCTGTCGTGTAATTCATGACAAAGCCATTTACGGTTACATACACCTGGCTTGCTATTCCACGGGCTGCATTTATAGCCGGGCCGAAAAAGAGGTTGATAAGTATGTTGCATCCATGTTCTCTAATGATGGTTGAACTGGCTCCTATGAAGTTCCATCCGGCAAATCCAAACATCTGGCGCAAAAGTCCCTTGTCCATCTGGAATTTGTAGTGGCACTCAGAAAAATTGCGGTTACAATAGATGCCATAAATCATGCGGATGATCAACGATGTCAAAACGCCAAGCAAGGCGTAGAAAACCAATTTGTCGAATGGGGCTACGGTAATCAGGAATGCATTCAGCAACTTTAACAAGACTTCCGCAATACTGACGTAGGCAAAGGCCGACATTCGTTCGTGTGCAATGATGCAGGCATTATAAGGGACACTCACCAGATTTACGACAAGGGTCAATGTGGAAAACTGCAGGACCCAATTCGCCGCGTTCATTCTTATGTCAGGTATATTCATTTTGGTATTTAAAAACCATACGCCAATACATTCAATGAGAATTACTAACAGAAAGGAAATCAGAATCTGGATAGTGACCGAAGCTGAGAAAACCTTGTTGACATTCCCATTATCCCCACGGCCCAATTCGAAAGTGATGAAACGAGATATGGCTGCCGACAGAGATGACGATAGAATGGTGAACATTGCAACAAGGCCGCCCACCACATTGTAAATACCATAATCCTCTATCCCTAATTGAGTCAAAGTCACACGCGAGGTATACAGGCTTATAAGAAGCAATATAAGCATCCGGAATGTCAGCAGCAGCGTGTTCTTGGCTATCCTTCTGTTGTTGGTGGTATTATTCATTTGTTCTGACATACAATAGATGAAGACGACATGCGGGAATGTGCCGCAGTTACTTGCCTTATTGTTGTTCTATTGTGATTTCCTCAGGTTCTTGAGGTATTCTGTAGACTGTTGCCGAAGATTTTTGGTAGATGTTAAGGCTGCATTGAAATTGATGGTTTTCCCTGCGTCTACGTGCAGTAAGTCTTCGGCATCAATCATGCGATTCTCAAGATGCAGGTTATGGAGGAGCGATGCCGAGCGTACATCAAAGCCGTTGTTTTTCTTAATGATAAAGAAATTCTTTTGAAAAACGATTGAAAACACTGCTATGTGGAAGGAGCCGCCGATGATGTAAGTGGCATGTTTGACGTAAGCTAAAAAATCAGTTGGTGACATTGCCACTTTCCCCACCTCAATCAGTCTCAATCCGAGGTGGGCAGCAAATGCCGCAGCGTATTTTTTCTGCTCTGGCAGAAGGAAATACATCAGGACATATTTATCTTTCACGCGGTGCCGACGAGGGGTGATGGCTTCCCACACCGTACTGTCTACCAATAATGTGGGGTCGATGTCTATACGCGCCTTGAATCCTGTTGCTTGCAGTATGTATGCTGCGATGGTCTCCTCACGGACAGAAAGGATATTGAAGTTTTTTAAATACTGGCCCAGTTTTTCTTTGCCGATGGTTTCAAGTGATTGGATATTGCTGCTGATGGCGTAGCTGCAAACTCTACTGTCTTGAGAGTGTGGAAATTCGCCAAAATATGCGGGTTCAATGTTATAGCCTAAACATTGTATGCTCCATAGCTGGTCACTGCCTATGAGGTAGACATCAAAATCCTGCGGCATGTCTGCTGCATGCCTGACAGGCTGTGTGGTGCGGAAGTATTTTCCCCTGAAGCGGTTGTATGCAATTTGACGGAGGATTGCGAGCAATGGCCTTATGGTAAGGTCTTTGCAAAGGAGTTTGGGGTTGAGAATATGCTGACGGATGCTATTCCCCTGAAATGGTCTGTAAGAACGTTCGGTGTCGGGTTGACGGTAATCTATCACCCATGCGTCATATCCCAAGGACTGCAACGTGCACTGGAGAGCATAGCATTGCAGCGCAGCGCCATAGTTGTTGGCTCGGTGCAGTGTGAGAATGCCTATTTTCATATGCGGTATATCAGTTTCTTGAGTCTGTATTTTGTCTCGCTGCTCAGCAATCCGAGGAACGGCTTCGCTAGCCTGTAACGCCAGCCTATATCTCCATATCGCCTCATGGCGCACAGGAATCCTTTCCGGGCATACAGGCGTTCAAATTTGTCCCGTGCAGGATGCATGCGCGTAGGCTGCTGCAGATTGGGCTGCAGGCAATCTTCCAGCCTGGCAGGAAGCAAAATCAAATCATGCTTTGCCGATTCTAATAGCTGGCGGCCTTTTCCGGTGTTGACAAGCAGCAGGGATATCCCCTTGTCATCCTTGTTGATGTCCGGGTCGGTTTTCTCCCAGCCCCAAAAATCGCCAAGCGTTATGTCGCTGGGGCGGCGAGTGTTGCAGAAGTGGCAATTACCACATGACTTACGGAATATTATATGCCTGTAAAAGAGGAAGGAAAAACTTCTTCCCTCTCCCGTACTCATGTTGTCAAATTCAAATGTTTGCTGATGATCGTGCCAACCGTATTTCCCCTTATCCCGGAAATTCACACAACGCACACTGCAGCCATGCTTTTTCTCGATATACTCTAAATAGTCTCTCCATACATAGGGGCTGGGGACCCCATGACACACAATATCGGCAAGGTACAGGTTCATGCTCAGTTTTTTGCCTATGAACGAGGCAAGGCCTGCGGTTTGGCATGGTGTGCCGGAGAACAGTACCGTCAAGCCATCCTGCAGATCTTTTCTTATTTGTCTGAACACGCCCTGCAAATCACTCTGCACATATTTGCTGCCTTTGAACTCGTTGCGTTCCTCTCGGGTGACAGCCCGCTTATGCACCACCCTGAAGTGCCCGTCATATCCGGCACCGTAAACTATTCCTCCGCTCTTGCGCACTACATCGGAAAGAGCTATGAACGCAGCCCCGCTGCGGGAAGTCTCTACCTCGGCTATATCCTTGTGCCGCGATCCGTAACAGTCGGGGGCAAGTATATTGGCCGAGATGTCATAGTGGTCGTTGAATGCACACACCTTCTCGCATAGTCCGCATTCGATGCATTTGCCTTTGTCCACGACAGGATAAAGAAACCCCATTGCATCCGGCTGCATCGTTATGGCGTTGTGAGGGCAAGCGGAGGCACAGGCCGTGCAACCACAACAGTCTGCTTTGTCCTTTATTTCTATCATGTTTGATCGGTTGACTTGGAGGATTGTCGCAGGGAATGTCGAAAACCGCTGGCAACAAGTAGATTGTGAGCTGTATGATGCCTGAACTATTTATTCGGGTTTTCAACGCCCAAGGATTCAATTATCTGTTTTATCTTCAGACCCCATGCATGCCAATTCAGTTTGGATCTATAAAGCTCGACAGCATTGGATGACATCCGTTCCAACTCGCCGGACAGCAGGCTCTCTTTTATTTTTCGCCCAAATTCGGTCCCAGTGGATCCTAATGGCAGCATATGTCCGTTGTAACCGTTTTCTATGTAGTTGGGAATGCCCCCGGTGCAATGCGTGAAAGTGGGCAAGCCATGGACACTGGCTTCAGCAAAAGCGATTCCTGCGCATTCGGCAACTGTGGGCAAGAGTAACAAATGGCATCTGGATATGATTTCTTCCAGCTTGCGGTATTCGTCAGGATTGTTCTTGTTCAAGAAGCCTGTATTGTCAATGTAGGGTAAGGCTGCAATCTTTTCATCCAAGGTTTTGATGCCCACTATGTGCAGTGTGGCCCCTATCCCGTTCTCGTTGAGCCAGCGAGTGGCTTCTACGGCTATGCTTCCTCCTTTGCGTTGCCATTCTACGCCCAGAAACAGGATGTCAAGATGCCCCTGGTAGGAAAAATGATGAGGCCGGATGTCCTCGTCCTCGATATTGGCTCCAAATTCAATGACGACACCTTTCCTGCTGGTTGTTTTCCGTGTTCGATTGCCGAGCGGGCAGCCCAATCGGAAGACAATACAATCTTGGAAGCCTTGTCTAACGATCGTCTTTCAATCGAAATCCCCTCGCGGATATTCCAGCCAAAGAGCTTGCAGAACGGAGGGTAATATCCAATCATGGCCGGGAAAGTGGCATCCGATGCAAGGATTACCGGTTTCCCCTTGGTTTGGATGCGGCCAAGCCAGCTGCTGCCCCAGTAGGCAAAAAGCAGGTCGCACGCGTCAAACCGGGACGTGTCGATGCGCCTTGCCCATAATGAAGATCCCGGATTTGTAAATGCAAAGGCTATATTTCTCCCGCATAGCTTTGCCATTGCCTTAGAAAGCAATTCCAGAAAGCGGATGAATCGGGAGGGGCGTACGGGAATCCATGTCACTTCGCCCACATCGCCCAAAGCTTTGGCCATTTTGTAAAGTGTTCCCGAAGAAGCCCTTTTGTCAGAAGGAGGGGATATGCTGATGAAACCTATTTTCAAATCTCATGAAGATTAATTGTCATGTACTGCTTTTCCTATGTCAACGGGATTCGCACCTGCCAGCATCATCCGTATGGATTAGAAGCATTGCCACTTCTGCTGCGGCGTGCACCCTTTGCGCCTGCGCCGGGATGCCGCCGATAGCCGGGATGGCTCGATTGCGGGAGAAGAAGGCTCCGCAAACGATGTAAATCCGGCTACCGTTCTGCTACGTTCTTAGGCTCTGAGTTTCCTCCACTGAGACATCGAGAACAGGCCGGGTCTTCCGGACATGCCAGAGCAGGTAGTCGTTGCGATCCAAGGCTTCCCGGGTCTGGTAGACGCGCCTCTCTTGGCCATGTTCCACGCAGTCCAGGCCGGAAACCAGTTCCCGGACCCGCAGCTTGTCAAGGCAGGCGGCCACCACAGGCGCGGCAAGTCCCGCCACCCGCATCGGCAAGACCACCGCCTTGCCGCCCAGACGGCAAAGCCGGTAGGCCGAACTTTCAAAGGCTGCCCAGTAATTTCCCAAGGAATACAGGTAGATGCGGAACATGTTCCCCTTTTCCTTGGACAGGATAGCTCCGATGTCATTCCTGACCAAATCCACCAACATCAAGCCGGAAGGCTTTTCCTGTGTGCTAAACATGTCTTGGCAACGAAGCATGTGCAGGACCCGATGATGAAAAAACGAACGGAATCAGGAATTTTCTACAAACCGGGGAGTCTCAATCCAGGAGTTCGATATATTCAGGGAGTACCTCCACGGCTGCCGCCAGCAAAGAGGGAATCTCCACCAGCAGTCTCTTGGCCTTCGATCCCCGGATGGTCAGCAGGAAACCCTCGTAGCCGTTCAGCGGGCCGTCGACAAGGCGGATGCGGTGCCGGCACATTGCCGGTGTGATTTCTTCCGGTCTGAAATACCGAGGCGAATCCACCGAAGAGACCGCCCTGATGAAGCGTTCCATTTCCTCCGTCCTGACCGTCATCGGTTCCCGGTTCGTCCCCCGCAGGTATCGGTACTGGAAAGTGCGGACCTTTTCTACTACGGGATCTATACGCTCCCGCGTGTCGAAGACGAAAACCAAGTCATGCATGAAGGGTACATCCGCCCGCATCCGCTTCCCTTTCCGGACAATCAATCTCCGTGTCATGGGCGTGAAACAGCGTATCTGCTGTTCTTCCAGCATCCGGTATGCCGGCATCCTGGCATTGGAACGGGTCAGGTCGCGCATCGCGAACCATTGTTTCCCGGCATCTTCCGCCGCCACGCCTCCTTCCGTTTCCTTCTTTTCTTCCATCATCGATATGCGGCTTGATCGAATCGGCGGTTTTCCCTGAAGGCAAAACCGCCCAATCCTGCATGTCCTTATTAAAGACACAAAGACAAGCAGTTAAATAATTTATTGGAAAAAGTTCGGGATGTGCATCCCATGTTGCAAAGGCATTGAGGCCTTGTCATGCTTGCGGGAAAAGCTTGCATTCTGGCTTTGCCGTCCGGCACATCTCTTGCCAAGAGATGTACCGGACGGCAAAGATAAGGAAAAAAGACGAACAGAATAGGCGAGAAGGCCATGCAGGCAGAGGGAAACAGCTTTTCCGCAATCAGCAAAGTGTCTCGAAAAGTCGAGCAATTTATCCGGCCTTTCTCTTTTTGACCTTGTATTTCATGTTGTTTTCTAATGATTTGCCCGTTCATTAAAAAATACTGGTACATCTCTTGGCAAGAGATGTACCGGGTTCGCGGCTTCAAATTCTTTTTGTGAGGCAAATTCCGGCTGTTCGGAATCTTTTCCGGCGTGTTCCTTGCAACTTTGGCCGATGCGTTCTTCCTTGTCGGGCTTCGCGTTCGGGCCGTGCTTTCCCCGGGTAGGGATGTCTGGCATGGCAAGGCGTACCGTGCCGGCAAAAAGCCTGAAGGACTTCAATCACCTGCGCGTTCCCATCGGAAACATCCCGGCAATATCTTCGGGATTCCTGATGCCCGGTTTGGATTAAAAGGTTTATCTTTGCATTTTGGAATTTCACGACCCTGCATGAAGGCGTTGTCCGGAGAATTCCTTAGAAGTGTGATAGAAAAGCCAACCTTAACCAAAATGAAAAAACTGATTCTGATTTGCATGGCGGCCTTGATGTCGTTGTCCATGCTGAAAGCCGCGCCGGCCTATAACCGGCCCATCGAGTTCAAACAAGCCGACGGCACGACGATTACGGTTTACCTGCGGGGAGACGAGCGCCTGCATTGGGCCGAAAGCTTGGATGGCTATACTTTGCTCAATCAGGACGGGCAGCTGTATTACGCCGTTCTGGACGAAAGCGGCAACATGGTGCCCTCCACGGTCAAAGCCCATGCGCAGGCGGACCGGACGGAAGCCGAGGCTATGTTCGTGCGGAAGATTTCCAAAGGCTTGCGGTATTCGGCTTCCCAGATAGAGAACCGCATGGCCAAGTGGAAAGCTCCTGCCGATGCGGCCGTCAAGACAGGGAAAAAGGAAATCCTGACCGACACGGTGGTCCGCAAGATTCCTGTCATACTGGTCAATTTCCAGAACGTGAAGATGGTCACGCCCAAGGAATCCTACGACTCCTTGATAACGATGCAGGGCTACCAGGCGCACGGATGCGCGGGCAGTTTCGTGGATTATTTCCTGGACAACAGCCGGGGTCTCTTCCATTTCGAGCCGGATGTGTACGGGCCGGTGGATTTGCCCTATACCCGGTATTATTATGGTAACGATGACCTGTACGGGAACGACCAGAATGCCGCGCAGATGATTGAGGATGCCTGCCGTCTGGCCGATTCTCTTTATGATGTGGATTTCAGCCAGTACGATGCTGATGGCGACGGAGCCGTGGACGGGATGCATATCATTTATGCTGGACAGGGCGAGGAAACGACATTGCAGGGCGAGGCCGTGTGGGCGCATCAGGGATTCTTGGACCGCTCCTTGACCTTGGACGGGGTGGACATGTGGATGTACGCTTGTTCGGGCGAGCTTTCCCATGAAAATGATTTTGCGTACATCGGTGCTTTGGTGCATGAGATGAGCCATGTGCTCCGCCTGCCGGACCTGTACGATTGCGATTATGATGGAAGCGGCGGTGTTTCGGTGGATCCGGGAGAATTCGACATCATGGCGTACGGTACCTACAACAATGGGGGCAAGACGCCGCCTTTGCATAATGCGTGGTGCCGCAGCGAGCTGGGTTGGCTGGAACGCCAGTCGTTGGAGGACAGTTGCGTGATTGAGATGAAGAACGTGGAAGAGGCCACCAAGGCTTTTGTGATAGAGTCGCCTACCGAGGGCGAATATTTCGTCTTGGATTACCGGGGCGGGGAAAGCCGCTGGGATACGGCTATTCCGGGCTATGGCCTGCTGATATACGCGATCAATGAAAACGTGCCGGGCTTCGGGTACGACCTGAACCAGACTAACAATAATCCTGCCCGGAGAGGCTTTTATATCAAGCAGGCGGATGGCGGAAACAATTCCAGGGCTGAGATGGGGCCGGAAACGCCTTATCCTACGGCCGACAACACCGAGTTCACCGACCAGAGCTCGCCCAATTCCCGGACTACTACCGGTGCCTGGACGCAGAAGCCGGTGACGGAAATCGCCTGGATGGACAGCAGCGCAGGCATCACCTTCCTTTTCATGGGAGGCGGCGATTCGATTTACGACAATCTGGGCCATGTGAGGGCGGTTCCGGGAGATACGACCGGCGGTGGGGACGACACGACTTCCGTGGCTCGTCTTGAAGCGATGGAGTCGGTAAAGGTTTGGCCTAACCCGGTTTCGTCTTCTTTCACGGTTTCCGCGCAGGAAGCCTTGTCGTATGTGGCGCTTTACAATTTGCAGGGACAGATGTGCCTGCGTCGGGAAGCCCATGGGGCGGAAAGCCTTGAAGTAAGCGTGTCCGCCTTGCCGGACGGTTTCTATGTGGTGGAAGTCGTAAGCCTGGATGGCAGACGGTCGTTCCGGGGCAAATTGCTCAAGCAGCTTTAGGATTCGATGGGGTTCATGCTTAGGTGAAATGGAGGCAGGGGCAAGGTTTTTCCGGTTTTTGGTGGCGGTTCCTGCCATGGATGAGCCAAACTTGCCTCGGATGCTTTCGAGCCTGGATGACCAGACTTGTTTGCCGGAGGCGGTTTTTGTCTGCATCAACCAGCCTGCGGCCTATTACGGAGACGGTTCTTCGGAACATGCGCGTGTCTGCGAGGTCAATGAAGCGGCCTTCCGGCAGTTGGAGCGTATGGTTGCGGGGAACCGTTTCTCGTTCCCGGTGGTCTTGATAGACCGTTATAGTCCCGGCAGGGCTTGGGATGCCAAGCATTACGGGGTGGGATGGGCGCGGAAAACAGCCATGGATGCGGCTTTGGAGTACGCCCGGTCGCGACGTTGGCCTTTGGAGAGGGTTTTGCTGGCTTGCATGGATGCCGATACCTTGTATCCGGAGGATTATCTGGAATGCCAGGCGGCTCTGTTTGCAGCTTGTCCCGAGGCCTTGGCCTTGTCCAATCCCTATTACCATTTCTTGGAGGAAGGTCTTGCCGGGGCGAAGCTTTTGGGATGGAAAGCCGGGACGGTTGTTGCAGGAAATGTTCCGTCCGGTATGTTTCCGCAAGAGACGGTCCTGGAGGGGATTTCCTCGTCCGGTCCGGCCCATGCGGGCTTGTCCGATTCGGTTCCGGACTGTTCTTTGGACGTGAACGGGGCGGGAAGCGATTCGGAAAAACGGGCCTGCGCCATGCTGCATTACGAGGTCTATATGCGTTCCTATGCTTTGAACCTCATGCTCGTCGGGCATCCTTATGCGCTTACGGCGGTAGGTTCGTCCATGTCCTGCACTTTGGAGGCGTACCGGAAAATCGGCGGAATCTCCCCTTTCAAAAGCGGGGAGGATTTCTATTTCTTGCAGAAGATGCTGAAAACGGGCGCGGTCTTGCGGCATAGCCCCGCTTTGAGCCATCCTTCGCCCCGGCTCAGCACCCGGGTGTTCTTTGGCACGGGACCGGCTTTGAACAAGGGGTTGGAAGGGCAATGGGCTTCGTATCCGATTTATCCGATGTCCTTGTTCGGACGGATGCAGGATGCTTACGAGGCTTTGCCGGATTTGTACGATTTACTGTGCCGAGGGATTGCGGAGGAGAAACTTTGGGATGGCGGGCTTCCGGCGGCCGGTGATTTTCCGGCTGGAAAGCCCTTGCTTGGAAGGTTTCCAGTTGGGGATGTTTGTGGCGAACCCAAAGCGGCGGATGGGGCGCGGCAGCGTGCTGCGGAGGCTGGATGTCCGGACTGTTTGCCTGCGGTTGGACTGAATGCGACGGGCGGCAATGCAGCCTTGTGGAAGAAGTTCGATTTCTGGGGTGCGGCTTTCGGATCAGATTGGTGGAAGCCGATAAAGGCGCATTGCGGGGGGCGGAAGGCGCAGTTTGTACGAGCCTGCATGGAGAAGTTCGATGCCTTGCGTTCCCTGCAATTCCTGAAGGCTTCCTATGTCCAGGACGATAGGCGGGATTGGCTGAATCTGCGGGAACTTTGTCATGAGCTGTGGGGCAGACTCGGTCTGGATAGGGTATCGGTGGAAGTTTTTGAAGCGGATGACCGGCAGTTGACAGGCTGGAGTGCGTGCCGGCAACAGCGTTTGGCGGCTTTGACGGGAATCGGTGCTGTCGAAGCCGGTATGCAGGGCAGGGGTTTGGATGCAGGAAATGCCGGTGGAGCGTGCGTTGTTGCGCCTGGCGGACGGTCTTCTCTGCAAGATTTGAGCTTGGAGGATTGGGAATCAATCAGGGATTTTTTGTTTTTATGCGAACGCAAGATGCAGAAGGAGCAGCTTTTGCTCCGATGGTCGTGATTCTGGGACCCACGGCAAGCGGAAAAACCGCTTTGGCGGTCGAGTTGGCACGTCGTTTGGACGGGGAAGTCCTCAGTGCCGATTCGCGGCAGGTGTACCGGGGCATGGATTTGGGCACGGGCAAGGATTTGTCGGAATATTCGGGGACGGATGCCTGGACGGGAGAGGCTTTTTCGGTTCCTTATCATCTTATGGATGTGGCGGATGCGGGAGAGGAATACAATATTTTCCGTTATCAGCAGGCTTTTGATGAGGCGTATGCCGGAATCCGGTCGCGGGGGCGGGTGCCGGTGCTTTGCGGTGGAAGCGGTTTGTACTTGATGGCGGCTTTGGGAGGGAAACGTTTCAGGGAAGTGCCGAGGAACGAAGGGCTGCGGCGGTCTTTGGAAAACAAGAGCGATGCCGGGCTGGCCGAAATGCTGGCTTCTTACGGGCCTTTGCATAACCATACCGATACAGAGACGAGGGAGCGTTGCTTGCGGGCTCTGGAGATTGCGGAGTTTGAACGCCGTTGCCCGGATGCGGGACGGGTGCCGCCTAAGTCGTTGCTGTTCGGTATCGCGTTCGAACCGGAAGTTTTACGCCAGCGGATAGGGCAACGTCTGGATGCCCGTCTGCAAGCGGGCATGGTGGATGAGGTGCGGGCGTTGCTGTCTTCCGGATTGAAGCCGGAACAGTTGATTTACTATGGTCTGGAATACAAGTTCATCACGCAGTACCTGCGGGGGGATTTTTCTTACGGGGAAATGCGCGAAAAGCTTTACTTTGCCATTTGCCAGTTCGCCAAGCGGCAACGGACCTGGTTTCGCAAGATGGAAAGGGAAGGCTGCCGGATTGAGTGGATTGACGGGAACCTGCCGGTAGAGAGGAAAGCGGACTTGGTGCTGGAGAAGGTTCAATTTTGGAATGGTTGACTTAGGAATTTACGAAATGCTTCTTGTTCTTTTGGGCTTGCCGGTTGTAATCCATCCGGTTCGTGTGCGGATAACCAGCGATAGGCCTCCTCATCGTTCATGTGGGCTACCGTGTCTTCCATGTCTTTTTTTAGCAGGTTTTCAATATAATTTTTCAAGTTTGTCCCCTGTGCCGCCGCTTTGATTGACAAGAAACGGAACACGTCATTGGGAATATCGATGATTTTTCTTTTTTTGTTTGTGAGAGATGTTGTTGTCATTTTACGGGAACTTTTATGCAAAGATATATCATATATTATGCAAAGATATATCATATATACGGTATGCACAAGGCTTGGGGCGGTTAAGATTTCGTGAACGGTTTGCCAAGTGGGAATTGTTTGTAATTTTGCAGCCCCACGCTGGAAGGGAAAAGCCGTCTCTTGACGGGGAACAGTTTGCCTTTTAGGTTGTTGTGCGCCGGTTCGAGAATGCGGGTTTCCCTTGAAGAAGGTGGCTGGACATGGAGAGAATAAACCAAAATCCAATAGGAATCATGAAAAAGACAATGTTTATTTTGGGAAGTGCCTTCCTCGGTTTGGGGATGGCCTTCGCGCAGGAATCCGTGACGCTTTCCGATTTGATTATTTCGGAGTATCTGGAAGGTTCCAGCAACAATAAAGCCATCGAGATTTATAACGGGACGGGAGCCGATGTGGATCTGGCGGCCTATTCCTTGATGAAGCAGACCAACGGGAGTGGCGACTATAAGAATGAACAGGTGCTGGCAGGTACTCTGGCCAATGGTGAAACCTTCGTGCTGGTGAACAGCCAGGCTTCGGATGAATTGAAGGCTTTGGGTGATATGACCAGCAATGTTACCTCTTTCAACGGGAACGATGCTGTGGCTTTATTCAAAAGCGGCGAGAAAATTGATGAAGTCGGTGTTTTTGGAGATTCTACAATGTGGGGAGAGAACGTCACCTTGCGCCGCATCTATGGCGAAGGCCCTACCGCCACCTACGATGAGACGGAATGGGAAGAAGGCGATTTTGACGATTATTCCGACCTGGGCCGCTACAGTGCCGATACCGAGGCTCCTGTCATCGAGATGGTGACCGGCGAAGCCAGCGACCCGACTACGATCATGGTGCATTTTTCCGAAACGTTGGACGCTGCCTCGGCGGCCAATGTGGCCAACTATAGCCTGGACAACGGGGCTACGGTCGATTCGGCTATCTACGAAGAAGGTCGTACCTATGTGGTATTGCGGACATCCTCTTTGACTCCGGCCACCGAATACACGATTACCGTCAACGGAGTGGCCGACCGTAGCGGCAATGCGACAAGCAACGCCACCTATACTTTCACTTTCGGTTATATCGATGTGGAAAATCTGGCGGCTTTGAACGCTTTGCGCGACAGCTATGCGGAAGGTCAGGCTTACCGTATTACCAACCCGGTGGTAGTGACCGCCGTGATTGGCAAGTTCGGCAGCGGCCAAAGCACCACCAATGTATGGGTGCAGGATCAAGGCTGCGAAACCACGGTGGGCCATTCGATGATGCTGTACCGCATCGAGGAAAATGCCGCTAACTTGGAAGTAGGCAGCGTGATCAACAACTTGATTGGCCAGTTGACGGTTTACAACGACTTGGTGGAAATGCAGTATATCGACGAGGCTTCGATGGAAATCACCGGAGAAACCGCCGATGTGGTCGTGACGACTGTGACGATTGCCGAGCTTCAGGGAGAAAACGCCCAGTCCTACCAGAATGCCTTGGTCCGCATCGACAACGTGCTTTTTGCCGATGAAGGCGCATTTGTGGCAAATGAAAGCTACAACATTTCGGACGGGAACAATATGATTGTGTTCCGTACCAACCGCGAAGGCAGTTATATTGGCATGGAGATTCCTGCCGATCCGACGGATGTTGTCGGTTATGTGGGATGGTACGGCGGCCAGGCGCAGATATCCCCGCGTATGCGCGAGGATATCGGAGCTACGGCGGCAAACGAACCCGCTTCCCGGATAGAGGTGGCTGTTTATCCGAACCCCACCGACGGCGAACTGAATGTCCGTGCAGAAGGCCGTTTCGACTTGAATGTGTACTCCGCCAGCGGGGCGTTGGTTATGGCGCAGTCTGGCCTGGACGGCGAAGCCCGGATCGATTTTTCCGGTTTGTCCAAAGGCGTTTACGTGCTGGAAGTAAGGAATTCCGAAGGAGTTGCCGTGAACAAGGTCGTTGTCCGCTAATCCTCTTTGCTGATGCGGCTTTTGCATTAGGGGATTCTGGTGGCAGGTTCCGTGGATTAGGAATCTGCCTGCCCCCTTTTGATAATGAGGCTGTGTCAGAATAAGCTTCTCGCGACATCTTGGCGGTGTGTCAGGGTGGGTCAGGTACAGCCAGTCTTTGGCGAAGCCGGATTACCCGTTATGACACACCGTCTTTTTTTTGAACCCAAATCGGTCATCAGACTTTGGGTAGATTGCCCGCTTGTGTCATGCAGCATGCTTCTCGCCTAGCCGAAAGCGGTCGAGGCGTAGCGAGAAACAGGATGCGGACAGAAGCGGGCAAGATGCCCGAAAGCCTCATTCTCTCCATCGGAAACGGACCCGGCGTGTCTGATGACCGATTTGGGTTGAATGGTTCCGGCTTCCTTTTCGTGGATTTCGCTGGCTGCTGTTCCGTCCGTATCGTACAGGGTAGCTGTGTCAAATGCAAAAAATGACAATCAGTGTTGTTTTGCACCGGGCCGTAGGCGTTCTCTGTGCGGCATTCATTGCGGCTCAAGCCATAAGTTATTACAGACGCTTTTGTTGCGGATGCCCTGCCGCAGGCATGGATGCCGTGATCGCTGCATCTGTTTTTTGCGTAAGTTTGCGCCTTGTTCCTTCCGGGGCGTCATGGCTCTGGAAATTTTAAGGATACTGTTATGGACTTGTTGGAGAATAATATGTTCAGAAGGGTTCTTGCCGGCTTTGCCGCATTGCTTTCATCTTTGGCCTTGCCGGCCATGGCCGATGAGCCGGACGGCTATTACGAGCAAGCTTACGGCAAGAGTGGCTATGCTTTGAAGACCGCTTTGCACCAGATAATCCGCGACCACGCTTCCTTGAGCTACGATGCATTGTGGGATGCGTTCCGGACTACCGATGTGCGGGAGGACGGCTATGTCTGGGACATGTACTCCGATTGCGATTTCAGGTTCGGGAGCAATCAATGCGGCAATTACAAGCAGGAGGGAGACTGCTACAACCGGGAGCATTCTTTTCCCAAGAGCTGGTTCGATGATGCGCGTCCTATGTATACGGATTTGTTCCACCTGTACCCGACGGACGGTTACGTGAACGGAAGGCGGAGCAACAACCCTTTTGGGGAAGTGGATGTGCCTGATTATACGAGCCAGGCGGGTTGCAAGTTGGGCCCGAATGCCACGCCGGGTTATTCGGGGACAGTCTTTGAACCGTTGGATGAATACAAGGGGGATTTTGCGAGGACGTACTTCTATATGGCTACTTGTTACGAGGACAGGATTGCCAGTTGGGGCAGCTGTCCTATTTGCAACGGCACGGACGACCAGTCTTTCGACGATTGGGCGGTGGATCTGCTGCTGAAATGGAACGAGCAGGATCCGGTCAGCGACAAGGAAAGGGCTCGGAACGATGCGGTCTATGTCTATCAGGAGAACCGGAACCCGTTCATAGACTATCCGGAATTGGTAGAGAAAATCTGGGGTGAGGACAATACGCCTTTCGACCCTGAAGCTCCGGATCCCGGCCCCGGGCCTGATCCCACGCCGGATCCGGAACCTGTGCCGGATACAGTGCCGTCCTATTATGTGGCCTATCGTTACGCTGACCATTCAGGAAGGACGGTTTTTGCTGATACTTTGTTTATGGCTCCGGTTCAAGGCGGGGATACAGGCAGTTTGAAGGGGACCCTTTCCGTGTCGGGGCTGTGCAAGTCGGCAGACAGCATTCTGATGGACGAGGATTTCAGTGGCATGGAAGGGGACGACCGTGGTTCGGCCACCCCTGAGCTGGATGCGACCGATGGTTGCGTGGCTGCGTTTGAGGGTGCGGTTTATGCTGTGGATCATGCAGTCCGCTTGGCTTCGTCAAGAGATCCCGGTACTGTGGTGTTCAAAGAAGTTCATGTGCCGGACAGTGTTTCTGTACAGGTTTCAGGACGGGGATGGGACGAGGACGAGCTTTCCTTCACCATAGAATGCCAAGGCGGGACTCCTTCGGAGAGGATTATGGCCTTTTCCGGTTCAGATGAGATGGAATCCTTGCCGCCGGTTTCTTTTTCAGCGAACGGCACGGTGAGCTTCCGGATCCATGCTTCAAGAGGCCATCGGGTCTTTCTGGACCGGTTCGTGGCAGAGACGAAGGGAACGGCGGATTCCATTGTGCCCGATCCCGATCCCGATCCTGATCCCGGACCGGGCAATGACACGGCGGACTTCCTCAGCATCTTGTATCCTTTGGCCTCCGATTCGGTACGAGCCGACTCGGTGGTGGCTCGGGTCAGTATCGCTCATTTGCCGGATAGCTTGAATCTGGACGGGCTGTATTCGTTGTCTCCGGTCTGGCTTGCCGATTCGGCGGTCTACTCTCTCCATGCTTCCCTGTGGTTTGCGGATTCTTGCTTGCAGGAGGATACGGTTTCGTTTGTGTTCCTGGGCAAGTCTCTGGCGGATTCCATTCCTGATTCTCCTGGTGATACCTTGTCGGTTCAAGGATCAGCGGAGGCGGTCGATTTCCGGATGTATCCTAATCCCACGTCAGGGGAGGTGTCTCTTAGGCTTCCGTCCATTGGCCGGATCGAGATTTATGCGGTTTCAGGCAGGATGGTCCGTGTTTTGGAGGCGGATTCTGACGAGGTGATTCTGAGCCTGTCCCGCTCCGGGGTGTATATTGTCCGTTTTGTGAGCAAGGAAGGGACCGCGGTCAAGCGTCTGCTGGTGCTGTGATTTTTTTGAGGCAGGTGTTTCAGGGCATTCCCGTTCCGGTTCGGGATAGTCCGTTTTTTCGATGCCGCTGTTGACTTATTGCTATATTTCTCCTATCGGACGGATATACGGTTCCGCCTTGGCATAGTCCAAGCAAAGTTTGGCTCTGCGCTCGACTTTCGCTATATTTGACCTTCGGCGAATATAGGATGCGTCTCGGCAGAGCAAATCGTGCAAGCCCGTTTGCTCTGCGCTCGACTTTCGCTATATTTGCCTTTCGGCGAATATAGGATGCGGTTCGGCAATGACAATCAAACAAGTTTGTTGCCATTGCGCTCACCTTTCGCTATATTTGCAAACCATTCCGGGGGAGTGGATGCAAAGAGGGTATGATTTGAAACAAACATCAATCCGATCGAGGTCTGGACAGGGCCTGGGCTATGCCGAAGCGCAGCAGGCCACGTCGAGGCGTAGGGGGAAGCATGCTGCATGACACCAGCGGGCAATCTTTCCAAAGTCTGATGCCGATTCGGGCTAAAACTGGTTTAAACTAACAAGCATTTCATTATCAGTTATCATTATAATTATTCACTAAAAAAACTCGAATCATGAGAAAGAATGCCTTTGTTTTGTCTGTTCTGGCCCTGGCTTTGGCCGTGGTCGGGTGCAAGCCCCGTCATGATGACCCCGAAACGGGAAGCAACGATGTGGCAGGTTCGGCCGGGAAGAGCCTTGTGAAGAAGATGGAAATCCGCGTGTTTGACCAGGACACGGTAGACGATTACGAAGTGGACGGGTCGGCTACATTGTCTTTTTCCTATGAAGAAGGACGCTTGGCAAGCATTACCGGTACTGGAGAGTACGAGTACAGGGATGATTACGATGTGGAGACGATGACCGGCACGGCCACTGTCGGCTTCGAGTATGCCGGCGAGAAAATCGATGTGTCTCTTTCCTTGGATGCGACGGTCGACTATGGCCCTGACGGTACAGACCATGCATCGGGTAGAGGAACGATGGAGCTGCAGATGAATGCCGACAAGGCGGTGGCTTCGTCCAGGACTTTGTTCGGTTCAGGAGATGTTCTCGATGAATACCTGGTCGGTTTTGAATATACGGACAAGTATCTTACCCGTCTGGTTGTTCCTTACTGGCCTGATTTGACAGCGGAATCTTATGGCCTCGAGTACGGCTGGGAAAACGGCAACATCGTGAGGGTCGGCTCCTATGATGATTACGGCTACGGGAAACATTCGGCAAAAGGCGATGATGAAGGAAGGTTGTCTTTGCAAGACTGCATGGTGCGCCTGATGTTCCCGCTTGCAGGCATCCTTTCTTCTCCCGGTGATGTCCGGAACGAAGCCAAGTCGGCTGTGGACTGGTATGATGATTACCATCTGGTATATACCGCTCAGGAAAACAAGTCAAACTTGGATTTTGCTTCATTGGTATGGACTTTCTGCGGGGGTATTGCGGATTATTCCCAGTTTCTGGGCGTATTGGGATTCACGGGGACGATGAGCAGGAACTTGCCGGAATCCCTTTACGAAGACGATGAATACGAACCGGACGGACGCTGGGAGTACGGTCGGGTGGAATACACGTTCAACAATCAGGATCTGGTGACGGACATGAGGGTCTATGACGAAGAGGGAGAACAGTTGGGGACGATCAGACTTTCCTATTGATTGTTTTTCCGGTAAGGGATGGAAGCCGGTTTGGGACAGTCGGGGACGAGATTGTTTCAAGCCGGTTTCTTGCAATGCGGCTGCTGGATCCGGCTTGGAGCTTCTTGCACCGGGCGGGCGAATGTGGCGCATGGTGTCTGCCGTAAACCCGAATCGGTCATCAGGCTTCGGTCCTCTTGCCTGCTTCTGTCCGTAGCATGCTTCTGGCCTAGCCGAAGCGTAGCAGGCTACGTCGAGGCGTAGCGGGAAGCAGGATGCCGGAGGAGGACGGGATACTGTGGAAAGCCGGGCATGCACCTGCTATCGGTATCCAGTGACCGTGGCCGATTTGCGTGTATTGGGCAATATGTCGAGGATGCGTATGATGAGGGTTCTATGGGAAAAAACGGGGACATGTTTTCTTCCTCTGTTCCTTTCATGTCTTGTTTCATGCTACGAGCCGGTGTCGGTCGATCTGGGAGAGGGAGAGCCTGTCTTGGTGGTGGACGGGGCCGTCAGCACGGAATATCTCCGGCACGAGGTCCGTCTGAGCCGCAGCACGCCTTATCTTGATACCAATTCGAGCCGATGGGGCGTACGGGGCGCGGATGTGCAGGTTTCGGACGGGGAGCATGTCTATGTTTTCGCCGAGGATTCGTCGAAGGCCGGCTTGTACCGTAGCTGCGAGGCTTTTGCGGGCGAACCGGGCAGGACGTACAGATTGGAAGTCTGGGCCGCTTTGGATGCGGGCGAAGTCAAGCAATCGTATTCGGCGCAAGAAACGATGCCGGAGGCTGTCCGGATGGATTCCATTGCGGCTGAATATGGTTTTGGCCGTCCGCCTTTGTATTCCCGCAGGCGGATAGGATGGAGCATCCTGCTTTACGGGACGGACGAGCCGGTGAAGAATTATTACGGCATAGCCTTGTATCTGGATGGCCGGAATTACAATGACAGTGTTCATTCCATGCGGATGTGGGATGACGGGCTGGGGGCTGGCCTGCAGCTGGACGGTTTCCCGGTTTTCATGTTCCAGACAGGCAAGGATGAGGCGGTGGCACATGCAGGGACGGGGGTGGAGATGATTGTAAGGAATTATACTGCCGGATATTACCAGTATTTGCAGGATGTACGGGCTTTGCTTTCGCCTCAGGTTCCGGTTTTCAGCCCGGCACCGGCCAATTGCCGGGGAAATGTGTCGGGAGGGGCTTTCGGATATTTTGCCGTCTATTCGGCAGATAGGAAATCGACGGTGCTTGATGCGCGGGATAGCATCCGTTGGAGGGAAGGCAGGTAGCTTTGGGCGCAAGGACGCATGGCGGCAGGCGGTTTCGCGGAGGATGGAACAGCGCGTTCTTGGATACGGTTCTGGCGGATGCCTCAGGGCGGCCGCAGCAGAACGCGGCAGCTCGATGGCATCTTCCATGAATCGGGGATAGCGTTCGCCCGGCGGAAAATCGCCTCGACCCTATGGAACCTGTCTGATAGCCAGCATTGCTCTGATTGGTTTGCAGGCGTTCTTTGGCGTTGGATTCATTGTAAACCAAGTGCTTGTTTGTTACGGGGATTTTGATGTGGTTGTCCTGGGGGGACGTTGCCGGGATTGTAGAAGTTCAAGCAGATTCTTACCTTTGCCTCGCTCCGAGAGGATGCTCCGGTGTCCGGTTCATAGAATGCCGGCATCGGGCTTGTGAAACAATAAAAAAACAACTTGAAAATGGATTTGTCGTTGATTTTCACGGTTCCCGGCAAGCCGGGCTTGTACAAATTGGTATCGCAGGGCCGGACATCGGCTATTGTGGAGTCTTTGGCCGACCACAAGAGAGTTCCTGTGTTCACGATGGATAAAGTGAGCTCTTTGGCTGAAATTGCTATTTACACCGATGAAGGAGAAATTTCCTTGCCGAATGTGTTCCGTAACATCCATAAGAAGGAAAATGGTGGCAAGTGCTTGGACCACAATGCTCAATCGTCCGAATTGAGAGCATATTTCGCTGATGTGCTGCCTGATTACGACAGGGAACGAGTGTACGATTCCAATATCCGCAAGGTCTTGCAATGGTACAATATTCTGGTTGATAATAATCTGGTGGATCAAGAACTTTCAGAGCGGGAAAAGCGCCAGATGGAAGGTCTTGCCGAGCATGAGGCGGAGCATTCGGAGGAAAAGGCCGGGAATGAGGGGGAAAAGGCTGAGTAGGTTCTGGGAAGCGCAGGAACGGGTTTGATGCGGCCGGTGGCCGGGTTGCGTTTCGGTCATGTCCGGACAAGTCCGGTCGCGGATTTCGGCTCAGCCAGCCCTCGAAATCCCCTCCAAATGGCCTGAACAGATAAATTTGCCGGATTCTTAAAATCGGAGGAAAAGATTTGAACGTCAAAAAACAGATTAGCGAGTTTTTCATAGAACGGAATGTCTCCTTGGGAGATGATTTTGTTCAAGTGCATCTGTGCACGCATGACAAACTGCCCGAGATAAGACCCGGGCAGTTTGTGCAAATACAGATTCCTTCTACTGTCCATGGATGGCTGAGGATACCTATATCGGTCCACGATGCCGAAGCGGAAAAGGGCAAGATCAAGCTTTTGGTGCAGAAAGTGGGGGATGGGTCGCGTTGGATCGCCTCTTTGCACAAGGGGGCTAAGCTGAATATGGTTCTGCCTTTGGGAAGAGGTTTCAGCTGGCCGGAGATTTCGTTGCGCCAAGAGGTGGAAGACCCTCGGAATGCTGCGTTCCGGGCTTTGCTGGTGGGAGGCGGCTGCGGCTTGGCGCCTTTGTATTATCTGGCCAAATGTTTGGAAAAGGATGGTTTGCCTTTCGATATCTTGGTGGGGGCGAGGGACAAGGAGCGTCTGGTGTTGGCCAACGAGCTGGCTGAGATAGGGCCTACGGGTATTTGCACCGAGGATGGGAGTGTGGGCATCAGGGGTCTGGTGACCGATCATCCTTTGTGGAAGGGGGTGGCTTACACGAATGTCTATGCTTGCGGCCCTACGCCGATGATGAAGGCTGTGGCAGTAAAGGCCAAGGAACTCAAGGCGCGTTGTGAAGTGAGCCTGGAGAACACGATGGCTTGCGGTCTGGGGGCTTGCCTTTGCTGCGTGACGCCGGATGCCCAGGGACACAATGTCTGTGTCTGCACGGAGGGGCCGGTGTTCGATGCGGAAGAATTGGGCTGGTAGTTTGAAGGGTGGTGCGAGGCGGGTGCGGCAGCTTGGGATTGTGGGTGCGGGTTTCGGTGCTGTGAGGGTGGTGGCTGCTGGCTGAGGCGGGCGGCTGCGGTGCGCTAATCTCTGTGGGTTCGCCCGCAGGGCAAAAAAAATCATAAAAGTGAAAATGATGGATCTGGCAACCAATATCGGGAATCTGGAACTGAAGAATCCGGTGCTGACGGCATCGGGGACGTTTGGCTACGGGGTGGAATTCAGCGATTTTGTCAACTTGGACAACTTGGGGGGCTTTATCGTGAAGGGAACGACGGGGCAGCCTCGGGAGGGCAATCCTTACCCGCGCATGGCGGAGACGCCGCTGGGAATGTTGAACGCGGTGGGCTTGCAGAACAAGGGGGTGGATTATTTCATCGAGCATATCATTCCGCAAATAGGGCAGAAGAGGGGCAGGAAACCGGATTTCCCGGCGCGGCTGATTGTGAATGTGTCGGGTTCCACGATCGAGGAGTATGTGGAGGTGGCTGGTAAACTGGCTTCTTGCGAGGAGGTGGATGCGATAGAGGTGAATATTTCCTGCCCGAACGTGAAGCAGGGGGGGATGGCTTTCGGGACGGATCCGAAGATGGCGGCGCAGGTGACGAGGGCGGTGCGGGATGTGTATCCGCGTTGCATGATTGTGAAGCTTTCGCCTAATGTGACGGATATCGTGGCGATGGCCTTGGCGGCGGAGGAAGCGGGGGCGGATAGTGTGTCGCTGATTAATACGTTGCTGGGGATGGCGGTGGATGTGAATAGGCGGAAGCCGGTGCTGAGCACGGTTACGGGCGGTTTGTCAGGGCCTTGCGTCAAGCCGGTGGCTTTGCGGATGGTATGGCAGGTG
Organism: uncultured Bacteroidales bacterium; assembly: GCA_944320265.1. Taxonomy (GTDB): domain Bacteria; phylum Bacteroidota; class Bacteroidia; order Bacteroidales; family P3; genus Pullibacteroides. Next base: position 73,759 of record CALUGT010000004.1, on the reverse strand, counting down.
GCCAAGAAGGTCAGGATTCCGGTCATCGGCATCGGGGGCATCTGTTCGGCTACCGATGCGTTGGAGTTCCTGATGGCGGGGGCTTCGGCGGTGGAGATAGGTTCGGCCAATTTCGTGGATCCGGCGGTGACGCAGAAGGTGGTGGACGGTTTGGAAGCCTATTGCCGCCGGGAAGGCATCGCGGATATCAAGGAGATAATCGGGATTATCTGATACCGGTATCCGTTGGCGGAATTAAAAGTTTTCTTTGAATAGGTAAAGGGCATGAGGGATTAGTCCGCTCTTTCCCATGCGGCGGGGAGATGTCAATGTCGCATTGCCTCCATGGCGAGGCCCATCGAGAATGGTTCTGGCATTTTGCTCTCTGCCGCGAAAGAAATCCGGGCTGCATCTCCCGGAATAAGGAACGGGTTATTGGGTTTCATGTTGTTTCTATTATCTCGCTACAAGTTTAGCGTAACGCAAACGTTGTAATAAGATATAGGATGACAAAATAAACCGGTAACACATGCGGTGTGCCGTGACATCGGGCAATGGGGCGATTTCCAGAGGATTGGATAGCCTGTTTTCTGTTGATTCGGGAGGAATTCGTAGTAACGAAGATTATCCTGAAGACGATGTTTATAATAGATAAGCCGGATATTGTTTTGAGGGGAAGGTTTCGAGATAAAAGATTTGCAGGATTATGAGCAGAAGAAATAAGGAAAAGTCTGAGCGGGGCAGAAAGGCTGCCAAAGAGGGGAAGTCGTTCAAAGCGGGGGGGGGGCTTCGGGCTTCCAAGCAGTACAGGGACGGTCGGGCTTACGGGAAGTCTCGGAATTGCTGGACATCCGAGGAAGATGCCTGTGCCATTGGAGCATCGCCGAGACGGTCGAGAAGGCATTCGAAAGACGAACGGCATCCCCATAAGCATATTCCTGAAAGCCTTCGGAGCTATATCACCGGCATGGTGGATATGAAGTCTTCGGGCAAGGCTTATATCGTTCCCGATAACAAGGAGATAGAAGATGTCTATATCGCGCCCAACAACATAGGGCATTCTTTGCATGGTGACCATGTGCGGGTTCTGCTGTTTCCTTGGCGGGCCGGCCATCGGATGGAAGGTCAGATTGTGGAGGTGCTTAAACGAAACAAGCACAATATTGTAGGGACAGTGGACTATGCGGGCAAGTATGCCTTTCTGATACCCGACAGCACCAATGTGGTGCAGAGTGTCTTCCTGCCTCAGGAGAATTTGGGTGGGGCCAAGCAGGGCCAGAAGGTGGTGGCCAGGATTGAGGATTGGCCGGCCCATCTGAACAATCCGATTGGCAAAGTGACCGCTATTTTGGGACGACCCGGCGAGAACAACGTGGAGATGCAGTCCATCCTGGCCGAGTTCGATTTCCCGCTGAGCTATCCGCAAGAGGCCATAGACGAGGCGGCTAAGATGAGCGAGAAGGTGACGTCCAAGGAACTGGCGGCCCGGCGCGATTTCCGGGACATCTATACTTGCACGATCGACCCGGCCGATGCCAAGGACTTTGATGACGCTCTGTCTTATCGGGTGCTGCCCAACGGCAACCGGGAAGTGGGCGTGCATATTGCCGATGTGAGCCATTTCGTGAAGCCGGGTTCGGCCATCGATGCCGAAGCCTATGAGCGGGCTACGTCGGTCTATTTGGTAGACCGGACGATCCCGATGCTGCCTGAGCGGCTTTGCAACAATCTTTGCTCGTTGAACCCGGATGTAGACCGTTTTTGTTTCAGCGTGGTTTTCGAGATGGACAACAAGGCGCAAATCAAGCATTTCTGGATTGGGAAAGGTTTGATCCATTCCAACCGCCGTTTCACTTACGAGGAAGCGCAAGCTATCTTGGAGTCGGTGGGGCTGGCGGAGAAGTCCGTTTCCACAGCCAAGGGAAGAATCTGCAAGGCCGAGCTGGATCGCGGCAAGGCGGCAAGCTGCCAGCAGCCGGAATCTTCTTCGGGTGTTTCGGAAGGCGAGGCCAATGCGTCTGGCAGGCCGGTTTCGGCCAAGGCCAGGATACGGGCGGCATCCGGGAGCAAGGAAGCGGCAAGCTCTTCCAATCTGGAAAGATTGGGTTCGCCGGAGGATATCGAGGCTGTTTGCGAGCTTTTCAGGCTTTCGCGCATCCTTCGGGATAAACGTTTCAAGACCGGAGCGATCAATTTCCATTCGCAAGAGGTCCGTTTCCAGCTTGAACCGGGTACGGCCAAGCCTTTGGGCGTGTATATCAAGGAAAGCAAGGAATCGAACCATTTAGTGGAGGAATTCATGCTGCTGGCCAACCGCCGGGTGGCGGAGCTTATCGGAAAGTGCATGAAGGTCCGGGCTGATGGCAACGGGGTTTACGGCAGCGAGAGTACCAATCGTGTGGGGTCGTTCGACAGGGAAAGGGAAGCGATGAAGGATGAGAACGTCTTCGAGGGGGAGGAAGAGCCTGTGCGGATGCCCGTGGAGGATCCCGATGCGGAGGCGGCTCGAAGCGAGCGGCAATTTGCAGTTTCGGCTCGCTCGAAAAAGAAAGGGAGGAAGGGATTGCCCGGCGAAGAGGAAAACGGGGAGGCTTCCAGGCTTTCCGGCAGGGTAAAGCCTATCTCCGGCAAGCCCAAGACCTTTGTATACCGGGTCCATGACGAACCGAACCCGGAAAAGCTGGCCACGTTCACGCAGTTTGTGGGCAAGCTGGGGTACAGGATGAACCTGAAGAACCGCAGCGGTCTGGTCAAGTCGTTCAACAACCTTCTGGAAGCGGTGGAAGGCAAGGCGGAGCAGAACATGATCGAGACCATCGCGGTGCGGACGATGGCCAAGGCCTGTTATTCCACGCATAACATAGGGCATTACGGTCTGGCTTTCCCGTTTTACACTCATTTCACGTCTCCAATCCGGCGTTATCCGGACTTGATGGTGCACCGCCTTTTGGAAAATTATATCCATGGAGGCAAGAGCGCGGATGCGGAAGAGTACGAGGAAAAGTGCGTGCATAGTTCGGATATGGAGAAGAAGGCGGCCGATGCCGAGCGGGCTTCGGTAAAATACAAGCAGGCCGAGTTCCTTCTGGACAAAGTAGGGCAGAAGTTCCATGGTGTGATTTCCGGAGTGAGCAAATGGGGTGTCTTTGTCTGCCTGGACGAGAATTACTGCGAGGGGATGGTTCCTTTGAGGTCTCTCAAGGATGATTATTACGAGCTGGATGAGGAAAACTACCAGGTGGTCGGCTACCGGAACGGCAATGTCTACAAGTTAGGGCAGGAGGTCTGGATCCGGATTACGGAAATCGACATGAACAAGAAGCAGCTCACTTTCGCCTTCTTGGAACCTCAGGAAGAGCCGGGTTACCGGGCAGGCAAGAAAAACCGCAAGGGCAACAACGCTTACGCCCGCCGTCGGAAGTGATGAGGGTTGAAGGTCTTTCGGGCTTAGATGCTGCCGATGGCCGATATGGTTCCGGAATATAGTGATAACCCAAATAATTTATACTTTTGCAGCCTGGCTGTCGGGAGGAATACAGGAAAAAAACAAGCTTTCAATCAAGCCAGATGCAGTGCCAAGTCCGATTGGGCTATGCCGGCGGAGAACCGGGCGAAGCGGGCTCATGGACACATTGGAAAGTTTTTATGCCGTGAATAAAGCTGCGCGAAGGCGAACCAAAAACTGAACACCGTGCAAATAGAAGTCTTGAAATCAAAGCTCCACCGGGTCAAGGTGACTTATGCCGACCTGAATTATGTGGGCAGTATCACTATCGACGAGGATATGATGGATGCCGCGAACCTTTGCGAGTTCGAGAGAGTCCATATATACGACATCAACAACGGGGAGCGTTTCGATACGTATGTAATCAAAGGGAAACGGGGCAGCGGTACCATCGGCATCAACGGTGCGGCGGCCCGCAAGGTAGCCGTGGGGGATTTGGTGATTATCGTTTCTTATGCTTCCATGACGCCGGAGGAAGCCCGGAACCACCAGCCGGTGGTTGTCTTCCCGGAGAATAACAAGATTGCGAGATAGCTTTCTGGGGAAGGGTGGATCATTGTTCCATCCGGGATCGGGTCAGGGAGCAGACCGGATGCTTGCCTCCTGCTGTGCACGGTTCGTGCAACCGGGAATGCGCAGGCAAGTTCCTTGGATCAGGCCGCGCCGCGATGCAACGGGAGGCCGGATTGGAAACCGTGTTCCTTTTCCTTCTGTCTCCCTGATTTGTAGAACCTGCCTGTAGTATGAAATCGTCTTTGTCGAAAAACTTGCGCCAAGTCTTGAAGTTCATTTTGTTCTTCGGGCTTGGCGTTTTCATAATATGGCTTTTCCAGCGCGGCCTGACAATGGATGAGAAGGCTGAAATCGGGAATGCTTTCCGGGGGGCGGATTGGGTATTGGTGGCCATGGTGGCCGTGTTCGGTTTGCTGAGCAATGTATTCAGGACTTTGCGCTGGAACATGCTGCTGGCGCCGATGGGCTACAGGCCTCGGTTCCACAATACTTTCCTGAGCGTCTTGGTCGCCTATTTCGCCAATCTGGCCATTCCTCGGCTGGGGGAGGTGATGCGTTGCACTTTCCTGTACCGTTACGAGCGGATTCCGGTCGAGAAGTCGCTGGGGACGGTGGTCAGCGAGAGGGTGATCGACATGTTTTGTTTCCTTTTGGTATTCGTCTTGTCGTTTTGTGTCGAGCACGAAGCGTTGCATCGTTACGTGGAACGGCTGTTCAACCGGAGCGTGGGTTCAAGGCTCGGTTTGCTGTTCTGGGTCTTTGCCGCAGCGGTCGCCTTGTCCTTGATAGTGGCAGGCTCTATTCTGTATTATCGCCGGCATAAGGAATTTCTTCCGGAGGACAGCTGGCTGAAAAGGATTGCCAAGGTGTTCCGGGGCTTCGGCGAAGGCTTCCTGTCGTTGCGCCGCTTGCGTCATCCTTGGCTTTTCGTGCTTTGGAGCCTGGGTATCTGGTTCTGCTATTGGTTCATGAGTTATTTCGCTTTCCACAGTTTGGAAGCCTTGTCCGATACCGGCTTGGGCATTGCATTGATTGCGTTGGCGATGGGAACGATAGGCGTGATGCTGACCCCGGGCGGCATCGGGGTCTACCCGGTAATCATTTCCGAGACTTTGGGCATATTCGGGATTGCCAAGACGATAGGTTATACTGCTGGTTGGATTTCTTGGGGAGCGCAGACCTTGATTATCATCATTGGTGGGATTGTGGCTCTGTGTTTGTTGCCTTTGATTAACGGAAGGCGGAAAGCTTGAAACGCTACCGGACTCTCCTTTTGTATTCTTTTGTAGAACGAACACTTGGATTTTTCAGAAAATGGATTTGTCGAAGGAACTCGTTATCCGTCGGGAACAGCCTGCGGATTATGCCACTGTCGAACAGGTGGTGCGGGAGGCTTTCTGGAATGTATATACTCCGGCTTGTACCGAACATTATCTGCTGCATATCATGCGGGATCATCCTGCGTTCGTGCCGGAATTGGACATGTTAGCCTTGGTGGGGGAGAAGATTGCCGGCAGTGTCGTTTATATGCGCTCGTTCATTCTTGCATGCAACGGAATCCGCTACGAGACCCTTACCTTGGGTCCCATTGCCGTGTTGCCTGAATACCAGCGGCAGGGCGTGGGTCGGAGCCTGATTTCGCAATCCCGGGAGTTGGCTCGCCGGATGGGTTTCCGGGCCATTTTGTTATGCGGGGACCCCGATTATTATCTTGGGCAAGGTTTCGTGCCGGCGGAAACTTATGGAATTTGCAATTCGGAGGGCTTGTATATGGAGGGTTTGCACGCCTGTGAATTGTATGAGGGGGCTTTGGCCGATGCCGGAGGACGGTATCACGAGGAGGACATCTATAATGTGGACGAGGCTGCTGCCCAGGCGTTCGACAGGCAATTCCCGCCCAAGGAAATTGTGGTCGGCACACCCTCGCAGAGACGTTTCGCGGAAGTGGTGGCTTCGGTCAGTCCTCATTCCCTGCACCAGGGATGAGCCGAGGCGCAGATTCAAGTCACCAATGAAACTGGAAGTGCGAAGATAGGAAGAAAAACCCTTTGGGGTATCGAGTCCCAGCCGCTTCCTATGTCTTCGGTTAATTTGATTTGTATTGTATCTCCGCTTGGAAGGTTTGCGCAGGGATTGTATTTGCTATGGATTGAGTCGGGACAAGGAGTTTGCCTGCGGCGTGCCGTTAAGGATCAGGCTTTGGTCTGGAGGGTTCGGAATATGGAAGCACCCCTGTTGGAATGAATGTCGTTCCGGCAGGGGTGCTTTGCATGAAGAATACCTTGGTGGCCTCTTGCAGCTACATATGGTTGGAGGCTGTTTTTAGTTTGATTGCTACCGTACAATCAACTTGAATACTGTGTTCTCTTTCTTTTTGTATAATTTGATTAGGTATAATCCTGAATTCCAGTTGTCTACATGTAGCAGGAAGTTGTCGGTGGCAAGATTCATGTTCCGGTAGACAATCCGGCCGCTCATGTCGGCAACCTCGATGCCTGTGAAAATGTTGCTTCCTTGGATCTGGCAAGATTCTTTTGCCGGATTGGGGTAGATGGAGACATCCCCGAAAACACTGGCTTGCAAGCCTACGTCGGGTTTGGATATGCGGATATCGTCAATCATGAAGATGAAGGCATCGGAAGACACGCATTGGATGGCGATTTGCACCGTCTGCCCGGCATACGCGCTCAAATCGATGGAGAACGGCATCCATTCAAACGGGGCGGAAAGCGTTTCCCCAATGGGTTCAAAGCCGGCAATGCTGGAATTTTCCGTGCTGATTAAGATATTGAAACGTTCATTCCCTTCTTCCTCGCTGATGGATTTTGCGTAGAAGCGGAGGAAGGCCGTGTCTTGCGGCAAAAGCAGTGCCGGCGAGATGAGCCAGTCGTTGTTGTCTTTCCCGATGGCGCAGAAGCTGGCACCGTATTTTTCGCCTTGGTAAGCAGGAGCTATGGACTGCGCATCGGGCGTGCAGCCGGAAGGATTGAATGCGATAAATCCGAATGGCATCCCGCTATTGGGGAATGTATAGTCAATGATTCCGTAGGAATAAGCCTGGTCTTGGTCAACCGAAGTCCATGTAGGATTGAAGTTGGAAATGGCAAAGTCCACGCAATTTTCAAAATCCATGACATAGGGATCCGTTGCTTCAAGGCAATTGACCATGAGGCTTGCCGTATCGTTTCCGGTATTGCCGTCCCCGGCAAGCTGGGTGTAGATGGTCAGGACATGCGTCTGCGGACTGCTCAGGTCTGCTTCAAAGATTATGCTTCTGCGTTCTCCTGGTTGCATGGATCTTACCGGCATTTCCAGCAAAGTCTTGTCTGCCAAGCAATAGGTGGAAAATTCTCCGGTGGCTTCCGTTCCTTTGTTAAAGAGGACTACTTCTACGGGTTCATTGATGCTGAATACCCCTTCTTCTACCGGCTTGGCAATTTTTTCAATCATGACATCCTTAGGATAAACCTTTCCGTTATGCCCGAAATTCAGACGGACGCAGGGATTGCCCAAATCGTTTTCTGCTTCAAGACTGCCATCGGCATAAATATTGTAGAATAGCCCGTCTTCCGCTTCATCCACAACAAGGTCAAGGCTGTTTATGTTGAGTTGGTTGATTCTCAGCAAATAGTCTCCGGTGGGCAGAATCAGGTCGGGGACAGGATAAATATGCAGGGCGGCTTCTTTTCCCCGTAAACCGGAGTAGGAATATATTTCCTGCCCGTATTGCTCGTTTTCCGGATTCCATTCCAACAGCGCAAAGGAGAGCGGGTTTTCTCCGGCCTTGTCGGCAAAGCCGATGCCGATGGAAGTCAGGGTATCGGCGGCCTCCAAGGTGTAAGGGATTCCCAGCGAAGAAGGACGGCTGGTACCGATAGCGTTGCAATTGGCAAAATCTCCTTCAAAATGATCCCGTTTCAGAACGCTGTCGGTGGCGTTGATGGAAAATGCAAAACGGTTGTCGTCTAAAAGTTCGGCGGGTTCGGATTCGATGCTGACAATGGCTTCGATATCGACCCGTCTTCCGGCAACGGCATCCAAGATGGGCGTGGAGATGGCCACTGCTTTCTTTTCTCCGGCAGCCAAGTCGATGTTTTCCTGCTTGCCGAGAGGTTCGCCATTGTGCGTGATTTCCACGGTGGCAGTGGCTGCCTCGGAACCTCGGTTTTCTATTTCCGCGCTTGTGATTGCCGATTTGAGCTGGTCTAAGGGTGCATAGGCTGGTAACGAGATGCCGGCATGGTTTATGCGGGCTTCATGCTCCACTATCGGACTGATGCGGATAGACCGGAAGGCTGTGCCGTTGGGGGAATTCATCACGGTAATGGCAAATGCATAGGTTCCGGCTGTTTCAACGGTGAAGGTGGTTTCGCCCCAGATATAAGGATCTGCCATGTTGCCGGACGTATGTGTCGTGTCGGAGTAGAATACTTCCCATGTGTCGGGGCTTTCCGTGGAATTTCCCATGCTGAATTGAAGGATATCGTTTTCGTAGTTGGTGGTACCCCAATTGAGCGAACCGGCCGCATACAGGAAGGTGAAGTAATACTGACCGGGTTCCAGGTCGAAGCAATCGGAAACCAAGGGGGCATGTCCGGTTCTGGCGTAGTAGCTGGTGTCGCTTCTCAAGGTCCAGGATTCGGCTTCATAGGGTCTCCAGTCCAAGTTCGTAAAAACACTGGCATAGGGAGGGACGATTGGTGTACGGTGGGTCGTGGATGCTTGCGCCGTATTGTTGTCCAGATTGATTTCCGGAACAGCGGCATCGGCGGTGAGTTCGACGCCTACCGTTACCGTGTATGTCTGTCCGACTTCCGAGAAATCGGCTGTTTCTGCAAAATAGAAATCTTTGGTGTCGTTTCTAACCAAAGTGTCCTGAAAGTCCTGATAGATGGCATCCCCGCCGTTGACCGAGTACCATGCCCGGAAGCCCCAAGCTGTGTCGCTGCCCACGTTTTTGATGCTGGCAAAGACAGGTGTCTGGTCGGAGAGGTGGCATGCGGACAAGGGGAGCATCACTTGGCTGACTTCCAAGTCGGGATTGTTGGTTACGCTTCCGGAATTGACGCTGACCTCGTCAATCCATAGGCCTCCTGCTCCGGCAGGAGAAGTGACATGGAAGGCCAAGTGGATGACGCTGTCTTCCGGTACTTGGATGTTGTAGTTGTATATGCCCCAAAAAGAATTGTCCATCAGGTTTTCCCATTTGTTGATGAGCGTCATGTTCTCAGGAACGATGTCCCCGCCTATCAGGAACTCGAAAGACTCGGGGTAAACCGAGGTTTTGGGACGGTAATAGAAAGAAATGTTGTTCTGTCCGGTCTTGAGGCGGATGGGCTTGCTGATGAGGTAATTGTCGGCATTCCCTTCATCGCTGTACCAGAAGAAGGCTGCACCTCCATCTCTGTTGCCGGTGGCATCGCCTAAATAGATGTTGTTCATGAACTCCCATCCTGTAGTATTTGGATTACGGTCAAGCAAAGTCCAATCATCCAGGCAGTCAGGGTCGTCAAAATGTTCCACATAGGGGATTTCGCAGACTTCCTGACGTTCGGTTTGGCCGGATGCGGTGTCGTTGGCCGGGTCGGGGTCGCCCGGATACGTGCTCCAGCATTTGATGTCGTAGATTTGTGTCTGGCTCAGATCCGCTGCAGTGGAGAAGGTGTAGGTTGCTGTGTCTCCGGCCGGGATTTCTATGGAGCAGGTTTCTTCTACGGGCAAGTTGTTGTTGATTTGATAGTAAACGGCAAATGGTGTTGTGGCATCCGTGCTGCTGATGTTGCTTATGTCGAACCCGATGGTTTCCTGTGTGCCGAGGTTGTATGAGGCAGCCGGGATGTGGATTTGCGTGGCGGTCAAGTCTACCAGATTGGCAGGCGGGTAATAGGTAACCAAGTCATTCTCGCTTATTGGATCCAAGCTTACTTCAAAGACGTAAGTGGCCCCTGCTGTCATGCTCAGGGAGGAGTAGATGCCTTGGTAAGCGATATGGAGGTATCCATCCGTGGGATATCCCCAGTCATCGTATTCTGTGGTAGGGTTAATGATGGCAATATCGTAGACTCCTGCAGGGACGGAAATGCTGTCGCTTTCCCCTTGGTCGATGATGGCCGATGTCCAATAGTTGGGGTCTGCATCTTCCGGAATCTTGTACGGGCAGAGCGCATAGGCTTCTTCGGCATCGGAAGGATCAAAAATGTCGCCTTCCAAGCCGTCCCAGAATGCACGGGCTCGGCCAGTGTTGTCGATAAGCATTTGGTAGCCGCTTCCATCGGGATAGACAGGCTTGTCCACTTTCAGGACAATAGTGGCCATGCCGTCAGGTTTGGCAGTTGTCGTTCCCGATACCGGTTGGGCGGGCAGGATGCTGGCGAATACGCACAAGCTTGCGACTGTCATGTAAAGACGGTCAAAGAAACATAAATGTTTCATAATGAGTGATTTTAGTGCTTCTTGGCCGGCAGAGAAGGTTGGTTTTATTGGTTGGATCCGGAATTGAGCGTCGGCCACTGGTTATGCTGTGTCCTATGATAATCGGGTAATGTAGCTTGGGGCTGCGGTTACGGGATTTTCCATTGGATGTGCATAATCAGACCCTTCCGGCAGGTTGTAAAAATGGCATAAGTCTGTGCGACCTGTTAGTCTTATTCAATATTCCTTAATGCTAAAAAATCAATCACCCTCGGCTTCAAATGTAGGGATTTTGCGAGAACCGGCAAAGCCTTTCCTGGGATTGTTTGTTGAGATTGGTTCAAGGAGGGGGCTGGGGCTGTGGCCGTTCGTTGTGATTATTTGATCAAGCTTGGTTCAAAGCCTCGGGAGAAGGCGGTCTGCTGGCCTTTGCTGGCGAGGATTTTTTTTAAAAGTTCCATATACTCTTCTTCATTGATTTCTTCTTTGATGGCGGTTTCAATCAGACTGCTGTCGATTAGTTTTGCCCTAAGCCCGTTCCGGATTTTGAGCCTTCCCCAGCCGTTGATGCGGAACTTGCCCCGGACATACGCGCGGGCGAACCGTTCTTCATCCAAATAGCCTTCCTGTTCCAGACGGGCAAGGATGGCTTCGATGCTTTGCGGGCTTGCCCCGCTTTGCCGGAGTTTCGTCCTTACTTCGCTCCGGCATCGCTCCTGGTAGGCGCAATACTTGCTGATTTTCTTATAAAGTTCTTCTTTTTCCATGTGTTTTATCGGTGCATTGATCTGAAAATGTTGCTCTCTGTCTGGTATGTGCTGCGAGTTTGTGGATATTGGATACTCTTGATACTCTGAGTCTGCTAATTCGCGTCATTGCAGTTCGGCTCGGCCAAGGTCATGGGTAGTTGTACAGGGGCGTTATAGGGTCTTGAATTCATTTTTGTGTATGAATGTTTGGTATTTTGAGCGGCTTCAATGTATTCTTTTATGGCCGACCCGACAAAACGGGCAAGGTTGACTGGAACGGCATTGCCTATCATTTGTTCTTTGTCAGTCTTGCTCCCGATGAACTTGAACGAAGGAGGGAATGTCTGGATTCGGCTGCGTTCTTCCGTTGTCAAGGGGCGGATGCCCTCCAAGGATGTTACAGGGTCGCCGGGATGCAAGGCGTATCCTTTGGGCATGGGACGGTTGACCCCTCGGATGGTCGGGCTGGGATCATGGATGCTGAAGATGCCTCTCCTTGCGTAGCTTCTTGGATGCCGGTAGTAGAATTCGATGTCTATTTCGTCTCCGAGGTAGTCGGCTACGGTCATCGGCTTTCCGGCAAGGTTTTTTTCGATGACAGGCATCAAGAAGTCATTGCCCGTGTTTTTCTTTCCTATCAGGAAAAAGCGTTTGCGGGCTTGGGGAACTCCGCAGAGGCTGGCATCCAAGATGTATTGTGTCATGCCGTACCCGGCTTGGCTGAAAATTCTTTTTGCATCCATCAGTTTTTGTGTCTTGACTATCCGGGCTACATTCTCCATGACGAACCATTCAGGCTGGATTCCGGCCACAATCCGGGCATAGCAGACAGTCAGGTCGCCTCGGCCATTATCTTCATTGCGTTTGCCCGCAGAGGAGAAGTCCTGGCACGGAGGACCGCCGATGATAATGTCTGGAGAGAATGCAGTAATTTGCCTGATAGCTTTTTCAGTGTCTTTCAGGTCTGTTTTGAAAACGGGATGGGCGAAATTGGCATGGTACACCTCGATGGCATTTTCCCAATTATCGAAACCGGCTTCTATATGGAAACCGGCGAGTTCGAATCCCAGGCTCATGCCTCCGCATCCGCAAAACAAATCAACGGCTTTCATCGCTTATTTCCAGTTAATCGAACAGGTCAGGGCTGTTTGCAACGACGGCATCAAAACGGCGTTCCGGGCTTAGCAGATTCTGGCCTCCACCTAATATGATGTTCTTTATTTCGCTTTTTTGTATGCGTGGGTGAGTGAGTTCTTGGCAATGAAGAAGCTTCCATGACGCGGTTCCCGGCAAAGCGAAAGCCTTATCGTTAGCGTTTTGGTACGAATGGTCTTTGATGATTCGAATATAGTCAAAGATGTCATAATCAACGTAATCTTTCAGCATGAGGTAGACCCAGATTAACGACCGTTGGAATCGGGAAATCTCTGTTTTGCTTGTGTTTCCCGTAGAGTGGCACATTTGCAGGACTGCGAGGTTCGACCAAGCAAAAACATCCAAACAGTCATTGGCTAATTTCCCGTCTTTCATTTTCCATACTGGCTGAATAATCAGAGGGGTTTGCTTTTTGTGTATGAGTTTAGCTATTTCATTGATGGAATTTTCGATTTTTTCAAAATGTGGAAGTACTTCATCTACTTCTGCCCAATGGTTGATTTTGGGAACAAGATTCAATATTTTTCTTAAAGAATTTTTTTCTTTGTCTGATTTGAATAATTCGCAGATGCTGCAAGCCAAGAAGCATATAGTCGGGGGACGGACAACGATTTCGCAGCTGTATTTTTCTTCTGAATCTTTTTTTGTAGTGTTGTCAGGGAGAGCAGTGAGTTTTATTTCAAGTCCGATGAGGCTTTCGTTGGTGGTGCGGTTCACCATTACCAAGTCGATTTTTTCTCGATTGCCGGAATAGAATTTCTCAAAAGAGGCGAAGCCTGCTTCAAAGTTATAATAAGCGGAATCGGACAGCGGGTCTATTTTGTATAGATTCGTTGCGGAGATATGGGTGTGGATTAGTTTGTTGTTTTTATCGGTGCAGAGATAAACTGGTTCGATGTTTTTGGAATGCATGTAGGCGACTAATGATGCAGGGAAGGCACTGTTGAAGATGTTTTTTCCCCAGCTTGCCGCTTTGGTGTAATCGCGGCTGGAATGTTTCTGTCCGAATAATCCCGGTTCGATTTTGCTTGTGTCCATGAGTCGGTGGTTCCTTTTGTCAGAGGCAAAGGTATTCCATTTTTGGAGTGCTTGGCGGTTTTTAAGGAAATTTAACCCAAAGTCTGATGACCGATTTGGGTCGAACCCAAATCGGTCATCAGACTTTGGGGAGACTGCCCGCTTGTGTCATGCAGCATGCTTCTCGCCTAGCCGAAGGCGTAGCGGGCTACGTCGAGGCGTAGCGAGAAACAGGATGCGGACAGAAGCGGGCAAGATGCCCGAAAGCCTCATTTTCCCAATCAGAAACGGACACGGCGAGTCTAATGACCGATTTGGGTTTAAGAAAGCTGGCAGGAAATTGTATTTTGAGGCTGTTTTGATTGTTATTTTGGAGGACATGCTTCTCGGCCTTGCGCGTGGGGTCGGTGGACAAGGGCATTAAAAAACGTCGGCAAAATTAGAAGCTGTTTAAAATTTTTTACAATCCTGAAAAGGCTGGATTTTCAGGAACCGGGTTCAGGATTTTGTTTGCCCATCGGGGGCTATTTCGGGTCTGGCTTGCGTTTTTCACGTCAGATAGCTTGGCTATCCTCCTTTGAAAAACGCGACGCCATTCCTCGAAATCCCCTCCCGATGGCCTAAACAAATAAATTTAAACAGCTTCTTACTCTGCCGACGTTTTACATCTCTATTGGACGAGGTGCAGCCTGCTTTCGGCGAAGCCAAAGCAACGAAGCAGATTGCCCATTATCACACGCCGAGATTAAATGCCGAGCTTTGCACGTATATCTGCCGGCACGGCATCCTTATGCACCATGATGTCCAAGGTGTTGGAGCGGAAGAAAGGCACGGACATATAGAGATATCCGTCATAGATGTTCGACGTGTTCCAAGAATTCTTGATCTTGAAATACTTGTTGCCTTTCTGGTCTTTGGCGATGCCTACCAAGTGCATTCCATGGTCGTCGGTGGCATACCAGCTGTCGTAGTTCTTCTGGCGGTCTTCCTGGGTGATATTCTTCTCAGGGACGATGCGTTCGAAGCTGTAGGCGTTCTTGCGCTTTTCATCCTGCGACATCGTTTCCCATTTGTCGCGGTCGGTTCCCGTCAAATCGGTGATTTCGGCATCCGGCATGATAGCCACGCCATGCTTCCAAGAGAAGCCGGGGTCGCTCACATCGCCGCCCCAGACCAACGAATAGCCGTTTTCTACCGCGTTTTCTACAATGCGCTGGAATTCATCGATAGGCACGTTCCAGACCAAACCGCCGTTCCAGTTGTCAGGTACGTCCATTTCGTACTGCGTATAGAACGGATGATGGGTAAAGGATGTGAATTTGATGTAGTCATCCCCGTTCAGGCCCAATTCATCGGCATAGCTGCGCGGCGTGTATTCCTTGCCATTGTAGGTAAAGGTTTCAGGATCTTCTCCCAGATAGGCTTCCAGGATGCCCACATAGGCGTTCCTCCAGGCGGTGGTGGGTTTGTTGCCTTTTACGACCCCTTTCAGGAATCCGACCAAGACGGCATCCAATTCACTGTGGTCGTGGGCGTCCACGCCATAATTCAATCCGGGATAGACTTCTTCGGGTACCATCCCGTACACTTTCAAGACATCGGCCACGTCATTGCTGGCACCGCCAGTGGCTAATTCTGTGCGGCCATGCATGCGCACGTATTTGTCGCCTTTCAGTTCGTAGCATTTGAATACCGGGTACATGTCCGACAGATCCACTGTATCGCCTTTGATACGCAGCACTTCGGATTCCAAGAAAGAAATACCCGAAAAGCTCCAGCAGGTACCCGAACGGTTCTGGTCTTTTACAGAAGTGTTGGGGATAACCTTCACTTCGGTGAATTGGTAAGGTTCCTCGTTCCCCTTTTTGTTCTTTTTCTGGGCCTGGGCCGAGAAAACCACGGCCAAAGCGAGACCCATCGTCAAAACGAGCTGTTTCATCGTTTGTTTGAATGTTTGATTATACATGCAAGACAGGCATCGCCCGCCTCGATTAATTTGCACTGATACGTGTCCGGCATTGCGTTTTCCCGCTCGGAGAGCCGGTTTTGCTACCTTTCGGAGCCTTGATTCACGTTCGAGCCAAGCGGTAAAAATAAGCAACTATCCCCATAACTCAAAAAACGGAAGCCGTTTTCCAAGGCAAAATCGTAAATTTTACGCCATGCAGGGCCAATCAAGGCCGATACCAACAGCAGCAAAGTACTCTTGGGCTGGTGGAAGTTGGTGACGATTCCCTTGCAGAACGCAAAGCGGTAGCCAGGCGCGATTATCAGTGCCGTATGCCCGTGCAGTTCGTCCAGATGATTGTCGTCCAAGTAGTCCAGGATAGCCCGCAGGCTGTCTTCCGGGCTGAAACCCGCTTCGGCCAGTTCTCCATAGGGATCCCATTGGCCTACCTCGAATTCCCCTTGCCTCAGAGCCGGGTATTTCTCCGAACCCATTCTGATCCGGGCACCGATCCAGTACAAAGATTCCAGACTCCGCATCGAAGTGGTTCCTACCGGGATGACAGGCATGTCTTTTTCCAAAGCCGCTGACAGGTGCTGAACGAATTCCCGTTTCACCGAGATGTGTTCCCGGTGCATCGAATGTTCGCCGATATGGTCTGCTTTGACCGGTTTGAACGTCCCTGCGCCCACATGCAAGGTGATGAAATCCCGTTCGATGCCTAGGTCCGGCAGGCTTTGCAGGATTTGCGGTGTGAAATGCAAGCCGGCGGTCGGGGCGGCCACCGAGCCGTCGTAACGGGCAAAGACTGTCTGGTAGCGTTCGGTATCGGAATCTTCCGCCTGACGGTGGATATAGGGTGGAAGCGGCACCTTTCCTGCTTGTTCCAGGACTTCCGAAAAGCTCAGATTCTCCGGTGTCCATGAAAATTCCACTTCGAATGCATCTTCCAAGCTCCCGATTTTTTCCACCCGTAGTTCGCCTGTATGCGCGTGCTTGCAATCGATTTGTTCGTTGGGGGCTTCGGCTCGGCGCGAGGAAGCTATAGTATCAGTCTGTGTGGGATAGTTTGGCCCAATTCCATTGGTCGAATCTGTGGCGATCCCGGTTTGAGGGAAGCCGTCCGGCAGCGGGAAATACATCCGGAGCAAGCCGTTTTTCCAGCGTTTGTTGTTTCCTATCAGGCATTTGAACCGGCAGCGTCCGGTGGAGGAAAACGCCAAGGCAATGTCGGCGGGCCGGGTGGGTTCCAGGCAGAAGACCTCGATTCGGGCCGGCGGGTTCCCTTTCGCCTTGCTTTGAGCAGCTTCCGGCTTCGAACCGGCCTTTCCATGCACAGCACCGGCATCCTTCAAATCATCGGTGTCCTTGAAGAACACCAATCGGGCCCGTACCACTCTTGTGTTGTTGAACACTAACAAGGAAGGCTTGGGCAAGAAGTCGGTGACATGCTTGAAGACCGAAGCCTGCAAGGCCTGCGTCCCGCCTAAGAACGGACGATAGACCAAGAGCTTCGACTCGTCCCGCTGGGGCAAGGGATAGAGCGCGATGCGTTCGTCCGGCAAGGGGTAGTCGTAATCCTCGATGCGGATGGAACGGACCTCCTGCTCCCGCGCTGAAGGCGGAAGCGGGCGGCCGGCGCAATTATCCTCTGTGGGTTCGCCCGCCAGGGCATTATTCCCTTGATGCAAAGAATTGTTTTCCGGCATCTTGTATTACAGGTTCTGTTGGTAATATTCGTACCATTTCTGGAACAGATGGTCTCGCTGCGGGCCTATCACGTTGTGTTCGTGGTTCGGATAGATGAAGAAATCGATGGGGATGCCTTTCTGGATGCAGCTTTGCACGAAGGTGGTGCTGTTCTTGGGCGTGACTACCGGGTCCAGGCCGCCTTGCAGCAGCATCACTTTGCCTCGGATAGAGTCGACGCGGTTGAGCAGGTTCGCCTTTTCGTATCCTTCCGGGTTGTCTTGGGGCGTGCCCATGTAGCGTTCGCCATACATTACTTCGTACCAGGCCCAGTTGATGACCGGCCCGCCTGCCGTGGCCACTTTGAATACATCCGGGTAGCGGGTCTTCAAGGTCAGCGTCATGAAGCCCCCGAAGCTCCAGCCGTCCACGCCGATGCGTTCTGCATCCACGTAAGGCAGGCTCTTCAGGTAGGCTATGCCCTGCATCTGATCGGCGGTTTCGGCATCGCCTAAATTCCGGTGGGTCGCTGTCTCAAAGGCAAATCCGCGGTTGGCGGATCCTCGGTTGTCCAAGGTCCAGACAATGTAGCCTTGCTGGGCCATGAAGCGCAGGAAGTGGCCGCAGCCGTAATTGTAGCTTTCCGTGACCAGCTGGGCGTGAGGCCCGCCGTATACGTAAACCAGAACAGGGTATTTCCGGGTGGAATCGAAATCGGGCGGAAGGATAAGGCGGCCGTACAAATCCGTCTTCCCATCGGCGGATTTGAGGCTCACAAGGCGGAACTCGGGCGTGATATAACCGTCCAGAGGGTCTTTGTCTTCCTTCAGGACTTTGACAACTTTGCCTTTGTTGTCGATAATCTGGGTCTTCCGGCCCATTTCGGACGAGCCGTAGACATCGATGAAATATTTGCCGGAGGGGTGCATCTGCACCGAATGCGTGCCGTCAGTCCGGGTCAGGCGCAGGATTTTGCCTGAATTCAGGTTCACGCTGTAGAGGTTGTTCTGCAACGGGCTTTCCTGGGTACTCATATAATAAGCGGTGTTGCCGTCCGGGCTGAAACCCACAAAGGAAGTCACCATCCAAGGCTCGTTGTCCGGGGTGACGGCTTTCAGGCATTCCCCGTCCGTGTTGTACAGGTAGATATGGTTGTATCCCTTGCGTTCGCTGAACCAAAGGAACTGGTCGGGATGGCCGGGGCGGAAAACCGGGTTGGCTTCCGGTTCCACATAGATGTCGTTATGCTCTTCAAATACCGTCCTTTTGATTTTCCCGGTGGCGGCATCGTAGCATACCATGCTGAGGTCCTTCTGGTTGCGATCCAGGATGACGGCGTAGATTTCCGAACCGTCCGGGTTCCAGGTCACGCTGGGGATGTAGGTATGGGAAGGATCGGCAAAGGCTTCAAGGTACAGGTTCTTGCCGGTAGCCACGTCAAAGACGCCCACCTTTACTTCGTGCATGGCACGGCCCGCTTCCGGGTACCGGATATTGTTGACCTGCGTTGGGTCTTGCAGGTAGTTGAGGATAGGGTAGAGCTGCACCATGCTCTCGTCCATCCAGTAGTAAGCTAACTTGTCGCCTTGATTGGACCAGAAGGTGCCTTTGTAAATGCCGAACTCGTTGCGGTGCACATCGTTGGCACCTACCACCACGCCGGTATCGGGGTATTTGCTCACCGCCATGCTTTCAGTGGCTCCGGCAGTCCGGACATACAGGTTGTTGGCTACTGTGTAGGCTATGTTGCCGCTTTTGCCGGCAATATCCCAGTTGCCGGATTCGGGCAAGGAATTCCGGCTTTCTATCTTCTTGCCGGCCAGGTTGTAAACCAGTATTTCCGAACCGTAGAGCATGAAAAGCCTGTTGTTTCCGGCATTCAGGATATAAGGCAGGTAATGCAAGCTCTCTCCGATAGCCGGGTCTTGGGAAAGCTGGTCTTTTGTGAACAGAAGGCTGGCGCCGCCTTTGAGGGAAGCCTGCATCAGGCTGTCGCCTTGAGCGTACACGTAACTTGTGCCTTTGGCATTCTTGACCCATTGCAGCTGGGCGACCCCTTCCGGGTAGAGTTTCCGGTCCATCAGATGGCCGATTTCGAGGCTTTTCCCTTCATTCACGGAAGGCCTGGATTCCAGAATCCGGGCTTGGGGAGCTTGCCGGGTGTCCTGGGCTTGAGTCCAGCACCCTGTACTGGCCAAGCATCCTGCGGCCAGAATGAGACAGAAATGTTTCTTTTTCATAGGTATTGCTTTTAGGCTGGTTCTGCGGCCGGGCTTCTCTCGGGCCTTGATCCGCGGAACGAGCCTTAATCGTTTGAAAATTCTTTGACTTTGGCCCTGTAGTTGGAAAAGACATTAGCTCGCGATACAAATCCGATATATTTTCCTCCTTCCAGGACGGGAATGTTGTAGTCTTTGCAGTTTTGGAACTTTTTGGCCACTTCCCCCATGTTCTCTTGGCGGTAGATGATGGTCTTGGGCATGTACATCAAGTCCTTCACTGCAATTTGGTCGTAAAGTTCCGGTCTGAAGATCAGAGTTTTTATGTCGTCTAAAAAGACTAAGCCGTAAAAATGCCCCGATTCATCCGTTACGGGGTAGATGTTGCGCGAGGACTGGCTGATGGATTTGACCAGGGTCCGGAGCGAATCGTCAGGCTTTACGGTCAGGAAGTTGTGTTCGATGAGGCGTTCTATGCTCATCATGGACAGGATTACCGTGTCTTTGTTGTGGGTGAGCAGTTCCCCTTTCAGGGCCAAGGCTTTGGTGTAAATGGAATGGGGGTTGAAATACCGGCTTACTAAGTAAGCGGCTGCCGATACGACCATCAGCGGGATGAAAAAGTTGTACCCGCCGGTGATTTCTGCTACTAGGAAGATGGCTGTCAGCGGTGCGTGCATGACTCCGGCCATCAAGCCGGCCATGCCGGCCATCGCGAAGTTCGGTATCGGCAGACGGAACCCGAAAAGCACGTTCAGCAGCTGGGCCATGAAAAATCCCAGGAAAGCCCCCACGAACATGGATGGAGCGAATACCCCGCCCACGCCGCCTGCCCCGTTGGTCAGTCCGGTGGCGACCACTTTTATCAAGGTAAGTACCAGAAGGAATCCGAAAAAGACAATGTGATTGTTTTGCAGCGAGTAAAAGAAGGTATTGTTGAAAAGGTTGGAATAATTCCCGGTGAATATGTCGGAGAGGAAATTAAAACCTTCGCCATAGAGAGGCGGGAAAATGAAGATGAGCAGGCTGAGACTGATGCCGCCTATCAGGATGCGTTTCCACGGTTTGTCTATCTTGCTGAAATACTGGCCGATTTTTTCATTGACGAACAGGAACCAGCAGGAGACGAATCCGGCCAGGATGCCGAGCAACAGGTAGAATGGCAGATTCTGGAGCAAGAAGTCTGCGGCTACGTCAAAATGGAATGTGGCCGAGCGGCCCAGGAAAATGGCTGCCGTGACGGCTCCCGTGGTGGAAGCGATCAGAATGGGTATCAGGGAGGCCATCGTCAGGTCTATCATCAGTACTTCCAAGGCAAAGACCAAGCCGGCAAGCGGTGCGCTGAATATGCCCGCAATGGCTCCGGCCGAACCGCAAGCGATCAATAGCACCAACTGCCTGAAACCGAGATTGAAAGTACGGCCTACATTGGAGCCTATCGCGGCACCGGTCAGGACCACCGGGGCTTCCGGCCCCACCGACCCCCCGAAACCGATGGTCACGGTACAGGCTACGATGGAGGAGTACATCCGGCTGCGTTTGATCCGGCCTTTGGCTCGGCTGAATGCATATAGCACGCGGCTTACCCCGTGGCTTACGTTGTCTTTGGCTACATAACGGATAAACAGATAAGAAAGGGTGACACCGGCCAGTGGCAGGAAGAGGTATAGGTAGTTTTCTGAATCGGCATCGTGCAAATTGATAATGAACTCGCTGAAATAGAAAATCATGTTTTTCAGCAAGACGGCAGCCAGACCGCTCAGGAATCCTACCACTATGCTCAATGCTATAATGAAATTCCTGTCCGACAGATGCTTTTCTTTCCATCGGTTGAATTTCCCGAGCCAGCGTATGTGGTAATGGACAAGGTGTCTATGCATTTTTCCCCTTCTGTTTCCGGTTCTGCGGCTTCGGCCTGTTTTGAGCGGCGGTCGGCTTTGTTTCGGCAGTTTGTCGGTGTCAATATTGGCGGCAGAGGCTTTACCGTGAGTTCCAAAACGGCAAAAGTAAGTTATTTGCGGGGAAAGGCAAATCCTTTTTCCCTCTTAAACTTGCAATCGGTCATTAGGCACGCCGGGTCTGTTTCCGATTGGGGAAACGAGGCTTTCGGGCATCTTGCTTCTCGCTACGCCTCGACGTGGCCCGCTACGCCTTCGGCCAGGCGAGAAACATGCTGCATGACACAAGCGGGCAATCTCTCCAAAGTCGGCCGATTTGGGTTGAATCTTGGATTTTCCTTGGAGGTTTTTCGGGAGCAGAGAGGGCATCTCGGCTGCCGATCGGTGCCGCTTCTTGGATGATTCTTGGCTGCTCTTCGTGGCATTCCGGCAAATCCGTGTTGTTTTTGGTGCATGTTTTGTCGGTTTTGGCGTGTTTGTACGGACTTGTGGACGATTATAAGGCGGATGGGATTGCTGAGGCGTGTAAAAGTCCCGACACTTTTTTACATTTGCGCCTGTTTAGGAAAAGAAAGGCATCTTGATTCAGTTGCGTTCGAGTATGCCTTTGTTAGGGGTTGAATACATTAAAAATATCAAAATGAAGAGAATACTTTCTTTGTTTGCCGCGGCTATGCTGTTTGGGGCGGGTTTTACGGCTTCCGCTCAGCAGCAAGGCACGTCGGAAAGCGGTCTTTATGTTCCCGGTGCGCTTTACGTGCAGTTCAAGGCAGGAACGTTGAATCTGCCTAAATCCACTGATCGGCATGTCCCTGTGTCGGCTCTTTTCCCTGCTGCAAAATCCCAGAGCAAGTACGGCTTGCAGGATAAAGCATTCAGTCTTCGGATGGGTTCGGACGCTGTTCTGGCCAATACGTTCTGTATTTATATGGATAGCTTGTCCGGATTCGATGATTTTATCAAGGAGTTGCAGGCCGATTCGCGTATCGAGTCGATAGAGAGGGTGCCGATGCGCAGGGTTCAAGGCCGGTTCGCTCCGGCATCGTCCAAGGAGGATTCCGTCCCCGACGATCCTTTCTACGGAGAGGTGGGCGGTATCAATACTTCCTGGCATTTGGAACAGACAGGGTTTCCCGAGATTTATGGCAAGTATGCGGCGAGCCCGGACATCCGGGTCGCTATTGTCGACAACGCCGTATGGGGCGGGCATCCCGACCTGCAATTGGATTCGGCCAACATGTATGACGCTTACAATTCTGTCCTCGGTTCGTCTGCGCCTCCTCGTTATGTGGGGCAGAACCAGCCAGGAACGCCTCCGGACAGGCTGAGTTCCGCTTATCTCTGGTCTCACGGGACTCATTGCGCAGGTCTGGCAGGAGCAATCACAGGCAATGGTGAAGGTGTGGCCTCTTACGGGTCGGGAGCTACTTTGGTGGGCGTGAAAGCGGCCAACGATGCCGCTTCCGATGCGCTTCCCCGTTCCATGGAGGCCGTTGTCTGGGCTTCGGAGCAAGATGTGGACGTGATTAGCATGTCGTTTGGTTCCGAGGCGTACAGCGGCATCGAAAACCGCTTGTTCAATGCCATGGTCCAGCAGGGCATTATCTTGCTGGCGGCGGCAGGCAACGATGCCAAGCTGGACGTGCCTAATTACCCGGCTGATTATGCAGGGGTTATTTCTGTGGGTGCGCTCAATTCGGATGGCAGCCGGGCTTCTTTCTCCAATTACGGTTCGTGGGTGGATGTATGGACTCCGGGAGGTTCCTTGATGGTGAACGGGCGCGAGAGCGATGAGGTCTTGATTTTCAGTACTACCTATGGAGTCACGAATTATTATTCCAGCAAGCCCGAGTTTTCGGGCAAGTATTACGATGCCATGGCCGGCACCTCGATGGCTACGCCTCTGACGACGGGGATTGTCAGCCTGATACTTTCCTATTATCCGGAACTGAATGCGTACCAGATGTGCGATTTGCTTCAGAAAACGGCCAGGGACGGCTGCACTTACGTGCCTGCTGCCATGCAATACATGGAAAATCTGGCCGGCCGGCAGGTGGATGCGCTGGATGCGCGGTGGAATCCTTCCACCAAGAGGACGCGGATTACTTGGGAAGCTCCCGACGATGCCGCCGTGGAGTCGTACCGGATTGTCATGGACGGCGAAACCATAGGGGAAACGCCGAACCTGTTTTACGAATGGACTTTATCGGATTCGATAGCGACCTTGGCCTTGGATACCACTGCTTATGTGGGAGTGGCCGCTATTTACGATGGAGAGGCCGAATTGCCGGTCTACACGCGTTTCATGGCTGACGAGGATTTGTCCAACAGTTTTGCGGCGACCCGTCCTGACCAGATCCGGGTGTATGTCGACCATGCAGCCAAGACGGTGCGCTTGCCGCAAGGCCTTGGGTTCGACAAGGTGGAAGTGTATAACATCCAGGGAGCTTTGATGCGTTCTGTCCCGGCAGGCACTGCCACGATAGACATGTCGGGGTGTTCCAGCGGGATGTACATAGGGCGGGTTTTCCAGGATGGCATGGCGGTTCCGTTCAAGTTCGTACTGTAATCATCGAGCTTGTCCAGGCTCTTATGCTGAAAGACCGGCGTTCCCTTAGGCCTGCAAGCGTGCGGTTGCTTCCGTGCTTGCGGGCTTTCTGCAAATAAGGGCTTGTGCCATGCAGGTTCCGGCCTTGCGGCTTTCTTGCAAGAAAGGAGGCCATGCAGCTTCATTGCCGGAACGGGCGCGGCAAGCATCGTGTCCGGCTTTCCTTGCCTTGAGGGGTTTCTTGTGCGAGGGGGCGGAATGCGAGGGGGCCGGGAAAGGGACATTCATAAAGAAAGAGGGATTGAAGAATTGACCTACCCAGAATCATTTACGCAAAAGATAGGCTTCGATGCCATTGTCGAGCTTTTGCAGGAGGAATGCATCACTGAATCAGCGGCAGTTTTGGCATCGAGGATCAAGCCGGTCTGGCCGTTTGGCAAGTTAAAGTTGTATTTGGAGCAAACGGCTGAGTTCAAGCAGCTTCTGATGCTGGAAAAGACTTTTCCATCGCAGGATTATTACAATTTGGGCACTGAGCTTGGCCGTCTCCGGATAGAAGGTGCTTATATCACGTTGGAAGGCTTGCAGCGTTTCAGGGCTTCTTATACTACGCTGAGCGAAATCAAGAAGTATTTTTCCAAGATCGACCCTGAAGCTTATCCCCGTTTGACCGGATTCTCGGAGCGTTTGATGATAGACATCCGTATTCTGCCTTGGATCGATGCCATTTTGGACCGGATGGGCGAGGTGAGGGACAATGCTTCGGATAATCTGCTTCGGATCAGGACGATGATTCGCCGTAAATCGGCTGATACGCAGCGTTACATTGGCAAGTACATGTCTTTGGCCAAGCAGCAGGGCTGGGTGGAGGACGATGCCGATGTGACGGTGCGCAACGAACGCTTGGTGATTCCGGTGGCTTCGGCCTACAAGAAAAGCATGAGAGGCTTTATCCACGACGTGTCTTCCACAGGGCAGACAGTGTTCATGGAACCAGAGGAAATCTTCAACCTGAACAACGAGATTGTGGAGCTGCGCAACGAGGAGCGCATGGAAATCATCGAGATCCTGAAGCGTTTCACGGCACAGATCCGGCCCGATTTGGATCAATTGTTGCAGGCTTACCGTTTCCTGACGGCGGTGGATTTTCTTCGGGCGAAAGCCCGTTTGGGCATAAGGCTCGATGCGGGTATGCCTTTAGTGGAGAAAGAGCCTTGCTTTGAGTGGAGGGAAGCCCGGCATCCACTCTTGTATCTGACCTTGCAGAAGCGGAAAGCCCGGCGGGGAAGCGATGCCGAGGAAATGGAGGACGAGACTGCCGGCGGTTCTGCTTTGGCCGGTTCGCCTCAGGAAGGCAATCGTCCGGAAGATGTGGTGCCATTGGATTTATGTTTGGAAGAAAAGGAGAGGGTAGTGATCATCTCCGGGCCGAATGCCGGGGGAAAGTCGGTTTGCCTCAAGACGGTAGGCTTGCTGCAATACATGATGCAGTGCGGCTTGCTGGTTCCTATGCGGGAGGATTCCCGGATGGGCTGTTTCAAGAATATCTTCGTGGACATAGGCGACGAGCAATCTATAGAAAACGATCTTTCCACTTATAGTTCCCATTTGAAAAACATGAAGTTCTGGGTGGAAAACGCTGACCGGCAGACTCTTTTCCTGAGCGATGAATTGGGGAGCGGGACTGAACCTCAGGTGGGCGGCGCCATTGCCGAGGCGGTGGTGGAGACCCTGCTGAAGAAAGGAGCGATGGGCATTGTGACCACGCATTATACCAATCTGAAGCTGATGGCGAAGCATCATCATGGCATAGTCAACGGGGCGATGCTGTTCGACCAGGAGAACTTGCGCCCGCTTTACGTGTTCCGTAAGGGGCTTCCGGGCGGTTCTTTCGCATTCGAGATAGCACGCAAAATCGGCTTGCCGGAGACGCTTCTGGCTTCTGCATTCAAGAAAGTGGGCCGGCGGCAGATGGATTTTGAGCGGGAACTCCAGCAGATAGAAGTGGAAAAGCACGATTTGAGCCGGCAGAAGCACGAAGTGGCGGTGGCCGACGAACTGTTGTCTTCCACGCTGGAGAAATATACCAAGCTGTTGGCCGAATTGGAGGAGAAGAGAGGGGCTTTGCTGCGCGATGCCAAGAGCGAGGCCAAGGCCTTGGTCAAGAAGGCCAACGCGGAAATAGAGAGGACTATCCGGGAAATCAAGGAAGCGCAGGCCGAGAGAGAGGCCACGATGCGTCTGCGCAAGGCTTTGGCGGAAGAGGCGGAAACAGGATTCTCGGGCGGGCAGGAATCCGGGAAGCCGGATGCCTTGGACAAGTTCCGTCTGGATGCCGGGCCGGAAGTGCTGGATGCCGGGCAAAGGGAGGCTGCTCGTTCGACCCCGGGCGAGCCGGCTTCGGGAACGGACGATGCCAAAAGTCCGGGCCAAGCGGAGGTGGACAAGGCTTCCGGCGGCAAGGCTCTTGGCAGGAAGGCGGTCGATGCTTCCCAGGGCGTCTTTCTGCCATTGGCAGTGGGTTCATGGGCCCGCTGGAACGGCAATGTGGCCAAGATTTCAGAAGTAAAAGGCAAGCAGGCCCGGATTGATTTCGATTATATGAGCATGTGGGTGGCTATGGATTCCTTGAAACCTCTTTCACGAGCCGAAGCGCGGCAGCAGGACGAGAACCGGCAGAAAGTTTCGGTCAGCATGGCGGGAATCAACGAAGGCAGGGCTGCTTTCAAGCCATACGCGGATATCCGGGGGATGCGGGTCGATGAGGCTGATGCCTGTGTGCGCAAGCTTTTGGACGATGCCATGCTCTATGGCGACCATCATTTGGAAATCCTGCACGGCAAAGGCAACGGAGTCTTGCGTCAGCTTGTCCGTAGCATCGTTTCCAAGTATCCGCATGTGGCCGATTACCACGACCAGAGGGAGGATCTGGGAGGGGCTGGGATTACTATCGTGGAACTAGAGTAAAAAGCATTTCTATCGGTGTCTTCTTCGTTACGAGGCTTGCCCGAGTTGGTCAATACGGAAGCATTCTCCCTCCTTGCGCTGCGTCTCGGTGCCTCTCGTTTTGCCTTTTCTTGGAGAACTTCAACCCAAATCGGTCATTAGGCATGGGGGATTGCATGCTAGCGCAGCTTTATTCACGGCACGATTGTCTATTCAAGGTGTTCAAGAACTCGCTGCGCCCGGTTATCCGCCTTGGCAAAAAAAACGACGAAGTTGAGAGCCATGGTCGAACTTGTTCGAAAATGGCCGGAACGAGTCCGTTTGCGATGCCATCAAAACCCAAGCGAGCTTGGTTTTGCGCTCGGCTCGATCAAAAGGTTCGCATGTGTCATGCAACAGGCTTCCCGTCTGGCCGGAAGCGTAGCGGGCTACGTCGAGGCGAAGCGAGAAACAGGATGCGGACAGAAGCGGGCAAGATGCCCGAAAGCCTCATTTTCCCAATCAGAAACGGACACGGCGTGTCTAATGACCGATTTGGGATTATAGAACCTGGCTAAAGTTTCTTACCTTTGCTCCCGTTATGGAGACACATGTTTTGGAACAAGTTCCCTCTCAGTTTGCCCGTTTCATGGCCGAACTCAGGGACGTAGAGATACAGAAAGACCCGATGCGGTTCCGGACCAACCTCCGCCGGATCGGGCAGATTTTCGCCTATGAAATCAGCAAGGAACTGCCTTACGAGACCAAGGTGGTGCAGACACCGCTCGGCGAGAAAATCATGAACGTGCCAGCGCAAGAGCCGGTAGTGGCTTGCATCCTGCGGGCGGGTCTGCCCTTGCACGAAGGGATCCTTTCGTTTTTCGACCGAGCCGGCAGCGCGTTCATTTCCGCCTATCGCAAGCACGATGAAGACGGGCGTTTCCAGATAAAGATGGAATATCTCTCCTGCCCGGATTTGGAAGGGAAGACCTTGATTTTGTGCGACCCGATGCTGGCGACCGGTTCATCGATGAAGGTTTGTTACCAAGGATTGCTGGAATACGGCCGTCCTGCCCATACGCATATAGTATCGGTCATTGCGGCGCAGGAAGGCGTGGACTATGTGCAGGAAACCCTGCCTTCTAACGGTTGCACGCTCTGGGTCGGATCGGTGGACGAAGAATTGACAGCCCAGTCCTATATCGTGCCCGGCTTGGGCGATGCCGGGGATCTGGCATACGGACAGAAACTGCAAGGGTAAGGAGGGCTTGCAAGGCATGCTTCGCTGGCAGGCTTGCCATGGCCGGTTGCAAGCAAGATGCGGCTCAGCCTAAGTGCCGGCTTTTAAACTTGATTCATAGAACATGCTTTCAGTCATGCTGCTGCTTTTCCTTTACCTTTCCTTGGCTCTGTGCATTTCGTTTTTCTGTTCTTTCATGGAAGCGGTTCTGGTGTCCACGCCTTCGGCCCATATCGAGGCTCTTAAGAATGACCTTCGGGAAGAGGCCGCCAAGGATGGTTATACCGGGGAAGTCCGCAGGAAGCTGCATTCAGCCTTGCTTTTCCTCAACGTCAAGAACAGGGAGGAATACTATCTGTCGGCAGTATGGTCGTTGAATACGGTGGCGCAGACCTTGGGGTCGGTCGGGGTCGGCATTCAGAGTTACAGGGTCTTTGGAAGCTCGTATATAGGCGTGGCCGTTGCGGTTTTTACCTTTCTGATGCTGGCCGTGTCCGAGGTTCTGCCAAAGAGCCTGGGTTCGCGTTATTGGCGGGCCTCTTGCTTGCCTTGCGCCCGCATTATCCGTGTATTGACTTGGATTCTTTATCCTTTGGTCTTTCTTTCGCAAGGCATTTCCTATTTAGTGAACCGAGGCAGGAAGAGTCCCGTCCTGAGCAGGGAAGAGGTTTCGGCCATAGTCCGTATCGGTTCGCGCGAAGGAATCTTCCAGAAAGAAGAGGAGCAGGGCCTGCGGAGCATATTGCAATTGCAGGATTTGCGGGTGCGCGACATCATGACCCCTCGAATCGTGACGGTGACGGCCTCGGAAGACATGAGCCTGCGAGAGTTCTACCGAGAGCGCAGCTACCTCAAATATTCCCGTATCCCGGTCTATGAAGCAGGAAACCCGGACAACATTACCGGTTTCGTGCTGCTCAAGGACGTGTTCGAGGAATTGGCGGCCGATCATTTCGAAAGGCGGCTGTCCGAATTGAAGAGGCCTATCCTGGTGGCGGCCGAGACTCAGAAAGTGCTGGATCTCTGGAAACGGATGCAGCAGCCGTTGGATGCTGGCAGCCCGTCGCAGGGAAGCGTCCCGTCCAAGCGCAAGCGGGAGCAAATCGCCATGGTGGTGGACGAGTACGGCAGCTTTGTGGGCTTGGTCACCGTTGAGGACATTGTCGAGACCATGATTGGCATGGAAATCGTGGACGAGAAGGATACCGTGACCGACATGCAGGAGTATGCCCGCAAGAAATGGCATGAGAAGAAGGCATTGTGACAAGCAATGGATTGCCGTAGGTCGTTCCGGTCTGCGAGGCATCGGTTTTTCCCTGTCATTTGCTCGAAGCACAAGGAGGCCTGCCGATATCTTTCTGGCGTTCTGGGACATGCACTCTTTTGCCGAGGCAGGGCCAGGCCTCCGGTCAAGCTGGGGATCCCGGCTTGGATAGGGCCGAGGCGGGGGTTTTTCGGCGAAGCCAGTCCTCGGGAATGCTCCGGACTCATCGGAATCTCATTCCGATGGCCAGGCCAGAAGCATGCTGCATGACACAAGCGGGCAATCTCCCCGAAGTCTGATGACCGATCTGGGTTGAAGGTAACGCTACCCGATAATTTCCAGCTTGGCGAATTTGGTCAGCAGGGTCTTTTCTCCCACGCCTGGCGTGTCGAAAGCTACAATCAGTTTGCAGTTCGGGCCTTCGCCCTCGATATTCCTGATAGTCCCTGTGCCGAATTTGGCATGGCGGACTCGTTGGCCCGGCTTGAAATTCCCGCTCGCAGTCTCCTTTCCGCTGGAGGTTCCGGCATCCGGCATCGGCATCGCGTTCAGATCCGAGAGTTTCTTGAAACGGCCTGATTGCAGATCCGCTTTCGGTTTCGGCACGTAAAAGTCAGGTTTCCCTGCATGATTGCTTTTGATTTCGTTTCCATAGGCGTTTCTCGAAGACAGTCCGGGCCTTTCCCGGATGCCGGAATCGTTCCCGCTGCTGTAATTCCCGTTTTGCAAACCGCCTTTTGCCTGGGTTTGTCTCCCGTAGCTGCCTTTCAAAATGCTTTTCCCGGACCCTTGGCTTTTCCATTCTTGGTCGGTGTCTTCAAAGTCAATGCCATCGAACGGGTTCTTCTGCAGTATTTCCGGATTTTCCAGATGTGTTGCGTTCAACTCGAGCAAGAACCGGCTCGGCTCGCAGAAATCCGTCTCCCCCCAGCGCATCCGGCGGTTGGCATAAGACAGCCAGAGACCTTTTTCCGCCCGGGTCACCGCCACATAGAACAGCCGCCGCTCTTCTTCCACTTCTTCGCGCGTGTTGAGGCTTTGCGCTGCCGGGAACAGGTTTTCCTCGCAGCCCACCACAAAAACGTAAGGGAACTCCAGACCCTTGGCTGCATGTACTGTCATCAGCGTCACCTTGTCGGCATCGGCCTCTTCCTTTTTCTCGTCTTGGTCGGTGAGCAGAGCCACGTCCTGCAAGAATCGATCCAAGGTCACCACCCCTTCAATCGCGATCAGCTCTCCGGTTTCTTCATCCACCATCATCGGGTCTTCCTCGCAGAAAGTCTTGACAGCATTCAGCAATTCTTCCACATTGTTCATCCGGCTTTCGCTTTCCGGCGTTTCCTCCTGCTTGTACTCGGACCCAAGCCCGCTTGCTTTCCAGATTTGGTTGGCCATTTCGTAGGCATCGGTCTGGTAAAAGCGGGCGTTCAGGCTCAGGATCGTGTCCATCAAGGCGAAAAGCTTGGCTTGGGTGCTGGAATTGATCGAACCGGCTACCGCCTGTTTGTAGCGCAGCAAGGCTTCCGGCGAACTGAAGGCTTCGGCCGGCACGCCCAAGTTGGCCAGCCAGGCCGCATCCTTGGCCGGGTCGAAGCCCTCCCGTCCCGGTGTCAGCATGGAACCGTTGCGCAGCCATTCCATCCCTTCCCAGGTACCCCCGCCGGACAAGGCGCCTAAAAGCCGCAAGCGGTTCAAGGTCGTCTCTCCGATGCCTCGTGCGGGATTGTTGATGCAACGCAGCAAGGCTTCTTCGTCGCGAGGGTTCACCACCCAGCGGAAATAGCTCAGTATATCCTTGATTTCCTTTCTTCTGTAGAAACTCAACCCTCCGTAGATCCTGTAGGGGATATTCAGTTTCCGAAGCGCGTCCTCGATGGCCTTGCTCTGGCTGTTGATCCGGTACAGCACCGCGAAATCCTTGGGATGCGCCTGCCGGTTCATCCTTACTTGGAAAATCTGGTGCGCTACCGTAGTGCCTTCGTCCACGTCCGATGCCGATTGCAATATATGCACCTTGGGGCCTTCCTCGTTGTCAGTCCAGATTTCCTTGGGAATCCGATCCTTGTTATGCTCGATGATGGAGTTGGAAAGTTGCACGATATGCTTGGTGGAACGGTAGTTCTGCTCCAATTTGAACTTGACCGCTTCCGGGTAGTCGTGCTGGAAATTCAATATGTTCTGGATATTGGCGCCCCGGAAACTGTAGATGCTCTGGGAATCGTCGCCTACCACGCAGATGTTCTTGTGTCCGGCGGCCAGTTTCTTTACGATGAGGTACTGGGCATAGTTGGTGTCCTGGTACTCGTCCACCATGATATGTTGGAATCGCTTCTGGTATTTGAGCAGGACTTCCGGGAAATCGCGGAAGAGCACATTGGTGTTGAACAGCAAATCGTCAAAGTCCATTACTGAAGCCTGTTTCATCCTGTTGCTGTACTCCAGGAAGATGCGTCCGGTTTCCGGCATCCGCATCCGTGTGTCTTCCTCCAGGAACGTCCCGTTCTCGGCATAGTATTCAGCCGAAATCAGGCTGTTCTTGGCCATCGAGATCCGGTAAAGGATACGCGACTCCTTGTATTGCTTGGGGTCGAGATGGAAATCCTTGACAATCTTCTTGATCAGTGATTTGCTTTCATCGGTATCGTAAATGCCGAAAGTCTTCTGGTAGCCGAGATGCTCTGCTTCGGCTCTTAAGATTTTGGCAAAGATGGAGTGGAAAGTGCCCATCCAGAGCGAACGCGCCGCCGGGCCGACCAATTGGGTGATGCGGTCTTTCATTTCCTTGGCTGCCTTGTTGGTGAAGGTCAACGCCAATATGCGGAACGGGTCCGCGCCGGTTTCCAAAAGGTGCGCGATGCGGTAGGTTAGGGTACGGGTCTTTCCCGAACCGGCGCCGGCGATGATCATGACCGGCCCTTGAGTGTGTTCGGCAGCTGCCCGCTGTTCTGGGTTTAATCCGTCTAAAAGGCTCATTCTGGATGTTCTGTTTCTTTGTTTGCGAGCTTGCGTCTCCCCCCGCTTGCCGTCCCGTTCCAGGCTGTGCCATCTGGTCAGGCCTGAGGTTGTTTGTTTCGTCGGGTTTACGGCGAGCGCGGCTTGGATTTTCCTTGCGGCAGGCTGCGCCGGATTTGTTCCCCGGTTCGGTCGTGTCTGGCGGCAAGGCGGAATCGCAAGCGGAAAGCGGGCAAATTTACATCAAAATTCTTTGAGGCGGGGGCATGCAAGGGAAGGCGGGATTCCTGTTCCATCGGGTGCGGTCTCGGATCCCGGGGAATCCTTCCCTGGGGCGATTTTGATTTGAATGCCGCCATGGAGAGGCTTCTTCCGCCTTTTGAGAAGCTGCCTGGGATTTCCTCCCGGCAACCCGGGCAAATGGATTCAACCCGGATCGGTCCTTAGGCTTCAGCGAGAGATTGCCCGCTTGTGTCATGCAGCATGCTTCTGGCCTGGTCGGAGGCGTAGCGGGAAGCTTCATTTCCCCGATCGGGAACAACCCGGCGTGTCCAATGACCGATTCGGGTTTTAAGACAGCTTGAGAAAGAAAGGCTTGAATCGTGGAATCCTTCGTCGGACGGCGGGACGGATGCAGCGGCACTTTGGTTTTGTCGGCGTTTTCATGCTATGTGGATTGGATCGATGGAAGAGGCTGGCAGAAGGAGCATCTTGGGCGGTAGCGCCGTTTTTGGCAAATTCCGTACCTTTGCACTCGTTTTCAAGACCTCGGATTATGGGAAAGGTATCTGCTTTTTGGGATAAATATAACATATTCAAGCATTGGCCGCCATTGGTGCAGGCTTATCGCCAGAATGCATCTGGCATGGAAGTCAGTCCGTCGCAGAAAAGATACCTCAGGTGGGGAAGCCTCATTCCCGTGATTCTCTTCGCCATAGGTTGGTTCCTTTATTACCTGCCCTATTTCAAGCACCAGGCCGGTATCAGTTTTTTTGCCTACACGGGCAACTTTGTCCAGCCTTTTTTCGACGGAACTTCCGCGCCCCGCATCAGTGAGTTCCTCTGGCGGTTCGTGGCTCAGTTCTATTTCAACACTCCATTGATTGTTGCTGTTGTCGCATTTCTCATGATAGGCTTCTGCATCACATCCTGGGCGACTGCCGGTCCCTATACTCCTTTTCTGCTTCTTTTGTACTGCCTTTTGTTCCCTTCGGCGAACCCGGCTCAGGCCAGCATTGCTATCAGTCTCTGGCTCAACATGGGGGCTTTGTCCGTTTTTTTCCTGCTGTTCCGCCATGCCGCCCATCATCCCCGCGCCTGGACTCCTCTGATTCTGTTCCATGTATACACTGCCATAGCAGGCGGCCTGTTGTACTACGCTACTGGCCATTGGGCGCTCCTTTTCTGTATCGCCGTAGTGTTCTCTCATCTGGCTGGTATCCCTATGGCGTTGGCAGACAAGAAGCAAGGTCTTTGGAAAATCCGTCTTTGGAACTTCATAGTCTCTCTGCTTTTGACCGCCGCTTTGACCGTCTGTTTGTGGGGGATTTCGGCCGATGCCGGTTTCCATGCTCCTTGGTATACTTGGATGGCATTGATTGTCTTTGGCATAGCGTGTGTCCCCGGTATCTTGCTGCAGGCCTACAACAACCGGAAGATTTTCCTTTACGAATGGAACAAGCGCCGCGGCATCCATGATGGCAAGCCGGTCCTGGCTCCTTCGCACCATATCCTGATGACCCTTGTGGCAGTAGGATTCAGTTGCTTGGTCATGTTCGTCTTTGCCAGGAATCCCTTGGATCGTGCTTTGGTCAAGGCCCAGAACGCTGTAGTCCGTGCGGATTATCCTGCTGTCCAGGCTGCCTGCCGTAAGTTCCGGATCCAGAGCGGAATGGAAAAGGGGCAGCTCAAGGCCCGTTACGAGACTCCCTCTGCCAAGCGCAAGATGATGACTTTGGACCTTTATTCCACGCTTGCCCTGTCAGGCCAGGGAATGCTTCCCGCGAACCTGCTCGACAGCTTGGCACTGGTTCCCTGTGGTGGCGGATCCCTGCGTGATCCCGCCCGGGATTACGCTTGCATGAAGATTTATTCCTTGGCGGACCGGCCTTCTGAAGTCTGCCGCTTGATTCTGTCCGATGCCCGTGAATATGGATTGCAGAATCGCTACATGGAACCCTTTGTTGCTGCCTGCATGGCGACAGGCAATCAGGAATTGCTCCAGGAAATCCTGTATTACGCAAAGAAAAGCTTGTATTCCAAAGCGCTTTACCGTGAATACAAGGATAGCGTGCCGCAAGTGCGCAAAGGCAATCTGATCATGTCCGGAGTACCCGCGGAGTAGCCGCAGGGATGTTCATGATCCGGTCTGGCGGATGGATTCGCACGGTGTCTGTCCCGGGGTCGGGACATAGGTATGCGCGGCGGTTTCCCGGATTTGTCATGTCCTGCCGGCGGTGGGCCATGCCGGGCAATCTGCTTCCGCGAAGACTGGCTGGCCTCGCCTGTTCCGGTGCCTCCCCGAACCGCAGAAAATCCCGGAATGGGATCCGGCGGGGAGCTTTTCTTTCAAGATTGCAAGAGAATCAAGGTGTTTTTGAAGCACAGGGTCTCGATGCGATTAGCGTTCGGGGGGCGGTCCCTGCGGTTCGCCCCTTGGCAATCGGGAAAGGAAATTTCCAGCTGCCGCTTCCGGTGGACGGACTCTGGATGCTGTGTTTTAGATGTCTTCCTCTTGTCCGGGGGCGCGAGGCCGGCCCGGAAGCCGGCTGCCCAAAAAGGATCCACGCTGGAATGTGTTCTATAGAGGACTCTTTGTCGAAAGACCGTCTTCCGGGTCAGCCCCGCGATGATGGCGAATGCATCGGTTTCGGTATGATTTATTGATTTCCTGTTTTCCAGAAAACCGTTTCCGGGGCGGGACGGGGAAAACGAGGCTTTCGGGCAAGATGCCCGAAGTCCAATGGCCGATTCGAGATAAATTTCCGGGAGGCTTTTCTCAGGCGGGGAGCGGGGTTCTACATGCGAGAAACCGCCTTGTGGATACGTGGAATGTGGTTTTGTTTTGAAGATTCAAAAAAAAGTCGTAATTTTGCGTCGCCTTTTCTCCTTTTTTGGTACGGATATGCAGGTCCCTTGGCAAGGGATGCGCATGTTATCTGAGGAAAACCGGTTTCCCCGGAGAGGGGGCGGAAGAAACAAGTGTTTTTGGAATGGTTTCTTTATGAGAAAGATACGGTTTGCGCCCAGGAAAAACAAACATTAAATATCAAACGAATGAAAACAAAAATCTTTTCTCTTTGCGCTTTGGCAGCGGCTGTCGGCTTGACCAGTTGCGACCAGAATCGGGGTACTGGCAATGGGGACGGTTCCCTCGACATTCTCTTGAGTTCCGCCCTGAACGTATCGACCAAGGGGCCGGCTACCAAGGCTCCTGTTACTGCTTCTGCCTGGACTTACATTGCCGGCTGGGAAGTCGCTGGCGCGGGCGGTTCTGTTTACAATCCCGATTATTCGCAGCCGACAACGTGGATTTCCGGAGGCCGGGTGCAGGTCCGCACAGACCCGAGCGTCACCTATCCTATCGCGTTGACTCCGGTGCAGCAGTACAATGCTGATAATACCACTCGTACCTATATCAAGGGTTGGTATCCTTCCGGCAATGCGTTCGACTCTGTCGATGTTGCCGAAGGAACAGCTTCCTTGACTACCAATGGCGTGGTTACTTTCGCCGCTCAGGATGCTCCTGACGGGACTGTGGATGTCTTGTACGCCAATGCCATTTACGGCGAGGCTGATGACAAGATTATCGGCAATGACCGCCCGCTGGTGTTCAACCATATGACCACGCAGGTCAATTTTACTGTTGTGGGCACGGATGGCTTGAATCCGGCTGCCGAGCTGACCGCATTGACCTTGAGCGGGGCCCGCGGCCCGATCAGTTTGAGCCTGGTTGACGACAGTGTGACCTGGAATACCAATGAACAGGAATTCGAATTGCTTGATGCGGATCCGGTCGTTGTCCCCCATGCCGACTCTTCCGCCGCCGTGGTCGGGTTTCCTTTGATGATCCGTCCGGAAGCCAACAATACGCAATTGAAAGTGACGGCTTCGGTAGACCTCGATGGTGCGGCGGGTCCTAATCCTGCCGTTGAACACTCGGATTTGCTGCTTACCACGGCCAGCGGCCGGTTCGATGCCGGTACAGCCTACACTATCCGTCTGCGTGTGAGCGAAAACGGTATCAGGCTTGAAGGCTACATCGTGCCTTGGAACGATGGCGGTACCACCGATCTTGACTTGTTCTAGTTTTTAGAACTGTTGTTCTTCTGCAACGATGAAGCAAGGTCTGATTCACGATGGAGCGATAGGCCGCGTCCGGCGGGTGCCGCGGGTAAGCCCGGCATCCTTCGGGCTGTGTCCTGGGGCGTTCAGGAGGGGAATCAGACCTTGCCGTATTTTCGCTCTCTTGTCCGTTACGTTTGCGATGACAGGCTGCCGCGGCGGAGAGAGGGAACCGGGCGGAGAGGCTTTGGCCGAAGTCCGCTTGGGCGCGGGGATTCCCTATGCTTTGTCCGCCAAATCGCCGATAGAAGGCGGCGCGATGTTCACGGCTTCCGTGGCAGGCTGGGAGACTTCGCAGGCAGTCGATTACTATTCCGATACGGCGTGGTATTCCAGTTCTCTCATCGAGGCAAGCCCTAATCCGGTTGCGGTAAGCCTGGAACCCCGCCAATACTATTCGCCTGACAATGCTGTGCGGACTTACATCAAGGCTTGGCATCCGGAGGCATGTCCCGAATCCGGTATCGTCCGGTTTGAAAACGATTCGGCGACTCTCGATGTGATGCTTACCCCCGGAGCAGCGGTGGGGTCCAAATTGGATGCGGACGGCAAGCACCTGCAATTCGAACATTTGACAACGCAGCTCAAGTTCGTTGTCCAGGCGGATTTTTCATTGGATCCCGGCACTACGCTCCGGTATATCCGCATAAAAGGCGCCAGCATCCCTGTCGGGATTGATTTGTCGGACAACAGGTTGTTGTCCGATCCGGCCGGGGCGGACGGTCTCGAGGTCCCTGGTATCGGGATGCAGGATACGATCAGGACTTCCCCTGAGGCAGTGGGCAGGCCTTTGATGGTGGAACCTATGGCAGGGAACACCGTCGCCTTGGACGTGGCGACATCGGGAGCTTCGTTTGAAAACGTGACGGCCACTGTGAACGATACCGACTTCCGTCCGGGGACAGCTTATACCATCACATTGACTTTCCGCCAAGGAGGGATTTCCTTGACGGCGGCTATTACGCCATGGAAGGAGGAGGACGGATGGGGGGACATTATCATGTAGTTTATCGCCTGGCATCGGCCGGCATGGCTGGTGACGGGTCTGGCATGGAAAAAGGCAGCGTGGCGGGCGGAATATGCCGGCCATGCGTATCGATACTGAATGTGAAAAGAAAATCAAGGTTCTGGCAGCAATGAAGAAGGCGGGCTTACTCTTTGGAGTGTTGGCGGTTTTTGCCGGGTGCAGGCCGGAACCGAGGGCGGAGGAAGACCCTTTCATTCCAATCGGCATGAGCGCGGGCTTGGAGTTATCCACCAAGGCTGTAGCAGGCCCGATCATGGGAGATAACTTTCCTGTTTCCACCCTTGATGTGTTCCGGCTTACGGTTTATGCCACCGCCGGGGACGAACCATCCCAGTATGACGAGGCGTATGAAGGCTTGGAAGACGCGGTTGTGAATTCCACTGGGACGGAGGGGATTTTCGAGTTGGCCGACGGCCCTGAGTATTATCCCGCCGATGGTCGCGAGCTCTATTTCTACGCTTATGCGCCCGCCCTGCAATCCGACTACACAGGAGGCGCAGGATCGATGGCTCCTTTTGTGACGTTCCGTTTGGATGGGACGCAGGACATACTGTGGGACACGGTGACCCGGGGAATAGGCAAAGCCGCTACCGCGGGAAATCAGGAAAACCCCGATTTCACTTTCCGGCACAAGCTGATGCTGATAGAGTTCACGGCCAAGGCTGCTGACGGCTTCCAAGCGGGGAACCTGCGCGTCAAGACTGTCCGGGTCAAGGATGTGAACCTGAATGCCATTCTGGACCTTGTGACAGGCAGGATGTCTTATTCCTCGCCAGGCGACTTGTCCGTTACCGAGGAAAACGGCTGGGAAATCGAGTCCAACGATGTCCCAGCGGAGGATTTGGCCTCTTTCGCGCCTTTGATGTTCGAGCCGCAGGACAGTTTTGCCATCGATGTGGAACTGTCCGACGGGACTTTGTACGAAGACAGGCTTGTCTTCCTTTCGGAGCCCGCGGCTCCCGGTACCAGTTTCAAGGTGAACCTGACGGTCAACAAATCGGAAATCACCGTCAGCGCCACGATAGAGGAATGGGATCCGCAGGGGAATGCGAATGTGACCTTGGACTAAATCGCTTTTGCACGCTGCCGCATGGAGGCTGGAATGGGCCGGGGATGCGGGCGTTTGAAAGAGGCAGAAATTGAGTAACTTTTAATAAACGGAAAATACTAACTAAACACTTTAAAACCATGAAAAAGTTCATTTTTCCATTGGTAGCTGTTTTAGGATTTGCAGCTTGTACACCTGAAAATGACAATCCTATGGGTGATGTCACTGGTGGTGACGAAATCAAATTGACAATGAAATCCTTGAGCATCGACACCCGTGCTCCGTTCACGGGCCAGATTGTTGAACAGAACGCCTTGTTGGCTCGTGTCCTCTGCTCGGACAAGTCGGACGATTATACTAAAGAAGTAGATGATCGAGATAACGGATTCATCAATTTCACGGCCGCTGCTACAAACACGGGTTTCTGCCAATTCGATGGTACCAAAATCGGAAAGTTCTTCCCCCAAGGCGTTAGCACGGTTTATCTCTGCGGTTTGTATCCTAACCCTGAGGAGACTTTCTGGACGAACAACGGGACTACGGCCACTTGTACTTTCAATGGTTCGCATGATGTAATGTATGCACCGGAAGTTACCACCGTGAAGAAAGGTGCTGTCGGTACTCTTGCCTTCACTCACCAGATGACAAAATTGGAAGTAAAGGTTCAGGCTGCCGATGCGGCTTCGGCTACTGCTTGGGGCGATATCACCAGCTTGACTTTGACTGGTATCCAGACAAAGGACAGCGCTGCTGCGGCTGCAAATGTGAATTCTGTGGCTACCGTTGATCTCGCTAAGGGGACTACCTCTTTCGATACGCCAGTGGCTTCTTTGCCTTTCTATAACATGACGGATGCTACTACATATACTAATACGGCTGTTACCACTTTGGCCTTGTCGGAAACGCCTGCAACCAATGCCGTTGCTTATACGATTTGCGAAGCCATCACTGCGGATGGTGGTACGGATAATGAATTCCAATTGGCGATTACCACCGAAAACAGGACTGAGCCGACCTATATTCTCGTTAATCTGAAAGAGGAGAACAATACAGCTGACTACGGTGAAAGCACTGCCGGTCAATCGTTCACGGTGAACTTGACTTTTAGCGCTACCGAAATCCTCGCGACCGCTTCGGTAGAAGAATGGACCCCCCAAGGTGAAACGAATGTAACCGTTGAATAATCGCTGAAAGGCGTTATTGCCTTGTGGAGAATATCTTTTATAGGGCAGCGTTCTGGCCTCTATGTGCCGGGACGTTATAGGACAGGAGCGCTTGATTGCCGCTCCTGTCCACTATTTGTAATAAAGGGTAGCCTGGACAGCCTTTGTTCTTGCGTGTTTTGGGCGGCCTCCGTTGGGCGGTGGGGTTTTGAAAAGAATTGTATTATGGCAAAGTTAGGGAAAGCATCTTGTCTGCTGTTGTTCGTCTTGCTTTTCGCTTCTTGCTCGCGTCCGGTTCCGGATTCGGGCAAGGATGTTCCTATTTTGCCAAGTGTCGGCTTGAAACGTTCTTTTTCTATTTCTACCGATGTGGAAGTCGGTTCCAAGGCTCCTATCTATGCCGGTGACCCGATGCCGTTGTATTTTCTCCGGGTGGATGAGAGCGCGGTAGGGGAAGGGGACTTTTGGGATCAGCTTATTGATGCTGGGGCGGCGGAAAACCCTATTCTTGTAGAAGCACCTGACTATACGGCTTCTACAGAAATGATGCCTATCCATTTTAATCCGCCTCAAGTATATCAGAGGGATGGATTTTCTGCTAGAATGATGGGGTGGTATCCTCAGACAGATTGGTTTTACGAGGAACCTCGCCGTCAAGATCCATTTCTTTATTTGGAATGGGTTATCGATGGTTCTCAAGATATTATGGTTTCAAATATGCAGGAGGGGAATAAGGAGAACAGGAATATTATGGAGTTTACTTTCCAGCATTGTTTGACGCAGATACAGTTTTATGTGAAGGCTGAATCTTCGGTGGCTTCAGCCTATTGGGGCAAGTTGACCCATATCGAAATGCAGCAAGAACCGAATGTTTTTGATTTCATGCTTTCCGATATGGTGGATGGTTACATGCCGGAAGAATGTTTCTTTGCGGCGACAGATAAAACCGGCATATTGCTGACTGGCATATTGCAGAGTACAGGGATACCGGATGGTGGGATTACTATCCCGCATGGGGATTCTCTTTTTGCTGGGTGTGTGATGCGGGGTGCCTTTGTCGATGAGTATAACGAAGAACCCAACAATACAATTTCCAATATACGTTTGACTACATCTAATCGGGGGGTATATACTTTTCCAGATAATGCTAATGTTCCGGCATTGGATCCTTCGTTCTGCGAGCCGGGGGTGGCTACCAAGGTGATTCTGAATTTCAAGGCAGGCGCGGTGGAAATCACGTTGGAACCAGCCGAATGGCGGGATGTGAATGTGGATGTGGCATTGGGCGCGGAGACATATCCTTTCCAAACGCCGGGGACTAATTATATCATCAGCCGGGATGTCTATGGCAGCGCGATGGACAAATGGGAGATTCGCGACGAGAAATGGGAAACCAGCCCGGTGTCGGAATCGGAAACCTCGGTGCCTGCCAAGATGGAAGTGGACGATGCGGATGTGTCCGGCTCGATGGCCAAATCGGCAGAAGATGCCTTTTGCCCGGAAGGATGGCGCTTGCCGACGATTACGGAATTGTCATTGATGTACCCGTTTGCCGCCACCTTGAACGCGCCCTTGCAAGGTTTGTATCGCTCGGCCACGCAGAACGCGCAGGGCGAGGTCTATTATTGGGATATGGATTCGGGTACGCGGAATATGCTTCCGGCAGGTCGGAAATGGCAGTATAAGCTGCGTTGTATTAGGGATATATAATATTGGGTTTTGCTGTTTTGAGATCCAATAAGAAGGCTTTGGCAAGTGGGCGGAAGGATGGCTGTTTTGGTATCATCGGGAATGGAGTTATGCCGGGCTTCAACTAATAGAAAACAGGTATGAAGAGATATAGAATCCTTGTCGCTTTTGTGTCGATGGCTATGGGGCTGTTGCTATGGGCATGCCGTCCGGAGCCGGATTCCGGTTTCAAAGGCGGCGATGTGCAGGTGACGCTCTTTGCCGATACCTACCGGGATGTGACGGTCAAGAGCGCGGCTACGAGTGACGAATCTGAAATCAAATCGGTGATTTGTTTTCAATTCCAAGGCGGGAATATTTTAAAAGGGAATGATGGAACACCGTTGATTGGCCCGCCAATATCAATCTCTTCAGGAGATGGAGTTGCTTCTATCCAGTTTTCCGTGGATGATAGGGTGGATAGAATAGTTTATTTAGCCAATGTGGATAATATTGCTGATTTTACCGATGTGGCTACGCTATCGGATTTGGAGTCCAAAACGGTATCATGGACCGCTTATAATGACCTTGGGAGTGAGCTTGTGATGTACGGGGTTTGGAAATCCGGAGAAGACATGACCCATATTGTGATGGAACGGGCGGCAGTCAAAATTAATTTCAATTTGCGGGTGGCTCCGGAACTGGCATCGCGCAATGAGGCCTTTGCCATATCGAGCATACAACTCAAGAAAGTCCCGGCCATATCGCATCCTTTCCGCAATACGCCTTCGGATCAGGTCCCGGCAGAGGGACAATCTTTTCCATCTCTTCCTTTCGATACGCTAAATTATACGGCGGAGACTTTTACGGGAACTTGCTGGCCGGACGAGCTTTGGATGCCGACTATCTCTCCAGTGAGTGCGGAAATTCTCAACACGACAGGCAAGTCTTGGACATGGTATATGCCGGAAAATGCCAGAGGTACAGGCTCGGCATCCGATCAGAATCTTAAAACGGCGGAAACGGCGCCGGCAGGGCAAGGCGATTATTGCTCCTATGTGGAAATCAAGGGTTATTACAATGCCAATGGCTTGGTGAACGGGGTCA
Organism: uncultured Bacteroidales bacterium; assembly: GCA_944320265.1. GTDB lineage: Bacteria > Bacteroidota > Bacteroidia > Bacteroidales > P3 > Pullibacteroides. Next base: position 31,390 of record CALUGT010000004.1, on the reverse strand, counting down.
CATACCGGGTGTGGCTTGGTGAGAACAATGCCAATGACTACAACTTGCTCCGGAACACTTGCTATAATGTGGTTTCAACGATATATGGACAGTACGCAATTGATACTCGGGTCAATGAGAAGGAACCGATTAATTACTGGGATTACACCGATGACGGGACGGCTTGGATGATGGTGGCGGCTGATATTGCGGGTGAGAACGAGGACTGTCCGGAAGGATGGCGGTTGCCGACTAAGCAAGAGGGGATGCTGGCTTGGATTTACAAGGACGAAGATGCCTTGGGGCGTGATGTGTGGTGGTTGGAAGGTGCTGAGCAGGCAGCTTACATGGAGGGATGGTCTGTGGGAATGCTGGGGGGGCAGGTTCGTTATAATAATGTCAGTGAAAGCGGGTCGGCCACACGATATGCAACTCGTTGTGTGAAAGGTAATTAGCCGTATGTTTCCTTTGTGGAGGAAAAGGCTCATGCAGGGAGATGTTAGGTATGCAGAAGTTGTTGAGAACTAAGATGAAAAGGCTTGTTTTTTTTACGCTGACCTTGTTTGGAGGTTTAGTGTGTGAACTGGATGCCCAGTCGGCTATACGTTATCCTTATGTGATAGAGGGGACGAATATTATTATTTCCCGCGATGCTAGAGGCGGGGTAAGCCTTGAATATTTGCGGACGGAAGTTTGGACGGAGACTCCTGATCACAGCCAGACCAGTTCGTTGAACCGGGTGTATTCCCGAATTCAGGTGGCGCGTTCCCGGCCTGACGATGCCGAAGCGATGCCATGGTCGGATGCAACGGATTATTGCCGCAATTTGCAAGAAGACGGTTATACGAATTGGCGAGTACCGACGCAGCGGGAATTAATGCTGATTTACGTGATGAATGATCAGCTTGCAGACGGTCTTTATCGTTCGGATCCTAGGCCCAATCCTCCGGAACCGGATTTGTCAGTATTCTATTGGTCGGCAACGCATGACGGGAATACTTCCAATGTGTGGTCTGTGGGGTTGTCGGATACCAACGATGAGAATGAGGGTCAGGTGGAACCTTATCCAGATACCCAGCGGCTCAATTACGTCCGCTGCGTGCGGGATGTGGTCGAATGATTCTGATTATGCGGAGGGCGTTTTTATCGTGGCTGATTTTCGAGCTTTGCCTGCTTGCTCCTGCCTGCAAGGAAAGTTCGCCTGTCGATTCTCTTTCTGCTCGACCTGAGGTGTCTTTGGCAATGGCGGATTCGTCAGCGGTAGTCTCTGTGCCTTTGGATTCCGGGCCTTCTTTGCAAGAAGCATCGCATTCTGCCGGGTTGCCCCGTTCTTTGGAGATTCCATCCGCTCCGGTTCTGCTGGTGGGCGAAGCGGCTCGTTTGAACTATGTCTGCGCTAACTATTGGCACAATTTCGACTTTGCCGACACGGGTTGGATTGCCGACACCGGGGCTTTCATGCGCGTCTTTTCCGATTGGATCGGCCTGCTGTCGATGCTGCCGGAAGAAAAAGCGGCTAGCAGGGCAGGAACGCTGATCCGTGCCGCTGCCCGGAATGTGCCCTTGCAGAAGCATTTCTTTTCGGTGATGGGGCTTTATTTCAACGACCCCAATTCCCCTTACCGTAACGAGACGATATTCATAGAGGTGTTGCGGGCTTATCTGGCATCGCCTTTGTTGCCTCCGGAGGACAGGCTAAGGCCGGAACTCCAATTGGAAAGGGCGTTGAAGAACCGTCCGGGCGCTTTGGCGGCCGATATTTGTTACCAGCTTCCGGATGGCAGCCGGGGTACGCTCTATGGGCTGCAAGCGGAATATCTCCTGCTGCTGTTCTATAACCCGGGATGCGAGGATTGCGGCCGGGTGGAGAAGGCATTGGCATCGTCCGCTGTGGTGAAAAAACTGTCAGCGCAAGGACGCTTGAAAGTCTTGGCAGTCTATCCCGACGAGGACTTGACGCTCTGGCAGCAGCATCTTCCGGATATGCCTTCGGGCTGGATTGTGGCTTGCGAACCGGAGCAGCAAATCAATCGGGAAGAGACTTATTTCCTGCCGGCTATCCCCAACTTGTATCTGTTGGATCGGCAGAAGAAGGTGGTCTTGAAGGATGTTTCGGTGGAGGAAGCCCTGGCTCGCCTGCAGTCGGTTCTGCAAGAGGGGTGAGCTTGCGCGGTCGTGGGAAATTTTTGTTACTTTGCGGCGCATTTTGGTATGCGTTCCGGTGATTGTGTTTTTGAAAAATCAGAGGGATATGAAGTCTTGTTTTCGCTCTTCGTTTTTGCCGTGCTTCAAGCGCATTTCGACTTGGTTTCTGCCATTTCTGGGGATGGGGGCTTTGATGCTGTCTTGCCAGCCGGAAGAGGATGGGCCTGCTGAGCGGGCTTTGATTGTCTATATGGCGGCCGATAACAATCTGTCTCCTTATGCCCAGCGGAATATCGACGGTTTGATGAAGGGGATGGCTTCGGCTCCGGAGAATACGCGGACAATCGTCTATTTGGACAAGATGCAAGGGGATGATGCGCTTCCGTATCTGTTCGAGGTGACGGCCAAGGGGACAAAGCGTCTGTATACTTGGGAAGAAGACCATAATTCGGCTTCGCCCGAAGTCTTTCGTGAAGTGTTGGACAAGGCGATGGAACTCTGCCCGGCCAATGCTTACGGGCTGTCTTTGTGGAGCCACGGCACGGGCTGGCTTCCGGGTGAGGCTTTGCGGTATCTGGCCAAGTCGGCATCGAAAGAGGCTTCTTTTCCTCCTACCAAGTTGTCTTTGTCCATAGGTGAGGGTTCAGGGTCTGCAGCGAACGCTGGGCTTTCCGGCTTTGGGGACGATGTGCCTTCGATTTATTATTGCGGCCAGGATGACGGGGTGCCGGGCGGTGGCTATCTGGAGATGGATGAGATAGCGGCTGCCTTGCCGGACGGCATGTTCGATTATATCCTTTTCGATGCCTGCCTCATGGCTTCGGCGGAGGCTTTGTATCCGCTGAGGGACAAGGTGGACTATGTGGTGGCTTCGCCTATGGAGGTGATTGCCGATGGCTTCCCCTACGCGACGATAACTCGGTATCTGCTGCAGCCTGTTCCCGATTTGCAGAAGGTTTGCGAGGGGTATTTTGCCTACTATGCGGAACATGCGGATTCCCGTTACCATTCGGCTACGATTTCGTTGATCGATATGGCTCAGTTGGGGGCTCTTGCTACGCTTACGGGCGAATTGATGAAAGAGGCTTTGGCGCAGGATCCGGAGGCTTTGCTGCGGCAGACGGCGGAGAGCCGTTTGCAGGTTTTTGACCGTTACAGGCGGCATTTCCTTTACGATATGGACAATGTGATGGAGAATTTGCAGGAGGACGGGCTGGTGTCGGAGGCGGATTTGTCGGATTGGCGTTCGCAGCTGGCTCGCACGGTCTTGTTCGAACGGCATACGGCCAGCTTCCTAGGTTGGGCTATCAACCGTTGCTGCGGGCTCTCGGTTTATGTTCTTTCCGAAGGCTCGCCTTACAATCCGTTTTACGAGGAATTGGATTGGACAAAAGACTTGGGCTTGTGAACCAAGGCTTGTCCGGAACTTTATTCTTTTGTCATCCATTCCTCTATTGTCCCGGTCTGGGAAGAGAAGGTAGCACCTATCTTGAACAGCTTGCGCTTGTCGGCAGCGTAGGGTCTGGCATAGCCTTTGTCTTCTATCTGCTTCAATGCTTCGTCCGCCCTGCCGTCTAATTTGAACTCGAAGATGTACACATACTGCGGGGTCTCCACGATGCAGTCCGAACGTCCTTGGCTCTGTTCTTTCTCAATGTAGGTGGCATAGACGCTCACCATCCGGAATATCAGGTAGAAGGTGTAATTGAAATAGCTTTCGCGTTCCTTTTGGTCTTCCTTGCGCCTTGCCGTGTAGGGGATGCTGGCCAGGAACGAGGTGAACAGGTCGCGAACCGTGTTCGGCTCGCCCTTGCGCAAAGTCTGCACCAAGGTCCGCACCCAGACATTCATGTCCTCCTCCGGCTTCAGGTAGCCTGCCGCCACCAAGCTGACGAAGCCTTTCTTCACTTCCTTGTTGGGGAAGTCCAACAGGAAAGTGCCGAAATCGGGGTCGTATTCCTTTATCGTCAGGTAGCCGCTCTGGTAAATCATCGGCAGGGGCTTCTCCACATCGGCCTTGTAGTCCACGAACTCACTGGGAGCATAATACTTGCCCGTCATCTCGTTGAGGTTCTCATGGCTGTGCGCCAGCAGCCGCAGAAGATAGGTGGGCGTGCCGGTCCGAAACCAGTAGTCGAGTATCTCCTGCTGGGCAAAGGCGCTGAGCAGGCTGTAAGGGTTATAGATGTCGGTCAGTTTCGTGCTGAAATGGTAGCCGTCGTAGTGGTTTTTGAGACGCTGCAGCATCTCCGCCTCGCTGATGCCCTCCTGCCCGGCCAGCTCCCGGATTGGTTCGGCGAAATAGTTTTCTAATTCCTCTTGGGTGATGCCGCAGAGCGCCTCGTAGCGTTTGTCCATGCTGATGTCCAAAGGCTGGTTGAAGCCGCTGAACACGCTTACCTGCGAGAACTTGGTCACCCCGGTGAGCAGCACGAACTGCAAATCCGCATCTGCTCCCTTGAAGACCGAGTAGAAACTCTTCAGCACCGAACGGTTCCAGTCCTCCAGCCGGTATTCCGTACCTTGGATATGGGTCTTGATGTCCATGTCCAAGACGTCCAAGATAGGTTTGTCGTACTCGTCCACCAGAACCACGCAGCGGCGGCCGTGCTGCTTGTGCGCCTGCTGCAGCACGTAGGCGAAGCGGCTCCCGATGTCCACCCGTTTAGGGTCGCTGCCATAGGTCTTTTCCCAGTCGGACACGTACACGTCCAAGGTCGAGTCCAAAGTCCCGGGGTTTAGGAAATTGACGCTGTTGAAGTCGATATGGAACACAGGGTATTCGAGCCAGTCCTTCTCCAATTTCTCTATCGCCAAGCCCTGGAAAAGTTCCTTCCTGCCTTGGAAGTAATTCTTGAGCGTGGAAACCAGGAGGCTTTTGCCGAAGCGGCGCGGACGGCTCAGGAAATAGATTTTCCCGGTGGATACCAATCGGTATATCAAATCGGTCTTGTCCACATAGACATAACCGTCTTCCCTAATCTGTTCAAAAGTTTGTACCCCTACTGGAAATTTCATCATGGCTTTGCGTATTGCGATAACAGCAAATTTACGATAAATTAGGGATTTATTTCCATGCCCAGCTTTGGAGGAGAGTGTCGATGTCGGTTTTGATGAATTCGATGACGGGGGCTAAAGAGTCGTTGTTGGGCACGGTATTGATGTAGAACGAGCCGCGGACAAAGTGCAGGTTGCTGTCGGTCAGATAAAACTGGTAAGGAGAGGCCACGTCATTGCCTTTGATATGGTAGAGGTAGCCGAATTTGCGTTCGTCGGGTTTGTATATTTCCCATTCGTCCACGCCGGTGGCTTTTGACATATGCTGTTGGATGAATAGCAAAGTTCCAACAAGGCAGGAATCGATATCTGGTTTGTGGATATGGCTCAAGTAAATTTTGGCGTTCAGTTCCGGAATCTGAATGTCAGCCCATTGGGTATTGGGATATTCCTTGTCAACGGGGACAGGCTCGAAATGGGCATAGACGGGTATCCGGAATGTAAACGGATAGGCGGAGGAATCGAAGTCCCGGTAGGCTTTTTCCGGCATGGCTATCCGCATGTAGGCTCTCGGTTTCGGGGTATAGGATTCCCCGCAGGAAGTCATGAGGATTCCCGCTAATGCCATGCAGGAAAGCCCTGCAGCTTTCAGCCAAGAGGATAGTTTCATTTATTATTAAACAAGTTCATGGTATTTGCAATTCCTGCGCACGCAAAGCTGGTAATCATCTCGCAGGCCATGTCGATTCTCGGTTCTACGATGGCCAAGTCCTGAGGGGTGAATTTGCCTAAGACATAGTCTATCTGCTGGCCTTTATGGAATTTATGGCCGATGCCGAAACGGAGGCGAGGATAGGCCTGTGTCCCGATCAAGGCTTCGATATTGGACAGCCCGTTGTGCCCGCCGGCGCTTCCGCTCGATTTCATCCGGAGCTGGCCCAGCTCCAGTGCCAAGTCGTCCACGACCACCAGGCAACGTTCCACCGGCACTTTTTCATGCTCTAACCAGTAACGGACGGCCTTGCCGCTCTCGTTCATATAAGTGGTAGGCTTAATTAGTTCCAGATAATGGTTCCGGCATTTGATTTCGGCCCAGTAGGCATAACGATCCATCGCGAACTTGGTGTTGTTCTGCGCGGCCAAGCGGTCCAGGACCATGAACCCGATGTTGTGGCGGGTCATTTCGTATTCCGCTCCGATATTGCCTAATCCGACAATGACGAATTTCATACAACTACAATTTATTTTCCAGCTATTGCTTCGCTGGCTTCGGCCTCGCCCTTCTTTTGGTTACTTTTCTTCGTTTCGCCGAAGAAAAGTAACCAATAAGCTTGGGTACGTGACTGAGTTCGGATCTCTCGTGCAACAAAGCAGCTTGCCCGTTCTCACGCACCTTTCTATCCAATGGCAACCGGAATTCACAACAGAGCAAAGCAGCTTGCCCGTTCACACGCGCCCTTAATAGGCTTTTGCGAAGATGACCCGATGCTTGGACGGCTTCCCCGTGTAAATGCACTTGCCTTCTTCCATTTCGATGTCGAAGGGGATGGCTCGGATGGTCGCCTTGGTTTCTTCCTTGATTTTCACCTCGGTTTCGGTGGTGCCGTCCCAATGCGCCAACAGGAACTTGCCTTGTTCGATTTTTTCCTTGAAGTCTTCCCAAGTGTCCACTTTGATGGTGTTTTCCTGACGGAACTTCAGCGAGCGTTCAAAGAGGTTCTTCTGGATTTCTTCCAAGAGTTGCGGTACGAGCGATGCCAGTTCGGCTTGCGGGTGGATGCTCTTTTCGAGGGTGTCGCGGCGGCAGATTTCGGCCGTGCCGTTTTCCATGTCGCGAGGCCCGATGGCGATACGCACCGGAACGCCCTTGAATTCGTATTCGGTGAACTTCCAGCCCGGTTTCTGGCTGTCGTTGTCGTCGTATTTCACGCTGATGCCCTTGGCTTGCAGTTCTGCCTTGATTTTGAGGGCGGCTTCCGAAATCTGGGCCAGTTGTTCTTTGTTGCGGTAAATGGGTACGATGGCTACTTGGATAGGAGCCAGCTTGGGCGGCAGCACTAGACCGTGGTCGTCCGAATGGGTCATGATCAAGGCTCCCATCAGCCGGGTCGAAACGCCCCAGGAAGTAGCCCAGACATATTCCAGTTTGTTTTCCTTGTTCAGGAAGGTCACATCGAATGCCTTGGCGAAGTTCTGGCCGAGGAAGTGGGACGTGCCGGCTTGCAGTGCCTTCCCGTCCTGCATCATGGCTTCGATGCAATAGGTTTCAATCGCGCCGGCGAACCTTTCGTTTGCCGTCTTGATGCCTTTGATGACCGGCATCGCCATGTAGTTTTCGGCAAAGTCGGCGTAAACGTCCAGCATCTTGCGGGCTTCGGCTTCGGCTTCTTCCTTGGTGGCGTGTGCCGTATGACCTTCCTGCCACAGGAACTCGGCGGTACGCAGGAACAGGCGGGTACGCATTTCCCAGCGGACCACGTTGGCCCATTGGTTTACCAAAATGGGCAGGTCGCGGTACGATTGGATCCAATTCTTATAAGTGTTCCAGATGATGGTTTCCGAAGTGGGGCGCACAATCAGTTCTTCTTCTAATTTAGCGGCGGGGTCCACGCTTACGCCCTTGCCGTCTTCGTTGGCTTTGAGGCGGTAGTGGGTCACCACGGCGCATTCCTTGGCAAATCCTTCCACATGGTCGGCTTCGCGGCTGAAGAAGGATTTGGGGATGAAAAGCGGGAAATAAGCGTTCTGATGCCCGGTTTCTTTGAACTTCTGATCCAGGATGTGCTGCATCTTTTCCCAGATGGCGTAGCCGTAGGGTTTGATGACCATGCAGCCGCGTACAGCGGATTGCTCTGCTAAGTCGGCTCTGGTAACCAACTCGTTGTACCAGTCGGAATAATTCTCTGCTCTGGTGGAAAAATCTTTGGCCATTTCTGTCTACTTTGGTATGATTATTGCAGTAAATGTGTCTTCGGCTTCGGCTTCGCAGGTGGAAGCGTTCAGGAACCGGCCTGCAAAAGTACGCTAAAAATGCGTATGGGTGGGAAAGTTTCCGTATCCGGTTGGTTTTCCGTATGATTCCTGCAAGCAGGATAGAGAAAAGGAGGAAAAGATGACAAGACAGAGAAATTTGAAAGAGACAGCTTTGCCGTCGATTCTGAAACAATGGATTCAGCGTCCGCTGCTGCTTTTGATGCCTTTGGGATTGGCTTTGGCGGCCACTTCCTGCGGCACTACTTTCATGGTGGCGGCCGATGATATGTATGGCAATGTGCCTACCAGGGAAGAGGAATACGAGATGAAACTGCGCCAGTGGGAGGCGGAGAACGCGGCGGCTCAGGCGTATGAAGATGCTTATTACGCGGATGAATATCTTTCGGATGCGGCTGTGGCCGATACTTTCAATTATGATGATTATTACGATTATGAATATTCTTCACGTTTGAAGCGTTTCCATTCGGATGATTATCTGAGCGATGATTATTATTCGGATTACTATACCAATTATTACTGGTACGATTCCGATCCTTATTATTACGGTACCAGCATCTATTTAGGTTATGATTGGTGGTATCCTTCGTATTCCTATTATTACCGTCCGGGTTGGTATATGGGCTTCGGCTGGGGCGGTTTCGGTTTTGGTGTCGGGCTGGGTTTCGGTTACGGCGGCTACTGGGGCGGCTGGTGGCCTGGTTATTCCTGGGGCTATTACGATGGATATTGGGACGGGTATTGGAATGGCCGTTGGCATGAGCATTGTTATGATTACTGTTATAATCCCTACGACAACAATACCTATACGCAGAGTTATTACGGTCGCCGGATGGGAGGAAGCTCATTGACCAATCCGACGGTTCTGGCTTCGGGAGGCGGTGGCGGCGCGGCTTCGACCGTTTCCGGCAGCACGGCTGCTGTTCCTCGGCGCCGGGCTACGTTCGCGGAGCGTTATGAACAGGCTGTGGGTTCGGCTTCCGTACCAGCGGCAGCGGGAGCGGTTTCGTCCAGCGCTTCTTCTGCGCGGCGTACGGGTGTCAAGGCTTCGGAGATGGCTGCATCGGCTTCAGGCTCCTCGTCCGCATCGACGGCATCTTCGGCAGTCCGCGCAACGGCCTCGTCCCAGTCCCGCGCCTCGTCCGGCCAGCAGACGGGATCCCGTCGCGGCGAGGTGGCGCAGATGCAACCTTCGGTCATGATGGAGTCTGTTTCTGACCGTTTGTCTTCCAAGAGGGTAAATGTAAGCTCGCAAGTGGGCGTTTCTTCGTCCGCCCAGAGGACTGCGGCAGCCTCGAGACAGCCGGCTTCGCAGTCGGTGTCGGGAAAGCCGGTTAGCCGCCAGTCTTCGTCGGCTGTTTCCGGATCTTCGGTTTCCGGATCTTCGGCAAGGCGTTCCGCTCAGTCGTCTTCGGCGGTGCGGACTACTACCCAGCCGCGGGCTGCCGCTCCCGCGCAGTCTGCCTCGCGTCCGGGTTCCTACCAGAGCCCTCGCAGCCCTCGTCGATACAGCAGCCCGGATTACAACCGTACACGGAGCAATTCTTCTTATGTGAGCCCGCAGTATAATGGCAGCACGCGCCGTTCGTATGTGTCGCCGAGGGGTTCCTCCACTTCTCGTTCGTACACCCCGGTCCGCAACTCTTCAACAAGCCGTGCCTATACGCCTTCGCGTAGTACGTCTACTTCGCGTTCGTATAGTCCGGCCCGTTCGTCTTCGTCGGTTTCGCGCAGCACGGCTGCGCCTGCCAGGTCTGCTACGACCACGACCACGACAAGGCGGACAAGATAGGAGAATCTGTGGTGACGGGTATTCGAGGCTGGCTGCTTGCGCTGGCGCCCGGCTTTCGGCGGACTTGAGTGCTAGGTGCCGGAGCAGGCTTGGCGGCAATCGCCTGTTGTTTCTCAAGCCGTGGTTTTTGTCTAAATTGAAATTTGAAAAAAAACATGCATACAATCAGATACGGGGAGCTTGCCAAATTCATGGGGTTTGTTGCCCTTTGCTTCTTTGGCTTCGGGAATGTCTCCGCCCAGACCGATGCTGACCTTTTGCGTTATTCGATGGTGAATCCTATCGGGACGGCGCGTTACAATGCCATGGGGGGGGCTTTCGGGGCCTTGGGCGCGAACTTCGCCTCCTTGAGTACCAACCCTGCAGGCATAGGCTTTTATACCCGGCATGAAGTATCAGTCACGCTGGGCGGCCTGGCAGGCAAGGGGGTTTCGGATTATTACGGGGAGCGGACTTCGGTGGATGGAGAACGTTTCCTGGTCCCTCAGGGAGGGGGCGTGTTATGTGTCAGGCAGAGCGGCGCGGTGAAGCTGCAGGCGGCTTTCGGGGCGAACCGTCTCAAGGACTTCAATAACAATGCCTATTCGAGAGGTGTCAATAATCAGTCTTCGTATATGGAGTATGTAGCGGCGCAGAGCGCGGGCTATGACTTTGCGGCAAGGGACCAGTATGCGGCGCATTTAGGAAATCTGGCGTACCAGACGGGGCTGATGGATTATTCGGACACGACGGATTTCCTTTACAATTCGCTGTTGGGTCCGGGAATGGGCTTGGAACAACGTCATGTCCTGCGGGAATATGGCAATATCACCGAGATGGTGTTCAGCTTTGGAGGCAACTGGGCCGAGAAGTTGTATTTCGGGGCGACATTGGGTATCCCGGTGGTGGATTACCGCCAGGAATCCGTTGTAGGGGAAAGCAGCGATGCAGTCTTGGAATTCCAGCCGGGCAATATCCGTTTCAAATCTTATGAATTCAGTCAGGACATGGATGTGAGCGGGACGGGAATCAATTTGAAATTGGGTTTGATATACAAGCCTGCGCATTTCTTCAGAGTGGGCCTGGCATTTCATACGCCTACGCATTATTGGTTGCGGGAGAGGACGACCGTGCAGGTGAATACCGATATGGATTATCCGTTAGAAGACGATGGGACTTCCTTGCCGAACCAGAGCAGTTACGGGTATGAAGACAGGTACGAAGTGATAACGCCGGCCAAGGGAATTTTGAGCCTTGGTTTCCTGATCAAGAATTTCGGGGCTATCGGCATTGAAGGGGAGCTGACTGATTACCGCAAGATGCGTTTGGATGTAGGGGACTGGGATTATGAAAACAGCTTGCAATCTTTGGTGGATGAGAATTACAGGCTTTCCGGCGTGGTCCGGTTCGGCACGGAATGGCGGGTGAGCATTCTTAGTTTCAGGGCCGGTTATATCTGGCAGTCATGTCCTTATGCAAATCAGGCCTTGCGCGATAACTGGTACGACCATACCGCCACTTTCGGCTTGGGCCTGACCTTGGGCCGCTGGAATCTTGATTTCGGTTTCATGGCCAATTACGGCAAGCGCACCGATGATTTTTATTACCTGACCGATCAGTGTGGGGCTCCTTTGGTCAGTCCGGCATCGTTGAAGCTATCCAAGTATGCGTATACCTTTTCCCTTGGCTGCCGGTTCTGATTTGTGGCGGAGGCATCGGAGTGAGGATTCAGGATTCTTTGGGCGGCGTGGCAGCAGGACAGGACAACTTCTTTGAAACTGCCGGCAATGAACCGGTCATTTGATTCTGAGTCGCGTGATGATGCAAGCAGGCGCGGGACGATGCTGATTGGCGGAAGGCTGCATTTTGATGAGGTCGGCTTGGATACAGGCAAGATGCAAAGCAGCAGAAAGCCGCCGCCGCGCCGCTGGGTTCTCCTGGGCGGCTACGGGTTTCCCTGCATCCAGTCCCTTGAACCCAAATCGGTCATTAGGCTTCGGGCAGAAGCGGACAAGATGCCCAAAAGCACCATTTCCACCATCGGAAACGCCCCGGCGAGTCTAATGACCGATTGGGATTGAAGTCTTTGCCGGCGGCGCGGAGATGCCTTGCCGATGCTTCGGACGTGTCAGGTTTCAGGCAGGGTCTGCGGGTCATGGCGGTGAAGGATGTGTATCAGAATAGGCGTTTGCAATCATCCTCAGGCGGTGTGTCTGATGATGCAAAGGTAAAGCCGGGGCGGGCAAGATACAAGGCATCGGAAACGGGTGCGTCTCGGCCATTTCCGAACAAGTCCGGCCATGGCTTTCGGCTAGCACCGTTTTTGCCGAGGCGCAGCCAGTCTTCGACTCAGCCAGATGGCTCATCTGGCACGCCGCCATGTGCTGCGTCGTTTGCCTACGGGTTATTTACTGCCCTGGCTTGTAGGAAGTATCTGTTCGGCGTGGGCTTTGGTATCGACTTTGCTGATGATGTCTTCCACGATGCCGTTTTCGTCAATCAGGACGGTCTTGCGGATGGTACCCATCACGGTTTTCCCGTACATCTTCTTTTCGCCCCAGGCTCCGTATGCTTGGAGGATTTCCGTGGAAGGATCTGAAATGAGCCGGAACGGGAGAGCGTGCTTTTCGATGAATTTCCGGTGGGAGGCTTCGCTGTCTTTGCTTACACCTATGATTTCGTACCCTGCTTGTTGCAGCCTTTGATAGTTATCGCGCAAGTCGCAGGCTTCGGCCGTGCAACCGGGCGTGTTGTCCTTGGGATAAAAATAAAGCACGAGCTTCTTTCCGGCAAAATCATTCAAGGACACTTCGTTGCCGTCCTGGTCTTTGCCCTTGAAGCCGGGTGCTTTTTCCCCGATTTCTACCATGATCCTTGCTTTTTTCGAGAAGGGGCGCGCCGCAGCGAGGCAGTTTCCAAGCCCTTCTGGCGGTTTATTTTATTTCCTTGAGCTCGAAGTCCCGGCCTAAGTATTTCTCGCGCACTTCAGGGTCGTTGGCCAGGTCATGCGAAGTTCCCGATTTGAGGATTTTGCCGCTGTACAGCAAATAAGAACGATCCGTGATGGAGAGGGTTTCCTGTGCATTGTGGTCGGTGATCAGGATGCCTATGTCCTTTTGCTTGAGCTGGAGCACGATTTTCTTGATGTCTTCGATGGCCAAGGGGTCGATGCCGGCAAAAGGTTCGTCCAAGAGGATGAACTTGGGATTGGCAGCCAAGGCCCGGGCGATTTCGGTTCGCCTGCGTTCGCCTCCGGAAAGGCTGATTCCTTTGGTTTTGCGCACATGTGCGATGCCGAACTCTTCCAGGAGGGCTTCCAGGCGTTGTTTGCGCACGGACGGGTCTTTCTCGGTGAATTCCAGGATGGCGGCGATATTGTTTTCCACGCTCATCTGGCGGAATACCGAGGCTTCCTGAGCCAGGTAGCCGACACCCAGTTTGGCTCTTTTGTACATGGGGAGCCTGGTAATGTCCACATCGTCCAGGAATACCTTTCCTTCCAGTGCCTTGATGAGGCCGACTATGATGTAAAAGGAAGTGGTCTTGCCGGCGCCGTTCGGTCCGAGAAGCCCGACTATCTCGCCTTGTTTCACTTCTATGTTCACATGGTCCACCACAGTCCGCTGGTGGTACATTTTCACGATGTTTTCGGTTCGTAGTATCATAATGTCTGTCGTTTTCGGTTTCCCGTATCCCGGCACCCCGTTTCCCCTTCAGGGCGGCTTTCTTTCCGTTTTTCTGGCCGGGGATGGCTATGTTGGACATTATCAGGCAATAGGCGGTATTGCTTTTTATATTCCAACAATTGTAGTATCTTTGATACGTACAGATGCCGCTGCAAGGCTCGGGAGGGCGTGCGGGGAACGGCATCCAGCGAAGCGGGCCGTCGGGCTTGAAGCTGCATCGATTCCGCCAGGATGCGCGGGCTGGGTGCAAGCTTAAGGGTGTTTTTTGCCAAAGCGCGGGCTATCTTCGCGAAACAAAAATAAACAATTTTCTTAACCCGAGTCGTCATGAAGTATGACAGCCAGTTTTTGCACGCTGAGCTGATGCGTGTGTTCGGCTTTGCCCAATTCAAAGGGAATCAGGAAGCCATTGTAAGGAATGTGCTTGAAGGGAAAGATTCCTTTGTCATCATGCCTACTGGGGGCGGGAAATCGCTTTGCTACCAGCTTCCAGCCTTGATTCTGCCCGGGACAGCCATTATAGTTTCCCCGTTGATTGCCCTGATGAAGAACCAGGTGGATGCGGTGCGCAGCTTCGGGAGCGCGGCCAAGATAGCCCATTACCTGAACTCCTCCCTGTCCAAGGCGGAGATGCGGCAGGTCAAGGACGATCTGGCTTCAGGACAGACCAAGCTGCTGTATGTGGCTCCGGAGACTTTGACCAAGGAAGAGAATGTGGAGTTTTTCCAGACGATACCTATTTCTCTATATGCTATCGACGAGGCGCATTGCATTTCGGAATGGGGCCATGATTTCCGGCCGGAGTACCGCCGCCTGAGGCCGATTATCGAACAGATCGGGCGGAATGTGCCTGTCATAGCCTTGACGGCAACGGCTACGCCCAAGGTACAGAAAGATATACAGAAGAATCTGGGGATGATGGATGCCAAGGTGTTCATTTCCTCGTTCAATCGGGAAAACCTGTATTACGAGGTTCGCCCCAAGACCAAGAACGTGGACAGGGATATCGTGAAGTTCATCCGGGACAATAGCGGGAAGTCCGGTATCGTGTATTGCCTGAGCCGGAAGAAAGTGGAGGAATTTGCCGAAGTGCTTTGCGCTAACGGGATCCGCGCCTTGCCCTATCATGCCGGATTGGATGCCCAGACGCGGGCTACCAACCAGGACCGTTTCCTGATGGAGGATGTGGATGTGATTGTGGCTACTATCGCTTTCGGGATGGGCATCGACAAACCGGATGTCCGTTTTGTAATCCATTACGATATGCCCAAGAGCCTGGAGGGATATTACCAGGAGACCGGCCGGGCTGGTCGGGATGGCGGCGAAGGCAAGTGCATAGCATTTTATTGCGAGGAAGATATCATCAAGTTGGAAAAGTTTCTGAAAGACAAGCAGGTGTCTGAGCAGGAAGTGGCCAGGCAACTGATGGCGGAGACTATTTCCTACGCGGAGACTTCCATGTGCCGGCGCAAGCATCTGCTTCATTATTTCGGGGAAAAGTATGAGACGGATAATTGCCATAATTGCGACAACTGCTTGTACCCGAAGCAGAAGGAAGATGCCACGGAACAGGCCCGTTTTGTGATACAGTTGATCCTGGATATCAAGCAGCAGTTCAAGACGGATTATATCGTGGCCATTTGCATGGGCAAGCTGTCGCCTTCTATCAAGAACTACAAGCATAACCTTCTCCCTCAGTTCGGCAAGGGCAAAGACCGGGATGAACGTTATTGGAAAGCCGTGATCAGGCAATGTATCATCGAAGACTTGCTCGGCAAGGATATAGAAGATTACGGGGTCGTCAAGGTGACGCCGGCGGGCGAGGATTTTGTCAAGAATCCGTTCAGGATAGAGGTGATCCGGGATCATACGTACGATCCGGAAGATTCGGAATACATGGCTGGAGGCAACAGCGCTTCGGAGGCGGTGGACAAGGTTTTGTATGCCCTGCTGAAGGATTTGCTGAAAGACATGGCGCATAAGGAGAATTTGCCGCCATACGTGATTTTCCAGGATGTATCGCTCAAGGATATGACCATCCAGTATCCGATCACCCTGGATGAGCTGACCCATATCACCGGGGTCGGAGTCGGCAAGGCGCAGAAGTACGGGAAGCCTTTCATCGAGCTTATCAAGAATTATGTGGAGGAAAACGAGATCGAGCGTCCGCAGGATTTCGTGATCAAGTCGGTGGTGAACAAGTCGGGATTGAAGGTGTATATCATCCAGAGCATAGACCGCAAGCTGTCCTTGGAGGATATCGCCATTACCAAGGGCCTGACAATGGAAGACTTGTTGACGGAAATCGAGCGGATCGTGGATTCGGGAACCCGTCTGAACCTTGATTATTACATAGAGGAGGCGGTGGATGCCGACCATAGGGAGGAGATATACGATTATTTCCTGGATGCGGACAACGATTCGGTGGAGGAAGCCTTGAAGGAACTTGGGGAGAATGAGTATAGCGAGACCGAAATCCGTTTGGTCCGTATCCAGTTCCTGTCGAACGAAGGGAATTGAGAAACGCGCTTCGGGCAGCGTCGAATTTCGGCGCGATGCGCTGGACGGGGTTGGCAAGTACGGAGAAATGAATACCTTTGGCTTTTGCAAAATTGATAACGATGAAAATTAAGTTTTTGAAAATTAGTTTATTATTGATTTCGTGCGGGATGTTGGCCATGGCTTGCGAGCCTAAGGGCGGGAACTCGGCGGACAGTGCGGCACCGGCGGCAGCCACGGCGGTGCCGGGGACTCCCTCTGCTGATTTGAGGATTGCCACGGTGAACATGGACAGCATCAACGATGGATTCCAGATGGTGGCGGATGTTCAGCGGGAGCTGGCTTCTACGGAAGAGAAGCTGGCTAATGACATCCAGAACCAGGGAAATCGTTGGCAGAGGGATTACGATAACTATTTGCAGGTAGGGGCGACGATGACTTTGACCGAACAGCATCGGCAGGAAGAAGATTTGGCGAAACGCCAGCAGGATATAGCAACCTTGCAGCAGACTTATGCCAATCAGCTGACCAGCCTTCAGGCGCAGCGTCTGCAGGAAGTTTCGGCCTACATCCTGGATTATATCGAGGAATATAATCGGGAAAGCGGGCATTTCAGCTTGATTATCACCTCGGGGACGATGAGCGGGGTTCTGTACGCAGTGCCGTCGATGGATATCACCGGTGTGATTCTGGACGGTTTGAATCAAAAATATGCGGCTGAAAAGGCCGAGAAATAAGCTTCGAGATGCAAATTGATGAAAAAGCCATGATGCTGGAGTATATCCGGCTGGCATTGAAGGAAGATATTGGCGACGGGGATCATACAAGCCTGGCTTGTGTCCCGGCTTCGGCTCGTGACAAGGCTGTCCTGATAGCCAAGGAAGGCGGAGTGATTGCCGGCTTGGAGGTGGCGGAGATGGTTTATCACGAGGTGGATCCGGATATCGTTTTCGAGCCTTTGGTGGAAGAGGGCCAGGAAGTGGCGATGGGGGATCATGTGTTCAGCGTGGAAGGTTCGTCTCGATCCATATTGACAGCGGAGCGTTTGAGCTTGAACTATATCCAGAGGATGAGCGGGATCGCGACCCATACGCGGCGCTTGGTCCGCCTGATAGGCCGTAGCAAGACGGTTCTGCTGGATACGCGCAAGACTACGCCTAACAACCGGGTGTTCGAGAAGATGGCTGTCCGGATCGGAGGTGGCAGCAATCATCGTTTCGGTTTGTTCGACATGATTCTGGTCAAGGATAACCATATAGATTTCTGCGGGGGCATCAAGCCTGCTTTGGACGCGGTGGGGCGGTATCTGGAAAGGACGGGGAGGAAGCTGCCTGTGGAGATAGAAGTCCGGGATTTTGAAGAATTGGATCAGGTGTTGCAGCATGGAGGGGTGGACAGGATAATGCTGGATAATTTTCCAGTGCCGGATTTGCGCAAAGCTCTCGGAATAATAAACCACCGCTACGAGACAGAGGCTTCGGGAGGGATTAATGAGAAGAATCTGGCGGAATATGCCTCTACGGATGTGGATTTTATTTCGGTGGGGGCATTGACGCATCATGTGAATGCCTTGGATTTGAGTTTGAAGAGTTTGAAATCGATGTGACTTTAGGCCTTCGGCATTGAATGTTTCTCTTTGGCCTCGGCAGAGGCAGGATGGGGTTCGTGTGTCCGGGGCATCCAAAAAATAAAGGATAAAATCATGCAGAAGAGTAAAGTAGATGTCATTCTCGGCATCCAATGGGGGGATGAAGGGAAAGGTAAGATAGTGGACGTGCTGGCTCCCGGGTACGATATTGTGGCCCGTTTCCAGGGGGGACCCAATGCTGGCCATACCATCAAGTTCGGTGGCATGACGCATGTATTGCATACGATTCCTTCCGGGATTTTCCATGAGGGGAAGATGAATGTGATCGGGAACGGGGTGCTGATAGACGCTTGCATAGTTTGCGATGAAATCGCGAACCTGCGGAAGGTGGGCGTCGAAGCCCGGGACAGGATGAAGATTTCGGATAAGGCGAATCTGATTCTGCCTACGCACCGTCTCATGGATGCCGCGCTGGAACAGAAGAAGGGCAGCAGGAAGATCGGTTCGACGGTGAAGGGCATAGGTCCGGCTTACACGGATAAGGTGGCTCGCTGCGGGTTGAGAATGGGGGATATTCTGGAGCCTTCGTTCCCGGAGAAATATGAGGCTTTGAAAGCGGATCATTTGCAGGCTCTGAGGAATCTGGGTTTTGACGTGGAATCTGCGCGGATTGACGGCAAGGCCTTGGCTGAATATGAAAGGGCTTGGATGGATGGTATCGCGGAGTTGCGTTCCTTTGACATCCTGCCGACCGAGTTTTATCTGAACCAGGCATTGGCAGAAGGCAAGACGGTTCTGGCTGAAGGGGCGCAGGGTTCGCTTCTGGATGTGGATTTCGGCTCGTACCCTTTTGTGACTTCTTCGAGCACGGTAACGGCGGGAGTCTGTGTCGGGTTGGGAATCCCTCCTTCTGCTATCGGCAAAGTGTACGGGGTGTTCAAGGCTTATTGCACCCGGGTGGGCAGCGGTCCTTTCCCGACCGAGCTGCACGATGCCACAGGGGAAGAACTGCGTGCCAACGGGCATGAGTTCGGGGCAACGACGGGCCGTCCGCGTCGCACGGGATGGCTGGATTTGCCGGCTTTGCGCTATACTTTGATGATTAATGGGATTACGGATCTGGTGGTGATGAAGGCTGATGTGATGGATGGGTTCGATACGGTCAAGGTGGCGGTGTCCTATATGCTGGATGGCAAGAAGATGGAACATTATCCTTCCGCCGAGCAGGCCGAACGTGTGGTGCCTGAGTACAGGGAACTGCCAGGCTGGAAGACCTCTGTATGCGAGGCCCGCAGCTACGAGGAATTACCTGCGGCCTTCCGCTCTTACCTGGATTTCATCTGTCAGGAGACGGGAAGCCAGGTCAAGGTGGTTTCGGTGGGACCGGATCGGGAAGAAACCATTATCCGCAGCCTGTGACGAGAGACGGATGCCGAGATGGCTGGCATGCCGCCGATGTTTTGCCCGTTCGTTTCCATGGATGGACCCGTCGGGAATGGCAGAGCAGCCGTATCAAGATGCAACTTGTTGACGGTCAGCATTGCCTTGCGTCAGCCTGCAAGCGTTTTCCTGATGAAAATCCATAGGGAACCAATCCGTTGATTACTCGTGGCGATTTTGGCGCGCTTGTCTGCCGGGAATGGTTTTCCGTTTCTTCGCTTGTGAAATTTTCTTTTTATTGAACGCTTTATGCGCCGGTATTTTTGGACTTTCCTGTTGTTCGGCTTGTTGACGATGCTCTTGGCGGTGCGGCTTTGCGCGCAGACTTTTACCGGAGATTCCATCGTGAGCATTCCGGGGCGGCCCAATGTGTACCGCTTGATCGGTCATGTGGAAATTCTGCAGCAAGGGAACCGGATTTACAGCGACTTTGCTGATTACGACCAGAAGACGGGTTCTTGCCAGGCTTACGATAATCTGAGGATTTATACCAAGGATAACGTTTTTATTACCGGAGAGGTGCTGGATTACAACGGCACGACTGGGTCTTACGTGGTGGACCGGAATGTAGTGCTGAAGGATAAGGACATGACGTTGAAAACCCCGTCCTTGCTGTTCGAGGGGTCGGACAACACGGCTATCTATACCCAAGGTGGCGAGATTGTTACCGGCGAGACGGTGCTGACATCGGTCAAGGGGCATTACGAGGGTCGGACGGGTTTGTTCCATTGTTATGAGGATGTGGTGATTGTGAATCCGGAATACACTATCTGGACGGATACGTTGCATTACAATGAGGCTGGTTTTACCCGGTTCCAGGGGCCTACCAATATCGAGACGACCGATTATTACATGTACGGCCTGAAAGGCTGGTTCGACCAAGAAAAGGAGCAGGTGAGCCTGGATGGCGATGCCTATGTGAAGACGAAGGAAACGCAGGTCTTGTTCGGCGACAGCATTTATTACGACATGGCAGGCAAGGAGGGTCAGGCGTACAGCAATGTGATGCTGCTGGATACGGCACGGAATTGCTATGTGAAGAGCGAATATGCCGAGAACAAGGAAAACTTGGGGCGTGCGTTCTTTACGATAAACCCGAGGGGCGTGGTGGTGGAGCAGGGGGATTCGTTGTTCGTGGTGAGCGACACGATGGTGATGACTTACGACACGTCCCGGCAAATGAAGGATCTGATGGCTTTCCATGATGTGCGGTTTTTCCGGTACGATATCCAAGGCAAATGCGATTCATTGAGCTATATGCACCGGGATTCCTTGATGGAGATGTATTACGAGCCGGTGGTCTGGGTGCAGGATTACCAGATAGACGGGGATACGATGAAGCTGTGGTTTGCCGATAGCAAGCCGGATCGTTTTCTTGTGCAGGAAAACGTGTTTATTGTCAGTGAATTGTCCGAGCCTCAGTTTTATTACAACCAGGTGAAGGGACGGCGGATGTGGGGCTATTTCAACGACAGTTCTTATTTGGATTGGACGCATGTGATTGGCAATGCCTTGTCGATTTACTATGTTCTGGATGAAAAGCACGAGTTGATCGGGGTCAACAAGACCGAAAGCCAGAGTCTGAAGATGTATTTCAAGAACAGCGATCTGGCCGGGATTACGGTGGTGAAGCCCAAGAATTCGGCTCTCTATCCTGTAGACCGGCTCACGCAGCGGCAGCGGACTTTGAAGGGATATCATTGGCTGCCTGGATTGCGGCCTCTTTCGCAGTACGACTTGGCGCCTTCCTGGTGAGGGCAGGGGCGTGTTGCCGCGGTTTGAGGATCTTTTGGGGCAGTGTCGAGGTCTGTCGCAAGGCTTTGGGGAAGGTTCTACAGGCTCTAAAATTTCCGGGTTTCAATTAGTTTCTGTGAAATTGCTACTTTTGCATTTATGCAAAGACTGAAAAGGGAAATACCGAATATACTGACTTTATGCAATTTGCTTTGCGGTTGCCTTTCCATTGCCAGTACTTTTGAAGGGCGGGCGGCATGGGCGGCGGTCTTTATTCTGGTGGCGGCGGTCTTTGATTTGTTCGACGGCATGGTGGCTCGCTTGTTGGGCGTGTCCGGGCCGTTGGGCAAGGAATTGGATTCTCTTTCGGATGTGGTGAGCTTCGGTCTGGCTCCCTCGTTCATTGCCTATGACATGGTGGTCTCCCAGCAGGTGCTGCCGTCTTGGATGGGCTTCATCGTGCTTTTGATGGCTCTTGCTTCGGCATATCGTTTGGGCAAGTTCAATATCGACGAAGAGCAGAAAAAGGATTTCAAGGGGATGCCGACCCCGGCCAACGCGCTGTTCTGGGCGGCATTGGGCTTGCATTGGGTAAGGACTGGCTTTGTGCTGAACGTGTATTTCATCCTGTTGCTTTCCATTCTGATGGCTTTGCTGTTGGTTAGCAGTTTCCGGATGTTCTCGCTCAAAGGCGGGGGATGGAGATGGAAGTCGAAGCGGATGGTTTACTTGTTTTTCTTGCTGGCGGTTGTGCTGGTCTGCGTTTTCGGCTTTTTGGGCATCGCGGCCAGCGTAGTGCTGTATCCGGTCTTTTCGTTCCTGCATTTCGCCTTCGACCGGGGCAAGCCTGCCGCAATCAGGACTTCTGAAGCAGGGAGAACGCCCTCGGATTCGAAGCCTGTTGCGGGTTCGCCGGGTTCGGGATCGTAAAAGGAAATTTAATGTTGTACAACAAATAAATGCAAATCATGAAGAAGATACTGTTTGCCGTATGGGGATTTTTCCTGTTGGCAGCTGCCAGCTGGGCGCAGGAAAACCCGGTCAAATGGAAGTGTTCGGTCAAGTACCTGAAGGGAAACGAGGCCGAATTGGTCATCAAAGCGAACGTGGGCGGCGGATACCATTTGTATTCGCAGGACGCGGGCGGTGCCTTGCCTACCACCTTCAATTTCCCGGAATCCGGCAACTTCAAACTGGTCGGGGCGGCTTCTGAAAACCCGGCTCCGGTGGAAGAAAACGATGAGTTTCTCGGCATGGTGCGATTTTTTGCCAAGGATGCCGAATTCCGTCAGAAAATCACGATTCATACCGAGGAGGATTTCACGATCGATGCCACGGTGGACTATCAGGTCTGCAACGATGAAACTTGCTTGCCTTTCAATGATATTGAGCTGTCGTTCAAGGTGAAAGGTGTGAAAGGTGCGGCTCCGGCACCGGTGGCTGAGGCTGAACCGGCTGCCAAGGAAGCGGTAGCTGGAACTTCGGCTCCGGAACCTGGGGCGGATGCCGCAGTGGCGCCGGCGCAGGAAACGGCTGCGGTAGAAGCGGACGCTCCGGCAGAGGAAGAAGAATCGCTGGCCGGTTTCTTCTTGCTGGCTATCTTGGCCGGTCTGGCTTGCGTGTTCACCCCTTGCGTGTTCCCGATGATTCCTATGACGGTTTCCTTCTTCATGGATACCGATGATGGAAGCAGCCGCAAGGCCGGGATTATCAAAGGGGCTATCTTTACTTTGTCCATTACATTGATTTATACCTTAATCGGGGCGATTGTGGCGATTACCAAGAGCGCCGACTTCGCCAATGTGCTCAGCACGCATTGGATTCCCAATTTGATTTTCTTCCTCTTGTTCGTGACTTTCGCTTTCTCGTTCTTCGGCTTGTTTGAGATTACTTTGCCTTCGGGCATGTCCAACAAGCTGGATGCCAAGGCTGACAAGGGCGGTTACATTTCGGCTTTCTTCATGGCGGCCGTTCTGGCTATCGTGTCTTTCTCCTGCACCGGGCCTTTCGTGGCTACCTTGCTGGTGGAAGCGGCCATGGGGACTTCGGTGCTGAAGCCTCTTCTGGGCATGTTCTTCTTCGGCCTGGCGATGGGATTCCCGTTCTTCCTCTTGTCCCTGTTCCCCTCTTTGCTGGCCAAGATGCCCAAGTCTGGCGGCTGGCTGAACTCGGTCAAGGTGGTGTTCGCTTTCGTCTTGCTGGCTTTCGGCATGAAGTTCCTGCTCAATATCGATCAGGTTTACGAATTGCATATCTTTACCCGTGAAGCCTACCTGGCTATCTGGATTGTGATTTTCGCGTTGCTGGGATTCTACCTTTTGGGCAAAATCAAGTTCGCTCACGATTCGGATGTGCCGCATATCGGTGTGTTCCGCCTGATTCTGGTCATTGCGGTATTCTCGTTCACGATTTATTTGATCCCCGGTCTGTTCGGTGCGCCTCTGAAGATGGTCTCTTCGTTGGTTCCGCCTATCACTACCCAGCAGTTCAACCTGAGCCAGCCGGTGATGGTTTCGGGCATGGGTTCGGCCGCTGCCGGTCCGGAACAAGAGCTTTGCGGCACGCCGCGTTATTCCGACCGTCTGACTTTGCCGTTCGGGCTCAAAGGCTATTTTGATTACAATGAAGGCATGGCTTGCGCCAAGCAGCAGAACAAGCCGGTGTTCATCGATTTCAAGGGGCATTCCTGCGCCAATTGCAAGAAGATGGAAGCCGAAGTATGGTCCGATCCCCGAGTTCAGGCTTTGCTTAAGGAGTACATCATCATTGCGCTCTATTGCGACGACCGGGAAGAGCTTCCGGAAAGCGAATGGGTGACATCTTCGGTGAACGGCAAGGTGATGAAGACGATGGGTAAGAAGAATGCCGACTTCCAGGTGACCCGTTTCAATACCAATACGCTGCCTTACTACAACTTGCTCGATACCGAAGGCAAGGAGCTGACTTCGCGTTCGTATGGTTACGACAGCGATGTGGAGGCTTTCATTGCTTATTTGCAGGAGGGCTTGGATTCTTTCCGGAACAAATAGTCTGGAGTGAGTCTGGGGTTCAAGAGAAACTGCAGGCAGGATTTCGAGGACAAGTCGAAATTGGAAAGAGGGGTGTATTAAACCCAAATCGGTCATTAGACACGCCGAGTGTGTTTCCTGTTTTCGAAGAGGGATGCTTTTGTGCATCTTGTTCGCTTCTGTCCGCATCATGCTCCTCGCTACGCCTCGACGTAGCCCGCTACGCCTTCGGCTAGGCGAGAAACATGCTGCATGACATAAGCGGACAATCTACCCAAAGTCTAATGACCGATTTGGGTTAAAATAGGGATTTGAAATAAATCTCAGGCGGTGTGTCAGATTGCTCATTATGACACATCGCCTTTTTCTTTACCCCGGATCGGATTGGGGCTTAGGGAAGATAGTTCGCTTGCGTGCAGTTTTATTCACGTTTATTCACGGTACAAAGGGTTGCAATGTGTTCATGAGCTTGCTGCGCTCAGTCCTCCGCCTCGGCAAAAACGGTGCAAGTTGAAAGCCATGGCCGAACTTGTTCGGAAATGGCCGAAACGCAGCCCGTTTTCGGTGCAATCAAAACCCAAGCAAGCTTGGTTCTGCTGAAAGGTCTGCATGTGTCATGCAACAGGTCCCTTGTCTGGCCGGAGGCGTAGCCGTCTATGTTCGAGGCGTAGCGAGGAGCAGGATGCGGACAGAAGCGGGCAAGATTCCCGTAAGCATCATCCTCGAGATCGGAAACGGACTCGGCGAGTCTGATGACCTGTTTGGGTTATGTGTCCGCCAATGTCAAGTCAAGAGCATTGTCCGGCAAGGGCGGGCATCGAATATCGAAGACAGCGGCTTTCGTTCAATGTGTTCTTGGACGAGGATGAGGTGGCTTCTGGCATCGCGGCTACTGAATATCTGTTTGAAGATTTGGCGCTTGACCAGACTTATACGGCAGGTGTCCAGGCTGTTTACACTACCGGTGTTTCCGAGGTTTCCACCATGGTGTTCACTACGGGAGATGTGTCTGCCGAGGTGCAGGATGCGCTTCATTTCAGCTTCTATCCTAATCCGGTGTCGGATGTGCTTCAGATTCGCAGCGAACAAGCGGTAGAGGAAGTCCTGCTGCTTGATTTCTCCGGTCGTCTGGTTTTGCATGCGCAAGGCGATGCCGCTGAACTGGATCTTTCTTCTTTGGCCTCCGGCACTTACCTGATGCGGGTCCGCATTGATGGGAAATGGGCCTCGGCCAAGGTGGTAAAGAGGTAAACCCAAATCGGTCATTAGACACGCCGGGGCTGTTTTCGGTTAGGAAAATGAGGCTTTCGGGCAAGATGCCCAAAGTCTAATGACCGATTTGGGGTAAAGAGTGCTTTGCTCTGCCGAGATTTGATTGACAGATTGGTTTTGGTTTAGCAATAAGGGGCGTCTGAGAAGATGCTCCACGAAAGCCCTTCCTGCATACGCGGGGAGGGTTTTCTTTTTGGCATCTATGCTTTGGCTTCGCTTGCTGTTTCCGGATTGGGATAGGTGAAAGCCAGCAGGATGGATAAGAGGGATGTGTCCTTGGTGATGCCGAGCTTCTTGCGGATATGGAATTTGGCCGTGTCGATGGTTCGGACGGAGCGGTTGGTGAGCGAGGCGATATCCTTGGTGTTGAGGTTCATGGCAATGAAAGCGCAAATCCGGATTTCGCCGGGGGTGAGTGCGGGATACGCTTGGCTTAGCCGGGAAAAGAAAGAGGGATGCAAGTTCTCAAAGTAGAATCGGAAAGAATCCCAGGCATCTTCGTCCCAGTTGATGGATCGTATCTTGTTTTCAATGGAACTTAGTGCCTGCGCATTCCGTTTGTCCTTGCAATTATGGCGTAACTGGGAAAGCTCTTCCACCACGTTTTCCAAAATCTCCCCCGTTTTGGCCGAAGAAAGGGCGTGCGTCAGGATTTCGCGGGTCTTTTTGTCGGTTTCGTGCTGGAGCTTCTGTACTATCAGGTTCTCTTCTTCTATCTTTTGCTCTAACGAAGAGGTCAGCCGATGGCTTTCCTTTTGCTGTTTCCGGAATCTCTTGTACAGGAATGCGATGCAAAAGATGCTGGCAATCAGGCAAAGCGATATGGCTCCGATGAGGATGTTCTTTTTGAAGGCATGGAGTCTGTACAGTTCTTCCTGATAGCTAAGGATGCGCTTGGCGTTCTCGTTCTGGAAAACTTCAAAGTCTTTCTGCACGCTCAGCAATTTTTGCTGGCTTTCGGACACGAAAGAAGAATCGGCTATGCTTTGGGCTTGCAGCAGCAATTGGTAGGAATCTGAAAACCGGCCATTTCCGGCATAGGCTTCGGCCATGTTCTTCAGGATTTGGATCTTGATAGGGATGGCTTTGATTTCGTCGGCAGTCTGGATGGCTTGGCGGTAGAGGCTCAAAGCTTCTTGGGTATTCCCTTTCTTCTGCTCCAATTCGGCAATGTTGAATGAAATGCTCAGTTGGTTGTATTTGTCATCGTTGATGGCCAAGGCTTTGCGTGAGAAAATCTCGGCAGAATCATATTCTTGCTTGTAGAAGTAGAGTACGGCTTTGTTTTGAAAGATTACTTGGACTTTCTTGATGTCGTTACGGGCGTGTCTCTGTGCCAGATCCAAGAAAATGAAAGCAGAATCCGGGTTCTGGGAGGAATAGATATTGGCCCAGGTATTGTTGAGCCGGTATTGGAGAAAGTCTGTCGTGCTTTGTGCGGTATCCGGTATCTGCTGAATCAGCTTGCTTGCCGTGCATAGATGGTTTTTGGCCAAGGGAATATTGTCTAATTGAGTAAGGAAGAAGGCAATGCGGATATGCGCCAAGGCTTGCTTCTCCGGAAGCCGGTCTGCACAGAGTTTGATGACTTCGTACAGAGTGGCGATGCCGGAGGCGTAGTCTCCGTAAGGTTCGTATAATTCGCTTTGTTCCAATAAGATATTGATGCGCTCGTCTTCTGTGTCCGAGATGGACTTGAGCAAATCCAAGGCTTGGTTGTAAAAGCTGATGGCGGTGGAATAATAATCGTTGGCTGCGTAGAGCCGGGCTTTCTGCACGCTTAAACCCAAATCGGTCATTAGGCTTCGGGCAGATTGCTCGCTTATGTCATGCAGCATGCTTCTCGCCTAGCCGAAGGCGTAGCGGGCTACGTCGAGGCGTAGCGAGGAACAGGATGCGGACAGAAGCGGGCAATCTGCCCGAAAGCCTCGTTTTCCCAATCAGAAACGGACTCGGCGTGTCTAATGACCGATTTGGGTTAAATCCGCTTTTTGCCGCGTATCATTCATGGCGGCATAGAGGGAATCCAGATGGGACTGGTCCTTGAAAAGCTGGGAGTCGGTGTTGCTCCAGGAAAGCGGGTTCTGGAGTGTTTTTTCAGGGAAGGCATGGCCGTGCCATGCCAATACGAGGATTGACAGGCAAAGAGCCGTTGTTTTCTGGAGCCAATCTGCCATTATCTTGACCTTCCTTGAAGTTAATCGATATCGATGTCCACGCGCAGGTTTTCCAAGAAAAAGTCCCGGCGTTCGGGCGTGTTGTTGCCCATATAGAACTCCAAGGCTTCGGCAATGCCTTGGTCCTTGCGCATCAGGATGGGGTCGAGCCGCATCTGCGGGCCGATGAAGACCTTGAATTCATCGGGGGAAATTTCCCCAAGCCCTTTGAACCGGGTGATTTCCGGCTTCCCGCCAAGCTGCTTGATGGCATTGAGGCGTTCTTCCTCGGTATAGCAATAGAAGGTCTTCTGTTTGTTGCGGACCCGGAAAAGCGGAGTCTGGAGGATATAGAGATGGCCGCCTTTGATGATGTCCGGGAAATAGCAAAGGAAGAAAGTGAGCAGAAGCGCGCGGATATGCATCCCGTCCACATCGGCATCGGTGGCGATCACGATATTGTTGTAGCGCAGGTTCTCTATGTCCTCGGTGGCGTTGAGTGCGGCTTGCAAGAGGTTGAATTCTTCGTTCTCGTACATGAAGCTCTTGTTCTTGCCGTAGCAGTTGTAGGGTTTCCCCCGCAGGCTGAAAACGGCCTGGGTATTGGCATCGCGGCTTTTGGTGATGCTTCCCGATGCTGAGTCTCCCTCGGTGATGAAAAGGGTGCTTTCGAGCCGTTTGTCGTGGTTGGAGTTGTAGTGGATGCGGCAGTCGCGGAGCTTGCGATTGTGCAGGTTCACTTTCTTGGCGCTCTCCCGGCTCAGTTTCTTGATATCGGCCATGCTTTTGCGCTCTTTCTCGCTTTCGATGATCTTGCGCTGCATGGCTTCGGCCACATCTCCGTTGATATGCAGGTAGTTGTCTATGTTCTTCTTGACCGAGTTATGGATGTAGTTGCGGACTGTTTCCCGGTCGTCCCCGTTGTTCTTCTTGCGGGCTTCCTCGCTGTTGTCCATGTAGACCGAACCTAACTTGGTCTTGGTCTGGCTTTCGAATACCGGTTCTATGACCTTGATGCTGACAGCGGCGATAAGGCCTGAGCGTATGTCGGAAGTGTCGTAGTCTTTCTTGTAGAATTCCTTGACCGTCTTGGCGAAGGCTTCGCGGAACGCGCTCTGGTGGGTACCGCCCTGGGTGGTGTGCTGGCCGTTGACAAAGCTGTAGTATTCCTCGCCGTACTGCTTGTCCACATGAGTGAAGGCATATTCCAGGTCTTCGTCCACGATATGCACGATAGGATAGAGCGGGCTGCCGTCCATATTGTTTTCCAGCAGGTCTTTCAGCCCGTTCTCGCTTTTTATCTTGTTCTTGTTGTAGCTGATTGTCAGGCCGTGGTTCAGGTAGGCGTAGTTCCACAGCATGGCTTCGATGTATTCCTCGATGAAATGGTAGTTGCCGAACATTTCCGGGTCGGGGCTGAAGCTGACCCGCGTGCCGTTGCGTTCGGAGCAGTCGGTCAGTTCTTCCTTGACTAGTACGCCCTGCTCGAATTCGGCTCTCTTTTTCTTTCCGTCCCGCATGGATTCCACCACGAAATGGCTGGAAAGAGCGTTGACCGCCTTGGTGCCGACCCCGTTCAGCCCTACTGATTTCTTGAAGGTCTTTGAATCGTATTTGGCTCCGGTATTCATTTCCGACACGCATTCCACCACTTTTCCCAAGGGGATGCCCCGCCCGTAGTCGCGGACTGTGGCCGCATTATCCTTCAGCGTGACCTCGATGGTCTTCCCGTTGCCCATCACGAACTCATCGATAGAGTTGTCTATCACTTCCTTGAGAAGCACATAGATGCCATCGTCCTGACTGGAACCGTCGCCGAGCTTCCCGATATACATGCCGGGGCGCAGGCGGATATGCTCGTTCCATTTGAGGGTGCGTATCGTTTCTTCGTCGTAATCGGCTGTGTTGAAATCGAGGCCGTTCTGGTTCTCTTCCTGGAGCATTTTTGTTGGTTTTTGGCGGGTCGATGCCGAAGCGTGCTTGGCCGCCAAGGCGTTCAGAATGAGGGAATGCAATTCTGTTTGGACGTGCGTTCGCTTGGCATCGGTTCCAAACAGCAAAGGTAAGTATTTTGGAAAGAATGCGGCATCTTGAGTTTTCGGGTAGAGCGGGATGGCAAGGAGGGCGCCGCTGCATCGGGAGATGCTTTTGTATGTTTTGCCCTATTCCTGTTTGTCGGTTTGCCGGGATAGCCGTCTAAATAAGTTTAGCACTTTTCGTTGTCGTTCGGAAAAGGCAGTGCCGGCATGGCTCCGCTAGAATATTGCTTTGTCAAGGACCCTCGATAAGATTTCATCCGATTGCTCGATGGTTTGGCGCAGGCAGTCAAGATACGAATGCAAATAGCGAACCGCAAGCATGAATTGTAATAGTCAAGACTTGTTCTGACAAATTCAATACTATCGGACAAAAAAAAGTGTCCGATGCCATCTGCGAAGATACGCAACCATTCTCACTCTCACAACCTGATGAGCAGGTTATTGGCTCGTCAGGTCGTATTTTCCCTGCATCCTGCAATTGATATCTCCTTGCCACCTCAATTCCTTCGAGGAAAGTCTGCATGGGCGTTTTCCCGAAACAGTATTTCCCGGAGTGCGTCCTTTGCGTGTTATAAGAGTTCATCCAAGTGTCAAGGTCTGCCTGCAGTTGTTCTGTCGAGGTGTATATCTTCTTTCTGAAAGCGATGGCGTAGGATTCGTTCTGGACAGTCCTGTTGAAGCGTTCACAGATGCCGTTTGTCTGAGGGCTCTTGGCTTTGATCTTGGAATGGTCGATGTCCTCGCGGCCAGATACAGCTCGTATTCATGTGTTTCCCTGTTTCCGCAGTATTCGGTTCCCCTGTCGGTGAGCATCCTCATCAGTTTCAGGTCATGCTGTTCGAAGAACGGAACCACCCTGGCACTGAGCATGTCCGCTGCCACGAGCGCGTTCTTCCTGTCGTAAAGTTTGGCGAATCCGATTTTGGAATAGGTGTCGATGACCGTCTGTTGGTAAATGTGCCCTACGCCTTTGATATACCTACATAATAAGTGCCCTGTGCCACCTTTCTCCGCCTCGGCATAGCTCAAACTCCGTTTGATATACCTACATAATAAGTGTCCTGCGCCACCAGGGAGCCGGGATAATAAGTCTCTATTTCCCCGTGCGCCTGTTTCTCCGCCTTGGCTTTCTCCAGTGCAGCCACCTGGTTCTCGTCAAGCACGATGCCTTCCTGTTCCACTTTGGTGGAAAGTGCCTTCAGGTGCTTCTGGAAGGTCTCCATGTCATGCCTGAGCCAGATGGAGCGCACTCCTCCGGGGGATACGAGCATGCCTTTCTTGCGCAGTTCGTTGGATACGCGTACCTGTCCCCAAGCCGGGTTGTCTATGGCCATCTGCACCACGGCCTGCTCTATGCACTCCTCCACGCGGTTCTTTATCACCGGTTTTTTTACGGGAAATCTCCTGCAGGGCCAGTTCTCCGCCTTGCTCGTACAGTTCCTTGAAACGATAAAAACTGTCACGGCTGTACTCCATGATTTTGCACGCACGTGACACATTCCCCAACTGCTGGGACAGCTCAAGCAATCCCGGCTTGTTCTTAATGACTTT
Organism: uncultured Bacteroidales bacterium; assembly: GCA_944320265.1. Classification (GTDB taxonomy): domain Bacteria; phylum Bacteroidota; class Bacteroidia; order Bacteroidales; family P3; genus Pullibacteroides. The sequence goes on along the minus strand of CALUGT010000004.1, from coordinate 534 downwards.
TTCTGATGTGGCCGTAACTTAATCTGCTTTTATGTTGCAAATCCACGCTTGAACCGAGAATGATTATGTACTAATCTGATAATCAATTTATATATTAGTCTTTGTCTTTTATTTGATACCGTATAGTTCCCATATTCTGTCGGTTTCCCAAAGGTTATTATTATTTTGCTCCACTGTCTAATAAAAGCTCTTCATTTTGAGGTATGGTGTTAATGTTCTACAATGGGTCTGTTAGCCCCCTTGGCGGACTATCATAATCCTGACTTAATGTATTCGGTCCATGATTGGGATATTAAGCCGCAAAGCATTCTATAATGTCCGATTTTCTTTAAGAATTTCGGACATTTTATTGTTCCATCAAGAGTAATATCGTATCTTTGCAAGCGGAATCATTGTGGATATGAAGACGATACTGACGAAGGAAATACGAAACATTATAGACCGAAACGGACCGAACAGGCTTTATATGGTGAGTGATTTTGCCCATCTGAATAATGACGGGCTAGTTACTCGTGCACTTTCCCGATTAGAGAA